>DASRDU010000001.1:0-8325 GCA_035652435.1 Blastocatellia bacterium
GGCGTCGGTTGATGCCGAGCCACTGCTTGGTGCGGCAGACCGCCCACGGCTTGTCGAGGTAACCCGGCGGCGGGTGTTCGCCGATGAACTCGACGCCCACCGCGCGCACCCCCTCGTTGAGCGGGACGACCCGGCGGACGATGCCGTAGACGTTATAGGTCGCTTCGGTGAAGCCGTGCGCGCGCAGCTTGAGCGGCAGCGGCAGCGTCAGTTGGAGAACTGTGTTGTGCAGCACGCGATGACTGACCCGGATCAGCACCCCGGTGCGGCTCACATCCACCGACTCAGTCATTTCATGCCACCGGCCTTCCTGCCGATCATGTCCCGTCACGCGCACAGGCAGCTTCATTTTGAAGCGCTCGCTCCGCCGGCGATTTTTGCCGTCGTCTTTCGAGATCGTGAAGACTTCGCGCTGCGCCACCGTCTGCCCGATTTCAATGGTCTCATCGGACAAGTGGCGCAGCCGGCTGGTGGGCTTTTCCGCCGGGGGAGAAGGCTTCGTGATCGGCTGCGGCCTCTGGTCATATTCCTTCCGCCGATTGAAATCCGCCAGCACCGACAGGGCCTGCGCGGTCTTCTCGAAAGCCTGATCCAGCCGGTGCCGGAACTCGGCCGGGAAAGAGACGCTGAGATGATAGGGCGGGAAGAGCAGATTCAACACCTGCTGATAGGCTTCGAGGACGCGCTCGCGGCTGGCCGAGCGGTCGAGGCTGAGGACATGGTACGGCGTGTCGGCGCGCTCAATCGCGGCCAGCAGTTCATCCACCTCGATGAAATAGGCCTGCGTCTTCGCGGCCCCGGGCGGCGTGCCGCCCGGGGCAGATTGTGCTGTGCGATGAAGGAAAGACACGTGATTCCTCAGGCGGGCTGGCGTGGGGCGGGGGTGGCCCCGCCGCCTCAGCTTTCAGATCGGCCACTCCTGATCAATGAATTGCAGGCACAGGCGCTGCTGTCCGTCCTGCCCGGAGAAGCGGTTGGCCACGACGGCCAGCGACTCGAAGTTATAATCGCCGGCGGAAACCCCGACCAGATCGAATTCATCAGGCAGGCAGTCAATGAGGATGCAGGCCCCGCCCCGGCTAAGGGTTTCAGTCCTGGCTTCCCCTTTCGCCAGCAGTTGTTTCGTGTCGGTAAAGAATTCCAGCGTGACCGGCTCGATGCGATTGACGCGCGGCATGCGCCGCCGGTCGGTGCCCCTCCAGGCTTCGGTGCGGAAGGTATCCCAGGGTTTGTCGAAATAACCTTCCGGCGGATTCTTGCCAAGGAATTCCAGCCCCACGTCACGCACCCCGTCGCCGCGCGGGATGACACTGCGCACGATGGCGTAAGTTTTGTAATCAGACTCTCTGAAACTGTAAGCCCGCAGCTTGTCGGGCAGTGGCAGGTTCAGGTACAGCACGCTGCCGTGCCGCACGCGCTGTTTCATCCGCACGAGCGCGCCCATCCGGCTCACTTCACCGGTCACGGTCTCTTCCTGCCAGATATTGCCCTGGTGGCTGTAGCCGGTGAGGCGCACCGGCAGCCGCATTTTGAAGCGCGGGAACCGGCGCGGATATTTGTTGCTCGTCAGGACGACCGCAGCGGACTCTTCCCTGACGGGGACATTTTCCGCACAGGCATTCTTCTCCGGAGTCACAATCGAAATCTCGGGCAGGCTGATCACCTGAGCGGCGACCGGTGCCGGTTCCGCGGCTTCGGCCACCGGCCTGACGAGTTGCGACGTCACCCCGTCATACCTGCGCCGCCGGCTGGCGTTGGCGAGGACGGCGAAGGCGCGCGAGATTTTGGCGAAGGCGCGCTCCACCTTGAGCTGCATCGCCTCGGGGAAGATCGAGTTGATCGAATAGGATGGGTAAAGCAGCGCGACGTGCTGCTGGTAGGCCGACCAGATGTCCTGGTAATCGGCCGTGCATTCGATCCCCAGCACGTGGTAAGGGGTCGCGGCGCTTTCGATGCGCAGCAGCAACCCGTCGAGTTCTCGCCAGTAAGCCTGCATCTGCGTGGCCGTCAGGGCGGGCTGGTTGGCAGTAATCTGATTGATGATTTGCAGTTCAGTCATAGCTTTCCCCTTGTTGTAAAACCCGCCGGGGCCGGCCTCCTCTTCAACTGACCGCGCCCTCAGCGACCAGGGCAGTGTCGCCGACTTCGCGGACGAATAAATCTTCGAGTGATTCGCGCACCGGGTTGACCGCAACGAGGCTCCCGCCGCCGCGGTGAATGATCATCAGCACGTGTTCGACCTCGAATTCAGTGCGCACCCTGATCCGCGCGCCTTCCGCGGTCGGCACGACGGACGTGGCGAGGCCGCGCACCTCGGCCAGCGCGATTTCGCCGACGCCTCTCGCCACCACTTCCATTTCATTGTTCTGGCCGCCAAGGATGTCCGAGAGCCGGCCCGATTCGACCAGTTTCCCGCGGTTGAGGATCGCGACGCGGTCGCAGAGCGCCTCGACGTCGGAGAGGACATGCGACGAGAAGAAGACCGTCTTGCCCTGTTCGCGCAGGCCGTGGATCAGGTCGCGCACCTCGCGCCGCCCGAGCGGGTCGAGGCCCGACATCGGCTCGTCGAGAAACAGCACCTCGGGGTCGTTGACGAGCGCCTGCGCGAGCCCCGCGCGCTGCAACATGCCCTTCGAGAATTTGCGCAGGTGCTTGTCCGCCGCTTCCGTCAGCCCGACCTGACTGAGCAGCATCTCCGCGCGCCTGGCGGCCGTCTCGCGCGGCAGGTCAAAAAGCCTGCCGCAATAAATCAGGAACTCGCGCGCCGTCAGGTAGTCGTAAAAGTACGGCTGCTCAGGCAGGTAACCGATCCGCGCCCGCATCCGCATGTCATCGAGCGGGCGGCCGAGGATGCGCGCCTCGCCGGCGGTCGGGTAGATCAGCCGCATCAGGATTTTGAGCGTCGTCGTTTTGCCCGCGCCGTTCGGGCCGAGGAAGCCGAAGGCTTCGCCCTGCCCCACTTCCAGATTCAGCCGGTCGAGCGAACGCACCGTCCGCTTCTTCCAGAAACCGACCGGGTAATCTTTCGTCAGATTGTTGATCTCAAGTGCCAGCATACCGGGTGTCGGCGGGCGGTCGGCGGTCGGCTGATCCTTCAGCCAATCACCGGTCGCTGACCGCTGTTGTCAATAACTGTTCCAGCGAACAATCGTGGACTTGTCGGCCAGTGCGATTGCGCAGGTGGAAGGGTTGTAAGCGTAGGGGAAGCCTTCGGGGTCGAGAGGCAGGTAATTATCGTCAAACTGCATCCCGCCCTGCGCCATCTGATTGCGCAGTTGCGGGGAGGTGGATTTGATGAGCGCCGGCAGCGATTGCGGGCACGAACCGCTGCGCTCGCGCCAGGCGGAGAGCAGCCGTCCCAGCAAAGCCATTTCGTCTTCGGCCTGCAGGCTTCGCAGCCGGGCCAGACTCAGTTTTTTTGTGTAATCGTCGTCGCCCTCCGCATACATCCGCCGGAAGATTTCGCGCGCCGTCTCGCGGTCACCGCCCTTGAGCAGCACCACGGCCTGCAGGGTCTTCATCCAGGCGGGCGCGCCCCTGATCGCGCCGCCCCGGCCGTAAGTCTCGCTCGCCTCCTGGTAGCGCCCGTGTTTCCAGTAGATGTAAGCGAGATCCTGATAGAGCCGCCATTCATCGGGGTTGTTTTCGATCCCGCGCCGCACGAACGCGATCCCGCGCTCCGGGTCAAGGTCGGTCAGGAAGGTCCCGCCGAAGCGCCAGGCCTGAACATAATTCGGGTCGAGTTCGGTCGTGATCGTGAGCAGCGGTTCGAGCAGATCAAGATGCCAGTCTTTGACGTTGAGGAAATTGACCCGGCCCCGGACCAGTTGCATTCTGCCGCCGAAATACTGAATCGTACGCAGCCAGTAAACGTCCGCGAGCAGCGCGTCAAATCCGAGGCTCATCCGCCTGAGCGTTTTGCCCGACGACACGTAGAGCGAATCCTCGACGACCGCCGCCTGGCCGCGCTGCGCGTCCATCCAGCGCTGGAGCGGGAAGCTCAGGCCGAGACTGGCGAGCAGCAATGATGTCCACAACCACGTTCTCATGACTACTTGAAATTTCTCCGCTGAAAAATCACCACGGTGGCCGAGAGCAGCACGGTGATATAGAGCGCGGCGTAGACCGTCGCCGCGCCGATCATCCGCCCCGAAGCCACCTGGCCATGAGCCGTCTCCCGGATGTAGTTGAAGTTCGCCAGATTCGGCAGCGCGTAATAGAGCGCCTGACAGAACATCTTCACCGCGCCGGAACCGACCGTGTCGGCGAACAGCTTCAGGTCGGCGCTGAACCGCCCGATGACGAAGAGGAAGAACGCGAGCAGCGCCGAGAGGGCCGGCGACGAGAAGGACGAGAAGAGCAGCGCCACCGCCGTCACGACCATCAGCTCGAGAAAGATCAGGTACGCCGCCGGCAGAATCTTCCACTGGAGCGCGCTCGGGCCGTTTTTGATGAGCAGCGCCAGCGCGACCGCCACCGCCATCACCGCCGTGTTCACGAACAGCGTGAAGCAGAGGCCGAAATATTTGCCGAGGATGAATTCGTGACGATGAATCGGTTTGGCCAGCAGGCTGTAGATCGTCCGCTTGTCAATCTCTTTGTAGACGAGGCCGATGCCGATGAAGATCGAGATCAGCACGCCGAAGATGGACATCGCCGACAAACCCATGTCCACGATGATTTTTGTTTCCTGCGACATCGAAAGCTCGCCGAGCAGGAGCGAGGCGCCCACCAGCAGCAGCACGAAGAGAATCAGGTTGTACAGCACGCGGTCGCGCACCGATTCGCGAAACGTGTTGAGAGCAATCGGAACTACTTTCATAACGGCAGGCCGGACAGACCGTGAAGTCTGTCGTCGTCTTTCAACTCGCGGGGCGTGGATTCAAACCGGGGGGCGACGGGTGGCTGTCGGCAAATCGGGAAAGTTTGCCGGTGATTGCTATGTTCTCAAATGGGCGAATGAATCAAGCAGCCGGAACTCGCGGCGGTAATCGGCCAGCCGTTCGCCGGCCTGCGTGATCCGCCGCGCGGCAACGGGCGCGCCGAGGTCACGCATATAGCTTAGGTGGACGACCTTGAGCGGGTCGAGGCCCATCAGCCTCGCGGCAGTCGCGTCGGCCGCCGCCAGGTTCTCGCTCATGACGATGACCTGCGAATTGACCGTCTCGCCGTGCAGCGGGCCGTTGCCTTCCATGCCCTCGATGCCGTCAATGATCGTGAACCCCGGCCTGACGGTCGTCGCGATGTCCACGATGGATTCGTCAATCCCGTGCCAGTGCAACACGTTCTTCGGCCAGCCGTAACGCACGCTCGGGATCACGCCGAACAGGTTCTTGAGCGACAGCGTCACGCCGGCCCAGTGGTGCGTCTTCATCTTCGGCATTGAGACCACCAGATCGGCGCCCAGGATCGTCTCCGGCAGCCAGAGTTCGCCGAGCTTCGCGAGGTGCGTGGCCGTTTCGACGCGGTGAATGCTGTCGGTGTTGAGGTCAACAAAACGCGCCTTCTCGCCGCGCACGACCTCGTCCAGGCCCGATAGTTCCAGCAGCATTTCCGTGTCGCGCTGGTGGCCGGGGCCGTCGGCGACGATCACCTCGGCCGCGCCCAGTGCCCTGAAGCAGTCAATGGCGGCGGCGACCAGCAGCGGATTCGTGTTGATCCTGTGCGCGGCGTGGTACTCGACCAGATTCGGTTTGAGGACCACGCGCTTGCCCCGGACGTTGAGCGCATGATTCTTCATCCCCTGCCGCAGCAGGTCGCTCAGATTTTTGTCGTAAGAGCTGGCATGCAGGATCGTCACGCGCGCCTGCTCCGCGAGCGGATTGTAATCACGCGCCCTGAGACGAAAATCCCGGCACGCGGGAGAAGCGAGCCCCGCCACGCCGGAGGCCGCCACCGTCGCGGCCTGCAGAAACCTGCGGCGCGTGATTGGATGTCTGGTTCTCTTTTCGTCAGTGCGCATCTGTCAGATCCCGGGTCAGGAAATCCTGAAAACGTTCTGCTTCTCGACGGCCGCCGCGAGGGCCAGCGCGGCCAGCGCCGTCAGATGATGATTGCCACGCCAGCCCCCGTCGGCTTCCTGACGGGCCAGCAGGTTATTGAGCAGCTTCCCGACCGGGCGCCCGTAAATGTCCAGGCACAATGTGCCGAGCGCGAGCGCGAGCGTGGACTGGTGTTCGGCCAGCTCGGCTTCAAACCATGCCAGCGATTTCTGAATGACTTCATGATCACGCTTGAAATCCTGCAGCGCCAGCAGCGCGAAGGCCGTGTTGGTCGGCATCGGCTCCAGTTTCACGTCGAGAACCTCCTTGTTGCCGTAATTCCACCCGCCCTCGTAACAGGCGCGATCAAGCAGGTAAGCTTCGCCAGTTTTAACTCGCTCGTGACCGCCGAGTCCTCCGGCCTTGAGCGCCAGCAGCGCGTAGGCCGTCGGTTCGACCCAGCTCGCCGTGCCCGTCGCCCACGACCATGCCTGGAGTTCGCCGTTGAGCCTGAGCGGGGCCGCGTGGTTAGGGCCGATGCGATTGCCCCGTGAAGCCAGCAGGTAACGCTGGTAATTCCCGCCCAGCTCACCGCGGACCTTCAACCGGTGAAAAGTAAAACACGAGAGAATCGTCCCCCAGTTATCCGGCCAGGCCTGCTCGCCCTCAAAGGTGACGGCCCCGGCACTGTTACTGTGCCGCTCAAACCACTCGAGCGCGCGAGTCAGGTGTTCGGGCCGCCCTGCCTGACTGTTGGAGGACTGAGCATCAGTCACCGGCAGGGCGGGCGCCCCGCCGAGCGCCAGCAGCGCGTAGCACGTGGGTTCGGTAAAACTCTGCGCACCAGTTACGTACCCCCAGCCGCCGTCCGCATTCTGCCGCGCGGCCAGCAGGTCGCGGGCGCGTCGCAGAGCGGCTGCCGGTTGTGGACGAGACTGGCTGTTCGCCTTTTGCATAGTTGCGGGCCCTTCACTCATCACAACGAATGCCGGGATTATACCCGGCGTCCGGCTGCGCAATAGCATCCATTCGGATAACTTTTTGCTTTTCGGTAGTGGCTGACAAGGGGGAGTGTCTGCCCGGGGCGGCCGTGACAACCCTGTAACAGGGATATTGGATTCAGTGAGGCTTGAGAACCGGTTGAATCTCAGGAGATTTTACAATTCGCGACCATTCGACTGACGCTCTTTGTCACCGATTTGAGACCGGAGTCGCTGTCGCCGGGTCGTCCACCGTGTTCTCAAGAATCCGGCCATCCTCCCCCGCGTAAAAATACATCATCCCCGAACCCTGCGGGTCGGCTTTGATCCGATAACTTCCCGTACCCGATGGCTGGGTGATGGTGTACAAATAAGAACTTTTGACCCAGTTGAAGGTGTTGTCAGCATAACCACCCGTAATCAGCTCATCCAGCGTCCCATAGCGCGCGGAGCCGCCCACTGCGGCCAGATAGGCGCTTTCCGCCGTAGTCAGCACACGCACGTTGCTGATGGCGGAGCTTTCCTTCGATCTGCGCTGGGCGCTGGCAAGGTTCGGGATCGCAATCGCGGAGATAATGCCAATGATTGCGACGACGAGAAGTAGTTCCAGTAACGAGAATCCTTTTTGCCTGCCTGTCATTTTTCTCCCCCGGTTACGCTCCACCTCCTCAGGGGTCCTCGCAGGTGTAGTCACTCGCGGAGGGTGTTGCAAAATCCATGCCACCCTTTGACAGGGCCGGGCACGCAGAAAACAGGCTGAATCACCGACCGGAACATCACTCTCCTTTCTTCACTCATCGCTTACCCATCACTCTGACTTCATCCTGAAGTCTCCAGCCGTTCATGCTGAATCTATTTCTTGCCGTTGGCAGCGACCTCGCGCATCTGGCTGGTGAGCTGACGGATGCCGTATTTGTCCAGACAGTGGCGCAAGCTGCGCACCGTCATATGCAGCATCTCAGCGGCACGCGTCTGATTGCCCTGGGTCCGGCGCAGCGCCTCCATCAGGTAGCTCTTCTCCAGTTCGCGCAGGTAGTTTTCGAGATCAATGCCGTTTTCAGGCAGGTTGAGTTCGCCGCTGGCCTGCTGCGGCGAATAACGGAGGATGCGCTCGGGCAGCCGCGCCGACTGGATCTCCTCGCCCGCCTCCAGCGCCACCGCCCGCTCGATCGTGTTCTCCAGCTCCCGCACGTTACCCGGCCAGTCGTACTCCTCCAGGTACTTCATCACCTCCGCCGCGCACTGCTTGACCGGCCTCCCCGACTGCCCCGCGAACTTCCCCAGGAAGTGCTGCACCAGCTCCGGGATGTCCTCCCGCCGCTCGCGCAACGGCGGCAACTCGAGCGGGATCACCGACACCCGGT
>DASRDU010000002.1:0-23115 GCA_035652435.1 Blastocatellia bacterium
GAACTTCATGGCGTCGAACCTGACCGCCCAGGTGCGAAACATCGCCGATGTGGCGACCGCGATCGCGGGCGGCGACTTGTCGAAGAAGATCACCGTGAACGTGTCGGGCGAAATCCTTCAGCTGAAGGAAACCGTCAACACCATGGTGGACCAGCTCAACGCTTTCGCTTCGGAAGTGACACGCGTCGCCAAGGAAGTGGGCACCGAAGGCAAGCTGGGCGGCCAGGCCCAGGTGCCCGGCGTCGCCGGCACCTGGAAAGACTTGACCGACAATGTCAATTTCATGGCCTCCAACCTGACCGCTCAGGTGCGCAACATCGCCGAAGTGGCGACCGCCATCGCCGGCGGCGACCTGTCGAAGAAGATCACCGTGACGGTGTCGGGCGAAATCCTTCAGCTGAAGGAAACCCTCAACACCATGGTCGACCAGCTCAACGCCTTCGCCTCGGAAGTCACGCGCGTGGCGCGCGAGGTCGGCACCGACGGCCGTCTCGGCGGCCAGGCCAACGTGCCGGGCGTCGCCGGTACCTGGAAGGACTTGACCGACAACGTCAATCTGCTCGCCGCCAACCTGACCACCCAGGTGCGTAACATCGCCGAAGTGTCGACCGCCATCGCCAATGGCGACTTGTCGAAGAAGATCACGGTGGACGTGAAGGGCGAAATCCTTCAGCTCAAGGAAACCATCAACACCACGGTGGACCAGCTCAACGCCTTCGCCTCGGAAGTGACCCGCGTCGCCCGCGAAGTCGGCACCGAAGGCAAACTCGGCGGTCAGGCGCAGGTGCGCGGTGTCGCCGGCACGTGGAAAGACCTGACCGATTCCGTGAACTCCATGGCCTCCAACCTCACCGGCCAGGTGCGCAACATCGCGGAAGTGACCACCGCCGTGGCGAACGGCGACCTCTCGAAGAAGATCACTGTGGACGTGCGCGGCGAAATCCTCGAGCTGAAAGACACCATCAACGTGATGGTTGACCAGCTCAACGCATTCGCGTCGGAAGTGACGCGTGTGGCGCGCGAAGTCGGCACCGAAGGCAAACTCGGCGGCCAGGCGCAGGTGCCGGGCGTCGCAGGCACATGGAAGGATCTGACCGACAACGTGAACTTCATGGCCGGCAACCTGACCAGTCAGGTGCGTAACATCGCCGATGTGACGACGGCGGTCGCCAACGGCGACCTTTCCAAAAAGATCACCGTGGACGTGAAAGGAGAAATCCTCGAACTCAAGAACACGATCAACCGGATGGTGGACCAGCTCAACTCGTTCGCGTCAGAAGTGACGCGCGTGGCGCGCGAAGTCGGCACCGAAGGCAAACTCGGCGGTCAGGCCGATGTGAAGGGCGTCGGCGGGACGTGGAAGGACCTGACCGACAGCGTCAACTCGATGGCCGGCAACCTGACCGGTCAGGTCCGTAACATCGCCGAGGTGACGACCGCCGTGGCCAGAGGCGATTTGTCGAAGAAGATCACGGTGGACGTGCGCGGCGAAATCCTCGAACTCAAGAACACCATCAACACGATGGTGGACCAGCTCAACTCGTTCGCGTCGGAAGTGACGCGCGTGGCGCGCGAGGTCGGCACCGAAGGCAAGCTCGGCGGCCAGGCGCAGGTGCCTGATGTGGCGGGTACGTGGAAGGATCTGACCGACAACGTGAACTCGATGGCCGGCAACCTCACTGGCCAGGTGCGTAACATTGCCGACGTGACGACCGCCGTGGCGAACGGCGACCTCTCGAAGAAGATCACGGTGGACGTGAAGGGGGAGATCCTCGAACTCAAGAACACGATCAACCGGATGGTTGACCAGCTCAACTCGTTCGCCTCGGAGGTGACGCGCGTGGCGCGCGAGGTCGGTACCGAAGGCAAGCTCGGCGGCCAGGCTGACGTGCGCGGCGTCGGCGGGACGTGGAAGGACCTGACCGACAGCGTCAACTCGATGGCCGGCAACCTGACCGCCCAGGTGCGCAACATCGCCGACGTGACGACGGCCGTGGCGAACGGCGACCTCTCGAAGAAGATCACCGTGGACGTGCGCGGCGAAATCCTCGAGCTGAAAGACACGATCAACCGAATGGTGGATCAGCTCAACTCGTTCGCGTCAGAGGTGACGCGCGTGGCGCGCGAGGTCGGTACCGAAGGCAAGCTCGGCGGCCAGGCCGACGTGCGCGGCGTGGCGGGGACGTGGAAGGACCTGACCGACAGCGTCAACTTCATGGCCGGCAACCTGACCGCGCAGGTCCGCAACATCGCCGACGTGACGACGGCGGTGGCGAACGGCGACCTCTCCAAGAAGATCACTGTGGACGTGAAGGGAGAAATTCTCGATCTCAAGAACACGATCAACCGGATGGTGGATCAGCTCAACGCGTTCGCGTCGGAAGTGACGCGCGTGGCGCGCGAGGTCGGTACCGAAGGCAAACTCGGCGGCCAGGCGCAGGTGCCTGGCGTGGCGGGTACGTGGAAGGACCTGACCGACAACGTGAACTCGATGGCCGGCAACCTGACCGTGCAGCTTCGTGACATGTCGAAGGTCGCGACCGCTATCGCCAACGGCGACCTCACACAAAAAATCACGGTGGACGTGCGAGGCGAGATTCTTCAGATCAAGGAGGTGATCAACCGGATGGTGGATCAGCTCAACTCGTTCGCCTCGGAGGTGACGCGCGTGGCGCGCGAGGTCGGTACCGAAGGCAAACTCGGCGGCCAGGCCGACGTGCGCGGCGTGGCGGGGACGTGGAAAGATCTGACCGACAACGTGAACTTCATGGCCAGCAACCTGACGGGTCAGGTGCGCAACATCGCCGACGTGACGACGGCGGTGGCCAGAGGCGATTTGTCGAAGAAGATCACGGTAGACGTGAAGGGGGAGATCCTCGAACTCAAGAACACCATCAACGTGATGGTGGATCAGCTCAACTCGTTCGCGTCAGAGGTGACGCGCGTGGCGCGCGAGGTCGGTACCGAAGGCAAGCTCGGCGGCCAGGCCGATGTGCGCGGCGTGGCGGGGACGTGGAAGGACCTGACCGACAGCGTCAACTTCATGGCCGGCAACCTGACCGCGCAGGTCCGCGGCATCGCACAGGTGGTGACCGCCGTCGCGAATGGCGACCTCAAACGCAAGCTGACGATTGAGTCGAAGGGCGAGATCGCGGAGCTGGCCAGCACGATCAACGCGATGACCGACACGCTGGCGACCTTCGCCGATCAGGTCACGACGGTGGCGCGCGAGGTGGGCGTCGAAGGCAAGCTCGGCGGGCAGGCCAACGTGCCGGGCGCTTACGGCACGTGGCGCGACCTGACCGATAACGTCAACCAGCTGGCCGCGAACCTGACCACTCAGGTGCGCGCGATCGCCGAGGTCTCGACGGCCGTGACGCAGGGCGACCTGACCCGCTCGATCACGGTCAAAGCGGAAGGCGAGGTGGCGGCGCTCAAGGACAACATCAACGAGATGATCCGCAACCTCAAGGAGACGACTCAGAAGAACACTGAGCAGGACTGGCTCAAGACCAACCTCGCGCGCTTCACCGGGATGCTCCAGGGCCAGCGCGACATGACGACCGTCGCCAACATGATCCTCTCAGAGCTGGCGCCGCTCGTCGACGCGCAGCAGGGCGTCTTCTACGTCAACCAGCGCACGGAAGAGGGCACGCCGGTCATGAAACTGCTCGGCGGCTACGCCTTCACGCAGCGCAAGAAACTGGCCAATGAATTCAAGCCTGGCGAGGGGCTGGTCGGGCAGTGCATGCTCGAAAGGAAGCGCATCCTGCTGACCGGAGTGCCCGACGATTACATCGTCATCAGCTCGGGGCTGGGTGAGGCCGGGCCCCTCAACATCGTCGTGCTGCCCGTGCTGTTTGAAGAGGAGGTCAAGGCGGTGATCGAACTCGCCTCCTTCAACCGCTTCAGCGAAATTCACACGACCTTCCTCGATCTGCTGACCGAGAGCATCGGGATCGTCCTGAACACGATCGAGGCCAACACGCGCACCGAGCGGCTGCTCATCCAGTCGCAATCGCTCGCCTCAGAACTCCAGAGCCAGCAGGACGAGCTGAAGATGACCAACGAGCGGCTCGAACAGCAGGCGCTCACGCTGCGCGAGTCCGAGGAGCGGCTGCGCATGCAGCAGGAGGAGCTGCGCAAGACGAACGAGGAGCTGCAGGAGAAGGCGTCGCTGCTCGAACAGCAGAAGACCGAGGTCGAGGCCAAGAACCGCGAGGTCGAGGAGGCGCGCTGGGCAATGGAGGAGAAGGCCGAGCAGCTGGCGCTCACCTCCAAGTACAAGTCGGAGTTCCTCGCCAACATGTCGCACGAGCTGCGCACGCCGCTCAACTCGATGCTCATCCTCTCGCGGCAGATGGCCGAGAACACCGAGGGCAACCTGTCGTCCAGGCAGGTGCAGTTCGCCGAGACGATCCACTCGTCGGGCAACGACCTGCTCTCGCTGATCAACGACATTCTGGACCTCTCGAAGATCGAGTCGGGCATGATGGCGATCGAGATCGGCGAGGTCTCCTTCACCGAGGTGACCGACCAGCTCAACCGCAGCTTCCACCAGGTCGCCGCCGACAAGGGGCTGGAATTCACCATTGACCGCGGGCCGGCGCTGCCGGCGCTGATGCGCACCGACCAGAAGCGGCTCCAGCAGATCCTCAAGAACCTGCTCTCGAACGCCTTCAAGTTCACCGAGCGCGGCCGGGTCACGCTCCAGATCAGGGTCGCCGACCGGCGCGGCACTTACGCGCATGAGGCGCTCAACCAGGCCGACCAGGTGATCACCTTCGCGGTCATTGACACCGGCATCGGCATCCCGGCCGAGAAGCAGCGGATCATCTGGGAGCCGTTCCAGCAGGCCGACGGGACGACCAGCCGCAAGTACGGCGGGACGGGCCTCGGGCTCTCGATCAGCCGCGAGATCGCGCGACTGCTCGGCGGCGAGATCCGCGTGGTGAGCGCGCCGGGCGAGGGCAGCACCTTTACGCTCTACCTGCCGCGCACGCACGAGGCCATTTCCCAGAGTACGCTGCCGCCGACCTCGCTGGCGAGCGGGGCGGACGAGCGGAGGCGGATGGTCATCGCGCAATCGCGCGCGGCGGGCACCGACATCCCCTTCTTCAGCGCCGTCGAGTATAACGAGATCAGCGAGATCGCCGACGACCGCGCCCACCTCAAGCCCGGCGACCGCGTCGTGCTGATCGTCGAAGACGACGCGCTCTTCGCGCAGATCCTGCTCGACCTGGCGCACGAGAAGGGCTTCAAGGGCATCGTCGCCGCCCAGGGGGACGCCGCGCTGACGCTCGCGCGCAAGCACAAGCCGGACGCGATCACGCTCGACATCAAGCTGCCCGACCGCGACGGCTGGACGGTGCTGGACCGCCTGAAGCACGACCCGAAGACGAGCCACATCCCGGTCCACATCATCACGGCCGATGACCGCGAGTACCAGCCGCGGCGCCTCGGCGCGCTCACCCACCTGCAGAAGCCCGTCACCCGCGAGCAGCTGATCGAATCCTTCGACAAGATCGCGGCCTTCGCCCAGCGCAACATCCGCCACCTGCTCGTCGTCGAGGACGACGACACGCAGCGGATGAGCATCGTCGAGCTGATCGGCGAGGGCGACGTCGAGACGACGGCGGTGGCGACCGGCGCCGAGGCGCTCGCCGCCCTGCAGGCTAACCAGTTCGACTGCATGGTGCTTGACCTCAAGCTGCCGGACATGAGCGGCTTTGACCTGATCGAGCGGATCCAGAAAGACCTCGAACTGACCGACCTGCCGATCATCATCTACACCGGCAAGGACCTGACGGCGAAGGAGGAGACGCAGCTCCGGCTGGTCGCCGACGCGATCGTGGTCAAGGAGGCCAATTCGCCCGAGCGGCTGCTCGCCGAAACGTCGCTCTTCCTGCACCGCGTCGAGTCGAGCCTGCCGGAGCCGAAGCGGCGGATGCTCGAACAGCTGCTCCGCAGCGACCCCGTCCTCGCCGGCAAAAAGGTGCTGATCGTGGACGACGACGTGCGCAACATCTTCGCCTTAACCAGCTCGCTCGAGAGCTACAGCATGGAGGTGCTGCGCGCGGAGAACGGGCGCGAAGCCATCGAACTGCTCGGGCAGAACCCGGACACCGACGTCGTGCTGATGGACATCATGATGCCGGAGATGGACGGTTACGAGACGATGCAGGCGATCCGCGCGATCGAGCGGTTCCACCCGCTCCCGATCATCGCGCTCACCGCCAAGGCGATGAAGGCCGACCGCGACAAGTGCATCG
Organism: Blastocatellia bacterium; assembly: GCA_035652435.1. Classification (GTDB taxonomy): domain Bacteria; phylum Acidobacteriota; class Blastocatellia; order RBC074; family RBC074; genus DASRDU01. Next base: position 6,273 of record DASRDU010000002.1, read on the forward strand.
AGGCGGGCGCCTCGGATTACATCTCCAAGCCGCTCGACATTGATCAGCTGCTTTCGATGCTCCGCGTCTGGCTCTACCGGCGGAAAGCGGCCAGCGTGTAACGAATGGAAGTCGGAAGTCAGAACGATGAACGATGGAGTGCGGAATCCGTGTTCACGTTCATCGTTCTGACCTCCGACTTCTGACTTTCTTCAGTCTATGAGTGAACCCACCGCAGACGGAGAACTCGAGCAGATCGAAATTGACCTGCTCTTTGAAGGGCTGAACCGGCGCTACGGGGTTGATCTGCGCGATTACGAGCAGTCCTCGCTCCGGCGGCACCTCCACGACTGCATGCGGCAGGAGCGGGTCGAGACCGTCTCGGGCTTTCAGGAGAAGGCGCTGCACGACGCGGAGTGTCTGGAGCGGCTGCTGCTGGCGGTGGCGAGCGCCGACACCACGATGTTCCGCGACCCGGGCTTCTACCGCGCGTTCCGCGAGAAGGTCGTGCCGCAGCTGCGGACTTACCCCTTCGTCCGCGTCTGGCTCGCGGGGTGTTCGACGGGCGAGGAGGTCTGGTCGCTGGCGATCCTGCTCGAAGAGGAGGGGCTCTACCCGCGCTGCCGGATCTACGCGACCGACCTCAGCCGCGAGGTGGTCAGGAAGGCACGGGATGGCGTCTTCCCGCTCACGTCGGTGCGCGACTATACGAGCAATTACCTGCGCTCGGGCGGCACGCGGTACCTGTCCGATTACTTCACGACGCACGAGGGGCGGGTGATCTTCAACCCCGCGCTCAGGCGCAATGTCGTCTTCTCGGAACACAACCTCGTGACCGACGGCTCATTCAATGAGTTTCAGGTCGTCTTCTGTCGCAACGTCATGAGCCATTTCAACCAGCCGCTCCAGGAGCGCGTCCACGAGCTGATTTACGAGAGCCTCAATATGTTCGGCGTCCTGGGCCTCGGCGGCCGGGAGTCGCTGAGGCTGTCGCCGCGCGAGGCGTTTTATGAGCCACTGGACAACGAACACCGGCTTTACCGAAAGGTATTGTGATCTCTGAGAGTGCCCCACGGGTTTAATCCACTCTCTTCGGTTGATTATCATATGACTGACTTTTGCCCGGCAGCATGAGGTCGCACTGATGGAAAGCGAGACGCAGAAAATCAACATCCTGATGGTGGATGACAACCCGAATAATCTGCTGGCGCTGGAGACCATCCTCAAGGCGCCGGATCGCAATCTGGTGCGCGCCTCCTCGGGCGAGGAGGCGCTGCGTTACCTGCTCGACAACGACGCCGCCGTGATCCTGCTCGACGTCCACATGCCGAAGATTGACGGCTTCGAGACGGCGGAGCTGATCCGCGGGCGCGAGCGGACGCAGCACATCCCGATCATCTTCCTGACCGCGTACAACGACGCGGGGTCGGCCTACCTGACGCGCGGGTACTCGGTCGGCGCGGTGGATTACATCATCAAACCGATTGACCCGCACATCCTCAGGTCGAAGGTCGCGGTCTTCACCGAGCTGTTCCGGAAGACCGAGCTGCTCAAGGAACAGACCGAGCTGCTGCGCGAACAGAACATCGCGCTCGAAAACTATAACCTCCAGCGCCTGTCCAGGCTCGTGGACCTCGGCCAGCAGCTCGCCACCGAGCGCGACCCCGGGCGGCTGCTCGAAAAGTTCTGCCACGAGGCGCGTGACATTATCGGCGCGCAGTGGGCGGCGGTCGGGGTACTCGAAGAAGACGGGCGGACGCTGCGCCATTTCCTGACGAGCGGCGCCGGCTGGGTGAAAGCGGAAAAAGATGAATTGCTCGAAGCCATCCGGGATCACCTGCCCGGGCAGTTCAGGGAACACGGCTCGCTGCGCGCCGCCGTCCGGGATGAGGGCGGCGCTGCGCTCCCCCCGCCGCTCGCGCGCCTGCCGATCACCTCTTTCCTCGCCGCGCCGATGCTCGAGCAGGGGCGGGCCCAGGGGTGGCTCTGTCTGGCCAACAAGCTCCGGGCGACGGCCTTCAGCGAGGCGGACGAGCGGCTCGCCATCACGCTCACCTCCCAGGCCTGTGTGGCTTACGAAAACGCGCGGCTCTATGACGAAGCGCAGCACCACGCGGAGGTACTCGAGCAGGAGATCGCCGAGCGCAGGAAGGTGGCGGAAGAGCGCACCCGCTTCCTCAAACTCGAACAGGCCGCGCGGGCCGAGGCCGAGCGCGCCAACCGTCTGAAGGACGAATTCCTCGCCACCGTCTCGCACGAACTGCGCACGCCCCTGAACGCCATGCTCGGCTGGGTCAGCCTCGTGCGCGACGGCAGGCTGAGCGGCGATGACGTGGCGCGGGCGCTCGAAACCGTCGAGCGCAACGCGCGGTCGCAGAAGAAGCTGATTGACGACCTGCTCGACGTCTCGGGCATCATCTCCGGTAAACTCCGGCTCGACATCCGCGTGACCGAACTCACCCCGCTCGTCGAAGCCGCGATTGAATCCGTCCGCCCGGCCGCCGACGCCCGGGGGGTGCAGATCAGGACTTCGTTTGAGGACGTGCCGGAGACGGTGCAGGGCGACCCGAACCGCCTGCAGCAGGTGGTCTGGAACCTGCTGTCGAATGCCATCAAGTTCACGCCCGGCGGCGGTCGCGTCGAGGTCAGAGTCAGGCAGGTTGACGGGCATGTCGAAATCGCGGTCGGCGACACCGGCGCGGGCATCCCGCCGGAATTCCTGCCCTACGTCTTTGACCGGTTCCGCCAGGCCGACGGCAGCAGCACCAGAAAGCACGGTGGCCTCGGCCTCGGCCTCGCGATCGTGCGCCACCTGGTCGAGCTGCACGGCGGGACGGTGCGGGCCGAGAGCGCGGGGCAGGGGCAGGGCGCGACCTTCACGCTCAAGCTGCCGGTCTCGCCGGCCGCGGAAACCGCCGGCAGGGAAGCAGACCCCGCCCCGGATGAGGAGGCGACTCTTTCGGACTCGGCGCCGATGCTCACCGGGCTGCGGGTGCTGGTGGTTGATGACGAGGCCGACACGCGCGACCTGCTGACCGCCATTCTGACCCGGTGCGAGGCCGAGGTGCGTGCGGTCGGCAGCGCGACCGAGGCGCTGAACATCATGTCGTCATGGTCGCCCGCGATTCTGATTTCTGACATCAGCATGCCGGAGATGGATGGCTTCAACCTGATCCAGCGGATCAGGCAGGAGAGAGGGGCGCTGAAAAGTATTCCGGCCATCGCCGTGACCGCCTGCGCGGGCGCCGAAGACCGCATCCGCTCGCTGGCCGCCGGCTATCATATGCACCTCGCCAAACCGCTTGAGCCGGACGAACTGGTCGTCACGATCGCGAGCCTGACCGGCAGACTCACGCGGGCCCTGGCCAGTGAGGGGGACTGACGTCACCGGCCTGCCCGGTCACCTCCCGCCGGCAGTCTCTGACGTGATTTCCCGCGACCGACATTCCTTGTCCCCCGCGCCCGATTCTTGTCCACAATCGCAGCCAGGATGAGGAGGAATGAGAAGAGCCGCACCAGATAGAAAAACGGCTCGGCCTCTTCCGAAATAGCGGTCAGCCCGAGCGCCACCCGCAGCAGCCCGTCAATGCAGAAAGAGACCGCGAAGAAGAGGAAAAAACGGTCGCGGGTGTCGCGCCAGAAGCGCAGGAAGAACAGGCCGGCCACCAGCGCCGCCATCGCAGTCCCACCCTGCAGCAGTTGATACATACCGGTACCTCACTCGGCGTTCCAGATCAGGCCGTACAACAGAACCATCATGGAGATGAGCGCCAGCATCAACCGCCAGACTGACAGATCCACCTCGGGGAAAATCAGCTTGTCGGCGATGAGGATCAGGTTATTCAAGGTCAGTCCGGCAAAGCACAGGCCGCTCCAGAGCAGCAGCCAGGCACACAGCAGCGCCGTCAGGGCGCACAATCCATAAATCAACCCGGACATCTCATTCATCCTTTCTGAGTTTGAAGGCGTCGGCGAATTCCTGGATTCTGGATCTGGGTCTCGCGTGGATCAGGTTGGTCACTGGGGCGAGGTGCTTCGCATAAACCTCAGCCACCCGGTCCACCATCCCAGCCAACTCGGCGGGGTCGGGCTGGTACTGGTATCGGGCAGGCTCGCCACTGCTGGCGGTGACGAACCCCTGTTCGCAAAGGCGACCGAGCAGCGGGGCGGCTTCCTGTTCGCCGATGTAGAGTTGTTCGGCCGCCGTCCGGGCGCACCAGCCTGACTGCGGACTGCCGCGCAGCAGCAACAGTGCCTCCAGTTGCGCAACGGAGTCAATGTTCCTGAGGATGAACTGTCTGACATCCTCAGGGATCAGCTCATCAGTCATCCGGGTCTCCTGCAAATCATTCGGGACAACCTGTCGCTCTGCTGGTCACCGGGAAGGCGGTGAGATTCACATTCAGCCGGAGAGCAGGCTGGCGGTTGATGAGATCAGAAAAACGCTCTGGCGGCGCCTGGCCCCGGTCTTTTTCTCCCCGGCAATGTGGTGACGGCTTGATGGTGAAGTTCCTGCGAAAGGCGAAGTGTGAGGGTCGGAATTCTGATCAGCCCTGATGCGTTTGGAAAAGCCAGCCGCTGGCCGGGGAGCGGCTGGCTACAGGTGAACGCCTGTCCTCTCAACAGACCATTCACGCTGTAAGAAATGACGCTCTGCCCGGGGCGGGCATCAGAGCGTTTGTGCCAGTCGAACGCGAAAGCCTCGATTTTTTCACCGCCTCGCACGCCCGATTCGCACGGCTCAGAACACCCAGTGAATGCTCATCCTGTCTGAGCGTGGTTCCTGATAAGTACCTGCCCCCACACGTCGAATAAGGCCCGAAAGATGACGCAGCGTTTATGGCGACTGGGCATCCCTGCGCGCCCTTCCTGGCTTCGCCCGTGTGGAATCCGGTCAGGCACCCGTCAGGAACCACATCCGTTACTAACCGCTCTGAGTTGAGCAATCATTATGCCAGCCGTGAGGGAGACGGAACGCCGGTGATTTACCTGCATTTCAGGGCCATTGCTCCAGTTCATCACCGGGGAGGGAGTGGGGTGTTATGCAACAGCCGAAAACTCCGAGGGCGTTTCTGAGAGTCATGTTTTCACCCCGGTCAGGTGACGGTCTGAAGGCGGGTTGCCGTCGTCACCGGCCACGAGCCCTTCGTGGCGGTATTCATCGAGCTTGCGGTAGAGCGTCTTGCGGTCGAGCCCGAGCATCTCAGCCGCCCGCGATTTATTGCCGCCGGTCTTGCGGAGTGCTTCGAGGATGTACTCGCGTTCGACTTCGCGCAGCGTCAGGTTGCGTTCGGCGACGCGCGCGATGAATGCCGCCGCGCCGCCGCCGTGCCGCACCCGTTCCGGCAGGTCATCGGGCGCGAGCCGCGCCCCGCGCCCCAGCACGACCGCGCGCTCGATGGCATTCTCCAGTTCGCGCACGTTGCCGGGCCACGAGTACGCGGTCAGAATGCCGAGCGTTTCCGGCAGCACGTCGAGCGGCGGTCGGCCCGACGCCTCGGCGGTTTTGTTGATGAAATATTCGACCAGCAGCGGGATGTCAAAAGGCCGTTCGCGCAGCGCCGGCACATGCAGGTGAATGACGTTCAGCCGCCAGAAAAGATCCACGCGGAAACGACCCTCGCGCACCTCCTCTTCGAGATCGCGATTCGTCGCGGCAACGACGCGCACGCTGACCGCCTGCTCGGTATTCGACCCCACGCGGCGGATCGTGCCTTCCTGCACCGCCCGGAGCAGTTTCGGCTGTACGGTCATTGGCAATTCACCGATTTCATCAAGGAAGATCGTCCCTCCTTCGGCCGTCTCAAAGAGGCCGGCCCGGGCCTGCCGGGCGCCGGTGAAAGCCTGCCCGGTGTGGCCGAAGAGTTCCGACTCGATCAACTCCGCCGGGATGGCCGAGCAGTTGATCGGGACGAACTGCCCACTGCGGCCCGACGTCTCGTGAATGGCGCGCGCGACCAGTTCCTTGCCCGTGCCCGATTCGCCCGTAACGAGGACTGTACTGGGGCTCTGCGCGGCGCGAATGATCAGGTCAAACAGCTCGCGCATCGGGCGCGAAGCGCCGATGATCCGCGCCGGGCTCCTGGGCATTTCACGCCGCATCCGCGCCTGCTCGCGTTGCGGGGCGGTCCGTTCGAGGGCCTCGCGGACGGCCCCGAGCAATTCGTGCGTCTGAAACGGCTTGGTGAGGTACTCGAACGCCCCGGCCTTGACCATCTCGACCGCCTGCTCGACCGTGCCGAAAGCGGTGATGACGATGACTGCGGTCTCGGCGCGGGTCTCGCGCACCGCGGCCAGAATCTCATCACCCTTGATGCCGGGCATGCGGACGTCCGTGATCACCAGATCGAGCGACTCGCGCGCGCCCCTGATGATCCCCATCGCTTCACGGCCATCAGTGGCGACGACCGTTTCATAGCCCGAGTCATTGAGGACTTCCCCGATGATCTCGCGCATGTCCGGGTCGTCTTCGGCAATCAGCACCCGGTCTTTCATGATGAAACGCTCTCCTTCCCCGGCGTGATGGGCACGTCAGCCGCGACCGGCGCGGCCTGCGGCAGGTAAACAGTGAAAGTCGCCCCGCCCTCCATATTGTTGGTCGCTTCGATCCAGCCGCCGTGTTCCTCGGCGATGCGGTATGAGACGGTCAGGCCGAGCCCGGTGCCGCTGCCGACATCTTTGGTCGTGTAAAAAGGGTCGAAGATGTGCGGCAGGTCACCGGGGCTGATCCCGCCGCCGTTATCGGAAATCCAGACGGTCGCAAAACTCCTGCCATCCTTTTCCGCCAGATTCCCCAGACATTCGATCCGCAACCGCCCGCCGTCCGGCATCACCTGGACGGCGTTCATAACGATGTTGGTGAAGACCTGCTGCAGGAAGTCGCGGTCGCCGTCAACCATCACCCGGCCGTCGTGCAGCAATTCCGGCCTGATCCGGGCGGATTTCAGGTCTGCTTCGAGCAGTTCGAGTGTGCCTGAGAGCAGCGCGACCAGATCCACCGCCTCGCGGTTCAGTTTATAGGGCCGCGCCAGATCGAGCAGCTGGCGGACGATGCGGGCGATTTTGGCGACCTGAGAGCGGATGGTTTTCAGGTTCCGGAGGTAGCGCTCCGCCGGCACATCCGGGTCGCCCATCAGCTGTTCGGTGCGCATGTCAATCACGTTCAGGGGCGTGCCGATTTCGTGCGCCACCCCCGCCGCCAGACGGCCGACCGAGGCGAGGCGTTCGCTGTGCCGCAGTTCGCGTTCGAGCGCCAGCCTCCGTTCGGCTTCGCGGGTTGCAGCGATCCGCTGGTCCTCCAGGTTGTCGGCCATGCGGTTGAACTCGCTGGCCAGCCGGGCGAAATCATTGCCTTTGCCCGGCACAACGACGCGGTAATCCAGATCGCCCCGGCCCAGAGCCGCCGCGCCGCGCAGCAGCTCCCTGATCGGGCGGATCAGGCTGTAGCTGAAGACGACGACCACGGCGAGCGTGATCACCGCAAACAGGAGCAGCGTGATCACCCCGATCTGGCGGCGCGCGAGCGCGACATCAGCCCTGATGAATGACATCGGCTGGGCGATCTCGAAGGCGCCGCGCCGCTCCGTGCCGACGCGGATCGGCATGATGATGGAGAAGACCTCCTGTTTCCTGATGCGGCGAATTGTCTCGACCGTCACGCCCGTCGCCACCACCTGTCGCACTTCATCCGGGTACCTGATCTCGTCGGCCACGAGCGGGTCGGAGACCATCTCGACCTTACCGTCGGCGTCAAACAGCAGGACGCCATAAACTCTGGGGTTTCGGCTCAGGCTGTTGATGAGCTGCTGGGCCTCCTCCGTCCGGTCGGCCTGGTAAAGTCCTTCGAGCGCGATCTGTAAGGTGTGCGCATGCGCGCGCACCTCGTTATGCATGGCCTTCTCCAGCACTACTTCGCGCTGGCGCAGGATGAAATAGCCTCCGATTGCCATGACCACTCCCACCATCACGGTCAGGAGCAGAATCAATTTAGTGCTGGTTTTCATGGCCGGTTATCCGTTTGCTGGCGAACTGGTCCGCTGTCACATGGTGCCGCATAGAGGGGCAATTTGAACAGCCCGGGGTGTGGCGGCCGGCCACACGGCTGTCCCGGAATGCCACAACTGAGGGTAATGCGGCCGTCTTTCCCGGGGGCGATGCGCGCCGTCTGAAGAGCATTTTTATTATTCAGCGTGAAAATTTATGAAAGGCATAGCCGATCATGGGCTAAACAAAATTGGCGCACAACGATCACCGATACGGCGATCAGTTGCGCGCCATCCAGTCAGAAAGAAAGTTGTGATGACTCCAGTGGGTACACGGCCGCTGAAGATCACCACTTTCCCCAAACAGAAAAGAAACACTCGCGCCACTTTCCTCGACCCCGGAAGCGTCACCCCAACGATTCCGGGACTCCGAAAAGCCAGCGCGAAATCACAGCTTTTCCGCCGACCTTCCGGCAAGTCGTATGCCGCCGCCCAATTCCAACCCGGTCTCACGTTGCTGATGGCCGGGACAGACTTCCCGTCATCACGCAAACCCGACTGGACGCATCTGACGCGGGGTCCGCTGCGGGCGTAACGGTCAGCGTTTCACCGACGACCTCTGACAGTGAAACAAGCACTGGTTGCCGGGAATGACAGGCTGAACGTGCTTCTCGCGCGACCGGGCGGCGTGAATCTGTCAGAAAAGATTCGACGTTCAGTTCTTCAGACTGCTGTCGCAAATTGCCACGCCACTCGCCCGACCCGAGTCACCGATCAGATCGAAACCTGCGCCGGAAGGGCCCCGATTCACTGGAATCGCCTGAGGCACACCTGTTGCAGCCGCAAAAATATTCCTGAAGGGAAAGCTCGGGGAAATTCCTGCGGAGAAAAATCAGTGTACTCAGGACTTCGGATCGCACCCCATTACCGGTGGAAGAACAACGCCACAATGAGGCCGTGGAGTGAACACCTGCGCCGGCAGCGCCGGGCGAACGCAGTGCTGTCTGAGTTGCTCGTGAAGTTGTGGAAGACTTTCCTCTCTGTGAGAGGGCGTGCGGGCTGAGCCGACACGATCCGGCGGTCCGAGCGCGGTCAGAAGGGAGTACGTTCGATGAACCGAATCCTGTCAGTGACGGTTCTGGCCCTGGCAGCTTCAGCGCCGACGTTCGGTCAGACGCCTGAGACAAAGGCCGATCAGCCGGGCAGGGCGGGCGGGCAATCCGACGAGTTTCACTTCCTGTCTCCCATCAAAGGCTGGTCCGTTGCCGAAGAGACACTTGACGATTACGAAATAGGAGTTGATCGTTCAGTCGCCCACGGCGGCAGGGCGAGCGCCTGCGTCAGGTCGAAAGCTGCCGGCCTGAAAGCTGGCGCCGTAGTCCTCAGGCAGGCGATCAGGGCGGACTATTTTCGCGGCCGGCGGATCCGCCTCTCCGGATACGTCAAGGGGCATGTCACCGAGGGGTGGGCCGGGTTGTGGATGCGCATTGACGGGCAGCAGGGCGACAGGCTGGGCCTCGACAACATGAAGGACAGGCCGATCAGGGGTAAGACGGAGTGGGTGAAGTATGAGGTCGTGCTGGATGTCCCGGAAGACAGCATCGCCATAGCCTTCGGCCTGCTGCTCGCGGGCGAGGGGCAGGTCTGGATGGACGATCTGGAGCTTGAGGTGGTTGACCATCAGACGGTGACCACCGGGGCTTACAGGAGGAGCGAGCCACGGCCCGGTGACGAAGAGTCCAAACGCCGCAGGGCGGCGTATGCCGGGAGGCTGAATGAAGAACTGAAGACCATGCCGTCCAGGCCGGTCAATACTGACTTTGAGAGCCCCGACCTCTGACATCATTATCCCCTGAAGCTGCCTCCGACCGCCAAAGCAACATCCCGCTTTAAGCGATGCAGGTCTTCACTCATCGGGCCAGGGCTTATAGAGCGATTCAGAAAAGTTCCGCAGCCCGCCCCGGAGGGGACAGGAAACCTTCCGGACTTTTCCTCTTCGTCTTCTTCGTCTCTTTGTGGTTTACCCTCAGCTTGACACCGCGTGAACTGTCGGAAACAATCACTGCCAGTTATCGCATTCCTGAATCACAAAGGCGGAAAATAATGGGCGCGATCAGTGGAACCGATATGCAGGCGAAAATGAAAGCCGCGCGCCAGGCACTCGATGCCTGGGTTCGCGAGGTGGTCGAATGGCACTTCAACCCCGAAACCGGGGCCCCGTTCTGGCTCGAATATGCAAAAAAACTGGACTGGGATCCTCGCAAAGAGATTCACGGTTATGACGACCTCGACAGGTTCGGCTTCTTTCAGGACGAATGGCTGCGCGGCGGGCCGGTCAGGCGGTGGGTTCCGAAGGCTTATGCTGACAGGCCGATCTATACGTTTGAGACTGGCGGCAGCACCGGCGTCCCGAAATCCCGCATCGCAATTGATGATTTCCGCATTGACTACGAAATGTTCAGCGAGACGCTGCCCGAAGAGTATTTCCCGAAAGGCGCCGACTGGCTGATGCTGGGCCCGAGCGGGCCGCGCCGGCTGCGTCTGGCGGTCGAGCATCTGGCGCAGCACCGCGGCGGCATCTGCTTCTGCGTTGATCTGGACCCGCGCTGGGTGATTAAGCTGATCAAGTGGGGCGAGATGGCGATGATGGAAAAGTACAAACAGCACGTGATTGACCAGGCCGTGACGATCCTCAGGGCGCACGATTCGGTCAAATGCATGTTCGCCACGCCGAAACTGCTCGAAGCGCTCTGCGAAAAGGTCTCGCTCCGGAAGATGGGCATCACCGGAGTCTTCTGCGGCGGCACGGAGATGACCCCGCAATTCCACCGCTTCGCCGTTGAAGAATTGATGGAAGGCGCTTACTTTGCGCCGACCTACGGCAACACGCTGATGGGCCTCGCGACGCACAAGCCGCGCGTGCCCGAAGACAATTACGCGATCATTTACTACCCGCCCAGCCCGCGCGCGATGATCGAAGTCGTTGACCCCGACGAGCCGGCAAAGCTCGTTGATTACGGCCAGACGGGGCGAGTGCGGCTGACCACGCTGACGAAGGAATTCTTCATGCCGCGCTTCCTCGAACGCGACGAGGCAGAGCGCGAACTGCCGTGTGAACCCTACCCCTGGGACGGCGTGCGCAACGTCAGGCCGTTCTCGCGATTCCAGGCGACGGTGGTCGAAGGCGTATATTGAAAAGGGGGCCCGGTGCAAACTCTCTTTGGTGAATAACTATGCCAGAGCAAAGTCAGGAGAACGGTAGTGAGAGGGATACTCACCGCAGAGGAGCTGAGAACACAGCGGTGGCGCTGAGGTTCCTGCTTTTCCCGGCGTTGTCTCTGCTCCCTCCGCGCCTCTGCGGTGAACGAGCCTTGACCAACACACCCTTTGGTTTCGCGCCGGGGAAGCTTCCGCGCATAGTTCCCATGCTTTGCGCGCTTGTTCTCTCCAACCTGATTCACTCCGCCTATGCTCAGGACTGGTCGCAATGGCGCGGCCCGAATCGTGACGGCGTGGTCAGAGACTTCACCGCGCCCGCCGTCTGGCCCGACAAACTGAAACTCGCCTGGAAAACCCCGGTCGGCGCCGGTTACTCCTCGCCCGTGGTTTTCAAAGACAGGGTCTGGATTCACAGCCGCAGGGGTGAAGAGGAAGTCGTCTCCTGCCTTGACCTGAAGACCGGGAAGATTCTATGGAGCAAAAGCTATCCGGTCTCATTCACCAAAAATCAGTACGCCGTCGAGATGGGCAAGGGGCCGCATTCGACGCCCGTTTTATTCAACAGCAGGCTGTACACGCTCGGGGTGACGGCTGTGCTGTCGTGTTTCGACGCGCAGACGGGCGAGCTGAAATGGCGGAAGGATTTCGGGCAGCCCGACACCTCAAAGCTTTTCACCGGCACCTCCATGTCGCCGGTGATTGATCGCGGCAACGTGATCGTTCACGTCGGCGATGATCGCGGCGGCTCCATGATCGCCTTCGACGCCGCGACCGGCAGGGAGAAATGGAAGTGGACCGGCGACGGGCCGGGGTACGCTTCGCCGATCGTGATCGAACTGGCGGGCGCGCGGCAGGTCGTGACGATGACGGATAAATCGGTCATCGGCGTCGCGGCGCAGACGGGCGAGTTGCTCTGGCGCCTGCCGTGGCCCGACGAGTGGAATGAAAACATCGTCACCCCGACGGTCTGCAAAAACCTGCTGATCCTGTCGGGCGTCAGGAAAGGCACGATGGCCGTGCAGGTGGCGAAGAATGGCGACAAGTGGGAGACGAAGCAGGTCTGGCACAACCCGGAAATCGCGATGTATATGAACTCGCCCGTCGCCGACGGCGATCACCTTTACGGCCTCTCGGCGAAACGCAAGGGGCAGTTCTTCTGCCTCGAAGCCGCGACCGGAAAAATCCTCTGGGCGACGACCGGGCGCGAAGGATTCAACGCCTCGTTACTCAACGCCGGCAGTTTCCTTTTTATCCTCACCAATGACGCCAGCCTGATCGTGGCCGGGAAGAGTCAGCAGGGCTTCGAGCAGGTCGCGAAGTATTCGGTCGCCGACCGCCCGACATTCGCCCACCCGGTCGTAACGGGCGGGCGGATTCTGATCAGGGACGACGCGGCAATTGCGTTGTGGACGCTGGAATAATTGATTCATTCCCGCCCGAATGAGCCCCCACCGGTTGACACCGTTACCGATAACAAATACAGTAATTGCACTCTGCCGCACCAGACGGCCGCTCGTGACCGGGGGCGGTTTGAAGACGAGGACGGGTGGAAGTCATGGCCGGTCTCTGAAGTGATTCAATATGCCAATAACTCTTGCCGACATCGCGCGTGAGCTTGGGGTCTCGAAGATGACCGTCTCGCGCGCCATCAATAATCACCCCGCCATCAACCCGGAGACCCGGCGGCGCGTGCTGGCCGTGGCGCTCCGGATGAAATACCAGCCGAACCAGCACGCGCGCGCGCTGGTGACGAGCCGCTCATACCTGCTCGGCATGGTCGTGCCCGACCTGATGCACTCGTATTATGCGGAGATCCTGCGCGGCGTGGAAGCGGTCGCCCGGCCCGCCAGGTTTCAGATTCTGATCTGCAATACCGACGAGGAATCCGCCAGAGAGATCAGCGAGGTCGAGGCCCTGCGGTACCGCACCGACGGTTTGATCATCGCCTCGTCGCTGCCGCCCGCGCAGTCACAGCCGTACCAGCGGATGCTGAAGGACGGCGCGAAGATCGTGCTGATTGACCGCGTGCTGGAAAATCTGCGGTGCCCGGCAGTCACGACCGATAACATCCAGGTGGGGCGGCTGGCGACCGGGCATCTGATCATCCGGGGGCACCGCCGGATCGGGCACCTGCGCGGCTCGGAAGGCAGCGTGGCGAATGACCGCCTGGAAGGGTACCGTCAGGCGCTGGCGGAGCATGGGCTGAAATACGATCAGAGGCTCGTGCGCAAATGCGGTTTCCTCGAAAACCAGGGCTATGAGGCGATGCGCGACTGGCTCGCCGATGGGAATGTGCCCGAAGCCGTCTTCGTCGCCAACGACCCGGCGGCCATCGGCGCGATGCATGCTCTGACGGAAGCGGGCTGGCGCGTCGGCACTGACATTGCCATTGCCGGCGCGGGCTGCATCCACCACGGCGATATGTTGAGCGTGCCGCTGACGACAGTCGCCTGGTCAACGATGGAGATGGGCCAGCAGGCGGCGCGGATGCTGATCCGGCTGATCAACGGAGAGACGCTCGACAAAGCCGGGCAGCGAGTCATCGTCCCCCCCGGACTGGTCGTGCGGCGCACTTCCGGCGCGGACGCGGGGAGCGAGAGTGTCTTCGGCCGGGGAGAGATCCCCGGCCAGCTTCTGACGCCGGGGCTTGAGGCGTAACCCAACCCGATACCATTTATGTTCACGAATCTGCTGCGGCTGATGATCACACTGGCCTTCATCCCACTGATCTGTGGGGCCGAAGGGAAGCCGCAAAAACAACGGTTGTCCGTCCTCATCGTTGACGGCATCAACAACCACGACTGGGAAGCGGGGACTCGCGCCGTCAGCTCAATCCTCGCCGCAACGGGCCGGTTCAACGTGGAGGTCTCCACCACGCCGCCCAGGGAAGCGCCGAAGGAAGCCTGGGACAAGTGGCGCCCGCAGTTTTCCAGATACGACGCGGTGCTGGTCAACTTCAACGGCGGCCACAAGGATGACGGCATCCGCTGGCCGGCAGAGGTTGAGCAGTCGCTTGAACGGTATGTCGCGTCCGGCGGCGGACTCATCATCCTGCATGCCGCGAACAACGCCTTTCTGCACTGGGCCGCCTGGAACGAGATGATCGGGCTCGGGTGGCGCGACAGGAGCTTCGGGCCGGGGCTCGTAGTTGATGACAACGGCAAGGCTGTGACCATTCCGCAGGGGGGCGGGCTCAATCCGGGTCATGGCCCGCGGCATGACTTTCAGCTGTGTCTGGCCAGACGTGATCATCCGATCACGCGCGGATTGCCGGAATGCTGGCTGCACCCTTCCGAACAGCTCACGCACGGCCAGCACGGCCCGGCGGTCGGATTGACCATCCTGACATATGCCTGGTCGAAGGATTCAAAACAGAATGAGCCGCTCGACTGGGTGCGCGCTTACGGGAGGGGCCGGATCTACACGACCATGCTGGGCCACACGTGGAAGAATGAACCCAACCCGAATTACGAAGACGTCGGGTTTCAGACGCTGCTCGCCCGCGGCACGGAGTGGGCAGCGTCCGGGCGTGTGACTATTCCGGCGCCGAGGGGCTTTCAGGGGCAGCCGAAGGTTGTGCATCAGACTTTGCAACAAAGCAGTCGCTGATAGTTATGACAGCCGGGATGTACGGGGAGCTGCCAGCTCCCCGCTGAATCAGATCAAAGATATTCTGGATAACTCCAGACCTGGGGGCCGGCGGGGAGCTGGCAGCTCCCCGTACATCGCTCTCCGATATCCTGACCAACAAAATATTCAGAGCAGGAGGAAACCATGCACCGCAGAAACTTTGTCCGACTGGCGGGGATGGGTGTCACGGCCGGCGCTCTGGCTGATTCCGTCGTCGCTTCTCATCTCGCCGCAGAGCAACCAGTGCAGGGAAGACAGCCCGCCCCGCGGAAAGCGCTGATGAAAGTCGGCACCCAGAATGACTCTTCAGACGAGGCGCTGCGGGTGCTGGCGGCGCTCGGGGTGAACAATATCTGCAGCACCCTCCCCTCAGCAAAGTTCGACGAGCAATGGTCGGTGGAGAGCCTGACGAAGCTGCGTGAGCGCGTCGAATCCTTCGGCGTCAAACTGGACATGATCCCGCTGCCCCTCAGCTCCAGTTACATCACCAAAGCAGAGAACCCGAATATCATGCTCGGCAAGAGCCCGGAGCGTGATCGGGAGATAGACAACATCTGCCAGATGATCCGCAACACGGCGAGAGCGGGTATTCCTGCCGTCAAATACAACCAGAGCATTCTGGGAGTGGTTCGCACAGAATCAACTCCGGGCCGGGGCGGCGCGACCTACAGCACGTTCTCCTACGACAAGGCTAAGCAGGAGCCGCCGCTGACGGAGGCCGGGCCGGTCAGTGATGACGTATACTGGGAGCGCATCACATACTTTCTGGAGCGCGTCGTCCCCGTGGCCGAAGAGAACAAGGTGAGAATCGCCTGCCACCCGCACGACCCCGGCATGCCTCACGATAAAGGCTACCGCGGCGTTCACACCGTGCTGGGCAGCGTCGCGGGGCTCAAACGCTTTATTGAAATCAAGCCCAGCAAATATCACGGGTTGAACTTCTGCCAGGGCACTGTCTCCGAAATGCTCAGGAAGCCCGGCGAAGAGATTTTCGACGTGATCCGCTACTTCGGCAGCCGCGGGAAAATTTTCAACGTCCATTTCCGCAACATCCGCGGCGGGTTCCTGAACTTCCAGGAGACCTTCATTGATGATGGCGACGTGGACATGCTCAAGGCCATGCGGGTTTACAAAGAGGTCGGCTATGACGGCATGATGATGCCCGATCACGTCCCGAAGATCGTCGGAGACCCGCGGGGCCAGCAGGCTTTTGCTTACACATTTGGTTATATCAAAGCGCTCATCGCCGCCGTCGCGTCGGAAGCTTAGTCGTTGTGTGAAACTGTCGGGACGAATTCGAGCCCCCTGAGTTATGAGGGTAATCAATTCTATCGCTGTGTTTTTGGTTGCATTGCTGTTATTGGGCTGTAAACCCACTTCGACCGGGCTCAGCAGATTTGATGTCCTCTCACTTGAAAGGATGGGATGTGAGGGAGACTGTCCGATTTATAAAGTGACAATCTATGGTGACGGGAAAATTGAGTACGATGGTAAGCAATACGCAAGGATAAAGGGTAAAGCAACTTCGTCTTTGACCAGAGATCAGATACAGGAACTTGTCAAAATCATCGCGGATGTTGATTTCTTTTCTTTGCGTGATCAGTATCACGTGGAGGCTGATGGCTGCCCAACACACCTGACTGATGCTCAGTCAGCCAAAACAACACTTGAGGTCGGAGGACGTCGAAAAACCATAGATCACTACTACGGGTGCATGGAAAAAGGAACTGAAAACAAACCCGGTGAAGTATACCCCAGAGGACTCACCAACTTTGAGAAAAGAATTGACGAGATTGTCAACACGGCTCAATGGAGAGGGTCACCCGATAAAAGGTGATATGGCCTGTCAGGCGGTGTCATACAGCTTCCCCTGATGGAATGTTTTGCCTATCAAATAAGCACCCAAGCATAAATTTTGAGATAAAATGAGCGGGCTATGAAAAGACCCACGAAGTTCGTCGAGCCGCTCACCAAAGCACAACGTCAGCAACTCAAGGAGGTCATGAAGTCTGATGTGCCGTCGCGCCGTCGAA
>DASRDU010000003.1:0-7500 GCA_035652435.1 Blastocatellia bacterium
CCGGCACACGCCGTTCTTCACGGGCTACCGGCCGCAGTTCTACTTCCGGACGACGGACGTGACGGGGGTGGCGAAGCTGCCGGAGGGGGTGGAGATGGTGATGCCCGGAGACAACATCGCGATGGAGATCGAGTTGATCACACCGATCGCGATGGAGAAGGGCTTGCGGTTCGCGATCCGCGAGGGGGGCCGCACGGTCGGCGCCGGCACCATCTCCGAAATCGTCGAGTAATCATTTTGAGCCGTGCGAAAGGCTGACGGAGCGCGGGTCAGGTCATTCGCGCTCCTTTGTAATGTTCAGGAAGTGATATGAGAGACAATATTATATTGCAGTGTCCGGAGTGCAAGAACCGGAACTACGTGACTGATAAAAACAAGAAAAAGACGACGCAGCGGCTGGAATTCAAGAAGTTCTGCCGCTTCTGCCGCAAGCACACGGCACACAAGGAAACCAAGTAAATACTGGTTTCGATCCAGGGGTATAGTGTCAACGGTTAGCACAGCGGTCTCCAAAACCGTGAGTCCGGGTTCGAATCCTGGTACCCCTGCCAGACATTTTCAGCTGTCAGAAGCGCATTCAGCGCCGCCCCGATCAGGCATCATCACAGGCCGGCAACGACGGTTCAGGAAAGAGCAATATGGCAACATCGCGCGCTCGCGAGGGTAACGCAGCTATGGCAGAAGAATCAGGAGGGACGACTTTTCCCAAACCACCCAACTGGTGGGGGGGGATTCGCCATTACCTCCACGAAGTCTCGCTGGAGATGAAGAAGGTCTCCTGGCCGGCGCAGACGGAGGTCGTCAACACGACCCTGGTGGTGATCCTGGCGGTCTTCTTTTTTTCTGTCTTCCTGTTCGGGACTGACTGGGTCTTATACTGGGTGATTCACATCCTTGAGCTTGGGGCGAAGAAGCTTTTCACTTAACGCACAGGGGGCGGCTCCGCCCGAGGTTGAAAACGCGCCGCCGACGAAACGCTATGGCACAGCAGTGGTTCATCATTCATACCTACTCCGGCTATGAGCGCAAAGTGCGTGACAGCCTCAACAGCCGCATCAAGGCCTTCGGGATGGAGAAGGAAATCACCGAAGTGCTGATCCCGACTGAGACGGTCGTCGAGATGCGCGGCTCGAAGCGCGTCGAAAGCACCCGGATGTTCTTCCCCGGTTACGTGCTGGTGCAGATCGAGTGCAACGAGAAGGGCGAAATCTCGGACAACGCCTGGCACCTGATCAAAAGCACGCCGAAGGTGACGAGCTTCGTCGGCGGGCAGAAGCCGACGCCGCTGACGCCCGAGGAGGTTGACCAGATCGTCCACCACGTCGCCGTGGCGGCCGAGAAGCCGAAGCCGAAATTCACTTTCGAGCGCGGCGAGACGGTGCGCATCACGAACGGCCCGTTCGCCACCTTCACGGGCAAGGTTGAAGAGGTCAACCCCGACAAGAACATGCTCAAGGTCATGGTGACGATCTTCGGTCGCGCCACGCCGGTCGAACTGGGGTTCCTCGAAGTCGAGAAACACACATTTACTGAAGAGACGTAAGCACTGATTCATTATGGCGAAGAAGATTACAGGTTACATCAAACTCCAGGTCCCGGCGGGCAAGGCCAACCCCGCGCCGCCCATCGGCACGGCGCTCGGCCCGCAGGGCGTCAACATCATGGAGTTCTGCAAGCAGTTCAACGCGAAGACCGCGAACATGGGCGACATCAAGATTCCGGTCGTCATCACGGTCTACGCGGATCGCTCATTCACCTTCATCACCAAGACCCCGCCAGCTGCCGACCTGCTGAAGAAGGCGGCGAAAATCGAGAAGGGATCGGGCAAGCCGAATCGCGAGAAGAACGGACAGGTCACGCGCGCTCAGATCGAAGAGATCGCGAAGACCAAGATGCCTGACCTCAATACGACAAATCTCGAGTCAGCCATTCGCACCATCGAAGGCACCGCCAGGAGTCTCGGGCTGGAAATCGTCGGGTGATTGCAGATTGCGGGATGATTATTTCTTCAATCCGCACTCCGCAATCAATTTAGGGAGTGACAGGGCTTCTGCGCGCCGTCACGTTAACACCTGAAAGGAAAATCATGGCAGGAAAGAAATTCAAGGCCGCGCTCGCTCAGGTTGAGCAGAGCCGGCAATACTCTCTGGCCGACGCGGCCGGCCTCATCAAGAAAATCGCCTTCGCAAAATTCGATGAGACCGTCGAGCTGACGATGGTCCTCGGCGTTGACCCGCGCAAAGCCGATCAGAACGTGCGCGGCACGATCGTCCTGCCGCACGGTCTGGGCAAATCAAAGCGCGTGGCCGTCCTCGCCTCCGGCGACAAGCAGCGCGAGGCGACCGAGGCCGGGGCCGATGAGGTCGGCGCTGAGGATCTGGTCGAAAGGATCAAAGGCGGCCACCTCGATTTTGACGCGCTGATTGCGACGCCCGATATGATGAAGCTGGTCGGGACGCTCGGCAAAATCCTGGGGCCCCGCGGCCTCATGCCGAACCCGAAGACCGGCACCGTGACGCTTGACGTGGCGAACGCGGTCAGGGAGACGAAGGCCGGTAAGGTCGAATTCCGCGTGGACAAGACCGGGGTCGTACACGTCCCGGTCGGCAAGGTCTCGTTCGCGGCTGACAAGCTCGTTGATAACGCGAAGACGCTGATTGATGCCGTCATTAAAGCCAAGCCTTCGACCGCGAAGGGGCGTTACGTCAAAAAGATGAACGTCGCCTCGACGATGGGGCCGGGCGTGCTGCTCAATCCGGTTGAGTTCGGCGCGTAGCGCCCGGCGACGGGTCGCCCGAGGAATTTGTCGCGCGCCGGGGCTGATTCCCGGAAGCGCGCTGACCATTGACAGGGCTTCGCGCCGTCGAAGCCACAAGCCTGAGAGATTTGCGATGAAAACCAGAACGCAGAAACAGGAAGAAGTCGAAACTCTGAAAAAAGAGTTTGGGAGTACCGATAACGCCCTGCTCGTCGGTTTCCAGGGGCTGACCGTCGAAGTTGACGGCCAGTTGCGCCGCCAGTTGCGCGACGCCCAGCTGAACTACCGCGTGGTCAAAAACACGCTGGGCCGGCTGGCCGTCGAAGGCACGCCGCTTGAGCCGCTCAAGGAACACTTCGCCGGGATGACCGCGATCGCTTACACCGAGAATGACGTCGTCAACCTGGCGAAGGTGCTGACGAAGTTCGCGAAGGAGAACGCGAAGTTCACCTTCAAGGCCGGCGTCGTCGAGGGGCGGGTGATCAACGTCAAAGACATTGACGCGCTGGCCTCAATGCCGTCGAAGGAGGAGTTGATCAGCAAGATGATGTTCCTGATCAATTCCGGGGCGCAGCGGATGGCCGTCGCGATCAGCGGCGTGGCGCGCAATCTGGCCGTCGTCACGAGCGAGGTCGCGAAGCAGAAAGAGGCCCAGGGGTAGTTCCGGGATTTCAAATCCGGACTGAATTTTGGAATTTTCCACCGGCTGTGGTGCCTTGTCAGTACGCAGCCGACGCACGATGACCCGCGCGGGAGTGATGCCCTTCGCCGGTCAGTTCGCGCGCCGTCAGGTTCAATCATCAGCTGCGGCGCATTCAGACAATTGTTTTAAGCGAATACCGCAGAGAGGATAAAGAAAAGTCATGTCGGAAAAGATTCAGGGAATTCTTGACCAGATCAGTTCACTCACCCTGCTCGAAGCTTCGCAGCTGGTGAAGGAGATGGAAACGAAGTTCGGCGTTTCGGCGGCGGCGGCGGCAGTCGCCGTGGCCCCGTCCGGCCCCGGCGCGGCGGCCGCGGCGGCGCCTGCTGAGGAGCAAACCGAATTCAACGTCATTCTCACCGGCGCCGGCGCGAACAAGATCAACGTGATCAAGGTCGTTCGCGAGATCACCAGCCTCGGCCTCAAGGAGGCCAAGGACCTCGTTGACGGCGCTCCGAAGCCGGTCAAGGAGGGCGTCAGCAAGGACGAGGCTGAAGAGATCAGGAAGAAACTTGCCGACGCCGGCGCGTCGGTCGAGGTCAAGTAACAAATTCGCCGGTTGTCAGTCGTTAGTTAAAATTCAGCGCGCTGACAACCGGCCGTCCAGTCAATCAGCCACAAGGTAGTGCCCCGGGGGGATTGCAGAGCCGAGTGGTTTTTCTGTATACTGCCGCATCATCAAGAGGGGGCAGAGTCAAAACATACAAAATTTCAAATCAACTGCGAAAGCGCGCGGCTCGGCGAAGTGTCGTCCTGAGCCGCCGCTTTGTCATGTCCGGCCTCATGGTCTTTAGGCAGTCCTCACGGCTGTTGACTGCACACGGGGGCCGGTAATTCACACGAAGGTTGAGCGCAATGACTACTGAAATGAATACGGCCAGGATTGATCTGAGCGGGTTTGCCAATGGTGATCGCAATGTGCCGCGCCACGACTTTTCACGGATTCGCACGGCGGTGCGCATCCCCAACCTGATCGAAGTGCAGCGGGAGAGCTATGACCGGTTCCTGCAGATGGATCTGCTGCCGGCGGAGCGTGACAACACCGGGTTGCAGGCGGTCTTCCGCTCGACCTTCCCGATTTCGGACTTCCGCGACACGTCGTCGCTCGAGTTCGTCGAATACCGCATCGGCAACTGGCAGTGCAAATGCGGTCAGTTACAGGGGCTCCACCACCTGCGCTCGAACTGTAAGCAGTGCGGTTCGGTGATCCGGGTCAACCCGCTCTCGTCCGAAGACGTGATCTGCAACAACTGCCACACCTTCAACAGGAACATCGTCATCACCTGCGACAATTGCGGCGAGCCGGTCGGGTTGAAGCACAAGTATGACGTGAACGAATGCCAGGAGCGCGGCATGACCTACGCCGTGCCGCTGCACGTCAAGATCCGCCTGACGGTCTGGGACAAGGACGAGGAGACCGCACAGAAATCCATCCGCGACATCAAGGAGGAAGAGGTCTACTTCGGCGACCTGCCGATGATGACCGAGAACGGCACGTTCATCATCAACGGCACCGAGCGCGTAATCGTGTCGCAACTGCACCGCTCGCCCGGCGTCTTCTACGAGAAGGCGGATAACAACACGTTCTTCCTGGCGAAGATCATCCCGTACCGCGGCTCGTGGGTCGAATTCGAGTACGACAACAAGAACCTGCTCTACGTCCGGATTGACCGCAAGCGGAAATTCCTGGCGACGATCTTCCTGCGCGCACTGGGCCTGAAGACCGACGAGGAGATTCTGAAGACCTTCTATAAGGTGGACAGAGTCCGCCTCGACAAGGGCCGGCTCCTCTGGCAGGTGAGCCCGAATATCGTGGGCCTGCGCGCTTCGCACGACGTGGCGACGAGGGGCGGCGAAGTGATCGTCAAGAGCGGCAAGAAGATCAGCCAGTCCGTTTACGAAGCCATCGTCCAGGCGAAGATCAAAGAGGTCGAGGTCAACGTTCAGGATCTGACCGGGGCTTTCACGCTGAGGGATCTCGTGAACACTACCGACGGCGAGGTCTTCGCCGAAAGCAATACTGAACTGACTCCCGAAACGATTGCGAAGGCCGCCGAAGCGGGCGCGGACGAACTTGAAATCTTCTTCCCTGAGAAAGACGACGTCGGCCCGGTGATGAGCGCGACCGTGCGCAAGGACGCGATCAAGACGCCGCAGGAGGCGCTGATCGAAATCTACCGCAAGATGCGCCCCGGCGACCCGCCGACCCTGGAAACTTCGACCTCGCTGTTCGAGGGCATGTTCTTCGACGCGCGCAAGTTCGATTTCTCGCGCGTCGGTCGCCTGAAGTTCAACATCAAGATGGGACGGCCCGACCGCGAACGGCTTGATGATCCGCTGTTCGCGCCGACCGACTTCTTCGACGTGATTGATTACGTGCTGAAGCTCAAGCGCATCACGGGCGAAGTGAAGCTGCCGGACGGCCGGACGATCTTTTACAGCGACGACGACATTGACCACCTCGGCAACCGGCGCGTGCGCGCCGTCGGCGAGCTGCTCGAAAACCAGTTCCGCCTCGGTCTCGTCCGCATGGAGAGGGCCATCAAGGAGAAGATGTCCATCCACCAGGAGATGCAGACCGCGATGCCGCGCGACCTGATCAACGCGAAGCCGGTGACCGCGGCCGTGCGCGAATTCTTCGGCTCGTCACAGCTCTCGCAGTTCATGGATCAGACCAACCCGCTCTCGGAAATCACGCACAAGCGGCGGCTTTCGGCCCTGGGCCCGGGCGGACTCTCGCGCGAGCGCGCGGGATTCGAGGTGCGCGACGTGCATCCGACGCACTACGGCCGCATCTGCCCGATTGAGACGCCTGAAGGTCCGAACATCGGTCTGATTTCGTCGCTGTCGTGTTTCGCGCGGATCAACGAATTCGGCTTCATCGAATCGCCCTACCGCAAGGTGGTGGACGGCCGCGTGATCGAGTACGTGCTGATTCATAACGGCGGCGATACGGACTTCAAGCCGGGTGAACACGCTGAGCTTGAGAAGGTCGAGAGGGCGAACAGGAAACTGAGTGACAATCAGAAGCCCGCGACTTACGAGCCGTACCCGTTTTACCAGTCAGCCTGGGAGGAGGACAAATACGTCATCGGCCAGGCGAACATCGAACTCGACAAGCAGGGCAACATCATCCACGAGCGCGTCAACGCCCGGAAGGCCGGTGAATTCATCCTCGCGGTGCGCGAAGATGTCCAGTATATGGACGTTTCGCCGAAGCAACTCGTGTCGGTGGCCGCCTCGCTGATCCCGTTCCTCGAAAACGACGACGCGAACCGCGCGCTGATGGGGTCGAACATGCAGCGCCAGGCCGTGCCGCTCCTCCGCGCCCAGTCGCCGCTCATCGGCACCGGGATGGAGAAAGTGACCGCGCAGGATTCGGGCGCCGTGGTGATCGCGCGCCGCGACGGCGTCGTGCAGGTGGTTGACTCCGAGCGCATCATCATCAAGGTTGACCACAACGTTGACGGCACGCTCTCGCGCGAGGTGACGGCGGATATTTATCCGCTGATCAAGTTCAAGCGCTCGAACCAGAACACCTGCATCAACCAGAAGCCGATTGTGAGTGCCGGGCAGCGCGTCAAAAAAGGCGACGTGATCGCCGACGGGCCCTGCACCGACGGCGGCGAACTCGCGCTCGGGCGCAACGTGCTCGTGGCCTTCATGCCGTGGCGCGGTTACAACTTCGAGGACGCGATCCTCGTCTCCGAGAAGATGGTCAAGGGCGATTACTACACTTCGATTCACATCGAAGAACTGGAGATCGAAGCCCGCGACACCAAGCTCGGGCCGGAAGAGATCACACGCGACATCCCGAACGTCGGCGAGGCCGCGCTGCGCGATCTGGACGAAAGCGGCATCATCCGCATCGGCGCTCAGGTCAAGCAGGGCTCGATCCTCGTCGGCAAGGTGACGCCGAAGGGCGAGACGCAGCTGACCGCCGAAGAGAAACTGCTGCGCGCCATCTTCGGCGAGAAGGCCGGCGACGTGCGCGACGCGTCGCTCACCTGCCCGCCGGGCATCGAAGGCACGGTCGTGG
>DASRDU010000003.1:10000-20053 GCA_035652435.1 Blastocatellia bacterium
TCAGGAGGACGTGGTCTGGGACATCCTCGAAAAGGTGATCAAGGATCACCCGGTGCTGCTCAACCGCGCCCCGACGCTGCACCGCCTAGGCATTCAGGCGTTCGAGCCGGTGCTGGTCGAAGGCAAGGCGATCAAGATTCACCCGCTCGTCTGTACGGCCTTCAACGCGGACTTCGACGGCGACCAGATGGCGGTTCACATCCCGCTCTCGCCCGAGGCGCAGATCGAGGCGAGCGTGCTGATGCTCTCGTCGAACAACATTCTGTCACCCGCCTCGGGACAGCCGATTGCCGTCCCGTCGCAGGACATCGTGCTGGGCTGTTACTATCTGACCCGCGCCAAGGAAGGTGCGCAGGGCGAGGGGCGCGCGTTCTCGAGCATTGACGAAGTGCTGCTCGCGCTCGACGCGAAGGAAGTCACGACCCAGACGAAGATTCGCCTGCTTTACACGGGCAGGCTGGTTGACCTCGACCAGGAACGCGACGGCCAGGATATCATCAAGGCGACGGTGCGCGAAGTGAAGGGCCGCGCGATCAATACGACCGTCGGTCGCGTGATCTTCAATGATTCGCTGCCGAAGGTGATGCCTTACATGAACGGCATCTTCAAGAAAAAAGGTCTGACGAGTCTGGTCAATTACTGCCACCTGCGCTACGGGCGCGAGATCACAGTGAATATGCTCGACCAGCTCAAGGAACTGGGCTTCTCCTACGCGACCCGCGCGGGCATCTCCATCGGGATTGACGACATGGTGACGCCGTCGAACAAGCCGAAACTGGTGGCCGACGCCGACGCCGAGGTGATCAAGATCGAGGAGCAGTACAAGGACGGCGTGATCACCAACATGGAGCGTTACAACAAGGTCGTCGCCATCTGGTCGGAGGTGACCGAGAACGTCGCCGACGAGATGTTCAAGGAGATGCAGCGGCGCGAAAAAGAGTCGCGCGAAATGAACCCGATCCTCGTCATGGCCGACAGCGGCGCGCGCGGCAACCAGCAGCAGATTCGCCAGCTCGCCGGGATGCGCGGCCTGATGGCCAAGCCGTCGGGTGAAATCATCGAGACGCCGATCCGCGCGAACTTCCGCGAGGGCCTCAACGTGCTGCAATACTTCATCTCGACGCACGGCGCGCGCAAGGGCCTCGCCGACACCGCGCTCAAGACCGCGGATTCGGGTTACCTGACCCGCCGGCTCGTGGACGTGGCGCAGGACGTGATCATCTCCGAGCCCGACTGCGGCACGGTCCGCGGAATCTGGGCCGAGCCGATCACTGAAGGTTCGGACATCATCGAGGAATTGCGCGAACGCATCATCGGCCGCGTCTCGCTCGACGACGTCAAGGATCCGATCACCGGACAGGTCATCGCCAGATCCGGCGAGGAGATCACCGAAGACATCGCGACTGAGATTCAGAACGCGGGCGGTATCGAGCGCGTGCGCATCCGGTCGGTGCTGACCTGCGAATCGCGGCGCGGCGTCTGCATCAAATGCTACGGGCGCAACCTGGCGACCGGGCAGATCGTGGACATCGGCGAGGCGGTCGGCGTGATCGCCGCGCAGTCAATCGGCGAGCCCGGCACGCAGCTCACGATGCGCACCTTCCACATCGGCGGCGCGGCCTCGCGCGTCACCGAGCAGTCGGCGCACGAGGCGCGCGTGTCGGGGACGGTCCGTTACGCCGACCTCAACACCGTCGTCAACCGCGAGGGCAAGATCATCGCGATGAACCGTAACGGTTCGGTCCTGATCGTTGACGACCGCGGTCGCGAAGTCGAACGCTACCCGATCGCCTACGGCACGATTCTGAACTACCCCGACGGCGGGCGAGTCGAGATCGGCGACAAGGTGGCCGAATGGGATCCGTTCACCTTCTCGATCCTGACCGAGGTCGTCGGCACGGTCCACTGGCGCGACCTGATCGAAGGCGTGACCGTTCACGAAGAGCAGGATGAGACCACCGGCCTGATCCGCCCGATCGTGATGGATTCGCCGGACGAGAAGCGCCAGCCGCGCATCGAGATCAAGTCCGACTCGGGCAAGGTGCAGAAGACTTACGCGATGCCGATCCGCGCCAACCTCATGGTCAGCAACGGCGATGCGGTCGAACCGGGCGACATCCTCGCGAAGATCCCGCGTGAGATCACCAAGACGAAGGATATTGTCGGCGGTCTCCCTCGCATCGTCGAACTGTTCGAGGCCCGGCGCCCGCGCGAGACGGCGGTCATGAGCGAAATTGACGGCACGGTCAAATTCGGCCCGGTCACCAAGGGGTCGCAGAAAGTCATCATCGTCGGCGAAAACGGCGAGGAGCGTGAGTACTCGATCCCGCGCGGCACGCACATCAACGTGCAGGAAGGCGACCACGTGCGCGCCGGCGAGCCGCTGATGGACGGCCCGCTTAACCCGCATGACATCCTGGCCGTGCGCGGGATGGAGGAGTTGCAGCGTTACCTGGTCAACGCGATTCAGGAGGTGTACAGGTTGCAGGGTGTGCATATCAACGACAAGCACATCGAGGTGATCGTGCGCCAGATGCTGCGCTGGGTGCGGATCAAGGAGGTCGGCGACACCGAGTTCCTGCTCGAAGAGCAGGTTGACCGCTTCCGCTTCCACGACGAGAACGAGCGGGCGCTCACGGCGGACGGGCAGCCCTCAGTGGCCGAACCGCTGCTGCTCGGCATCACGAAGGCCTCGCTCTCGACCGAATCGTTCATCTCGGCGGCGTCCTTCCAGGAGACGACTCGCGTGCTGACCGAGGCGGCGATCTCCGGTCGGGTGGATTACCTGCGCGGCCTCAAGGAGAACGTGATCATGGGCCGCCTGATCCCGGCCGGCACCGGGATGGATTACTACCGGAACTTCAAGGTCGCCTCCGACCCGACCATGCACGAGGTTCCGATGGAGGAAGAAG
Source organism: Blastocatellia bacterium (assembly GCA_035652435.1). GTDB lineage: Bacteria > Acidobacteriota > Blastocatellia > RBC074 > RBC074 > DASRDU01. The sequence goes on from DASRDU010000003.1 coordinate 12,913, forward strand.
ACGAGACGCCGATTTACCTCGAAGCGATGGCGGCGATCAGCGCCAGACAGCAGCCCGAGCCGGAGGTGGATGAGGCGGAATTCGAGGAACCGGAAGAGGTGGAAGAGGAGGAGGAATTCTTCGGGGAAGAGGCGATGGTCGAGGAAGACGACGAATAACTCTTCAGTCATTCTGCCGGAAATAGAGAGGGCCGCAGGGATCATTTCCCTGCGGCCCTTTTATTTTCCGAAGCCCGATCCGCCAGATTGATCTGAAACATTCCAAACGGTGGCACGTCAGCCAGTGACATGAAAATGAACTTCTGACCGGGGCATCGGTCAGAATGCCTCGTTACTTCCAGACAGGCGCTGTGATTTCAACACCCTGCCAGATGACCGGTCATCGGGGGCCGCCTGGTACGTGGATTGCCGACTGAGATGTCGCTCAGCATGTGTGCAAACTGCACGATTGATGAAATGCGACAACCCCGTCGTTGCTGCAGGCCATTGGAAACGAGAGAACCAGGAGTAATGCATGACCCCCGTGAATGATCGCAACGGACACCGGTCGCAGGCCCGAGTGATGTTCGGACTGGCAATGATCGCTGTTCTGGTCCATCTGGCGATTATCCCCGCCCAGGCAAACCCGAAGACGAGCAGGCTGGCGCCGGAACTGCTGCGCCAGCGCGCGCGGACTGCTCCCCGGGAAACCGTTCGTGTCATCATCAGAACCAAAGATCAGCCGACCCGGAATGATGAGGCCGCAATTCAATCGGCGGGCGCGAAAAACGTCAGGCGTTTTGGCCGGCTGAATCTGATGGCGGCGGAAGTCCCGGCGGGGAAGATTAAATCTCTGGCGGCGCGGCGCCAGACGGAGTGGGTCTCCGAAGACGGCGTGGTCAGGGCTTCAGACCATGACGGTGATCCCAACCAGATGCTCTATGCGATGTCGAAACTGCCCGGCAGTCACATCGAGGTGGCCACCGGCGTGGAAAGCCTGCTCAGGACGCTCGCGAATGGCGGCGTAAAAATCGGCAGCGCCTCGCCCGACGGCTACACCTTTTCGTCCGGCAACGGTACGTCATTCATTGTCGGCAGGCCCTCCGGAAAATCACTGCTCGCGAGGGACCTCCCGACGATTGCGGTTTTCGATTCGGGGGTTTCTCCGCCCAACAATTCAGACATCGGCAACAATCGCATTCTGGCGCGGGTTGATTTCACCGGGAGCGAACGTCAGAACACGGACTTCTATGGGCATGGCACGCACATCGCCGGCGTCGCAGCGGGCACCGGCGCGTATTCGCTCAGCAACTGGCGGCTGAATCCCGGGGATCCGACCTTCCAGGGGATCGCGCCCATCGTCAACCTCGTTGACGTGCGCGTGCTGGATGAGAACGGGGTGGGGAACGCCGCTTCGGTCATTGCGGGCATTGACTGGGTGCTGGCGAACAAGGACAAATACAACATCCGCATCATCAACCTGAGCCTGGGCGGGGCTGTGACTCAGTCTTACAAGACCGACCCGCTGTGCCTGGCCGTCGAGCGCGCGGTCGAAGCCGGAATCATCGTGGTCTGTGCCGCGGGCAATTACGGCAAGGATGATCAGGGCCAGCCGCTTTACGGCGGCATCGTTTCCCCGGCCAACGACCCTTACGTGATCACCGTGGGCGCGATCAACACGATGCAGACGAACGCCCGCTCGGATGATGTGATGGCGACTTACAGCTCGCATGGCCCGACGCTGGTTGACGGCCTGATCAAACCCGACATCGTAGCCCCGGGCAACAAGATCGTTTCGCTGCGGGCCAGTACATTGCCGGGGGGCGGGAACGTGCTGAGCAACCGGGACGGCCTCGCTTCGCCGAAACTGACGCTGGCTTCGCTCGGGAAAAGTTACATGACGCTGAGCGGGACCTCGGTGGCCGCGCCGATGGTTTCCGGCACCGCCGCGCTGATGCTCGTCGCCAACCCTTCGCTGACGCCGCGCATGGTCAAGGCGCTGCTGCGCTTCACCGCTCAGCCGGTCGCCGGCCTGTCATCGCAGCCGCTCTACCGGCAACTGGTCACTGAAGGCGCCGGTGAGATGAATGCCGACGCCGCGATTCGCCTGGCCGGCTACATCCGCAGGGACGCTGGTGAAATCAGGCCGGGCGAGTTCCTGCTGGCCGACGGCAGAACCCTGACGAGGCTCGCTCTCACTTCAACGATCGCGGGCGAGCAGGTCGGATTCAACAAGGACATCGTCGGGTCAGACGGGATTCTCTTCACCGACGGGATTCTGTTCACCAACGGGATCCTGTTCGCCGACAACTATGTGATGAGCAACGGCATCCTCTTCACCAGTTCTCTGGTGCGGCAGGGGGGCTTTGCCATTCCCGGAAACATGATCCTGTCGGGTGGCATTCTCTTTAACGACGCGATAATTTCACCCGACGGCATCCTGTTCAATGACAAAGTGTTGCGCCCCGACGGCATTCTCTTCGCCGGCGGCATCCTGTTCAATGACGGCACGTCTCTGGCCGACGCGATTGTTTCATCCGATGGCGCCGTGATGACTGACGGCATTCTGTTCAATGACGGCATCCTCTTCAACGACGGCATCCTCTTCGCAGAAGGCTTTGTCACGGAGCAGGGCAGGACGCAGGTTCCCTACGGCACGAAGTTAAGCAACGGGCAGACTCTGGCCGAAGCCCTGGTCAATCGCCAGGCCGCGTTCCGGTTTGAAGAGAGCTGGAGCGACTCCCTGCTCGACCCGGTTTCGGCGCGGAGTGTGATCGAGCGCCAGAGCCTGGGCGGGGCTGATGTGAACGTGTCCGGGCTGAGGTGCCTGACCAATCCGGGCAGTCGCTTCTATCCGAAGCGCGGGCACTGAGTCGGAAGGAAGTAAAAAGGCAAAAGTAGAAAGTCAAAAGTCAGAGTGCCGGACCGTCCCGGGGTTGATCAGGGGGTGCGGCACTCTGACTTTTGACTTTCTACTTTTGCCTTTTTACTTCCTGAAGGCTTTGTCATATGTCTGTCATCAGATTTTGATGGCGGCGGGGTTTCTTTGTAGCGGGGATGGCGTGTGATAGACTCATCGCCGCCGTGGCCAGAGGAGTCCACGCATCTCACTTGAAAGAAGCATCGCTGGCCCCGTCCGGCCTCACGCTCCATTTCGGACGCCGGCCGAAGCGCCCTTAACATTAATTGCGGAGAGCCCGAGAGTCTGCTGACTGGAACATTTACGCTGAAAGAGCGTTGAATCGGTGTCCCTGCTGCCCGTCCTGAGACCTGACGTCCCCTCGGCATAGCGTCGCAGGCAGACCATCAACGATAGTCATTTGAGGAGGCCTGAATACTGTGTGCGGAAATAAAAGATTTTTCTTCCTGAGCCTGATGATTGCTGCCCTCGCCGCCGTCTGCCCCGCAGACCGCCCCCTGGCGCAGCAGGAAAAGAAGCCGGCTACGACAGATAAGGCGCAGAAGCCCGGGGAGAATGAGCCGAAGCAGAAGGAAGCGGAGAAGCAGTCGTCCGGCGACGATCCGGTCGCGATCACCGAGCGGAGCAGGGAGGAGAAAAAGATTGAAATTCCCCCGCTCGGCCCCAATCAGATGGGGACGTTCGGATTCCCGGACATCAACAACAAAGGCGCCGTGGCTTTTCTCGGCAGGTTCATCTCGCCTTCCTCGCCGCAGGGCGTGGGCCGGGGGATTTTCGTCCAGACGGAGAAGGGCCTGCAGACGATGGTCCGTGACGGGGACAAGGCCTCGAATCTGAATGAACCGCTGATTGATTTCAGCAACCCGAGCATCAATGAGAACGGCGATCTGGTTTTCATTGGCAACTACATTGACTCGAAGAAAGAAGAGGGGCACAACCCGCAGCCGGGGCAGCAGCCGGAGTCGCCGGCGGCTTCTGCAGAAACGCACCGGAAATCCGGCATTTTTCTCCGGAACGCTTCCGGCCTGCGGATGCTCGCTCAGCTCGGCCAGGAAGTGCCGCGCATGCCGTCACACTTCGGCAATCTCGGGAACCCGACCATTAATACGAAAGGCCTGGTCGCTTTCATCGGCACTTACGTTGACCCTGACGGGCGCGGATTGTTCTACCTCGACTCGACCTCGAACCCGCCGAAACTCAACCTGATCGTGCGCAGCGGGCAGCGGACGATCATCCCCGATTCGGCCATGGTCTACTCGGAACACTTCTACCCTTCGGCCATCAACGAAAATGGGGAGGTGGCCTTTTTCGTGCGGCTCGGCGACAGCAGCGGTATTTTCGTCAAGCGTGAAAAGGGAATCGAACTGGTTGCGCAACAGGGCAAGGAGGCCCCGGTCCCGGAAGCAAAATATATTGGCTTCGGCAATCAGGCCCCGACGATCAACAACAAAGGCGATGTGGCCTTTGTCGGCTTTTTCGACGGGCCGAATGCGGCCCGCGCGCTCTTCATCAAAGAGGCGGGCAAGGATGGCCCGGCCCGGCTGGTCCTGAAATCCGGCGACCCGGTTGGTAATACCGAGGCGAAATTCAGCAGCTTCAATGCCCCGGCGCTCAACTCCCGCGGCGAGCTTGCTTTCATCGGCTTCTATGGCGGGCGCACGCGCGGCATCTTCCTCCTGACTGAGAAGGGTGTTGAGGTGATCGCGCGCGCTGAAGACCCGGTGCCCGGCGGTGGGAAGGGGGAAGTCTTCAACAACTTCGCCAACGTCAGCCTCAATGACCGCGGCGAGGTGGTCTTTTACGGCCAGCTCAAAAACAGCACGGTCGGCATCTTCATCAAAGACGCCAAAGGGCTGCGCCCCCTCGCCAAACGCGGCGATAAGGTCCCTGACACCAGAGTCGCGGAAAGATAAGTAGAAAGCAGAAAGTAAAAAGCAGGAAGCGGAAGGCGGGGGAGCTAATGCTCCCCCGCCTTCCGCTTCCTGCTTTTTACTTTCTGCTTTCTACTTATTTCAGTGTTTGAAGTGTCTGAGGCCGGTCAGGACCATCGCCAGATTGTGTTCGTTCGCGGCCTGAATGACTTCGGCGTCGCGGACCGAGCCGCCGGGCTGGATGACGGCGGTAATGCCGTGTTTCGCGGCCTCATCAACGCCGTCGCGGAACGGGAAGAAGGCGTCTGACGCCAGCACCGTCCCCCGGAGCGGGAGCTGCGCTTTCATCGCGCCGATCCTGACCGAATCAATGCGCGACATCTGACCCGCGCCGACTCCGACCAGCTGGTTCTCATTCGCGTAGACGATGGCGTTCGATTTGACGTGCTTGCAGACGGCCCAGGCGAACCGCAGCGCGCGCAACTCGGGCGTCGTCGGCTTGCGCTCGCTGACGATTTTGAATTTCTCTTCGTCGAGCAGTTCGGCGTCCTGATCCTGCACGAGTACCCCGCCGCTGATTTTGCGCAGCTCGAATACTCGCTGGCCTTCGCCCAACCCGGCGTCGCCCATCCGCAGCACGCGCAGGTTCTTTTTCGCCGACAAGACCTGCCGCGCGCCATCATCGAATTCGGGCGCGATGATGACTTCGGCGAACATCTCGGCAATCTCCTTCGCTGCGGCTTCGTCAACCGTCTGCGAGAAGGCGATGATGCCGCCGAAGGCCGAGACCGGGTCGGTGGCTTTGGCGTTGGCGAAGGCTTCAGCCGCAGTCCGGGCCACGCCAACGCCGCAGGGGTTGGTGTGCTTGATGATCGCGCAGGTGTGCGGCAGGTTGCCGAGATCGGTTGCGCCTTTCGCACGCGCATCGCCGAGCTGCAGACGGTGCAACTCGACCACCAGATTCCATGCGCCGTCGGCGTCAATCAGGTTATTGTAAGAAAGCTCCTTGCCCTGCAACTGTTCGGCATTCGCCACGCCGCGCTCGTCGTTCCCGGCGATGTGGTAAAGCGCGGCGCCCTGATGCGGGTTCTCGCCGTAACGCAGGTCGGTGACTTTCCTCAAGGCCAGATCCAACTCATCAGGAAAAGTCTGCTGGCCCGACTCGCTGGTGCCGACGGTTGAAAGGTAACGCGCGATGTCGCGGTCATAAGCCGAGGTGTGACGGAAGGCCGCGACCGCCAGCCGGAACCGCGTCGCCTGCGCGAGCGCGCCGCCGTTCTGATCGAGTTCATCACTGACCAGTCTGTAATCCGCGGGCTCGACGACGACAGCCACGTCGTCGTGATTCTTGGCGGCAGAGCGGATCATTGCGGGGCCGCCGATGTCAATGTTTTCGATGGCGTCTTCGAGCTTCACGCCGGGCTTCTGAATGGTTTCGCGGAACGGGTAAAGGTTGACGACGACCAGATCAATCGGCCTGATGCCGTGTTCTTCCATCTTCGCGCGGTGTTCGGCGTTGCCGCGGATGCCAAGGATGCCGCCGTGGACTTTCGGGTGGAGCGTCTTCACGCGCCCGTCGAGCATTTCGGGGAAGCCCGTCACCTCTGAAACGTCCCTGACGTCGAGCCCCTGCTCGCGCAGCAGCTTCGCCGTCCCGCCGGTCGAGATAATTTCAATTCCATGCCGCGCCAGTGACTGCGCGAATTCAGTGATGCCTGTTTTATCCGAGACGCTGATGAGCGCCCGTCCGATCTTTTTCAGCGATTGGTCTGACACTTTTTCTCTCCTGAAATTTACTGGAAGTGGTTTTTGGATTTTGAGAATGATGCCGCAGGTGTAGGAGGGATTGTACACAACTATTCCGCCGGATATGAAACCGAACCGGCGGGAGTCGGACAAAAATCTTCTGACTCTTGTTATATCTCGTTGACCAGTCTGGTGGCAGGCAGTAATCTGCCAGCGGTCTCACAACCGGCACACAAAGACAACCAGAGGTTATGAGCGCCTGAAATGCCAGGGCCCCGGACAGGTCTTTCTCAGTCCTCTTCCATGTCCGGCACGAAGCGTCTCCACTGTCACGGCGTAAGCCGATTAAAAGGCAATCGGCCTCGCCAGGCTGTCAGCCTCTGCTGAAGGAGTTTGAGATGAAGTACAGTGCGGCGTTATTGACGGCGGCAGCTTTAGCCACGGTTATTTTGTGCCCGCGCGCTGCCTGCGCTGACACGATTCTCCTTAGTAACTATCTCAAAACGCGAACTGGCTACAAAATGTTGTAGCTACAGATTGATAGAATATTTGATCAGGAGAAGACCAGCGCCGGATCTGACTCCCGACGATACCAGAGCAAGGCACAGGCGAACTGGAGTAGCCCG
>DASRDU010000004.1:0-37578 GCA_035652435.1 Blastocatellia bacterium
GACGGCCAAAGTGGACTCCGCGCTGGTCAAATTCACCAATCGTCACGAGGAGGTGCTGGCGCTGTTCGGAATCGCCGCCTGAGCTGACATCACTGTCAACAAACTGTTTTGTCAAATAACATTTTCTTGAAAGCTATAGAAATGACGAAAGCCAACCTGTCGAAATCAAAGCAGTATGCAGATCATCAGTTCCGGAGCGCGGCCCTGCACTTCGATGTCTCCGACGAAGCCGTGTTGCTCACCTTCACCGGCGTCAACATGGCGGGGAAGCGGGAGTCGGGGACAAAAAGGCTTCACCCCGACGGCAAAGAATATCCACTCGCCGAAGCCCCCGGCGTCGTGGAGGTGGCGAAATGGGCAGGCTCGCACACTCTTGAAGTGGTGGCCAGGAAAGACGGCGTGGTAGCTGGTCGGGGCACGTATGAAGTCTCAGAAGACGGCAAGACACTGACGGCAAGGATTAAGGGGGCGGATGCGGGCGGGGCAGAGTTTGAGCAGGTCATCGTCTTTGATCGTGAGTAGCTGGTGCAAACTCAGGAGACCTCCTGTGAGAGGGACTCACCGCCGCAGGCGCCGCAGAACGCTGAGGTATCGCAGAGAAGAGTTGAAAGCCACCTCTTTCTCTCTGCACTGCCTCTCCTGTTCTCTGCGCCTGCGGCGGTGAAAAAGACTTTCACAGTACGTTCTTTCGCGCTACCTCCGGCCTGAAACCAGCCGGACGATGCCGGGCCTCGCGACGGGCATGGCGGGGCCGGAAAGCAGGTTCACAAATTCATTGACGTAGGCGGGGACGAAATCATTCCTCAGCATCACGGCGCTCCACTGCCGATGAAAGCCTTTTCTGGTCAGGGGTAGTGCCACCAGCTTCCCTGACTCGACCTGTCCCGCCACCGCCCACCGGGCGAGCGCGCTCACACCCAGACCGGCTTTGACCATCTCGATGATCGCTTCAGTCAGCTGCACCTGCGAGACCCGCGCCGGCGTGACACGAGCGGGCATGAGCATTTTCTGGTAGACGGAACTCTCCTTGAGAGATGAGTAGAGGATCAGGTTCTGGTCGGCGAAATCCCCGGCCCGCAGGTAAGGCCGGGCGGCGAGCGGATGATTGGGGGCCATAATCGCGACCAGTTCATCCCGGAAGAGCGGGTGATAGTGCAGTTGCCTGTCGCGCGAGCTGGAACTGACGATGGCCAGATCGAGTTTCCCGCCGAGCAGCGCCTGGATCGGCTGGTGCGTAGCTTCGACCATGATCTTCACTTCGACGCCCGGGAACTTCCGGCTGAACTCCTTCAGCAGATCAGGCAGCCAGTGGTAGCAGGTGTAACATTCGGTGCTGATCCGCAACGCGCCGTGCTTGCTGGCGGCCATCTGCGAGATGTCGTCCTCAGCCCGCCTGAGTTCGTCAATCACCTGCCGGGCCGAACTGAGCAGCCGCTCGCCGGCCTGCGTCAGGACCATCTTCTTGTTGAGGCGCAGGAAGAGCGGCGTCCCGAGCCTCTGCTCGATGTCGCGCAGCTGGTGGCTGAGCGCCGACTGCGTCAGGTGCAGTCGCTCGCCAGCCTTCGTCACGCTCTTCTCTTCGGTCACGGCGACGATCAGTCTGAGGTGTCGGATGTCGAGATTCACTGCCGGTTCTCCTTTCAGTCGTGAATGAGAGTAATTCATCGAAAGGATGCAAATAATGAATTTGATCCATTCACGGCTGACCCGTATTATCTCAACAGTCGGACGAAAGAAAAGAGTTACCTGATAAAAAACGGAGGGGCAGCCGTGAGGCGTCGAAGGTAAAGAGCGTTGTCACCGCGATGATCGTTCGGGCCAGCTTCACTGTTCTCTCCCAATCAGGCAGGCCGAGCAATCAGGAAAAATTTCAGGCCGTGAATCGGATGGATTCCGCGCCGCCCGAACCCGTAGGATGAACTTAGGAGGAACACTGATGAAAGCTGAAGGGACGAATGACCGACAGGCACCAGACCTGCGTTACCCGGTCGGGAAGTTTGAAGCCCGGGAGAAACTCGATGCGCCCGGGCGACTGGCGCTGATCGAAAGCATCGCCGCCCTGCCGGCCCGACTGATGGCGGCCGTCGCAGGGCTGTCGCCCGAACAACTGGACGCGCCGTACCGCCCCGAGGGCTGGACGGTGCGTCAGGTCGTGCATCATCTGGCCGACAGCCACCTGAACGGCTACCTCAGGTTCAAGCTGGCGCTGACCGAAACCGAGCCGACGATCAAACCTTACGAGGAGGGCGAGTGGGCGAGGCTTGAAGACGCGCGCACCGCCGACCCCGAGGTCTCGCTGGCGCTGCTCGAATCGCTGCACCGGCGCTGGGTCATGGCGCTCGGCGCGATCCGGCCGGAGGAATGGGGGCGCACCCTCAGACACCTCGAAAGAGGCGTCATGACGCTTGACGCGAACCTTCAGCTCTACGAATGGCACGCGCGCCATCACGTCGCACACATCACGGGGTTGCGAGAGAGGTCTGGCTGGTGAAGTGGAGTAGTCTGATCGAATGACGAGGGGAAGTAATCATGCGCGTGCAGCAGGTCGAATCTGACGCTTATGTGTTTGTCGGCGAGGCGTACCAGTCGAACTCGCTGATCCTGACCAGCGGCGACGAGGCGCTGCTCGTGGACGCGCTCGGCAGCGAGCGGGACGCCGAGAAACTGCGCGACTACGTCGAGCAGGAACTCGAGAAACAGGTTCGCTTCATCGTCTGCACTCATTACTTCAGCGACCACCTGGCGGCGCTCAAGCTGTTCCCCGAGGGCCGGATCATTGCGCACGCCAATTACCGCCACACGTTCGATTCCGAACTCCATCGCTCGGAAGAGGAGCGCGGGCATTTTGTCGAGCCGGACATTCTGATTTCCGACGAGCTGAGGCTGAAGTGGGGGCGCTACACGCTCGACGTCTTCCACAACCCGGGGCACACGATGAGTACGCTCGGCATAGACATCCCCGAAGCCGACCTGATCGCCGCCGGGGATACCGTCGTCGGCAACATCGTCTACCTGGCCTATTCCTCGCCGGAGTTGCTCCTGCCGGCGCTCGAGCGGCTGCGCAGGAGGGGCCGGACCAGACTGCTGACCAGCCATCTCGGACTGCGCCGCGCCGACGCGATTGATCATGCCCTGTTCTACCTGCGCAGCCTGCGGGATAAAGTAAAAGCCGCGCGCGACTCCGCCGATCAGGAATCCCTGATCCGTGAGATCAACCTGTGGAGCTGCCTCGTCCCCGGGGCCGAAGCCTCCGAGTTCGAGATGATCTTCCATAACCGGAATCTGGAATCAATCATCGAGAGAAAGCTGTTCGCGACCGCCTGATCTTCTTCAGGATTGAAGACGAAGCGACTTTACCCGGAAGCGCCCGGAGCCACCGGGGACTGCGTCTCTATTTCTTCGCCTTCTTCGCCGGCGAAGGTGAAGCCGATGTTGATGGTGCCGGAGATGCTTCAGGTGTCGGCGTGGGAGTCGGCTCGGCGATCACGTCCGCCAGTTTGAAGCTCATGGATTCGAGTTCTGATTTGCGAATCCGGTAGATCTTGTCGCGGCCTTCGACGGTTACGTAAGCGTTGTCGTCGTCGGCCTCGGACACCTTCAGACTGGTCGTCTGCCCGTCCTTCGCGGTCAGTTGCGCTTCGACCGCGGTCTTCGCGGCCTTCGCCCTGGTTTCGGGCGAAGGGCTGTCTATCACTTCCTGCGCGACGGTTGAAAGCCAGGAACCAAGGGCCTTGCTCTCGTTGACCTCCTTGTCCTTCTTGTTCGCGGGTTCTTTGGCGAGCCACTTGCCCTCCGAACTCTTTTCGGCGGCGAGCGTGAGGTTGGGGTTTTTGATCCTGAACCTGGTGAGGTCGCTCTCCTGGAGCTTGAGGATCTGGCGGTCGCGCAGGTCGTTGAGCGATTTCTGCGCGAGCAGCAGCATCGGCGTGGCGACGAGGCCGGCGTCGGCCATCTGATCCACCTGCACGTAGACGGAAGAGCCGGTGAAATCCTTCGCGCCGAACTTCACCCGGTGCGTCTCGCCGTTCTTCAGTTTGAATTCGGCGACGGTCTTCGAGTCGCTCAGCCCGAACTCCTTCAGGTTCTCCGGCGTGCCCTTCTTCGTATCCTGCAATTTCAGTCTGGCGAAGTCATCAACCGTCTGATCGAGGCCGCCCTGATCGGCCTCGGTGACGAGCGGCTGGATGATCGTCCACTTGCCGTTGCTGCGCTCGGCGGTGACGGCCTTGTCGGCGTTGGCGAGCGTCACCGTCGTGACGTCCTCGGGCTTGAAGGTGAAGGCCGGGACGCTCTTGTCCGGCACCTCGTCGCGCGGTTTCCCTTCCCTGATCTCGTAATAGTAAACGAACACGCCGAGCGCGACGGCGATGAGGAGGATGATGAGAGTGTTTCTTTTCATAAGAAGTCAGAAGTCAGAAGTCGGAACGATGAGCGATGAATAAATACACGCCTTCTGATTCATCGCTCATCGTTCCGACTTCTGACTTCTCTTTCACCTTCTCTTCCACCAGATGTAACCGCCCGAGAAGATCACCGCCGCGGGCAGGAAGATGACGGTCAGGAGCCAGATCAGGTTCTTCTGCGTTTCGGTCAGCGAGATCGTGCGATTGGTCACGGATTTTGGGCGGATCGAAATCAGGTCCTCGTCCTGCGCCAGCCAGTTGATCGTGTTCAGGAACAGGTCGCCGTTGGCCTGCTGGTTGACGAACTGGTTACTGGCGAAGTCGGAATCGCCGATGACGACCAGACGCGCCTCCTTCTCGCCGACCCTTTTGCTGGCCGCGACGCCGAGGCTGACCGGGCCTTTCGTATCCTTGCCCTCGTTGAATTCGGCCTGCGGGTTTTTCAGGTCAGTTTCGGCCCAGCTCGCGCCCGAAGTCTTGAGCAGTTCGGTCGTGGTCACGTCGGTCTTCGACGGGTCCGCGACCTTGACCGAACGCGCCGAAGGTAAGACCGTCATCGCGCGGTTGAAGTCCTTGGTGATCGGGTGCGAGCCGTACTCCCGGGCAATCGGGGCCGCCGCGCCGAGGCCGAACAGGCGCCCGACGCCGCTCACGTCAAGCACGATGTCGTTGCCGAGCGCGATGTTCCACGATTTGAGCAGGTCGCCGAGCTGCGGGTCGGTGTCGGCGTCAATCATCAGCAGCGCCTTGCCGCCCCCGTCGAGGTACTTCCCGATGTTCTCGACTTCGGAAGAGAAGAGCGGCTTTTTCGGCCCGGCGACGACCAGCACTTCGCAATCCTTCGGCACCTCGGCCGAGACGATGTCCACCGTCTTCGTCTCGTAGTTCTGGTTCTTGAGCCCGCCGTTGACCGCCGAGAGCCCCTCGGCGCCGGAGGCCGCGGTTGATTTCTCGTTGTGGCTCTCGACGAAGCAGACGTTCTTGAGCTTGTCGCGCGTGACCTTGAGGACCGCGTTGACCAGATCCTGCTCGCCGGTCGCGGTGAGGTGTTCGGTGCGGGTGCCGGAAGTGACGATGGTCTCGCCGAAACTGCGCACCCCGTACTGCTCGGCGAGCTGCCGCCTTTCCTGCGGGTCAATGCGCTCGTAGCTGATTTTGCCGCTCAGTCGTTTGAAGTCCTGGATCTGTTCGCGCAGGCCGGGGTCATCCACCTTGTCGAACTTGATGATCTTCACGTCCTGCCTGAGCCCCGAGACTATCTTGCGCGTCTGGTCGGAGAGGCTGTAGAGATTTTCCGAAGTCAGGTCGAGGCGCTTGTGGTGGCGGTAGCCGAGGTAGTTGATGACCGCCAGGATCGCGATCACGGCCACGGTCAGCACCGCCGTGTTGGTGCCGAGCTTTGTCGAGCGTCTGCCGAAGACTCCCGTGACCGCCCGGAAGTTGAGCGCCAGACTCAGGACTACCAGCACCGCGCCCGCAATCAGGAGACTCTTGTCGAAAGTCCCCATCTCTTCGCGCACCACGTAGCGCAGATAACCGCCGGCCAGCAGCGCCACGCCCAGCCAGCCCGCGTATTTGATTATTTCCTGCTTGTCAGCTTTCATAGGTGCAAGGATGAGGGGTGAAGGCGGAAGGATGAAGGATGAAATCAGAATTGTTGCCGCTTCCGGTGTTCGTCCTTCATCCTTCCGCCTTCACCCTTATTGTTTATGCCCGCCTCCACCGCATCGAATCGAGCGTCCGCAGCGTCAGGAAGAGGCCGAGGGCGATGACCGTGAGGTAGTAAACCAGGCTCGTCGTATCAATCACGCCTTTGGCGAAGTCGTCGAAGTGATTAAGGATCGAAAGGTACTGTAAGACCTCGCCGGTCTTCGAACCCACGTCGCTGATCAGGACGTTGAGGAGGAGTAAGAGCAGCGCCCCGACGAACGTGACCACGGCGGCAATAATCTGGTTCTCGGTCAGCGATGAGACCCAGGCGCCGAGTGAGAGCAGGGAGGCGCCGAGCAGGGTCGCGCCGAGGTAGGCGCACAGAATGATCTTCCAGGGCAGCTTCGGGTCGCTGAAGCTGCGGGTCGCGACCTGATAGATAAAAGTCAGGGCCAGCATCAGCACGAACAGGCTCAGCGAGGCGAGAAATTTGCCCATCACAATCTGAATCTCACTGAGCGGCGAGGTCATCAGCAGTTCCATCGTCCCGCGTTTGCGCTCCTCCGAGTAGAGGCCCATCGTCAGGAGCGGGATCAGGAAGGGGATGACGTAAGTCCCGACGAAGCCGATGAAGGCGCGGAGCAGCTGGCCGGGCATGTCAAAATCCTGAGGCATTCCGCCGCGCATGCCCTGCATCTGCATCTGGAAGCCGACCTGAATCACCCGGTTCAACAGGAAGTAGTAAACGAGCCCGCTGGCTATCAGGAACACGCCAATGACAACGTACGCGATCGGCGAGACGAAATAGCTTTGCAGTTCCCGCCGGTATATCGCCAGAAGTCCTTTCATCCGATCACCTCAGTAATAAAGTTGTGACTCACTTCATCAGTTTGAATGAATCCAGAAAGCTCATCGCGATCTTTTCGTAGCCGTTCTCGCTCATCATCGCGTCGGGGCCGTGATTGAGCGTCTGAACCGTCAGCAGGTAGATCCGGTTATCCACGATGGCCCACCTCATCCGGACGAACGCCTTGCCGTTCAGGTCGAGTACGAGGAACCGCCCGGGCCGGCCGTCAACCGTGATCTCTTCATCTTTGAGGACGCGATGATTGTCCTTCGCGACCCGCTCAAGGGCCTGATCGCGCAGATGCCCGAGCATGACTTTTACGTCACCGACGCCCTGCGGCGCGTCCCACCAGGAGGCGTTGTAGCTGACGAATGATGCCCGGTCGTAATACCAGGTGTTGATAGTCACCTTCCCGCCGGCACCCTCCCTGACCGTCGTCATCTCCTTCGGCTGGCCCGGCAGCCTGACGCTGAACTTTCCCGCGTCGGACTGATACTCCTTCCACGCCTGCGGGGAATAATCCGGCATGGGCCGTGGCGGCGGGGGCGGCGCGCCAGGCTGCTGCGCCGCGGCGGTGACGGCCGCGCAGAGAAGGCCGGAAAGGATCAGCAGTTTCGGGGCAGAACTCATCAACGCTCCTCAATCCATCAGAGGTATGTGGCTGTCAGCTCAGGCCGCCTGAGCTTCCTTCGTCTCCTCGGTGGTCAGTTGTCGGAAGATGTCCTCAAGGCTGAGGTTGACGGCGCGCAGTTCGTAGAGTTCGAAGCCCTCGCCGATCAGGCGCGACGCGATGACGTGGCGCAGGTCTTTGCCCTTGTCATTTTCGAGCGTGACCGAGAGCAGCCCCGAAGACTCGACGGGCTCGACCTCGACCCGGCTGACGCCTTCGACCTGGGCGAGCGAGGATTGCAACTGCCCGGCGTCGCCTTTGACTTCGAGGTGAATGCGCTGGCCGCCGCCGCGCTGGCTCGCCAGGTTCTGCGGGGTGTCTTCGGCGACGATCTGCCCCTTGTGGATGATGACCACGCGGTCGCAGGTCATCTCGACTTCGGGCAGGATGTGCGTCGAGAGGATGATCGTGTGATCACCCGCGAGGCTCTTGATCAGCCGGCGGACTTCGATAATCTGGTTCGGGTCGAGCCCGACCGTCGGCTCGTCCAGGATCACGACGTCCGGGTTGTGGACGATGGCCTGCGCGATGCCGACGCGCTGCTTGTAGCCGCGCGAGAGCTTCCTGATCAGGTCGTTGCGGCGGTCTTCGATATTTGCCATCCGCATCGCCTCCGCGACGCGGCCCGGGGTCTTGTCGGCCTCGACGCCCTTGATGCGCGCGACGAAAGTCAGGTAATCGGCGACCGACATTTCCGGGTAGAGCGGCGGCTGTTCGGGCAGGTAGCCGATGCGTTTGCGGACTTCCATTGACTGGTCGAAGACGTCAAAGCCCGCGATCCGCGCCGTCCCGGCGGTGGCCGGCAGGTAGCCGGTCAGGATGCGCATCGTCGTCGTTTTGCCCGCGCCGTTCGGGCCCAGGAAGCCGAGGATTTCGCCCTTGTTGACGGTGAAGGTGATGTCATTCACCGCCCGCCCTTTGCCATAGCTCTTCGTCAGATGCTCAACTTCGATCAAGCAACGTCCTCCGGGGAATCAAAAAATGTCCTGTGAATTGCAGGTGGCGACCGCAGTCTTGACTGCCGGGTATGTAAAACGTAAGGGGGATTCTATTCAGCGCATCAGAGGGCGTCAAGGGGGGCACAAAACAGATGATGCACGGGAGTGAGACTGCATTCAGGGTTTTACAAAAAATGAAGTCTGGCGGTGCGACCCTCGTCGCCGCTACGGGCGGGTTACTCACAGGTCTGTGTTCTTATCCGCTCTGATTACGACTTCGGCCTTTCGAGGTCGTCAACGGCTGCTGCAGATCCCGCACGTCGGCGCGCGCGTTCGCCGGGTCGGACATCTGATTCTCGAATTTGTGATTGGGTTGGCGCAGCTCTTTTTCCAGCCGTTCGAATCGCTGGTTCATCTCCTGTCGCATTTCAATGACCTCGGCGCGGGTCTGCTCGTGCAGCGGCTTCGCGTCGTAAAGCTTCGGCTCGGCGAAGGCGCGGAACTCCCGGAACTCGGTCATCATCTGCCTCATCTGCGCGGCCAGCGATTCCGGCGTGACCGGCTGTGAGGGCATATTCTGTCTCTGATCCTCGCTCATGTTGAAGTCAACAGTTCCCCTTCCTGCGGGCAACTTTACGTCCCCCGCAAAAAATTGCAAGCGCAGCCTCTCTCCCGTGAAAGCGAAGAAAACTTTGCCAGTTAACAAAGAATTTACAAAAGCCGCGGAATCCCCGGTTCCCGGAGTGATAATATCCTTTAGTCAACCCGGACAATCTTTTCCCCTTCATGATCGTTGCCGGGGCCTGCAGTTCACATCGCTGGAGTTCGCGGTCTCGTGGATCACGGCACAGACTGCGAGAGGAGGATCGCAATGCGGTTATTGATGCGAGGAATTTCCCTCTCCGTGGCGTTATTCGCTCTCAACCTTACTGCCGTCTCCCAGGGATCGCAACCGGCGCAGAAGGAAGCCAGTGGCACCGTCACCGGCCGCCTGAAGATCGAAGACCAGCCCGCGCGCGGGTTCGTCGTCGCGCTGAGTTCCGCCGATTACAACGGCTCTGCGACGAACGCCATCACCAAAGCCACGACCGATGATGACGGGCGTTACCAGCTGACGGGAGTCGCGGCGGGGCGCTTTCGCGTCATGCCGCTCGCGCCGGGGTACGTGGTTTACAACACCGGGCTCGCGCGGACTGACTCGCAGGTCGTGACGCTCGGCGACGGCGAAGTGCGCGACGGGATTGATTTCACGCTGGTGCGCGGCGGAGTCATCACGGGGCGCGTCACGAGCGCCGAAGGCCGCGCGGTGATCGGCGAGAGGGTCAACGTCACTTCGGTTGACGCGAACACGCAGGCCGGCCAGCGGTCACAGCCGCCGGCCCCGCCCGACGTGAATTTCACCACCGATGATCGCGGCGTCTATCGCGTCTACGGCCTGCCTGCCGGAAGGTATCTGGTCAGTGTCGGACGAGGCGGGGGTGGCAACCGCGGCCAGAATGTCATACAGAATGGTGTTCAGCAGAATGGTGGCCAGGGGGCAACACCGAATGGCGGTCAGGGCGGCACGCAGCCCGGCGCGCAGAATGGCGGCCCGGGTGGCGGCGGGCCGGGTGGTGGAGGCCCGGGCGGCAGAGGGCCCGGCGGAGGACCGGGAGGCCCCGGCGGGTTCGGCGGATTCGGACCCTTCGGTCCGGCAGCGGGCGGCTATCAACTGACTTACTATCCCGACGCCACCGATCAGGCGCAGGCCACGATAGTCGAAGTCGAAGCGGGCAAGGAAGCCTCGGGTATCAACATCAGAATGGCCGGGCGCGGGGAAGTCTTTGCCGCCTCGGGCCGCGTGATTGACGCGGAGACCGGCAGGCCCGTGGTCGGCGTTCTGGTCGGTCACGGGATGGCAAACCGTCGCTCCGTGATGGGCAACATCACCGACGGAGTGACGAATGAGAACGGCGAGTTCCGGATCGAAGGGTTGAGGGCGGGCGCATACGCCGCCTTCGCCGCGCAGGACCCGGCGGCCGGGCTGACAGACTTTTACAGCGACCCGGCCACGTTTGAAGTCGTCACGCAGGACGCGAGCGGGCTTGAAGTCAAACTGCACCGCGCCGCGAGCATCAGCGGCACTATCGTTTTTGAAGGACAGGCTGACCCGGCCATCACTACGAATCTGCAAAACCTGATCATCAACGCCAGTGTCCGGGGATCGGGCCTGAACGTGATGAATGATCTGTCCGTCAACGCGGCCCCGAATGGCAGCTTCAGACTGACGGGCCTCTCGCCGGGTCGCGTCAATCTCAACGTCTCAAATTCGCAGGCGCCGGGGCCTTTCTCCGGGATCACCCTGCTGCGGATCGAGCGCAACGGCGCTGACGCACGCGCCGGTCTCGAAGTCGCCGCGGGCGAGCAGGTCGCCGGCGTGCGCGTCGTGCTGGCCACCGGCAGCAGCATCGTGCGCGGCACGGTGAAGGTTGAAGGCGGGACGATGTCACAGGGGATGATGATGATGGTGATGGCGCGCCGGACGGATGACGGCTCGGGAGCGGGCGGCGGGATGAGGGGCGGAATGTCTGCCGCCCCGTCGCCCGTTGACCCGAGCGGGCGTTTCCAGATTGAAAAGCTCGTCGCCGGCACTTATGAAATCTCGGTTCAGGTGATGGGTGGGGGCGGCGGGGGCCCGGGGCAGCGCCAGCAGCGGCCATCCTCGGCGACACAGACAGTCGCAGTCGGCAACGGGACGACTCAGGATGTTGTGCTGACGCTCAACCTCGCCGACCTGAATACGCAGGGCGGATCGCAGCGTAATCCGGGTGGTAATCCGCAGGGCAATCCGGGACAGGGCAGACCGGGGAGGCAGCGGCCATGAGAAATCAGATGACGTCTCATCCCTCGTTTGCCGGGTTGATTGTCCTGGCGACTCTGTTCGTATCGAGCCCGCTGATCTCCGTCAAAGCGCAGAATCCACAGCCGGCCGCGAACGCCGCCGCTCAGACGCCGAAGCCGGCGGAGAGCGAGCCGGATAATAATGACGCCAGATTCGGCGCCATCACCGGCAAAGTTGCCGGCGAAGAAGGGCCGATCCCTTTCGTCAATATCACGGTGATGCCGGCCAGCGGCAGATCCAGAGGCAACGCCTTTCGCAGCGTCACGACCGACGAGGCGGGCAATTTCAAAGTGGACGGCCTCAGGCCAATCGCCTGGACCGTCTCCGCGAGCGCCCAGGGGTACGTGCCTGAATCAGCGGGTGCGGAGGAAGCGGAGCCGCCCTTTCATCGCATCGGCGACAACGTGACCATCCGCATGGTCAAAGGCGGCGTGATTACGGGACGGGTGCTGAACGCGCGCAACGAGCCGGTGATCGCCGTGCGCGTCAGCGCTCAACAGGTGCGCGATGCCGACGGCTGGCCGCTCCGCACGGGCGGCTTCGCGCGCGAATTCCAGACCGATGATCGCGGCGTCTACCGCATCTTCGGTCTGCCCGCTGGCGCGTATGTCGTCGTTGCCGGTTCGACGTCAGGCGGAGGCTTTGGCGCAGGCGGCGGACCCGGTGGCGGGCCGGGCGGGAGAAGGCCGAGCCTTTACGAAGGCGACGTGCCGACTTATTACCCGACGGCGACGCGCGACACTGCCGTCGAGCTGACGGTTCGCACGGGCGAGGAGATGAGCGGCATTGACATCCAGTACCGCGGCGAAAAGGGCCACGCCGTCAGCGGCAAAATTCTGGGCGCGGCATCCGGGAGTTCAGATGGCGGGTTTGGCGGCTTCGGTGTCGCAACATCCGTGACACTCACGCATGCCGCGACCGGCACTGTCGTCGGCCGCGCTTTCGTCATGTCGCGTCCCGGCAGGGGCGCGGGGGGCGGCGGCAACGGTTTTGCGCTTTACGGCGTGCCCGACGGCGAGTATGAGATCGCCGCCGAGCGCACCGACCCGGGCGATCAGAACGACGCGGCCTCTGTCCCGCGACGCGTGACGGTGGTCAGCAGGGATGTCACGGGCGTGGACCTGACGCTCGTGCCGATGGGCTCGATCAACGGGAAGGTGCAGGTCGAGCGCGCGGCGGCTGCGAGCGCCTGCCAGCCGAAACGCAGGGCTTCGATTGAGGAACAGCTTTTCGCCATCCACCGTGAAGACGGCGGCAGCCTCGACCCCGCGCGACCGGGTCGAGGGTTTGGTTTTCGGCCACGCTCAACTGGCGCCGCCGGCACGAGTTCGCCTGACCGCAACGGCGATTTCTCCTGGCGGCAACTGACGTCGGGGCGTTACCGCGTGGTGCCGCAGATGCTCAATGAAAACTGGTACGTCCGTTCGGTCACGCTGCCCGTCGCGACGAATGCGCGGGCCGGGGCCGCCGCGAAAGCCGCCGCGGCTACTGCCGCCGAAGTCGGCCGCAACGGCCTGATGCTGAAATCCGGCGAACGCCTGAACGGGCTGACGATCACGCTGGCCGAAGGCGCCGCCGCGTTGAAAGGCAAAGTCGTCGCCGAAGGGCAGGGCAAAGGATTGCCGCCGCATTTGCGCGTCTATCTGATCCCGGCTGAGAAAGAGGCGGCGGACAATGTGCTGCGTTACGCTGAAACCAGAGCGGGCAGTGACGCCCGGTTCGGCTTTAGCAATCTCTCGCCCGGTAAATACTGGCTGCTCGCGCAACCGGCCGAAGACGAAGCCGCCGAAAAGCAGGGCAGGCCGAAAGCTTGGGACGCGAACGAACGCGCAAAGCTGCGCCGCGAAGCTGAAAGCCTGAATCAGGTGATCGAACTTCAGCCCTGCCAGCGGGTCGCCGATCATACGCTGCAATTTCAGGGCAAATAGAACATGGATAAGACATCTTACGATTGGATGTACGGGGAGCTGCCAGCTCCCCGCAGGCTCTCCAGCCTGATGTTATTCCATGTGTCTCTGATCTGGTTCATCGGGGAGCTGGCAGCTCCCCGTACTCTGATTTGAACTGTTACGCCTTCGCCGGCAGGACGTAGAAGAGAACGGCGAGGTAATGACACAGGCTGCCACCCAGCACGAACAGGTGCCAGATGGCGTGGTGGTAGCGCATCTTTTCCAAACTGAAGAAGACCACGCCGATGGTGTAGAAAACACCGCCCGCCATAATCCAGACCACTGCCGCGAACGGAGCCAGCGCGAGCAGCGGCTTGATCGCCAGCACTGCCATCCAGCCCATCAGCAGATAAGAGATCGTCATCAGCACCTGCAACTGTCTCTTTGACAGAATCCGGCAGAGGATGCCCACGAGCGCGAGTCCCCAGACCACGCCGAAGATCACCCAGCCCCAGTCGCGCCGCAGGATGACGAGCGTGAACGGCGTGTATGTGCCGGCGATCAGCAGGTAGATGCAGCAGTGATCCACCACGCGCAGCAGGTGTTTCATCCGCGGCGACCGGGCGCTGTGATAAAGCGTCGAGGCCAGATACATTATCACGAGCGACGCGCCGAAGACGCTGCAACCCAGAATGTGCCACGCGCCGCCGCGCAGCACGGCGAGCAATACCAGCACGGCGAGGCCGATCAGACTCAGGACGAGTCCGAACCCGTGAGTGAGGCTGTTGGCCATCTCTTCGGCGGGATCAGGTTCTCTGTGTTTCATAATCATTATGGTTCAGCAGGGGGCTGAAGTGTTGTGATTGCGGTTCCCAGGGGGGACGGGAACAATCGGCAGGGGGCAGCGTGGAATAAAAAGTAGCACAGCCGCACGCGCTTTCAAAGTAATAGTTTTGTCAGGCCGGGTGCCCACAGGGCCGCTGCTTGCGAGTCAGTGATGCGAGCCGTACAATCGCCGCATCAATGCTATTCAGGCCATTACCGTAAACCGCAGCTTTCGCCCCCGAAGTCAGCCGCAGGAGGGGCCGAAATACGTGATGAAGTAAAACTCGGGCAATGCCAGACAAGCCTTCGGAGGACACGCCATGAATTCAGCCATCAATCGAGTCCTGATAATTCTCGCGCTGGTAATCGGCCTCGCTGCCGGCATCCGGGCGCAGAACCCCACGCCGCCCGACGCGGCCAGAGCGACCGCAGTGATCACAGGCCGCGTCAGAATCGGTGATCAGCCTGCGCAGGGAGTTGAGGTGCTGCTGACCACTGCGCGACCGGGCATGAGCGGCCGGCCGGACGCCATGAATGTCAGCGCGATGACCGACGCCGAGGGCCGCTACAAGCTGACAAACGTGCCGGCGGGGAGCTGGCGCGTCCTGGCCTACGCGCCAGCCTATGTGACCCCGGATGAGGAACGGCCCTGGGAGCCGGGCAAGGCCGTCAACGTGGCCGAAGGCGAAACTATCGAGGGGTTGGATTTCACCCTGTCACGCGGCGGAGTAATCACGGGGCGCGTCACTAACGCCGAAGGCCGCCCGGTGATGGGCGAGCAGATCAGGCTGACCAGGGTTGATGAGCGCGGGTTGCCGGCTGCGAATCAGCCTCCATCCAATTTCATTGACAGCCAGACCGATGATCGCGGCGTCTATCGCCTCTACGGGCTGGCGGCAGGGCGTTATCTCGTGAGCGCCGGGAGTTCGCCGGATGAACCGGGGATGCGCCCCGGCGGCGGCTTCTATCGCCGCACTTACCACCCCGACGCGACAGAAGCCTCGCAGGCGAAGGTCATCGAGGTGAAAGGCGCCGACGAGGCCGAAAACGTTGACATCAGACTGTCGCGCAGAGAAAAAGGCTACGCGGCCAGCGGGCGCGTGCTTGAGGCTGAGACCGGCCGGCCCGTCGCCGGGGTGGCGGTCAGTTTCGCCGTGGTGAAGGAGCGAAGCATGGGCTTCGCCGGGGGCATATCTGTCACCGGTTCGCAAGGGGAGTTCCGGGCTGATGGTCTGGTGCCGAACACGTACTCCGCTTTCGTCATGCCCCTGCCGGGTCAGGAGAGTGAACTTTACAGCGATCAGACCCGGTTTGAAGTCAGCGGTGATGACGTCTCAGGGCTGGAGATCAAAATGCACCGTGGCGCGAGCCTGAGCGGAATCGCAGTCGTTGAAGGGGCAGGCGATCCGGCAATCACTTCAAAACTCACACAGGTCATGATCAGCGTCCAAAGTGCTTCGCGGGAAGGTCAGCTCACCCCGGTCAGGCCGCCGCAGGGTACGGTCACTGCCGACGGCAGTTTCCGCATCGGCGGAATCCAGCCCGGACGCATCCGCCTCTTTGCCTCACAAATGGGCGGGATGGGCGGGCTGTCACTAGTGCGCATTGAGCGCAACGGCGCGGAAGGATCGAACGAATTCGAGATCAGCGCCGGGGAGCAGGTTACCGGCGTGCGGCTGGTTTTCGTTTATGGCAACAGCACCGTGGCGGGCCGCGTGGAGATCAGAGGTGGCCAGCTCCCGCCTGGCGCGCGGATGTTTATTACGGCGAATCGCCAGGGGGGGCAGTCGGGAGTAGGTTCGGCAAGGCCGGCCGACGTTGACAGCCGCGGTCAGTTTTCAATCGAATGGCTGGCCGCCGGCAGTTACAGACTGCTGCTGCGAACCTACGGCCCTGATGTGAAACCGCAGAAGGTCGAACAGCTCATTACCGTAGGCCCCAACTCAAAGCAGGAAGTCACGCTGATTCTCGACCTGGCGAAAAGGGAGGGCAATCAATGAAGGGCGCGACGATCTTCACAGCATTCCGCCTGAATGGTTTTGCGGCCCGGTTGAATCCGCGTCTGGCGCTCTGGCCAGTCATGATAGTCGTTGCCGCTTGTGCCGTTACCGTCGCGGCGCAGTCCCGCGGCACTGGTTCGATCAGCGGGAAGGTGGTCAGTGACGACGGGCAGCCGATTGCTCACGCCAGAATCAATCTGTTCACTGTCGGATCCGCAAGCCGACTCGGCGGTCAGATGTCCATCACCACTGATGAAGAAGGTAAATTTCTGGCCACCGGACTTGAACCTGCACCTTACAGGCTTACCGCGACTGTCCCGGGTTATGCCCAGACGCCTGACAGAACGATCGCCGGGCCCGGCGAATTTCTTCCGGGGCCCTATTACCGCCCGGGTGATTCGGTCACGATCACAATGACTCGGGGCGGGGCGATCACCGGCAAAGTCATCAACGCCGCGGGCGACCCGGTGATCGGCATCCCCGTCATGGCGATCCGGATACGTGACGAGGCGGGCAACCCGGCGAACGAATATTCCACCTTCAACTCATACAGGCAGACCGATGATCGCGGCGTCTACCGCCTGTGGGGGCTCGCCCCGGGGGCTTACGTGGTGATAGCCGGCAGCAACCTGACTGGCTTCTCGCCGCGGCCCACGCCGTTCAATCACAAGGTGCCGGCCTGGTACCCCTCGTCAACGCGCGACACGGCCGTGGAAGTCTCCGTGACCAGCGGCGGCGAAGCGAGTGGAATTGATATCCGCTACCGCGCCGAACGCGGCTTCGCGATCAGCGGCAGAGTGAGCGGCGCGCCGACCGGCGCGAGTAACACCGCGACCTCAATCGTTCTGAAGCAGGCGACGACCGGGATGATGGTGGCTTCGACTTTCGTCTCGCCGATGAATGACCAGAACGGCTATGCGTTTTATGGCATCCCGGACGGCGAGTATGAAGCCGTGGCCAGCCGCACGGGGTTCCGCGGCGAGGAGAATATGATGTCGCAGCCGCGCCGCGTGAGCGTCAGGGGACGCGACGTCGCCGGCATTGACCTCGTGCTTGCCCCGAGCGCCTCAATCGCGGGCCAGGTCAGGCTGGAGCGCATGCCCGGCGAAGAGCGAAAACAGAAATGCGAGAGCAAGCGCGAATCGTTCCTGGCAGAGGTCGTGGTGAGTGCCCGAATGGATGAGCCGGGCGAGCGGAACCTTCCTGCGCTGACGCCGTTCGACAGCCCGCCAATCGGCGTGCCGGATGAGAAAGGCTCCTTCGCCCTGCGCAACCTCAAGGCCGGGCGTTACCGCCTCGAACCACAACTGCCGGACGAAAGCTGGTACGTCAAATCAATGATGACCGTGGCGACCGCCGGCGCCGCTGCCCGTCCTGCCGCGCCCCCTTCGGGCGGGGTCGCGCGTCAGGGGCTGTCGCTCAAATCGGGCGAGCAGGTGAACGGGTTGATGATCACGCTGGCCGAAGGAGCCGCCGCGCTGAAAGGCCGTGTCGTCGCGGCGGAGGGCACGAGGCTGCCCGCAAGGCTGCTCGTGCATCTGGTTCCGGCGGAGAAGGAAGCCGCGGATAATGTGCTGCGTTACGCAGAAGCGAAGGCGGCCGGCGACGGCACGTTTTCCTTCAGCCACCTCGCGCCGGGCAGATACTGGCTGATCACAAAATCTGCCGGAGACGAATCAGCGGGGATGACTACGCGGCCAGTCACGTGGAATGACGCCGAACGCGCCAGGCTGCGCCAGGAAGCTGAGGCCGCGAACGTCGTCGTTGAGTTACAGCCGTGTCAGCGGGTCGCAGACTTCGTGGTGCGATATACGGTGAAGCAATGAAGTAATCAAGACAGCGGCTGGCCCCCTGGTGTTCTGGCAGTCTGATTTGTGACGGGCTATGATGACCGGCGATTTATCAACCTTGTCACCTCCGGAGGAAAAAATGTCGAAGCGAATTTTGTGTCTGTGCGGATTGACGATCTTCGTCGCCGGCCTGGCGGCGGGCCGGCTTTCAGCCGGCAACGGGCCGCAATCGAAAGTGCTGCTCGATAACCAGCGCGTGACCGTGACCGAAATCACGATGCCGCCGGCCGCCGCTCGCGAGCCTTATACGCGCCCGTCCGATCAGATCATCGTCTTCATTGATGACGCCGATTACGAAGCCACCGACGCCGCCGGGAAGAAGCAGACGAAACACCGCCAGCCCGGTGAAATCGTCTGGCACGACAAGGGCGAGGCGGCCCCGCTGCTCATCAACAAAGGGAGCAAGCCTTATCGCAATCTGGTGATCGCGCTGAAATAGTTTACCTGCTCCCCGGGGGCGCACGCGGGGGGGCAGGCACTGTCACCTCAGGTTATGACTTAGCGGCTGGTTTGGCCGAAGGGGCGGGTGATGCCGATCCGGCGCCTTCGAGCATCTGATTCATCTTCGCCCTGAAGTCTTCGAGGTTGTTTTTCTGGACCACGACGGTCGGGATCAGGATCTTTTTGCTCTCCGGGATGACCGACTTGTCGCCCTTCAGAATCTTCGCCATCACCTGCACCGCCTGATAGCCGTATTCGAACGGCTGCTGCACGACGGTGCCGAAGACCGCGCCGTCTTTGATCCCGTCGAGCGTCGCCTGCTCCTCGTCGAAGCAGACGATTTTGACCTTGCCGGCTTTTTTCGCGTTCCGGACGGCGGTCAGAATGGCCGGGCCGTTGTATGACCAGAGGCCGACCATCCCGGCGATGTCGGGGTATTTTTCGAGCGTCTCGACCGCGTTGTCCTTGGCCTTGATGTGGTCATTGTCGTCGGTCAGCAGGTCAATGACCTCGACCTTCGAGCCCTGCAACGCTTCCTTCAACCCCTCGAACCGGTCCTGCGCGTTCTGCGCCTCTTTTTTGCCGACGAAGACCATAATCTTTCCGCCCTGCGGCAGGGCTTTTTTGACGAGTTCGCCGGCCTGCCGCCCGGCGGCGCGGTTGTCGGCGCCGAGGTACAGGGCGCGGTCAGTGTCGGGCGCGTCGCTGTCCTGCGTGATCACCAGCACTCTTTTCGCCATCTCGTTGATCAGCTTCTTCTGCGCCGCCGGGTCGGCGGGGCTGAGCGCGATGGCGTCAACGTCACTCTTCTCGACCGCGTCCCTGATGATCTTGTCCTGCTCCTTCGCCGTGCCAGTGGAAGGGGCTTTGTAAGAGACATCCACGTCGGTCAGTTCGGCGTCGGCCTTCTCACAGCCCTTGCGGGCGATCCGCCAGAAATCCGAAGTGGTATTGGCGACGAAGGCCACCGTCTTTTTCGTCTTCACCGGTTTGGTGGGCTGGGGCGAAGCACAACTGGCGGAGAGGATGAGAACCGGGGCCAGTAAACAGGCGAGTTTGTGGAGAGGTGATGGTTTCATGGCGGAAATCTCCTCCTGAAAAGTGTTGGCGGCTTTGCGGCCACACGGACTGGTTGGAAGTTTCGACTGGTGGTTGACGCGTTGAGTTGACGCCAGCTTTTTACTCCTGATTCGCCGCCCGCGCAATGGCCGGAGGGACGTCGTCAGCAGCAACGGAAATGAAGAAGTGGCTGGCGGGGGGGATTCACGAGCGGCTATGACTTCGATTCGAGCGAAAGGCTGTGGTTTTCAGCCGGAGAGGCGCTATGCATCAAAGCGGCAGGCGGTGATGAAGCCTGTAGTGTGATGCGCGTCCGGAGCGGGGTTGAAGCAATCCGGATGGTGAGGTCAGGAAAATTGTCTGGGATCCAGGCCGAGCTTTTTCATGCGAGAAAGCAGTGTCGTGCGATTCAGCCCCAGGCGTGCGGCGGCTCCATCATCGCCACCGACGCGCCCCTTGCTTTCGGTCAGCGCGCGCACGATCTCCTCGCGCTGCTTCCGGGCATGCTCGTCAGCAACACTTTTCTTGTCGTTGAGGGCGTTGATGGTTTCTTTCACAATGCGAGCAATCTCTTCCTGGCCTTGCTGCACCGCCGCCCGCGTTGGTTCGTCCCTGCGAACTTTGCGTAGTTCCGTGAGCGGCGCCTCCAGCGACCTGCCGCGCGTGAGGATCACGGCGCGCTCGATGAAGTTCTGTAGCTCACGGATGTTTCCCGGCCAGTCCCATTCGGTCAAAGTCTTCATGGCGGCTGCCGGGATCGTCTCGATCCGCTTCTGCATCTGCCGGGCGAACTTCTGGACGAAATAACTCACCAGCAGGGGAATATCTTCCCGCCGCTCCCGCAAGGGAGGGATGCGAATCGGGAAGACGTTCAGCCGGTAATAGAGGTCGCTGCGAAATTCGCGGGCGGCGATCATACTTTCCAGGTCGCGGTTGGTGGCCGCCACCAGCCGTGTGTCTACTCTTTTCGTGCGGGTGCTGCCCAGGCGCTCGAATTCGCGCTCCTGCAGGGCGCGCAGGAGCTTCGGCTGGATTTCCAGCGGCACGTCGCCCACCTCGTCCAGAAACAGCGTGCCCTGGTCGGCGAGTTCCAGCCGCCCGACCTTCTGGCTGATCGCGCCGGTGAAGGCTCCTTTTTCATGGCCGAACAATTCGCTTTCGAGCAGACCTGTCGGGATCGCCGCACAGTTGAGCTTCACAAAGGTGCGGTCCTGGCGCCGGCTGTGGTCGTGGATGGCGCGGGCGACGAGTTCCTTTCCCGTGCCGGTCTCGCCGAGCAACAGAACCGTGGAATCGCTGGGCGCGACCGTTTCGACCAGTTCCAGCACGCGCCTGAGCGCCGCGCTGTCGCCGACGATCTGATCGAAGTTCATCTCGCTGCGAATCTCTTCTTCGAGGTAGAGTTTTTCCTGGGCGAGCTTGTCTTTGAGTTCGGAAATCTCGCGGTAAGCCAGCGCGTTCTCGACGGCGATGGCGATCTGGCCCGACGCCTGGCTGAGGAACCCGACATCCTCCGGCGTGAAGGCATCCTCTGTCGTCCGTAAAATTGCCAGCACTCCGAGTGCCCGACCGCGGGTCACGAGCGGGATAAAACAATGACTCCTGAAGCCCTCGCCGACTAATATTTCATATCCCTCGCGACCGATTTCATCCTCACTGACTGCGTTGACGATGACCGGCTTCAGTGAGTCAAGGGCTCGTCTGGGTGGGCCGCCCTCGATTGGGGACTGAAGCATGTCTTCCCTAAGAAATCCTTTGCCGTCGGGAAAATCAAGGGCGCAGACTCTCAAACTCTCTGATGCCGGCTCGGGCAGAGCAATGGCTACGGCATCGCAACGCATGACCTCACGAATGTTCGCTGAAATGGAGCGCAACAACTCCTGAAGCTCCAAATTCGACGTAATGCGGTTGGTCAGATTCAGCAGCAACTGGAGCCGGTCGTTTTGACGTTGTATTTCCGCTTGCGCAGAACGCTCGGCGGCGCTTCCCGACGCGAGTTGCCAGTCTGTACTCATCGCCCAATGCTCCATTAAGAAGGTTCGCAATCGCTCGCCGATGCTACACGCTTCGTCAGCTTCGACACAATACGCCGCCATCAAATCCGATCAGCCTTCCCCGCTTTGATGAAAGTGACGACGACAGTTTCGACTTTTCGACACCGCATCCCGAGTACCGCTTTTTCAGTCACCTTCTAAATCCAACGATTTGGCGGCCGCGCTCACCGCGTCTTGTCGCGGCATACCCATTGCCCTTACCCGAGTCGAAAGAGGAGAAAGAGCGATGCTCAGAATTACGATCCACAACGAGGCGAAGGTGACGAGCTTCGTGATTGAAGGGAAGCTCGTCGGGCCGTGGGTGGAAGAATTGGAGAAGTGCTGGAAAAGCGCGCTGGCTGCTGACCCATCCCGGGCGATGCTGGTGAATCTGGCAGCCGTGACTTTCATTGATTCCGCAGGGCGAGCGCAGCTGGCCGGGATGCGGCGACAGGGCGCGAGGCTCCTGTCCACCGGCGTCCTGATCAACGCGATCGTGGCGGAGATTGAGGCCGAGGAGGGGCCCAGACAGCAGAATGCAGCGATTTCAAGTGAGATTGAGAAAGAACCGCCGCCGTTCCCCAGGACGCCGGAGTCAACGCAGTCAGGATCAGGCTATGAATAATCGGATTGTTTACCTGCTGGTGATCATCATCCTGATGGCAAGCCCGGTGAGTGGCCTGGCGCAGCAAAAAGGGGAAGGGGCTTCGGGAGAAGTATTGACGCTGGATGAGGCCATCTCGCTTGCGCTGCGTGACAGCCGCCAGGTCAGGAACGCGCAACTGGCAGTCGGCAAAGCCGGAGACGCGCAGGCCGCGGCGCGCACCTTCCGGTTGCCTTCGCTGCACGTGTACTCGCTCGCGTCGCAGCAGCTGGTGAAGCACGACGCCGGTCTCGACAACTCCGGGACGAACGTCGTTCCCGGCGTCGGCCCGTTCTTCTCACTCGGCACCACGCGCAGGCCGACGGCGATCTTCGCAGGGCAGATTCTTCAGCCGCTGTCGCAGCAATACGGCATCCGCCTGGGCATCAGGCAAGCCGGGTTGGCGCGCGAGGTGGAGGGCGAGAAACTGCGCCAGGCCGAGCAGACCACAGTTAATCAGGTCAGGCAGGCTTACTACGGGATTCTGCAAACCCAGAGCGCCCTCGACAGTCTGCTGGAAGCCATCAGGTACTACCGCGAGCTGGATCGCGTGACGGGCGATAACGTCGCCCGGCAGGTCTCCTTGAAGGCCGAGAGCCTGGAGGTCAGGACGCGGCTGGCGAAGGCCGAGTACGAGGCGCTTAACCTGACGAATCAACTGGCCACCGGGAAGGAGCAGCTCAACAACCTGCTGGGGCGCGACGTGCGTGCCGAGTTCAGGGTGGCCGCCGTCGCCGGTGCCGGCGACTTCGACGCCGACCTCGCGCTCGCGAGAAGCCGCGCGCTCGACCAGCGGCCCGAACTGCGGGAGGCGCGGCTGAAGGTCAGGCAGGCCGAAGTTGACCGGCGCATCAAGAAGTCCGAGTACATCCCCGACGTGAGCGTCGGTTTCACCTGCATGTCATTCCGGAATTTCAACAACGACGCGATTCCGAAGAATTCTGCCAGCCTGAGCGTCGTGATGAAGTGGGAGGTCTTTGATTGGGGGAGAAAGAAGAACCAGCTCGCGGAGAAAGACAGAACCATCGAGCAGGCAAAGAACAGCCTGCGCGAAACCGAGAACCTTGTCCTCATCGAGGTCGGCGACAAGTTCCGCAAGCTCCAGCAGACCCGCCAGGCGCTGGTCGTCGCGCAACTCAGGCAGGAAACGGCGCGGGAGAACATGCGCGTTTCGGTCAACAAATACAAGTTACAGGCGGCGCTGCTCTCGGACGCGTTGCAGACGCAGGCCACGCAGGCCGATGCGGACTATCAATATCAACAGGCGCTGCTGGCTTACTGGACGGCCAGAGCGGATTACGAAAAAGCAATCGGAGGGGACAAATGAAACAGAAACGATTGAAAGCAGTGGCAGCGAGCGCAGCGCTCTTGTTAGTGGTCGGGGTGTCAGTGGCTATGTTGAGGCCCCGACCCAGGGCGGTAGAAAAACCGCTGGTGCCTGTGAGAGTCGCGGCGGTTGAGCTGAACGCCGCGGGCGGCGGAGAGCAGCGGTATTCGGCCACGATCATCCCACGCACTGAGGTGGAGCTGGCATTCAAGGTGGGCGGCTACGTGGACGCGATCCAGCAGGTGCGCGGCGTGGACGGCCGCATGCGCGACCTGCATGAAGGCGACCGCATCACCGCCGGCGCAGTGCTGGCGCGCGTGCGCCAGAGCGATTACCAGGTCAAATTCAAACAGGCCGAATCGCAGGCCCACGAGGCCAAATCCGGCATTGACGTGAGCCAGGCGCAGTACCAGGAAGCGCTCTCCGGCATCACCTCGAGCAAGGCCCAACTGGCGGAGGCCGAGGCGGCTTATGAAAAAGCAAAACTCGATTTCGACCGCGCGCAAAACCTGTTCGCGAGCCAGAGCCTGACCAAAGCCAGTTACGACTCGGCAAAGGCGCAGTACGGCGCGACCAGCGCCCAGGTGGCCGCCGCCCGCTCGCAGGTTCACGTGATCGAGGCCAAAGCCGATTCCGCCAAATCGCAGATCGAAGTCATCGAGGCGAAGTCCAGGGTCGCGCAGGCGGTCGTGCAGGAGGCGATGATTCCCCTCCAGGACACCGCGCTCCGGGCGCCGCTCAGTGGAGTCGTGCTGCAAAAATCCATCGAGAAAGGGACGCTGGTCTCGCCCGGTAAAACCGGGTTCACAGTTGCCGACACGTCTTCAGTCAAAGCAGTCTTCGGCGTGGCGGACGTGGCCGTGCCGGAAATGAAGCTGGGAAAGACGCTCGGCATCGAGACCGAAACGATGCCCGGCACGGAATTCCGCGGCCAGATCACCTCCGTCTTTCCCGCCGCCGACCCCAAAAGCCGGGCCTTCAACGTCGAGGTGACGATCCCGAACCCGAAGTTTCTGCTTCGGCCGGGCATGGTTGTCTCGCTCAGAGTGGGAACCAGGCAGGCCGCGCCAACACAGCCGGTCGTGTCCTTGAACGCGGTGATGAAAGCAAAGAGCGCCCCGAACAGTTACGCCGTGTTCGTGTTGACGGAGCAAGGCGGGCGGCAGGTCGCGCGGCTGCGCGAGGTGAAGCTGGGCGAATCCTACGGCAACACGGTGGCCGTGACGGAAGGGCTGAAGCCGGGGGATCGCGTGATCACGACGGGCGGCACGATGGTCAACGACGGCGATCAGGTCCAAGTGATTCCTTGATGCGAGTGAACGATAGATTTCAAAGAAAAAAGGTTCGTAGTCCCGCCTTCAGGCGGAAGAAAGCTGACTGACGAATCAATTGGTCATCACCGGACGCTTCCGCCTGAAGGCGGGACTACAAACAAAGCCTGGTCCGAACATCGTCGGGAGAATTATGGAACACGGTCACAACAACAACGAGATCATTCAAAGCAAGCGGAACATCTCGCGCTTTTTCGTCGAGCAGCGGCACATCGCCTGGGTCATACTGATCGCCGTCTGCGTCTGGGGCGTCTATAGCTATAAGAACATGCCCCAGCGCAAGGACCCGGACACGCCGGTCAAAACCGCCGTCGCCATCACGCTCTGGCCCGGCGCGAGCGCCGAGAAGATCGAGCAACTGGTGACCAGGAAGGTCGAAGAGAAGATCGCGCAGAACGCCAACGTGGAGAAGATTCGCTCGATCTCGCGCACCAACTTTTCGGCGGTCTACGTGGACCTGGATGAGAACTTCCCCGGCCCTCAGATCGGCAAGGAGTTCGATGACATCGCGCTCAAACTCGGCGCGATCACAGACCTGCCCGAAGGGGCGGGGCCGATCAGGTTCATCAAGGACTTCGGCGATACGTCGGCGCTGATGCTCACCGTCGCCAGCCCGAAGGTGAGCGAGGCGGAGATTGATCTGCGCGCGAAGGCGGTCAGTGAAGCCATCGCGCGTCACCGGGCGGAGTATGGGCCGGCGGCGGGAGCGGCGCGCTTCACGATTGTCAGCAGCCTCACCCACCCGATCAGTCCCCGCGTCGTCCAGGACCCGCTCAACCTGCTCGCCGATTACCTCAAAGAAAAGGGCGTGGCCACCGACCTGCACGTCATCACGGAGCCGGGCTTCGTCGGCGTGGACGGCGTGTCCGACGCGGGCGACGACGCTCTGCTCGCCCACACGCGGCAGTTCATCAACGAGCGGTTGCTGGCCTCGGACTTCCACCCGGACAGTTGGCCGCCCGTGGTGATCCGCGACCCGAACGAGGCGCGCGCCAGGCTCGGCGCGGTCGCGGGCGACAAATACAGCTACCGCGAGATGGATGATTTCACCGACAAGATCGAGAAGACGCTCAAAGGCATCCCGCAGACGTCGAAGGTGTCGCGCGCGGGCATCCTGCCGGAGCGGGTCTTCCTGCTCTACTCGCAGGAGCGCATCGCCTCCTACGGCCTCAAGCCCGGCGACCTGCCGAACATCCTGGGCGCGCGCAACATCACGCCGGCAGGCCCGCAACTGGAAGCGGTGGGGAAGAACTTTTCCATTGACCCTTCGGGCGAGTTTCAGAGTGAACATGAGATCGGCGACGTGGCGATTGCCCACACGGATCTGGGGGCGCCCGTGTACCTGCGCGACCTGGTGGACGTCGAGCGCGGGTACGAAAGCCCGGCGCGATTCATGAACTTCTACGACTGGCGCGACGCAAATGGTCAGTGGCAACGCAGCCGCGCCATCACCATCGCCGTCCAGATGCGCCCGGGCGGATTCATCGGCGAATTCGGCCAGAGCATTGACAAGGCGCTGGCCGAGGTGAAGAAGCAATTGCCCGAAGACCTGGTCATGGCGCGCACCTCCGACCAGCCGCGGCAGGTGACGGAGAACGTAGACCTGTTTATGAACAGCCTCTACGAGGCAATCATCCTGGTGGTGATCGTCGCGCTGATCGGCTTCTGGGACTGGCGTTCGGCGCTGCTGATGGGGCTGGCGATCCCGATCACGCTCTTTATCACCTTCGGGATGTCGCACCTGCTGAAGATCGATCTGCAACAGGTCTCGATTGCCACGCTGATCATCGCCCTCGGCCTGCTGGTGGACGTGCCGGTGGTTTCGGGCGATGCGATCAAGAACTCGCTGGGGGCGGGGTTGCCGCCGCTCATCGCCGCGTGGCTCGGGCCGACAAAACTGATCACGGCGATCATCTTCGCCACCATCACCAACATCGTCGCCTACCTGCCGTTCCTGACGTTGCCAGGAGGTACGGGCGAATTTCTGTACAGCCTGCCGATTGTGCTGACCTGCTCTCTGGTGGCGGCATTGATCGTGGCGATGACGTTCATTCCGTTCCTCGGCTACTTTTTGATGAAGCCCAAACCCGAGCCGCCGATCGAGGAGCGGCGCAGGAAAGGGTTCCCGGCTTTTTATTACCGGGTCGGCGAATGGGCGATCAGTCACCGCTGGAAGGTGCTGCTCGGCTCGTTCGTCCTGCTGGCCGCCGGCGGACTGGCCGGGAGCCAACTCAAGACCGACTTTTTCCCGAAAGACCTGTCTTACCTCTCCTACCTGGACGTGTGGCTGCCGGAAGATGCGCCGCTGTCGGCCACCAATGAAGCCACGCGGCAGGCGGAGGAAGTGGTGCGCGAGGTGGCCGAAGAATATGGCAGGGAGTACGCTGAAAAAAATGGTAAGCCGCGCGAAGTCCTGAAATCCCTGACCAGCTTCGTCGGGGGCGGCGGCCCGCGCTTCTGGTTCTCGGTCTCGCCCGAGATGCAGCAGCTCAACTACGCGCAGGTCATCATCGAGGTCAACGACAAGCACGACACCAACCACCTCGTCGGCCTGATGCAGAAGGCGCTGGACGAGCGGGTGCCGGGCGCGCGCATTGACGTGCGACAGCTCGACACGGGCAAGCCCATCACGATGCCAGTCGAAATCCGCATCTCCGGCGACGACATGGCCGCGCTGCGCCAGGAGGCGGACAAGGTGAAAGCGATCCTGCGCGCCACACCCTACGCCCAGCGCGTCCGCGACGACTGGGGCGAGGACACCTTCGCCGTCAAGCTTCAAACCGACTCCGACCGCGCGAACGCGGCGGGCCTCACCAACCTTGACGTGGCCACGTCTTCGGCGGCGGGGATCAACGGCCGGCAGGTGACGGTGCTGCGCGAAGGCGACAAGCAGATCCCCATCGTGGCGCGGCTGCGGATGGAAGAGCGCGCGCAACTGGCCGACGTGCAGAACCTCTACGTCTACTCCATGCAGGGGACGCAGAAGGCGCCGCTCCGGCAGGTCTCGTCGGTCGAGTACGGGATGCAGACCGAGAAGGTCCGCCGCCGGAATCAATTCCGCACGATCACGGTGTCGTGTATGGCCGAAGCCGGCCACCTGCCTTCCGAGATCATGAGCGCCGCCCGCACGCAGTTGACGGCTTTCGCCAATCAGCTCCCGCCCGGTTACCGGATGGACATCGGCGGCTCGGAAGAAGAGCAGGTCAAGGGTTTCAAAAACCTGGTGGTCGTGCTGCTGATCTCACTGGTCGCGATCTTCCTGAGCCTGGTCTACCAGTTCAGGAACGCGATCAAGCCCTTCGTCGTCTTCGCGGCGGTGCCGTACGGGGTCGTGGGCGGGCTGGTGGCGCTCTGGATTATGAACACGCCCTTCGGGTTCATGGCCTTCCTGGGGATCATCAGCCTGGTCGGGCTGATCGTCAGCCACATCATCGTACTCTTTGACTTCATCGAAGAGAAACACGCGGAGGGCAAGCCGCTGAGGGAGGCGGTACTCGACGCCGGCATCATGCGCCTCAGGCCCGTGATGATCACGGTGCTGGCGCTGGTGATCGCGCTCGTCCCGCTGGCGATGCACGGCGGGCCGCTGTGGGAGCCGATGTGTTACGCGCAGATGGGCGGGATGATGGTGGCGACCTTCATCACGCTGCTGCTGGTGCCGGTGATCTACTCGATCTTCGTCCTCGACCTCAAGCTGATTAAGTGGGAAGCCGCAGGCGCGGCGGAGAAGGTCGGGCCGGAAGCGTCAGCGCCGGAAGCAGCAGCAGCGACGGCCGCGGGAGACTGATGCTGACCGTCCTCGTCGAAGAGATGGTGAGCGATACACGGAAAGACAACGTCAGCAGTGAAGGATGAAGGGACATGAGATGGAAATGAGGCGGGCAAAGATCCAGGGTCTGCGGTCCAGAATGCTGTTGATGCTCGCGCTCGCCTCGTCTCTCGCTGCCGCGCCTGCGCGCGCGCAGCAAAGGGCAGACGTGAGGACGCAGGACGAGAAAGCAGAAGCTGCTTCACCGGAGCAGCCGGCGCGGCAGCGCGCACAGCTCATGCAGGTGCAGAGTGAGTACAAGTCGAGCCTCGAACACCTGCTCGCGCTCTACGAGACCGAGGCGAAAAGGGCCGACGAGCGGCTCGCAAAGGTGATGGAGTTGTACGCGCAGGAACTCGTCACGCGGCGCGAGGTGGAGGCGCGCGAAGACGCTGCGGCGCGCGCCAGAGAGAAGGTCGCCGAGGCGCAGGCGCAGTTGAAGGGCGCGGACGTGCAGATGGCCGAGGCGCTGGTCGAGGCTGAGGCGGAAGAGTCCGCGCCAAAAGTCAGACCGAATTCAGCACCCCGCATCGTCGGCGGGCCGGTGCAGACGACAGCATACATCCGTTACGGCGGCGCGCGCGCATGGTCGCTCTCAGAGGCTGGGGCGGTCGCGCAGTACTTCCGGACGAGGTTTGGTCGCGCGCTCCCCGTCAGCGCGTTCGGGCAGTCTTCGCTCCACGACCGCTGGGGCTACGACCACCACAACGCGATGGACGTTCCGTTAAGCCCCGACAGCGCCGAGGGGCGGGCGCTGATGGAGTGCCTGCGCGCCAACAGCGTCCCCTTTACGGCATTCCACCACGCCATCCCCGGCTCGGCGACGGGGCCGCACATCCACGTCGGGCTGCCTTCACACAGGATCGCGCCGAGGTGAGGCAGCGTGGCACAGACTCCGGTCTGTGCCCGTCCGGAATGAGAATGAAGGCGCTGCTGCTTGTCTTACGTCGAGGAGTCCCGGAAAAAAGCCGGCGACGCTTCGGGGACTTTCACAGGGAGCGGCACCGAATGCTGGAACATATCAGATTTGTGAAGGAAGAAAGAAGGTTTTCATGAACGGCGGAGTAACCAGCGCTTTGGCGGCGATCATAGGTGCTTTCGTGGGAGGTTTTGCGTCCCTGGCGAGTACCTGGGTAGGCGAACGAAGCCGGCATCGGCGCGACCTCTTACAGCGGGAAATCGCCAGGCGAGAGACGGCCTATTCCGAGTTCATAGATCAGGCGTCCAGACTTTATGTCGCGTCCGCCACGCACCATATTGACGATGACGACGCGGAGCTTGAAGGGATGGTTTCGCTTTACGCCGTCGCGAGCCGCATCCGGCTTTTCGCTTCTGACCGGGTCATGACGGAAGCGGAGAAGGTCATTGATCGGATCTTCATGCAGTTCGGCGCTGACAATATTTCTGCCGAACAACTTCGGATGAGCGCGGTCGAAACGAGAGACGATCCCCTGGTCGCGTTCAGCATCGTCTGTCGGCACGAACTGCAGGACATTCAGAGAGGAAGGTAGAGAAGGTCGGGCCGGAAGCGTCCGCGCCGGCCATCGGAGACTGGGGCTGGCGGCCCTCGTCAAAGCAGTTGTGAGCGACGCATGCAAAAGAGGCAGAAAGTCAGGAGTGCTGGTCGTCGAAGTAATCGTAAGCGACGCATGGAAAAAACAATGACAGAATCAATCCCGATTGCCATAGATGCTGCCCGTCCGCCCCGGACGGCGCCGCCTCAGGAGGAGCAGGCAGTCCGCAGCCCATGTCCCGTCTGCGGATTCAGCACGCGCCAACTCGACCGCTTCTGCCGGCAGTGCGGCATCAACCTTGAACACTGGCAGAACGCGACCACAGGTTCGCTCTACGTGACCTCAACGATCACGCCGGATTTCACTGAAAGCCCGCCCGCGGGGCAGAAGAAGAACACCGGGCCAAACGTGGGCGGGAAGGTGAACCCCACCTTTCCCCTGGGCACGGGACAGAACCTGGCCCCGGGCGAACGTCGTTTTGATCTGGTCGTCATCGGCAGCGGCCCGGCCGGCCAGAAGGGCGCGATTGCCGCGGCCAAACTCGGCAAACGCGTGGCGATCGTTGACCGCCGCGAGAGGATCGGCGGGGTGTCCCTGCACACCGGAACCATTCCCAGCAAGACGCTGCGCGAAGCCGTACTCTATCTGACCGGCTACCGCCAGCGCGCCTTTTACGGCCGCGACTTCAAACTCAAGGAGGAGATCAGCGTCGCCGACCTGACGGAGCGCGTAAACACGGTCATCGCCCGGGAGACAGCCGTCATCCGGGATCAGCTCGGACGTAACGGAGTGACCCTGATTGACGGCACGGCCCGCTTTACCGGCCCGCACACGCTGGAGGTGGAAGGGGGACAGAGGACGCAGACCGTGGAGGCAGACCATGTCCTCGTCGCCTGCGGCACGCGCGCGGCGCGCCCGCCCGAGATCCCGTTCGGCGGCGAGGTGATGGACGCGGATCAGCTCGGGCAGGCCACGCGCATCCCGCGCGATCTGATCGTGGTCGGGGCCGGCGTGATCGGGCTGGAGTACGCCTCGATGGTGGCGGCGCTCGGCATCAAAGTGACCGTCATTGACCAGCGGCCTGCCATGCTGGACTTTGTGGATCGCGAGATCGTGGAAGCGCTGAGCTATCACCTGCGGCGACAGGATGCCGTCTTCCGTCTGGGCGAAAAGGTCACGGCGGTCGGGGTCAACGGGCGAGGTCAGGTGCAGGTCGGGCTGGAGAGTGGCAAACGTCTGCATGCGGAAGGGCTGCTGTACGCCGCCGGGCGGCAAGCCAACACGGACCTGCTCAACCTGGCGGCGGCCGGTCTGGAGGCGGACGGGCGGGGCCGCATCGCGGTCAACGAGTACTTTCAGACCGCCGTCGCGCACATTTACGCCGCGGGCGATTGCATCGGCTTTCCGGCTCTGGCCGCCACCTCGATGGAGCAGGGGCGGCTGGCGGCCCACCACATGTTCGGGCAGTCGGCGGCGGCCCGCCCGTCGCTGTTGCCTTACGGCATCTACACCATCCCGGAAATCTCGATGGTCGGGCGGACCGAGCAGGAACTGACCGGCGCCGGCGTACCCTACGAGACCGGAGTGGCAAGGTATGAAGAGGTCGCCAAAGGACAGATCGTCGGGGACGAGACCGGGATGTTGAAGATTCTCTTCCACCCCGACACGTTGAAGGTGCTGGGCGTGCACGCCATCGGGGAGAACGCGACCGAAATCATTCACATCGGCCAGACGCTGCTGGCGCTGGACGGCACGATTGAGTTCCTGCGCGACAGTGTCTTCAACTATCCGACATTCGCCGAGGCTTACAAGGTGGCCGCCCTCAACGGGCTGAATAAGCTGTGAAGCCGCTTTATGGTGTGAATTTCGCCCGGCGCGGTGGGTGAATTTTCGCGGCGGTTGGCGGTTTCCCGATGCTCAAGCCATGACCTGTGCCTTGAAGTGCAATGAAATCCTCAGTGGTCTCCTGGTACGGTGGTTGCCTTTTTGGGAAACCTCGCAGGAACATCGCTCACACAGTCAGGTAAGCAAGAACAGCGGCAGTACGTTTTGAGAGGCTGTGGCGTTAGCGGTGGTTTTTACCCGCTTACCAAATAATGCCGTATGAACGCTGACGTTCAGCAACTAACGCGCGAGCGCGACCGCCTGCGCCTCCTGCTTGAAGTGACCAACGCGGTCGCTGCTCATCTCGACCTGCATGATCTTCTCCACGCCATCTCGGTCCTGCTCAGTCGGCTGGTGCCGCACGACCTGTCTAACATCGCCCTCTACGATCCACAAGGCACGGGTTTCACGTCGTGGCGCTCGACTTCCCGGAGCACCAGGACTTCGTGCAGGAAAGCGAGCTGGTGCCGTTGAAGACAATCCCGTCGGACTGTCCTTCACGACGCGCCAGCCGGTGCTGCACCGCCGGATTGATCTCGAAAAGTTCCCCGGCGAAATCATGAGGCGCGTCGTGGCGAGCGGCATCAAATCCGGGTGCAGCGTGCCGCTCATCTCGCATCAAAAAACGCTTGGCGTCTTAAGCCTGGGCAGCCTGCGCGAAAGCGCGTTTACTGAGGATGATGTGGAGCTGCTCGGGCAGATCGGCAAGCGGGTCGCGATGGCGGTCGAAAACGCCCTCGCCTACCGCGAAATCTCCGCGTTGAAGGCCCGGCTTCAGGAAGAGAACGTCTACCTGCAGGAAGAGATTCGCCAGCAACACAACTTCAAAGAGATCATCGGCGGCAGCCCGGCGCTGAAAAAGATTCTCCGACAGATCGAGATCGTGGCCTCCACCGATTCGACGGTGCTGATCCTGGGCGAGACGGGCACCGGCAAGGAGCTGGTCGCCCGCGCCATCCACTCGTTGAGCGCCCGCCGCGAGCGCACGCTCGTCAAACTCAACTGCGCCGCCATTCCGGCCGGGCTGCTCGAAAGCGAACTCTTCGGCCACGAGAAGGGGGCCTTCACCGGCGCCGTCAGTCAGCGCATCGGGCGCTTCGAGCTGGCCCACAAAGGAGCCCTTTTTCTGGATGAGGTAGGCGACATCCCACTCGAACTACAGCCCAAGCTCCTGCGCGTGCTGCAGGAGCAGGAATTCGAACGCCTGGGGAGCGCCCGCACTCAGAAGGTGGACGTCCGCCTCATCGCCGCCACCAACGCCAACCTCGAACAACTCGTCGCCGGCAGGAAGTTCCGCCCGAATCTTTACTATCGCCTCAATGTTTTCCCCATCACCATTCCGCCCCTGCGCGCGCGCCGCGAAGACATCCCGCTACTGGCGCGCTGGTTCACACAGAAGTTCGCTTCGCGGATGCGCAAGCCGATTCGATCTATTCCCGCCAGGACCCTCTCGGCGCTTGCCGAGTACCACTGGCCGGGCAACGTCCGCGAGCTTGAGAACCTCATCGAACGCGCGGTCATCCTCTCGTCCGGCCCGGAACTCGAAGTCTCGCTGCCTGAACTGAAAGCCCCGGCGGTTGCGGTTCCTGCCGAAAGTGCCGACCAGAATATGAATTTTGAAGATGCCGAGCGGACGCACATCCTCCGCACCCTGCGCGACACGAACTGGATCATCGGCGGGCCGCGGGGTGCAGCGTCAAGGTTGGGACTGAACCGCTCGACTCTGCGGTCAAAGATGAGCAGGCTCGGCATCACCCGCCCTTTCTGAATGCCACGACAGCCCGCCGGTGAAATCCCGCCGGTTGCGGCGGTATATCGCCACTCCTGGTTTCACGCACCGCCAATCGGCGGCGCGCGCCGTGCCGCTCCCCTGCGCGCAATCCTTTCCTTTCTAGCGCTTATCGGCTCAACGCGACCTTTGGCGGATCTGGCAGGCCGCTTGCCCAATGCAAGACCGTGAAGGGAGGCATCAGGCGGTGATTCGGATCAGCCCAATTGGCGAAGGCTCGTGGCGCGCAGACTCGGCATCAATAAAGCAGGGACTGCTGGTCGAAGGCACGCTTTCCGGCGACTGGGTTGACGTATTGGAAGAGTGCTGGCTCGAGGCCCGGCCGCAGCCCGACGGCGCGCCCGTGCGCATAGACCTGTCCGGGGTTACCTACGTTGACGATAAAGGCCGTGAACTGCTTGCGCGGATGATCCGAGACGGCGCGGAACTGCGGGCGACAGGAGTCATGACCAGGGCGGTCATTGAGGAGATCACTGAGCAGATTGCGATGGCGCGCAATGGACGGATACCCGATGGCGCGTAGAGAGGAGGATCAGATGACAATGACCATAACAACAGGTTCGCGGCTTCGACTGACAAGAGTGAGACTGTCAGCCATTACGCTTGTAATGGCGGCGCTGGTTCCTGGTTTGTTCGTCTGCCCCGCAACTCAAAATGACGCCATGAACCCTTCCCTGCGCGCGTTTCTGGAGAAGGAGATGGGATTGACCGCTCCGGAGATGCAATCGGTGATCGCCGGACGGCCCGTGGCCAAGCTGCTGTGGACAAAGACGGGGGACGAAGTGGCGCTCTTCGGCGTCGTGAGAATTCATGCGCCGCAGGAGCTGTTCATCGCAAAGTTCAGGGACATCGTCGCGTTTGAAAGCGGCAAAGGGGTTCAGGGCATAGGCCGTTTTCATTCGCCCGCAACGCTGGGCGACGTGGCTGCGTTGCAGATCGATCAAAAGGACTTGAAAGAAATCCCTCGGTGCCAGCCCGGCGACTGTATGCTCAAGCTCTCCGACCGCGCGATGCAGTCCCTGCGCCAGCAAATAGACTGGAATTCTCCGCAGGCCGCGGGGCAGGCGCAGGCGGTGATTCGGCGGGCGTTCGTGGATTACGTGGCGAATTACCAGAAGACAGGGGACGCGGCGCTGGCCGTGAATTTTGATCAGGAGAAGCCGCAAGCCATCCGCGAGGACTTCCGCCGGCTGCTGCAACATTCCTCGCACCTGTTTCAATACGAACCACAGTTGG
Organism: Blastocatellia bacterium; assembly: GCA_035652435.1. Taxonomy (GTDB): domain Bacteria; phylum Acidobacteriota; class Blastocatellia; order RBC074; family RBC074; genus DASRDU01. The sequence continues at coordinate 35,019 of DASRDU010000004.1, forward strand.
CCAACTACCTGGAGAAGTACCCGCAGGCGAGGCCGCCCGGAACCGAGGATATTTTTTACTGGCAGACAGCCGAGTTCGGCTTGAAGCCCGTCGTCCGGGCCAGCCACCTGGTCATCCAGCGCCGTCAGCAGGGGGGCGACGTCACCTATGCGATCGCTTCCAGGATGCTGCTTGCCAGCCACTACTTTCGCGCGGCGCTCGAACTGAAAAGCCTGGCGCCGGATGGCGCGTCGCCGGGCGGGAAATCGTTTTATCTGATCTGCCTCAACCGCTCTTACGTGGACGGGCTGACTGGAGTCAAAGGAGGGCTGATCCGCGGGACGGTGAAGTCCAGGAGCCGGGACTCACTGGCGCGCTACCTGGACGGCGTAAAACAGAAAATGGAGGCGGCTCTCAAAGGACAGTGAGCCCGGTCAGGCGCCGAGGGGTGTTTGACGCGCTGAAAGCCGCGACTCCGACAAAAGGATTCACGGCAAACGAAAGGAGGAACAAGCATGACTACTTTTTCTATTCTCGACGCATTCGCAAAAAACTGGTGGGTCCTGCTCGTCAGAGGGATTCTCGCCGTGCTGTTCGCCATCATGGCGTTCACATTCCCAGGGCTGACGCTCGTCACGCTCGTGCTGCTCTACGGCGTTTACGCTTTAGCCGACGGGCTGACGGCGATCTGGGTCGGCGGGCAGGCGCGCGCCTGGTGGTTCGTGCTGCTCGGCGTACTCGGCGTGTTCGTCGGCATCTGCACGTTCATCTATCCCGGTATCACCGCCGTCGCCTTGCTCTACCTGATCGCGGCCTGGGCCGTCGTCCGGGGTGTCTTCGAGATCGTGACCGCGATCCAGTTGCGCAAGGAGATCAGCAACGAATGGCTGCTCATCGCCGCCGGCATCCTCTCGGTACTCTTCGGCGTGGCGCTTGTCGCTAACCCGGCGGCGGGCGCGCTGGCAATGGTCTGGATCATCGGCGCCTACGCGTTCATCTTCGGCATGGTGGTGATCGTGCTGGCGTTCCGCCTGCGCGGCTTGTCGGAGCACATGGAGAAGTTCGCGTGAAGGGTGTGAGTGGGCAATTCGCTCCGGCTGCGCAGGCGATCAGCCGGAGCGAAATCAAACCGTCATCGCCAATAACCCGTGGTCTCCAGACCACGACTTTCTGAAGGAGGAAAGCCATGAACAAGATGATTGTGACAGTATTCAACAACGAGAGCAGCGCCTATGAAGGCGTCAAAGCTCTCACGGAACTTCACGCGGAGGGCAGCCTGACGCTATACGCGACGGCGGTCATCGCGAAAGACGCGCGGGGCGTGGTCAGCGTCAGGCAGGCGGCCGACCAGGGCCCGCTCGGGACGGTACTCGGATTTGCCACGGGAAGTCTCATCGGGCTGCTCGGAGGCCCTGTTGGGCTTGCCATCGGGGCGACGGCCGGGGCGATGGGGGGATCGGTGTACGATATAGCGCAACTCGGCGTCGGCGAGGATTTCCTGGCCGAAGTCTCGCAGTACCTCTCGCCGGGCAAAGTGGCCGTCGTCGCCGAGATTGATGAAGAATGGGTCATGCCGCTCGACACGCGCATGGAGGCGCTCGGCGGGATCGTGTTCAGGCGGGCGCGCGCTGAATTCATTGACGCTCAGATCGAACGGGAGATCGCAGCCGACAAAGCGGAGACCGCCAAACTGAGGACGGAGTACAACCAGGCGGTGGGGGAGGCCAAAGCCAGGCTCAAGGCTAAACTCGACGCCGTCCAGAACCGTCTCCAGGCTCGGCGCGACCTCTTAAAGGGGAGGGTCGAAGCCATCAGGCATGAAGGCGAAGCCAGGATCAAATCGCTGCAAGAACAAGCGGCGCAGGCGAGAGGTGAGATGAAGGCGAAGCTGGATAAGCGCATCGCTGAGGAGCGCGCCGACCACCAACTGCGGATGGACAAGCTGAGCAAGGCCTGGCAGGCCGCCAGGGAAGCCGCGGGCTTCTGACACGCTTTATCCGCAGTCAGACTGCCTGACGGCGCTCGTCCGCTAATGCTTTGGGTTTAACGCGCCCATTTACGGTTAGCGGACGAGCGCCGAACACCGTTGTTTTCTGGCGGTGAATTGATCAATCGAGGGAGGAACAACCATGAAAGCTGAAGTATTCGATAAAGCAACAGGCGACGGTGCCACCGCTGTTCAGCCCGGGGTGGAAGTCGGGCGCGTGAAAGAAGCTGTCGCGGACGCAGTCGAAGACGGGATCAGCGCGGCGAGACGCGCCGTCAGACAGGGCCGCCGCGCGGCGGAAGATTTGGTTGACGACGCCGAATATCAGGTCAAACAGCGCCCGCTCAGTGCGGTCGGCGTCTCTTTCGGCATCGGGCTGGGACTGGGCGCCGTGATCGGCGTCCTGCTGGCCCGTAACGGACATCGCGGCAAGTGAGATGAATCAGCGAAGGCGAGGAGGTCAGAATTGAGATTGTGTAAGTGGCATAGTACAACTCAACTATTCCAGACAAAGGAGAACGTGCTATGCCAGTCAACATCCGACCCGAACTGATTGACGAATTGCTCAAAGACGGAGCCACTCCGGAATTGCTC
>DASRDU010000005.1:0-16605 GCA_035652435.1 Blastocatellia bacterium
GGTGGCGGGGGCCGCCGCGCTGCTCGTGCAGGCCAACCCCGGTCTGACGCCGAACCTGGTCAAGGCGATCCTGATGTACTCGGCCCAGCCGCTCCAGGGCGCCAACACCTTCGAGCAGGGCGCGGGCCTGCTCAACGTCGAAGGCGCGGTTCGCATCGCCAGCCTGATTCAGCCCAATCCCCCGGCCCTCGCCAACGGGGCCGGAATGCTCACCGGGCCGCTGCCGGACGTGCAGGTCACGACGATTGCCGGCGAGACCTGCTACTGGGGTCAGGGGGTGATCACCAACTACTGCTTCCTCTACGGCAGCGCGCTCGTGACGAGCTGGCAGGGCATCTATTCCCAGAACGCCTTAATCTCCGACGGCACCGTCGTAGTCAATGGTGTACTCGTCACGGATCGGGGCCTTGTCTCGGGCGGCGTACTCAACAGCGCCGGTCCGGTGACAAGTAGCGGGGCGGTGCTTTCGGACGGGGTCGTCCTCGCCGACGGCGTCGTACTGAGTGATGGCGTCGTACTCTCGGACGGAGTTGTCCTGTCAGATGGCGTGGTGCTGAGTGATGGCGTGATCCTGAGTGACGGCGTGGTGCTGGCCGACCGCGCGGTGCTGGGCGACTACGGCTCCTCAATGCTTCCTGTCAGACTCGAATTGTCATTAACCGCGAATCGAATCTTCAGGCGGTAGACTGGCAGCCAACACGAAAAGGATTATTTATGTCGGCAACCAATCCAGCCGCATACGAGAGGCCCGCCTGGATGAGAAAGCTGGCCGTGCGGCGGCTGACTGAGGCGGACCGCGATGCGGCACTGGCGCTGCTCTCCGGGGACCCGCAGCGTGGCATCCACCTCTACAGCCTGATCACAGACAACGGCTTCTCTCACCCCACCAACCGGGGCGCTTTCTACGGCTGCCTTGCGGGCGGCGAACTCATCGGCCTGGCACTGCTGGGTCACTCGATCCTGCTCTACGCGCGGCCCGGGTATGAAGAGACCACGTTCAGTGAGTTCGCTCGGTTGGCGAATAAGATCCGCGCCAAAGGCCACGTCATCTTCGGCCCGCGCGCCTGGGTCGAATCCTTCTTCAATCATCTTTCGCGGCACGGGCGGGAGACGAGGCTGACGAATGAACACCGGTGGTGCGTCTGCGAGCGGGCGGAGCTGCCGCTCAAGCGGTTGCAACTGCGCCGCGCCAACCCCGAACAGCTTGAGGCCCTGATGGACGCGCATGCGGAAATGTTCATCGAGTCGAGCGGGGTTGATCCGCGGCTGACCGACCCGGAAGGTTTCCGCCGCCGCAGCGCCGAACGCATCGAGCGCAAACGCACCTGGGTCAAACTGGAAGACGGCCGGGTGGTCTTCAAGGTTGAGGTCGTGAGCGAGACGGATGAGGCGGTTTACATCGAGGGCGTCTGGACGCACCCCGACTGCCGCGGGCGAGGGATTGCCACAAGCTGCCTGAACGAGATCACCCATCGCCTGCTGAAGAAGAAGAAGGCGGTCTGCCTGACCATCGAGCCGGAAGAAGAGGCCGCGCGCCACGTCTACGAGCGGGTCGGCTTTGTACACACCGAAGACTACGAGGCGCGGTTCCTCCAGCCCATCGCCTGAGCAAAGCACCAGGGAGCAGCCAGTCTGAACCAGGCATGCCGGACGCCGCTCCACCGGCGCAGGTTCGATTTCCCCTCCGGCACCGGCGTCAAATACCGCCTCGCATCAGCTCACCTCCCGCGAAACCCTTTCCAATTATCTCGATCGTCAGTCAAGGCCTTTGTGCCTTGCGAGGGCGCCAGCCCGGCTCGCGGAGTCTTAACTGATGATCAGGGCCGAACTGGTTGAGCAGATGAACGCCCGGCGGATTGAGGTCGATAAACAATCACTGAGCGGCAGCGCGCTATAGCGAGTTCTGAGGTCAGGCCGGCGCCGGCGGATAAACAATCAGCCACGGGCTTCCCCTGCGGGCTGGTGTGGGTTGCCGCGCATCCCGTCGCCGATCCGGTTACAGTTCGCCATCTCAGAGGATCGGGGCCATCCTGATCATGAAGCCTGATCAGTCGTGAGGGGTGGCTGGCCGGGCTTTTTCTTTCGGGTGCCGCACAAATAAGAGTTTATTTTGCAACTGAATTGTCACCGTCCTTGCCACTCTGTATTGGATGGAGCCTCGATCGCTACCGTCACTTCAGAATCAGGAGAGCGCACGATGAGCGCCCAGCACAACACCCTTCCTCTGTACGTCCCCAGCCCCGAACTCAGGATGAGCATCGAAAGCCAGCTCGTCAGAAAACTCAGGCGTGAGCGCGATGAGGCGCACAATCACCTGATATACGTGCGTGCGCTGCTTGAGGAGGCCGAGCGGAGGCTCGATCACTTCGTCGAAAAAGATGAAGACACTGCCGCCGCCTGACTCCACCGTCAGCCGGCGGGTTTGATCATTAACCCCTCCGGGTGCGGGCTCATTCACAGTGAATAACGAGTGCGTCAGTCCCTGCCGGCACTGGCGCGAAGGGAGCGCCTCCGACTTTACAAAGTGGCCCGGGGGCGCTTCCCGCAGCTTGAAAGTCCGGTGTGATTGATCGTATTGTGAGGGGTAACTGGCGACGGTATCTTATGGCTGAGGACGTCGCCGAAGGGCGGGGCTTAACGGCTCCGCCTTTTCTATTACCGCGGCACAGCTCCGGCAGTGGAGGAGCAGTCGCCCGGTGCGGGCTGAACACATGGGCTTGCCGACGCACTTCACGCAGACGCCGCGACGCTTCCGCCCTTCATACCACTTCACGAAACTGCTCTTCATCTGAACCATTTCAATCCCCCCATTTCAGGTTACTGATGCATCTTTGAACAGCTGTGGCAGATTTATGGCAGAGATGTTTTCGCCGCAGCTGTCACCGGAGCAGATCACCGAAGAGCGTTGACGTCTTTTGATCAGTTTATGTGCGGAAGGGTTCGGATCGCTGCGTGACTGAAGGAGGGCGCTTTTCACCAGCGCGGTTCTCCACTCCCGCCGCCGGTGTGGCCCTCCGTCAGCATGTGTGGGAAGGGCGGGAATGGTTTCGTTCCTCCTGCCATCATTCAGCCCGGTCATCCTGGCCGGCGCCCCCGGTCACACTGACAGTCAGAGTGACCGGAATGACCAGTCACGACCTGGACCGAATCCCGCTGATCCGCGCTTATCTTCAGGCCGCATTCAGCTTATCTGCCCGAACCGGCTCCGGCACCGGGCTTGCCATTGCAGGTCGCAGCTGCTTCATCGGTTTATCAGTTTTTATGCAATCACCGGAAGGGAGTGAGTGAATGGAACCGTACATCAAAGTCTGGCATCACGGGAAGGAGTTGAGCGTCTTTGACAGCGTGGCCGAAAGATTCGACCTGCGCGAGGGGCAGCAACTGCCGCCCGATCAATTCCTGCCTCTGCTACAGGCGAACATAGATCACGCGGTTGCGATCAGCCAGTTGAATCGGGCAATCGCGAGTGTGTTCGACCTTGAGCCGGACGGAAGTGATGGCAATCAGGAGTCCGACGAGCGCGCGTCGCCTTCTCCCCGGCGCAGTCACTGACCCTGCGCCTTCTCGAAGACGAAGAACTCCCACCAATCCCATTTGAACTTCGCGAGGTAGCGCCACTTCCGCGGATCGCCAGGAGAGGCGGGGCAGACGGTGCCGGCAATCATCGGCTCGCCGCAGTGCTTCGTGCCGTGAGGGAAGATGCGGCGCAGTTCATCTTTCGTGCGGATGACGGCCAGCGTCGGCGCGTAATCAGCCTGCGGATTCGCTCTGGCCGCGCTGTATGCCAGCAGCAGGGTGAAGTGACGCTCGACCAGCAGGCGCTCACGCTCGCGTGCTGCTTCCGTCAGTCTCTCCGCGCTGTCCTCGGCCGAGACCTTCCACTGGCTTTCAAGCTCACCCAGCCGCTTCATCTCAGCGATCACCTGCGGCCCCGGCTGCCACTGCTCGAATTCACGCAACTTTGTTTGCTCTGCTTCGGTCAGCGTTCTGCCCTTCATCACTGGTGGACGCGGGCAAAGTTGCGACACAGTGACGGCGCGCTCCTGCGCGCTGGTGAGCAGCAGGATTATCAGGAGCTGGCTGGTGATAAATGAAATCATTTGCCTGGGCGCTGCTCACTATTGGTTTCGAGCAATGCTTCAACCTCCGCTCGCTTCTCCCGGATCAACCCGGCTTCAGCCCACTGCTCTCGTGTCACTGGCGGCGCGGCACCCTACATCCGCCGGCACCACTCAATCACGTTGAGGACATCCAGAAAGATTCTGCCTTGTTCGCGTGCCTGCTCGTTGTCGCTGGCGTCGTATGCTGCGCGGAAGTTGTCATAAAGACCTGTGGGGGTTTTGGCGGTCATTGGTTTTAGTCTGTTTATGGCCTCTCTTCAGGGCACGGCACTCTGACGCTGCCTGAGCTGCAGCTGCGGCTCAGGCAGCTGCGATCTCGACGGCGCTGACGATCTCAATAAATTTCAGGCCGTACTTGTCGGCAGCCGCAGAGTTGCCCCTGCCGTGTTACGTTCCCGTGCTTCATCATCGTTCCCGACTGCCACTCTGTTTTTGATCACCTGAATCCAGCCCCTGAGCTTGTGGACGTAGTTAATGACGTCGCCCGTCCGGAAATCCGTCCCGGCCGGGATATCTTCTCCTTCGGAATATAACTCGCATCGAGGGCCGTAATACTGAAGGCTGAAGCCGGTCACTCTTGCGTAGCCGGGGCCGTCGGGTCTTTTACGCCTGACGTGAATCAGCCACTGATTCCGGAACGGAACCGCCCCATGCCTTTCCTGCCTGGTCTTGAGACGCACCTGGATGCCCTCGTCTCCGGCGATCTGCTCACAGGCTTCAATCAGGATTCGTTCCAAAGTCAGGTCGGACAGTGTGGACTTCCCTGAAGTGAGCAGCCCCGTCGCGAATTCTTTTTCAGAGTTGAATTGGTCGTACCGGGTCGGCGAGACCTTAAGGATCTCAGACGCCTCGCTCAGACAATCTCTGGACGTTTGCAGGCTGGCTTCACACTTGTCCAGCACGGTGCTTGCGCGCATGTCAATCCGGACGCCTGGCGGCGGATTCAGCGCCGTTTCAGACAGCTTTTTGACCAGAGCGAGGTATGTGTCAGCTGCCGATAAAGTCTCAGCAAGAAGTGTTTCAAGCCGGGTTGCCATACTTGTTAACTCCCCTTATTTTCGTCACAATCTCTACTATGGCTTGCCCTGCGAGGCAGGGAACTCTGACGCGGCTTCGGGCCGTAGACGTACTTCTATTACAAGTGAGAATGGCTCAGACAAGGTTTCAGGCCTTTCCACCCTTCGCCATCTCCGCAGGCCCTGCGGTCCCGGTGGATCCGGATGGCGGTAGGCGCCGCTTTCAGCGGAACGGATGTCAGGCGCGAGTGGCTTTATCGTCAAGTAGGCCTTCCATCTCCACAGCCCGCTTCAGGGCCTCCAGCCTCCGCCTGATGTCATTGGAGAATACCTTCCTCAGGATCGGCTCCAGGACGAAACTCAGCCACCCCGGGGAGACTGAAACATGATAACGAAAGATCACTCTCGTCCTGTTTTCACTCTGCGCTTCGAAGATCCAGCTCCCGGCAAATGTCCTCAGGATCCTCGGGCCTCGCGTCATTTTAACGGCCGTCCGCTCCGGAGGGTTGAATGAAACATATTCAGTTTCCATTCCCATTCCGGTTCTGGCAACGCACCAGGCTCGCACCCCGACCGCGGGCTTGTCAGCGCCATTGACCAGGCGTGCTTCTCTGAGGAACGGGTCCCATTGCAGGCGGCGCGTATAGTCCTGGGTCAGTGTGAAAAGGGCGGCGCGGGGAGCATTTATCTCGATTGATCTTTCGAAGGTTGCCATCTCTGCTCATTGCTTCAATTCAGGGTTATCAGACTTTACCGGTTTCAGCCCTGAGTTCTATCCGGATTTCGAGTGCTGTTCGGACAGGCTGTCCGGACAGCTGACTTCGCTGAAGTACATATTTCAGCTTTACCCGCTGCCCGACACGAAACAGGTGAATGTCAGCCTGATCCCGCGCGAGGTTCCAAGTGACCTTTGGTTCAGCATTGGTGATCTCGAACTCAAGATACATTTCTCCGCCCGGCCCGGAGCCTTCAATCATCTCCGCGCGAGAGATGACCCCCTCTATGGTGTAGATCGGAATCGTACCGTTTCAATGGCTCTCCACCAAACCGGTGAGCCGAACAGTCCATGTTCAGAGATAGGCCCGGCTCGACCTTCATTCGTACAGGTCTGATAAGTATGAATCAGACCATGATCATCTTTCAGATCATAGACCTTGGTCAGGTTGTTTTGCATTGCCTCTCCTCCACTGCTTCCAGTCCCGGCAGATTCAGATGTTGCGGGCGTTCTGCTGTGTCATGTGACGCCACACACTGAACTGTCAGTATTCTGAATTGTCAGTTTTGCCCGGATTGATCTGGTTGAGATAAAACGCTGTTCGCCTCAGTCAATTTCCCGGATCGCTTCTCTGATCTGGTAAAGACACCTTATTTGATAGCTAATGCGTTGGGTGGCGATGCGACGCCGCCTCGTTTATTGAGCGGGGCGGAGGTCAGGAAAAACTCATACCGGTGATCGTGCGCACAGGCTTCTGCCAGCGGGTCCAACTCAAACATCTCTCCGATTGGCATTCCCCACAAGCCAATTATTGTCCCATGCATCATCTCCATTGGCTGACCTCCTTCCGTGTCGGCAGGCGGGAACATCTCAAAGTCGGGATTGTCCGATGCAATCGCGGCGAAGTGGTTATCCCAGAGGAAACGTAAGGCATCTTCACTTTGGGCCAAGCCGCCGATTTCCAGCGCCCCGGGCTGGGCCAGTTGAATCCGTTGTTCGTTACTCAGGCTCCGATACCAGGTGATCCACCCGGTCCGGACAAGTAAAATATCGCCCGTCTGACAGTTCACTCCCTGCCATTGCATTGCCGCCTGCAACTGCTCAGCGGTGATGGGCGACCGCTGACCCGGCGCGAACGCGATGCCGTGCTGTTGCGCAAAGCGCGCGTAATCAATGAGCAGGCCACGCCCGGCAATCCCGCGCCGTGCCCAATGCTCGATCCCATTGCGCGTACCTGCGAGACCGGTGATCTGAGCTTCGGTTACGCCGTTATAAAATCCGTAGTCTGTATGTCCGAAATGGGTCAGGCCGTCCCATTGGGTCGAAGCCTGCGTGTTGAAGTTGTCGTAAATGTCATCAAAGACATTTTGACGGCGGCGATTGATGGTGTGCCGCAAAGACTGGCGGGCAAAAAGCGGCGGATTGGGCAATTCGAGTTCCCAGTTGAGCGGGAAGATCTGCCCGTGACTGACAAGCCGTGCCGCCGCTGCTACGCGTTCAGGGGTCAGCAAATTGAGAGTGCCAGTTTGATCATCATCGCCAAACAAGCCCCACGCAGAATGCGGCGGATTGCCGGGTTTGACCGGCAATTCATCGAAGGATGGCAAACGTTCCGGAATGCTCATGCAAAGCTTCATGTTCTGCCAATCTTTAAGCTTTCGCGAGGCTGATCTCAGATCGAATTGACGCGAGTGTCTGACTCAGTATGCAGTCACAATCCCGGCAAATAACTCGCCCTTGATGGCCCCCTTAACGCCTCACGTAGCCAGATAGCAGTATTCCATAGCCTGCCGCTTCAGTGGGTCGTAAGAGATTTCACCATCAACCATGGCCAGCAGTTCACCCTTGTGTCGCAGTTCAAAGTTACCGCGTCTTTCGACGATGCGCCAGCAGGTAAAAACAGGATGGCCAGACAGGTGCAGCCATTATCACCATCTCAATGCCTGCCACTGTCCCGGTGTCGTTGTGAATCTCGCAGCGCCAGACCTCGCGCTCACTGCGGATGCTCGTGGCCATCAAGGTGCATTGACTTCACAGCCCACAACGATATGAGTATTCGATAGTGAGGTACTGCGACACCTCGACACCCTCCTTGATGGCGGGAGTGAACTCAATCTTTTTCGCTATCTTACAAGCCCTTTCCACGAAGTCACTGCATTTATCATCTTCAATAACCTTCACCTCAGTAACTTTCCGTGTTTTATGCAAAACTATTTGCAGCTTTACCGTGCCCTGCCTTGAACACTCGGTCCCGAGTTGGCCGCAATTGCCGGTAGGATGCTCGCGCTGTTTTTTCAGAACCGCTTTTGTGTCAACTTCCCGGCTCGTATAAATCTTCTCAGGCTCTTTCTGCCCGTGGCGGCTGCCCGCCGCCTGAATCAGTGCAGTAATACAAAGAAGGCCAGTCAGCAGAACGAACACACGCAATTTCTCTGTCACGCTGTTTTTCGTTGTCATTGGTCTTTTGCCCTTTTCTTCTTCGCTGCTGACCGTGTCTTCTCAGGCTTCATACTACGCTGGTAGAAAGCCGGGCCAACTTTACCCAACTGATGAAGCCGTAGTGTCATCAGAATTCGCATTGGTTTGAGATTGGGCCTAAGCTGTGCTCTCTTTCATTGCAAATCATTCTGCTTACTTCCGCATGGTGATGTTTTGTGTGCATCGCCACTCGCCCTGTGGATCACGCGTCAGTGGCCGAATCGAAAACTCGCTGTCTTCTTCCGCCGCCCTGGCGCGGATGTTATCCTTGATCTTCGGGTCGCCTTCAAACATGATCTCGAATATGCGCTCCCGATAGCCCGGCGCATTGACGTGGTAATGAATGTGCGCCGGAATGTCATTGCTCTGATAGGGCGCGGGCTTGATGGTACTGTATTCATAACGTCCGTGCGCGTCCGCGCGCATGTACCCCCGCAAACGTGGATTGCGACTGTCGTTGGCGGTGTCAGGAGTGTACAGCCCCCTGGCGTCGGTGTGGTAGACATACACTGACGCGCCTGCGAGCGGCGTTTTTCCATCGGCACCGAACACCACGCCCGTCACGATCAATCGTTCGCCTGGCTCTTCCTTAGTCGCAATCGTGATCTTTGCGGGAGCGTTCTTTTCCGCCACTGTTGGCGCCTGAGGAGCGGTAAGAAATGACAGCAGGAAAACCGTCAACAGAACAATCATTTTCATAAACACCTCCGATTGATTTATGACCTTGGCAAACGTCCCAAGGGCCCCTGCCATGCGGTTTGGTGTGCGGCGGCGCTCTCTGATCGAATCATGAAGGCTCCGGCGCTGAACTTCGCGGCGGCGCGTGGATGCTCGTGGCTATCGGGCTTTCGTCTTCTTCGCAAGGCTCCGGCGGGTGCTTTATTTCGCGAAATCGGGATCGTAGCGACCTGATTCAATCAGTGCCAGCACGACCGTTCTTTTCATCCTGTCCACTATACAGCCGGACTGCATCAGAACCTGACCTGCTGGAATTGTCAGTCCCCTGAATGGCTCGACCGACTCCCTTTCAGGCGGGTCGGGGAGGCTATTGACGCGCGGAATCTGTTTTTCGTAAACCTCTTTGATTTTGAAGCGCAGGCCGAGCAGGGCAAAGAGGCTCCCTTCAGGCGTGGCGTGTTCACTCAAATACACCAGGGCGTTTACTGAGTCGGGATCGTCCAGCAGATGGTGCAAAGCGATCTCTTCCTCCGACGTGTGCCCGCTGTAACCGACTCCCCCGATCCTGAAAATCACTGCCTTGAGTATTTTCTTGTAAGCCTTCCGTCCATCTTCAGACAGGCCGGACGGGTCGTACCGGGGAACTTGTGCGAATGCGGTTAGATTGTATGCCAAAAGGAATGTGATGATCAGGACAGCTTTCATCGGGTGGTCCTTTCTGATCACTGACCGGGGCAGGATTGTCTCACGGCTCGACCGTGATCTGGCTCTTCTCGCTGGCTTCAACCTGCGGCTGGCTCTTGTATTCGTCAATGACCCCGCTCACGCAAATCCTCTTCCCGCTATACTCATCCTCGGGCTTGCCGAACTTCACGCGATTGCGCCCCCGGATCAGCACCGTGCATTCCTGATTCGGGTAAGCCTTGCCGAGGTTGAGGAACGTCGGGCTGCCTTTGGCCGTCTCAAGGTAACGCGTCGAAGCGACGAGACCGCAGACGGTGCAGCTTTCGCCGATGTGATTCTTCGCTTCGGATGAAGGGATCTTCTTCCCCTGACTGCCGGCGCCGATTGTCAGCACCAAAAGCGCCGGCACGATGATCGCGTGAAGCATTTTCAGAGGGAAGTGCGGCGGAAAGAATTTGCGCTGCATCTCCTGGTGTCCTTTCGCGGGGCTGATGTTTCGGATGGCCGGGGCCGTGATTACTGTCCGTGGTGACGAGTGATGGCGAAGCTTCCTGACCCTGCAATCATTCGATCAGCACTTTATTTTATCAGTAGCGGGACTTTCACCATCAGTGGTTGATTGGGCTTGAAAGATACCCGGTAGATTGTCTGAGGGGAAGGGTCACTTCGTGTCAGCAGGATGTCAGGGTCAGCTCCTGCGGCTTCTTCCTTCCTCGTATAGCGCATACCCTTACCGCCCGCAATCTCATATCTCTCGGCGGGCGAGAGCCATTTCTTTTCCCACGAGGCGTAAAGTTCGGGGGGAATTGCCGTCTGATCTTCCCCGACGACTATTTCTTCGAGCGGCTTTGTGGTGACGATAAAAGTCAGGACTTCGCTGACCTGATCCTGGCGGCTGCGCTTAATGACGAAGTATGGGGGCTGGTCGGTCTGGTTCGGCAACTCAATCAGTTTTCCGGGCCTGACCAGATTGTCCCCGTTCCTGATCCTTCTGGTCGGGAAGATGACCATCGGCCGGCTGAAGGAGCCATCCGAGTATAATTCCCGGTCAATGACATACAAATAACCCCGGCGCGGGACTTCAACAGTGAGCCTGATCTGTTCCCCGGAATTCAAGGGCGTCTCGGCCTCAATCCGCCTTGCCGGGAATGTTGCGGAGTATGCTCCTTCTTTAATTGTCTCGCCCGGGGGCGCTATGACGACCGGAGGATGCTCCACCCGCGGCGCAGGCATCGGCACCGGCACCGGCGCGGGCCTCGACTGAGGCGCCAGAAAACCCGACCGGCTGACCCGAAGAGATCCGTTCATCCCCGTACTTCCTGTCGTACTCAATTGATAAGTTGTGATCCCCAGCATGCTGGACAGGTCAAAATCATCGTCGGCACTGGCGGGGCTGTCCTTAACAGGTTTCGTCACCAGCTTGTATTTTGGTTTCTGCCGGGAAGGATTGGATTTGCCCGCGGGACGAGTCCGATAGAACATCGGATCCCACAGTCTCCAGCTGGCTGGCGGCTTTGCCATTACCCAGCACCAGCCCGACACTACAAATACAGATAACAGTACAAGAGAACCGCGGCGGGCGGTGACAACGGTCTTTTGCCTCTTTTGCCTGTCCGTCATAATTCAGCCCTCAGCCTGTCACATCCACAATCAGGGCACGTGCCCGTGCCCGCGCTTTTTCTGTCATCCGAGACTGACTGTGTGGCCGGTAGTTGCGTCCTCAGCGGCCACACGGGGTCGCGACTGTTTTACTGTCTATGGTGAGGTTCGGGGAAAGATTACGCCCGGCGCTCAGCATTGGCAACGGCGCTCATGACTGCCGCTATTCGCCGACGGCGATCCACGAGGTGGCGGCGTCCCGGAGCCGGCTGTCTTCCCAAGTCTCAAAATAGACATCGAATCCGCTTGATTTAACGTTGGCGGCAGCCACCAGAACCCTGTTGATGCCGGGCGAGACACCGTCGCCGACGTCGATCATTTGCAGGCTGACGGTGACACTGACGCACCTCTTGAAAGGGAATTCGAATCTGACGGGCACATGGATCCCCCTGCGGCCTTTATGCAGGCTGTCATAAAACTCTTTGGGCTTGTCCTTCGGGAGGTGGACATCCCCGAGCTGCACCATCCGTTTGAAGGCTTCGGGCCTCGCGCTGATTTTGGGCGGCCAGAATGTGATTTCGCGCCTCTGGAAGAAGGCGACCACGCAGATGGCCACGAGGATTGAGGCGATCAGGCCAATAAAGACGGAGGCCGTTGGGTGTGCTGAGAGCCAGTTGAGAAACTCGGTCATCGTTGCGCCCCCCTCCGGCTGTGCTGAGCAGTCGCTGTCGCCCCGACCCGATTCCGATCCTTTCTGTCGAGGCGGCCGGTGTCGTCCTCCTCAAAGCCGAGGAATTTATGCAGCGGCACCCACTTCGACTCGTCGTTGATCGGGCAGCCGGCCATCGTCTTGTTCTTACACACGTCAATGGCGTAGACCGGGTGAATCTCCCAGTTCGACGCCCGATCCGGCCCGTCCGGGTTCGGGCAGGGCTTGTGCGAGGCGTCGAAGAACAACTGCCCCGTGAACCGCACCGGGTGGGTCAGGCTGTTGAGGTTGTCGGTGTCCCACGGCAGCGGGCGGAAGTGCGGGCTGATCTCCGCCGTCACCGTCCTGCAGGGCGTGTCATTGGGCGTGCGCCCCAGCACCAGATGGATGTCGTTATTCTCGCGGCCCTTCTTCTTGCAGTTGACCGACTCGCCCTTGCTGATGTTGGAGTAGTGGGCGTTGATCACGAACGCCACCAGCCTGACCTTCTTCCCCTCGCCGATCTTCGTCCCGCTGGCGTTGGTCGTCAGATCCTTCAGCACTTCCCGGTCCTCGGGCAGGTTGGTGCCGCCGAAAGGGATGCCTTTCGCTTTGGCCGCCTGCTGGAGTTTGACGAGGTCGTCGAAGGTGATGCGCGTGGGGTTGCCGGACGCGCAGAAGTTGTTCTTGGCGCGGTTCTGCGCGTGCTGGGCGGCGCTCCCTCCGGGATTGCCTTCAGGCTTGCAGGCCGAGTCAATCGGGTGATCCTCCCTGATTGACTCGAAGGGCAGCGTGCAACTCGGCTGGAACCCGGGCTGTGCGCTCGCGGAGCCAGCGAGCAGCAGGACGGCGAGCAGAGACAGGCAGGTAACTGGAAGCTGTTTCATTTGGCTATTCCTCCTCGTGGCTGGATGGACTTCAGTTGCAGAGTAAAACCAGATTCCGGAGAGACTCTCCACCATCAGGTGTGTTTTCGGCTGAAACATTTCGCGGAGAAAATAAAAGGCGAGCCGTCACCGACCCGCCCCGAGTGTGGAACCCAATACGAAAAAAACCGATCTCACCGGCAGGTGTGAATCGGGCGGGAATGGTTTCACCGCCAGAATCTGAAAAGCAGTTGGAGAGTGTGGCGGCGTTCTGTCACCGGCTCGGCACTCGCGCTTCTGACAACCCGGCGTCCGCCCCCCTTACAAAGCATCATTCACTTCTCGCGCCGCCCGGTTGCCTGATTCGAGTGCCCCCTGCATCCACCCCGGCAGCGACGACGCATGCTCGCCCGCGAAATGGACCCGACCTTCCGCCCCGGCCACCTGCGGCAGCAGCGACGTCATCTGCCCCGGCCTGAACCACGCGTAGGCCCCCCGCGCCCACTCGTCTTCGTCCCAGCATTTGGATGCCCCCACTTCAAAATGCTGCCGGACGCGGGGGTGGATCTGCTCCACCAGCCCGAGCGTCGAACTCACCCGCTCGGCCTCCTTCATCGCCGTCACCTCCCGCGCCTGCGGGCCGGAGAGGTAGGACTCGAGGATGCCGCGCGTCCCGGGCTGGCTTGCCGCCCCGTCGTAGACGAGCAGGCTCGACCGGTCCGTGACCGCCCCGCCGCTCAATCCCTCCTCGACCCAGAACCTTCTCCTCGTCTGCAGGTAGACGCGCGCCACGGACGTGTAGAGCAGCTGGTCTACGGCCCTCTGCTTCCCCGCGGAAAATGGCGGGGAGATTTCAATGCGCCTCAGGACGGAGAACGGCACGGCGCAGATCAGGCGGTCCGCGGTGACGCTCTCCCTCCCGCCGGCATGCAGGCAGACGGCGCGCACCTGACAGGGGCCGTACTCGATCCTGACGACGGGTGTCCCGTAGCGGATCCTGTCCGAAAGCCGCGCGGCGAAGGCCCGCGGGAACACGTCGCTCCCGCCGCGGATCCTGTAAGCGCGCTTCATCGCCGCCCGGTGAGCCGATTCGCGCAGCAGGTCGAGGGCTGAAACGCTCCGCACCCCGTCGCCGAGCCCGCCCATCCCCAGCAGCGCGGCCGCGTCGGGCGAGGCGCCCTGACCGCGCAGGAATTCAAAGAATGTAGTCCGGTCGTACTTTTTCAGCGAGTCGGGCGGCCAGCCGGGCGCCGCCGGGTCGCCGAGTTCTCTGACGACCGGCATGACGTACTTCTCCCACATCCCGGCCCGCCCGAGCCTCTTCTCGCCGGCCGTCAGGTCGAGCGGCAACTCGACGTTCCGGCCCGCCCTCACCTCAAGCCTCTGCCCCCTGAGGCAGAGGAGCGAAGCCAGGTCCGACGGCATCACCGGGTCGAGGGTGACATCAAGGAGCCTGACGTATTTCATCGTCCAGCCGTGGTTGTCGTAGACGTTCATCGCGCCGGCCTCGGCGTAGAGCCCGTCGGAGAACGGTTCGCGGAGAGTGTGGACGCGCCCACCCGGGCGCGGGCTTCGAGGATCGTGACGTCGTGGCCGGCCTGTGTCAGTTCGTAGGCGGCCGCCAGACCCGCGAGGCCCGCGCCGACGACGATGACCTTCCCGGGAGGGCCTCTGCGTTCGAGTTTGTCCTGACAGAGGGCCGCCACCTTCACCGGGGGCAGAGCGAAGGCCGCGGCGAGTGTACTCTGCTTCAGGAAGTCTCTGCGCTTCATACGATCCTTCCTCCTGTTGATCCGGAGATGACGCGGACGGGTGCGGCAGGAAGGATATGTCTTTCACCCGGCGGGTGTCGCGGTTCAGAGCAAAAGGTTTCATTTCAGCCGGAGTTCTTTTCAGACTCCCACCATGCCAGCGAGTAAAGCCACCCCGCAACCTCGAAGACCTCGTCATTCAGCACCCACCGGGCGGTGCAGTAATCAGGCTCGACGACGATCCCTGCCGACATCAGGCTGACCTGCGGCAATCGCTCGCGAACCTGTTGCAATGCCGCATCAGTCAACTCCGCTTTCATCTCGATCAGGCTGAGCGTGACTCGCGAGCAATGATTGCCGGCCTCGATCAGGATATATGGCTCGCGCACTTCAGCGCACCACTGCCGGAAAGCCAGCGCGACGGGGTCGTATCCGTCGTCCGGGTCAACGACCACGAAGCGCCGTTCCTGCGCTGTCGCGAGCCGTGAATGATGGTCAGCGGGGCGGAAGGCGAAAACACCGCTGATTGTCTGCGGCGCCGTGATGCTCATAGTCTGTCCTGATGTCAGAAGCGGTGGAGACGTGACTGCGCGGGGGCATCATACGCCCGCGGCCCTCCGGAAGGAAGCTGGTCAACGCGCTTCGGCCGGCGGGCGCCGAGGGACACGACGCGGTGGGATGAGTTGATGCGGGTGAAGTGAAAGCGCCGCCCGGTTCGCAATATCTGCACAACATCAAAAAGCAGCAGGCCGGAGGGCCTGCTTTATGGGGGTCGAAAGGGCCCTTTTGTTTTTGGGCGCAGCATCAAGTCCGGCTGCTGATTTGTCAAAAGGATGACAGCGCGTGTGCGCGCTGATGTCCGAGTGGAATGATGTCGTGACAAATAAGGGGTTTAATCCGGGTCAGAGAAGCGCAATGCCTCGGGCTTCCTCCTCTGGCGGCAGCCTGGCACGAGTAAATCTGAAGGGTGATGCGAACGAAGTAATGATTCCGGCGTCGAAAAAAAGAAACCTGCCGCGCCGCAACGCCGAGCGCCCCGGATCCATGCGCGTCTTTGAATACTGGTGCGAGCCGATCCCCGACGCTTCAGGTAACCTGCCGCAGCAGTTGTGGGACGCCGCCCATGAGATGCAGGCCGTCTGGAACCGGATGACCGAAGCCTTCCGCGAGGTCACCGCCCCGCATGCCGAAGACTACAAGGCCCGGCGCGCCGCGGTCCAGGCGCTCGACCTGAAACGAATCCGGGCCGTCGCCATGCAGTCCAGAGGCGTCATCCCGTCGCGGTATTACTACCACCTGGCCGACCGCTTCGCACTCACCCTGAAAGGCTATCAGCGGAGGCAGCGCGAGCGGGGTGCGGGCCCGAGCCACGGCGCGCCGCGGTTCAAAGGCCGGCTCGAATCGCTGGCCATTCCCGAAATCTTCTCCCGCTGCGTGGGCGATGAGGTGCGCTGGTCCCAACTCTTCACCGGCGAGCTGCCGGTCAGAATGCGCCGGATGTCGCGTGCGGGTGAGGCCCGCGGCGAATTCCGCGTCTCGCACGGCGGGGTGAATGCCGCCGTCCGGCTCAAGGTCAGACTCCACCGTGAACCCGCCCCGAATGCCATCGTCAAGAGGGTCACTCTCTGTGGCCGCTATGAGCGGTCGCTCGGGGCCCACCTCGCCGGCTGGCGCTG
Organism: Blastocatellia bacterium; assembly: GCA_035652435.1. Classification (GTDB taxonomy): domain Bacteria; phylum Acidobacteriota; class Blastocatellia; order RBC074; family RBC074; genus DASRDU01. The sequence goes on from DASRDU010000005.1 coordinate 16,273, forward strand.
GGGGCTGAAGTTCCTGATCCACGAGGAGGACGATTCACATTACCTGCGGGAAGAAACGGGGGTAGTCATGAAAAAGTAAGGCTGAGAGGTTGAATCGGAGGCAGCGACTCCGTGTAATGGAAAGCGTCACCAACCCAATCACAAGGAGACGCTGCCATGAACAACCTCTGTTGTCCACGCTGTGGATTATCACACTTCAAGAAGAATGGTCACACTCACTCCGGCAAACAGAATCACCGGTGTCAGCACTGCGGGCGACAGTTCGTCGCCGACTCGCAGCAGATCACTGAAGCCGAGCGTGAACAGATCCGGCGCCTCCTGCTCGAACGCATC
>DASRDU010000006.1:0-88808 GCA_035652435.1 Blastocatellia bacterium
AGGGTTCTGCTGTGATCTGTGTGGCGAGATTCATCAGGTTGACTCCGGTTAAGTTTGGTCGCTTGACCAGAGTGTCGCCGATGAACTCTCGCCGACTCAATCATCTTTTGTTATTTCAATTTCTATGCCGAACGCTTCTGGCCTGGGCCACCCTCACCGACTCGCGGCTTCCTGTTGAATTCTCACTGCGGCTGCTTGAGGGGCTGCACGAGCGTTTGACGGGGCTGCTGCTCTCACTGACGGACGAACAATGGCAGCGCGGTTTCATTCACCCGGAACTTCGCGAGTCGCCCGCCGGAAGCGACGCGAAGGCGGAGGAGGCCTGGAGGTCCGCTTTCAGTCACGACGAGCGGGGCGTCATTACAATTGAACGGGTGCTGGCCACTTACGCATGGCACGGGAGACATCACGTCGCACATATCACCTCACTGCGCGAGCGTCATGGGTGGAAGTAACAGAGTTGACCAACGCCTTAAGACTGATCTGAGAAGGGGAGAATGAATATGCCGCGAGTCTCGCATTTTGAAATCCCCGCCGACGACGCTGATCGCGCCGTCGGGTTTTATCAGAACGTTTTCGGGTGGCAGATCAACAGATGGGACGGGCCACAGGATTACTGGCTCGTCAGCACGGGCGATGGTGATAAGCCCGGCATCAACGGCGGATTGCTCAACCGCGTGCAGCCCGGACATCCGGTCATTAATTCGATTGACGTCCCGTCGGTTGACGATTACGTGACAAAGATCACTCGACACGGCGGGCAGATCGTCGTCCCGAAGATGCCGATCACGGGCGTCGGCTGGCTCGCTTATTTCAAGGATACCGAAGGCAACATCTTCGGCATTATGCAGGAAGATGCGTCGGCAAAGTGAGCGCGCCGCCCGCGAGAGAGTGCGCGCTCGTGAGAAGGAGTGAAGAAGCAGTAATGATCGTTCAGAACTACAAGAAATTCGGCGGCGCGCACAGCGAAACTGCCGCGCTGAAAAACGTGCTGGCCCAGGCCGGTGTCGTCGCGCCGCACACAAAAGAGCCTTACACCGAAGCCATGCTGCTCGGCCTGGGCGGCGGCGTGGGCGCAGGTTATTTCGTCTTTGAAATCTGCGGCGGCGCGTGGTTCGTCCTCGGCGCGCGTCACAAGTGGCAGGACACGGGCCCCGACTTTCTGAAAACCATCGCCCAGCGCATCGGAGCGAAGGCGACGGTGAAGGAATCGGGCGGCAGCAAAGCGGCGGAAGACAATCTCAAACAGGCCCTCGAAGCGCGCCGCCCGGCAATCACCTGGGGCAGTCTGGCCGGAATGCCTTACTACGGCCTCCCGGCGGATCTGCTCAAGATGTTCGCTCACGTCTTCGTGGTTTACGGCCGGGACGAGAAAGGCAATCGCATCTGCATTGATGACAGGGCCGCGACGCCTTTGCACGTCACGCCGCAGGAACTCGCGGTCTCGCGTTCGGCGATTACGTCACTCAAAAATCGCATCTTGACGATTTCGCCCCCCAAGCAACCGGCTGATCTGAAGCAGGTCATCGAAGCGGGGATTCAGGATTGCTGCCGGGAAATGCTCAACCCGAAGATCAGAAACTTCGGCCTGCCGGCGCTTGAGAAGTGGGCCGAGCTGATCACCGACACCAAAGACAAAAGGGGCTGGCCTCAGGTCTTCAGGCCGGGCCTCGCGCTTTACCGCGCGCTGCTCGGCATCTACCACAACATAGAGACCGGCGGCACCGGCGGCAGCGCCTTCCGTACCCTGTATGCGGACTTTCTTGCCGAGGCCGCCGGGGTGTTCGGCAAAGCATCGCAACCGATCCTTGAGGATGCCGCAGCGCAATATCGCAAGTCCGCAAGGCTGTGGAGCGCGCTCGCGAATGCCGCCCTGCCCGATTCGGTGAAGCTGCTGGGCGAGGCCAGAGAGGTGACCGCGGTGAAATACCAGCTGTTTTCGGCCAGAGGCGCGTCCGTCGGCTCCCAGATGCCGAAGATAGACAGACGGCTCGCGGCCATTGAGGCGGAAGCTGCGAAGGATTTCCCGCTCAATACGAAGCAGTCGCGCGAACTCCTCGATGAGCTGCGCGGCCACATCCGGAAGATTCACGACGCGGAGGAGAAGGCCATCTCGATTCTGCAAAAGCTGGCGGCGTGAAAAAGGGCAGGGCGACCGTCTTCGATTGCTTTGATTGCGGAGGGGTAAAAATGCGGGAAGAGAGCCATTGTGAACCAGGGCAGCTGCGGAGCATCTCCCCGCTCTTCGTGGTTGATGACGTGGAAGAATCAGCCGAATACTACCGCGACAAGCTCGGTTTTGACTTTGAAGGTTACTGGGGCTACCCGCCGCGCCTCACCTCGGTGCTGCGCGACGGCGTCGAGATCGTGCTGAAGAGCGGCGAGGGTGAAGAGCAGCAGGCCGACCTCTATCACAACCCGAAGCGGAAGCGGCGCCAGCGCGCGGTCTGTGACGCTTACATCAGCGTGGCCGACCTCGACGCGCTCTACTCCGAGCTGAGGTCGAGGAAGGCGAAGATCGTCAGGAAGCCGGAGACGACCGAGTACGCGACCAGAGAGTTCGCGGTCGAGGATTGCAACGGTTACATCATCTGCTTCGCGCAGAGCGTCGAGGATCAGACCGGGTGAGCCGGGGGCGCGGGGAGGGCAGGGGAGTGACAGGGGCAGCAGGTATGGGAGCAATGTGCCGTGATGAAAATGCCTCCTGTTCATGCACTCTCCTGCCCTCCCCGCGCCACGCATCCGGGTGAATGCGCGTAAACGGATAACTGCCGTCAGTCCGGGGCGGTTCAATCGCAAAGGAACTGATGCCGGCTGAAGATCAGTCGGGCGAACAGGGGGAAAACAATGCAGATGAACCCTTATCTGAGTTTCAAGGGAGAATGCGAAGCAGCGTTCAAGTTCTATGAGCAGTGTCTCGGCGGCCAACTCGGGGCGATCTTCCATTACGCCGGGACCCCCCTGGCGGATCAGGTTCCGGCCGGCTGGTCGGACAAAGTAATGCACGGCAGCATGACAGTCGGCGACCAGGTGCTGATGGGTGGCGATGTGGGGCCGGATCGCTACGAGGAACCAAAAGGCTTCTCGCTCTCGCTTCAGATCAGTAACCCCGCTGACGCCGAACGTATCTTTCACGAATTGGCCAGGGACGGCAGGGTTGTGGTGCCGCTCGAGAAAACGTTCTGGGCCGCGCGGTTTGGCATGGTCGTCGATCGCTTCGGGATACCATGGCTGATCAATTGCGAGGTGTCCGATCAGCCTCTCGAAGGGTGACAACGTCATCACTATAAACCCGGAATCGGTGCGCGCTCAGGCCTGCCACCGGCTGACATCCGTCCGGAGTCGACGTGCCTGTGTCGCTGCGATTTTGTTGGGACGGAGTGCGGCTCAAGCGGAGCCGCTCTACGAATAGAAAGTCAGGCTTCGCCCGGACGCGCCCCTGACACACCGTCATTAACCAACGGAGAAAAAATGACTGATCCGGTTCAGACGCTCACGATTTCGAGTGTCGATTCACATCCGCGGCAGCAGGTACACGTTCTGGATACGGAGATGAGCTACATTGATGCTGGCGAGGGCGACCCGATCGTGTTCCTGCATGGGAACCCGACCTCGTCTTATCTATGGCGCAACATCATTCCACACGTCACCCGCCTGGGCCGGTGCCTGGCTCCCGATCTGGTGGGGATGGGTCAGTCCGGCAAGTCACCCTCCAACGCTTACCGCTTTGCAGACCATTCGCGCTACCTGGACGCCTGGTTCGATTCGCTCCGCCTGACGGAGAAGGTCATTCTGGTGCTGCACGATTGGGGGTCGGCACTGGGTTTCCATTGGGCGTCGCGGCACGAGGAGCGCGTGCAGGCCATCGCGTATATGGAGGCGATCGTCCGGCCACGTCGCTGGGAGGATTTCCCGGCCGGCCGCGATGCCATCTTCCGGGCGCTCCGGTCGGAGAAGGGTGAACACCTCGTACTCGACGAGAACTTCTTCGTCGAAACCGTGCTGCCCAGGAGCATCATCCGCAAGCTGACTGACGAGGAAATGAATGCTTACCGCGCGCCGTTCAGGAGCCGGGATTCCCGGCTGCCCACGCTGATCTGGCCCCGCGAAATCCCGATCGAAGGCGAGCCGGCGGATGTCGTCAGCATTGTCGAGGCATATGGCGAGTGGTTGTCCCGGAGCAGGCTGCCAAAGCTCTTCATCGCCGCCGAGCCGGGAGCCGTGCTGGTCGGCCGTGACCGGGAGTTCTGCGAGAGGTGGCCCAACCAGCGCGAGGTGACTGTGAAGGGAATTCATTACATCCGGGAAGATTCCCCCGCTGAAATTGGCGCCGCATTGCATGACTTTGGGCGCAGCGTGCGTGCAGGTGCATCCGGATAAAGCAGAGCCCGGATCGCGGATGCTCGATTGGTTGATCTCCAGACGGCCGTATATCAGGCGAATGCGCCAAAATGAAAAAGAGGAGAAAATATGGAAGACCGGAATGATGGCCCGGGATCAGACAAGCGAAATCCGGGTTCATCTGACGCGAGCAATCTGAAAAACCGATCTCGCGCCGGGGCCGGTGTCATCGCGGGCGTCTGCCTGTCACCTGGCTTTGGCACCTTCGCGGATAGGCAGACCCGTTCGCCAAATGCAGTTCAAAAGGAGGCCGTAGTGACGACTCACGCAAGCGGAACGGTTGAAGTAAAGCTGACCCCTCAGGACGATAAATCCGGGGATGCAACCCTGGGCAGAATGATAATTGACAAGCAGTTTCACGGCGACCTCGAAGCTGTCAGCAAAGGCCAGATGCTCACGGCCGGCACGTCCGTCGAGGGCTCGGCCGGTTACGTCGCGATTGAGCGGGTCAGCGGAACGCTGCAAGGCCGCGGCGGCACTTTCGCGCTCCAGCACAGCGGCACTATGACGCGCGGCGCGCCGCACCTGACGGTCACCGTTGTGCCAGACTCCGGCACCGGCGAGCTGGCGGGCCTTGCGGGCAGGATGACGATCAAAATCGCCGACGGTAAGCACTCATATGATTTCGAGTACACGCTCGCTAAACCCCCCTGAGGTCTGGCGGAGACGGTGCAGATGCCTTTCTGTTGTGACCCCGGGAGAAAAGGGCCGCGTGAGACGATTATGCAAAACAGACAAGCCGCACTGCCGTTCATCCTCGTCACCATTCTGATTGACATGCTGGGGATCGGCCTGATCATCCCCGTGCTGCCCGGGCTCGTAACGACGATGTACGGCGGAGACATCAGCGCCGGGGCCGCCGTCTTCGGGTGGTTCGTGGCGTCTTACGCGCTCATGCAGTTTCTCTGTTCGCCGGTGCTGGGGAACCTGAGCGACGCGTGGGGGCGGCGGCCCGTGATCCTGCTGTCGCTACTGGGCGCGGGCCTGGATTACCTGCTGATGGCGTTCGCGCCGAACCTCGGGTGGCTGTTCGTCGGGCGCGTCATCGCCGGGGTCAGCGGGGCCAACATCTCGACGGCCAATGCCTACATCGCCGACGTCAGCCCGCCCGACGAGCGCGCGCGCAACTTCGGAATGATCGGCGCGTGCTTCGGCATCGGGTTCATCGTCGGGCCGGCGCTCGGCGGCCTGCTGGGCAGGTATGGGCTGCGAGTGCCATTCATGGCCGCGGCGGCACTGACCCTGTGCAATGCCCTCTACGGATTCTTCGTGCTGCCGGAGTCACACCCGCGGGAGCGGCGCCGTCCGTTTGACTGGGGCCGCGCCAATCCGCTCGCGTCACTCGGCGGGCTCGGGCGCTATCCGGTGGTCTTCGGGCTGGCCGCCACTATCACGCTCGAGAGGCTGGCGCATGATTCGCTGCCCAGCACCTGGGTACTCTACACGACGTATCGCTTCAACTGGACGGAGTTCGATAACGGCCTGTCGCTCGCCCTGGTGGGAGTCATGTACGCGGTGGTGTCGGCCGGATTGACCGGCCTGATCGTCCAAAGACTGGGCGAGCGCCGGGCGCTCGTCACCGGCCTGATGGTCGGCTCGCTGACTTTCCTGATGTACGGTCTGGCTTCGCGAGGGTGGATGCTCTACGCGATGATTGTAGTGGGGAGTGTGGGCGGCATTGCCACGCCCGCCCTGCAGGCGCTCATCAGCAAAGCGACTCCCGCCACCGAGCAGGGAGCCGTTCAGGGCGCGCTCGCCAGCATCCAGAGCATCGCGGCGATCCTGGGGCCGCTGATGGCCACCGGTCTGTTTGGCTATTTCACGTCGCGGGCCGCGCCGGTGAAGGTGCCGGGGGCGGCCTTCATTGTCAGCTCTGTGCTGGTGGCCGTCGGCGCGGCACTGGCCGTCCGCAGCCTGCGGCTGGCCCCGGCAATGGAACCGGTCGCGCGTGGGGCTGATGCCTGATCAACCGGCGTCCGGTTATTGTCCTGAAATTGCCAGGAGTCGGGATCAATTCATGCTTCCGGTACGCACTCGCGAGCGCACACTTGCGAGCATACTTCGTTCCGGTCAAAGCCTGTCAGGCGGCACTAGAGATTCTACTGAACCAGGAGGAATCATGAGTTATGAATTTGATATAGTCGAGCTGCAGCCTGTGACTCTTGCGGTTTGCGAGTCCTTCATCAAGCAAGCCGATATCCCAGCACGGATAATCGGGATGTTCGATATTGTCTATGCCTGGTTGCGTGAATCCTCTGCAAAGCAGGTTGGAAACAACTATGCGATATACGATCAATTCGGGACTGATGGCATGCGCATGAGAGTCGGGTTCCCCGTTTCAGAACCTTTCGACAACGGCGGTCCTGTACGTTGCCTGGAACTGGGGGCTGTAACCGCAGCCCATACGAAACACACAGGCCCGTACAGCGGCCTGTCCGCGGCGTATTCGGAATTGAACAAATGGTGCATCAGAGAATCACTCAATCGGGATGCGTTTTCCTGGGAGGAGTATGGTGACTGGGACGATGATCCATCCAGGCTTGTGACCGACATCTACATCAAACTTATCTGAGGTGAAGACGGCGCCGCCTGTAACCGATTGCACCGGAGCCGCGCGAAAAGGTTGGTTGAAGATTTCTGGTGTTCGCCGCGCGGCCCGGTGAATATAATCGTTGGTCGGATCCAGGCACGCTCGCGGGCGTGCGCTCGCGAGTGCGTCACCGGAAGTGTGAATTGACCCTGGCCATGAATGATCTGACTCAACAGTTGTGTCAGCGTGTGGCATGATGTGACGGTGTTCCATTGCACATACATTCCCAGCCAGCCGTTGTCGGAATTCGTTGACCTGTTCTGGTACCACGACGGTTTTGACCTGCCGGATCGGAGAGAAAGTCATCTGCCGACAGGGACGGCGGAACTGGTCATCAGTCTCAACCACGACATCCCCCGGAATTTTTGCGGGGCGATCACCTGCGGGCCTTTCTCAAGGCCTTTTGCGATTGAGACCGCGCAGCAGTTGTCTTTGATCGGCGTGAATTTCAAGCCGGGCGGCGCGTTCCCGTTTTTCAACCTTCCCGCCGGTGAGTTGCATAACCTCCATGTGCCGCTCGATGAACTGTGGGAAGCGAGGGCAGCGGAGTTGCGCGAACGTCTGCTCGCGGCGCGGACAGTCGAAGCAAAATTCCACCTGCTCGAACGGTTCCTGCTTGCGCAGGCTGCTTCTTCGCCGCAGATACACCCGGCGGTCGCGAGGGCGTTACGACAGTTCCGGCGTGCCACTCCCGGATTTTCCGTTGCCGAAATCGCCGGGCAGGTCGGCTTGAGTCAGCGACACTTCATCCAGCTTTTTCGTAACCATGTCGGACTGACGCCGAAGCTGTTTCTCCGCATTCAGCGTTTCCAGCGTGCGTTGCAGGCGGCCGGGGCACGGCAGCGGGTTGACTGGGCCGACCTCGCCCTGGACTGCGGTTATTTCGACCAAGCCCATTTCATCCACGAATTCCGCACCTTCTCCGGCCTGACTCCCTCCTCGTGGCTGGCATCCCGCCGTTTGACGACCGGTCACAACTCACTCGCCGACTGAGGTCAATTTTTTACAATCCATATCGCGGCGCTCTCAGTCAGAATCGGGGCTGCCGTGAATCTCGACATTCCTGATCGGCAAAGGAGAATCCAATGACAGAGATTGCCGGATCGAAATTGATTTTTGGAATTTATCCGGGGAGTGGAACGATCCCCGGAGCAGAGGGGCCGGGCGATGACCCGGAACAAATCAGCGCGGCATTGGACCTGCTACAGCCCGCAAGCGCGCCGTTTCTGGTTCGCGGATATTTGCAGTATGTAGGTTCGGGCACGAGCGAGAACGACACGCCGGCAGATGTCACTCGATATCTGCGAAACGGGAGGCAGCTTGATCTGGCACTGAGCTACCGCACGCCGGACGGCGACCTTGATGACTGGAGCCGTTTCATCCGCTCCACCATCCGGCATTACGGATCGTCGCTCGCAAAAATTCAGATCGCCGAGGAACCGAACAACCCTGACGCGCGGACGGGCGGCGACGGAGGCTCGCCCAACGTGCGCCGGGCGATTGTGGAGGGAGTGGTTGCAGCTAAAGACGAAGCGAAACGACTGAACCTGACAATCAAGGTTGGGTTCAATGCGACGGTCATTTTCAATCCGGAAGATGATTTCTGGCCCGCGATTGCCGCGCTGGTGACGCCGTCTTTTTTCGAAGCGCTCGATTACGTCGGGCTGGATTTCTTTCCGGATGTCTTTCGCCCGCTGCCGGACGATTCACTCGACACGCTACGCCGCGCCGTCGAATACGTCCTCAGGCAATTTCGCGAGGAGAACCTGCCGGGCGGTAAAATCCCGGCTTCGGTCCCGATTCATATTACCGAGAATGGCTGGCCTACAAGCCCGGATCGCACGGAAGAGAGTCAGGCCGCGGTGATCGAAACTATTATCCGAACGATCCACGCACACCGGGCGGGATTCAACATCACGCACTATGAATTTTTCGACCTGCGCGATCTGAACAGCTCCAATCCCGACATTTTTCACCAGTTCGGGTTGCTGCGTGACGATTACAGTCCGAAGCCTGCCTTTGAAAGTTTTCGAAGACTGGTGGCTGAACTCAGCGTCACCTGATGAGCCGCTACCAGCAGGCCGGGAGAGTTCGAGTGAAGTGTACTACCCGAGATTCTCTTTCAGCACCTGCGCCATCTCTTCAGCCTGTTGCCTGACGACAGCCTCATCCTGTCCTTCAATCATCACGCGGGCGAGATTCTCAGTGCCTGAATATCGCACGAGCAGGCGGCCTCTGCCCGCCAGTTCCGTTTCCAGCTTGTCCATCGCGGCTTTGATCGGCGCGACGCTCGCGAGCGGCGGTTTGCGGGCAACTTTGACGTTGATCGTGACCTGCGGGTAGCGGGTGAATCCGCGTGTCAGCGCGTTCAGGCTTTTGCCCGTGTCGGTCATGGCGCGCAGCACTTCGAGCGCCGTGATCATTCCGTCACCGGCGAGGCTGATGCCGGGGAAGATGATGTGGCCTGACTGCTCGCCGCCGATGCTGCCGCCGTTTTTCAGCAGTTCTTCCAGCACGTACTTGTCGCCGACGCTCGTGCGCGCGAGCGCGATGCCGCGCTCCTTTAATGCGAGTTCGAGCCCGAGGTTGCTCATCACCGTGGCGACGACGCGGTGCCCGGCCAGCTGGTGATGCTCGGCGAGCCAGGTCGCCATGACAAACAGCACCTGATCACCGTCCACCAGATTGCCGCGCTCGTCTGTGAATAATGAACGGTCGGCGTCGCCGTCGAAAGCGATGCCGAGGTCGGCTTTGTTATCGGCGACGGCCTGTTGCAGCCTTTCGGGGTGCAGCGAGCCGCAATCGAGATTGATGTTGCGGCCGTTGGGGTCGGCGTTGATCGCGATGACGGTCGCGCCGAGTCCGGTAAGCAGGCGTGGTGCGAGCGCGTAAGATGCGCCGTTGGCACAATCCACCACGATGCGCAGCCGCTTCAGATCGAGCCCCATTACGAGTTCGTCGCGCAAAAAGCCGAGGTACTTTTCCTGCAGCTCCGGTTCAGCTTTGGCCGATGCGGCGACGATTGGCGGGAAGGTCGAAGGGTCGGCTTTGAGGTCGCGCTCGATCAGTTGTTCGGTCGCGTCATCGAGCTTCTGACCCGAAGGCGCGAAGACTTTGATGCCGTTGTCCTGATATGGATTATGCGAAGCGGAAATGACTACGCCGGCGTCGGCTTTGAGCGCGCGCGTGAGGTATGCGACGCCGGGCGTGGTGATGACGCCCGCGCTGCGGAAGCGTCCGCCGGCCGTCGTGATGCCGCGCGCGATGGCGGCTTCGATCCATTCGCCCGATTCGCGGGTGTCGCGCCCGATGATGATCAGCGGCGTTGCGGCAGCGCGCTCCGCCAGTTCCTTTGCCAGCGACCAGCCGATGCGCTCGATGGTGGGTTCATCGAGCGGGAACTGCCCGGCCACGCCGCGGATTCCGTCTGTGCCAAAAAACTCGCCCATAGTTTACCTGTGATTACTCCTGAGATTGGGGGCTGACTGGTAAGGGCCTGAACTGAAGAATGGCGAATGATAAACGATCAGTGCGAAAAGTTCATGCGGAAATTCGGGCCGCGCGCGGGGACGAATAAACGCGCAGGCAATCAGTGTTGAGAAGATTTTTTCTCACCGATCTCGACCATGACGGTAATCGGGCCGGGCGTGTTGACGCGAATGGTGGGGTCTTTCAGGTCCACGTCAACTCTGGTTTTGAAGCTTTCCTTCCTTCCGTCGAGCTGGATGCTCTCGGTCAGGGCGCGGGTGATATTGCCGAGGTGAGAGAGCGGGCCGGAGATTTCGATGGTGGGAGGCTGGGCGATGAAGCCGCGTCGTTCGTAGCCGGCGGCGACCTCGCCGACATATTGCGGCTCGACCGGAACCTGTTTCTGTACGGTCTGTTCGATATGCAGCCTGATGCTGGCGGGCTCGATCCGCAGCACTTCAAGATTGTCGGGGCGGGAAACGTCTGTGCGCTTGAGTTGCACGACCCGCTCACCGGGTTCTTTGTTGTTGAGGTCGGCGACGACGCCGATCTGGCTGGCCGTGGTGTTACGGATGACGTCCTGCGGGCCGCGCAGCCGCACGCTGACGGTCTGCGGGACGTCGCCGCTGATTTCCAGCCCCGCGCGCGGGCCGTGAAATTCGAGCGGCACGCTGACCAGCGTGACTTCGCTCAGGGGCTGACGCGAGATGGTGAAGAACGCGACCGCCAGCAGCAGCGAGAGCAACTTGAGGCCCGTGTTTTCCGTCACGAAATTGCGCAGCGCGTGGGTGATTTGAGAGAAGGTCGGTAAACGGAGGTGCAGCGAATTCCTGAACTGCAAATAGCGGCTGGATGTCTGCGGCTTCTTCTTCATCGGCAGAAAGTGCGGCGTCAGAGGGTTGAGCTTTCACGCAGGCTTTCCGTCGGCACGTGGGGCGCGGCCGGTTCGGCGCGGTTGCCGGCGAGGATCTCGTCGAGTTCCTGCACGTGGCGGCGTTCGTCCTCCTCGTGCGCGGCGTGTTCCTCCTGACTGTGCCACGGCTCCATCGCCTTGAGGATCAGCGCGCGCAGCTTCGGGCCGTCGAGGTTGCGGATGACTCCGCCGCCAATCGCGAAGGAGACGACGCCGGTCTCCTCGGAAACGATCACCGCGAAGGCGTCGCTGTCTTCCGTGATCCCGATGGCGGCGCGGTGCCGCGTGCCGAGGTCGCGCGAAATGCGCGGGTTCTGCGTCAGCGGCAGGAAGCAGGAGGCCGCGGCCACGCGATTGTCGCTGATGATCGCCGCGCCGTCGTGCAGCGGCGTGTTCGGGTTGAAGATCGTCACCAGCAGGTCGTAGGTCAGCCGCGCGTCGAGCCGGATGCCGCTTTCGATGTAAGTTTTGAGCCCCGTGTCGCGCTCAAAAATCAGGAGCGCGCCGATCTTTTCCGACGCCAGACTCGTCGCGGCCAGCACGACATCGTCATACCAGTGGTGTTCGTGCGCGGTGGCGCGCCGCATCGCGTGCCAGAGCGGCATGCGCAGGTTCCGGCCGAAATGGAGCAGCGCCGCGCGGATTTCCCGTTGAAACAACACGATGATGCCGAAGCCCAGATAGAAGACCACGTTGCGCAGCACCCATTGCAGCGTACTCAGCCCCAGCCAGATCGAAACTTCATAGAGCAGCGCGATCAGCCCCAGCCCGACGGCCATCTGGACAGCGCGCGTCCCGCGCAACAGCCTGAGGACTTCATAAATCAGGAAGGCTACAATCAGGATGTCGAACAGGCTCTGCCACTCCAGCAGCGAGCGCAGAAACCACAGGCTTTGTGTCCAGACCTCGTGCATAACTTCAACTGCGTGTGACCCGGGTCGCCCGGCAACAGGCTGTTATTGTCTCACCGCTGACCGCCCGTCAGGAACCCGAAACAGGCTTATGTTTGGGAGCCGTAAGCATAACATATCCGGTTCCAGCGATGATGGGGAATTATCGGGGCGATGAGAAGTTTTGATGAAAGCGGGCGCGCGGGTCGCATTATTTCCCCAGGTCTGCGGGGCTGAGATAACCCACCAGCAGGCCCTCGCCGTCGAGTACGGCGAGGTGATTGACCGGGCTGGTGCGGAGTTTGCGCGCCGCGTATTCGACGGAAGACCGGACGGTGATGAAGAGGGAATCATCCACGGGCTGCATCACTTCGCCGATGGAAGTTTCCTCCCACTTCTCCTCGGGCACTTCGCGCAGGCGTTCGAGTGAAAGGATGCCGTGCAGCCGCCCGTCACGGGCAACAGGGAAGCTGGTATGCCGGTGTTTTGATAAGACCTGATCCACGAACTCGGCGATGCGCAGACCCGGGGCGACGATGACCGGCGGCGAAGTCATCACCGCGCCGACCGTGCCGGTGACGTTCCACTGCTCGCGGACTCGCTCGCTGGATTGCTCCATCGCCTGCTCGTATTCGCGCTGCTGTTTGCGGTAGCGGTAATCATTCTCGGCGGAGTTTTTCAGGAAAAGGCCGATTGCGACCAGCCCGACGGCCGAGAAAAGGTCGCGATACCAGACGGCGCGATAGATGCCGTAAGAGATCAGCATATAAGCCAGCGCGACACCCATCCGCGTCGCCGTCCGGGTAGCGGCCAGAATATCTTTCTTGCGGTACCACAGCCATGCGCGAAACGCGCGCCCGCCGTCGAGTGGCAGCCCCGGAAAGAGATTGAACATCGCCAGCAGCAGGTTGCCGAAGAACAGATAGCTGAAGGTTTCAGAAACAAGCGAATGATTTCTGTTGCTTAGTTCCAGCGTAATCTGTTCGCCTGCCCCGAAGATCAGGGCCAGCAGAAAAGAGCTGACCGGCCCCACGATAGAGATGCGGAATTCGGCCATCGGGGTTTTCGGTTCGCTGGCGAGCTTCGCCCAGCCGCCGAAAAAGTGGAGCCGGATCTCAATCGTCTCGATGCCCTCCAGCTTCGCCGCCCCGGCATGCGCCAACTCGTGGGCGATGATCGAAGCAAACAGCAGCGAGGTCATGACGAGCGCGCACAGGACCGTTTGCCACAATGGCAGCGGTGAGATACGGCTGAATCGGAACGGCAGATAAATGAACACCAGCAGCGCCACATGCGCCAGCGCCACCAGCGGCCAGCTGTAATCAATGATCAGTGGGACGCCGGAAAGACGCGCAAGCTGGAATTCGCGAAACTGCATGGCCGTGATAATAGCAGAGATGAGGGGAACACGTCAGGACGCTAGGTAATCCGCAATCGCCTGCATCAGTTCGTCAAGGTGGTTGTCGAAAAAATGGCCCGCGCCCGCAATCCTCACCAGCCGGCAGTTATTGTCGTGCGGAAGCTGGTCGAGCAATTCGAGGAGCGGCGCGAGCGGCGCAATGTCATCCGCCTCGCCGTGGATGAAGAGCTTCGGTTTGGTGCAGCCGGCGAGGAAATCGAGATTGAAGTAACGCGCCGGGGCGCCAATCGCGATCAGCCGGTGAACCCTGTCGTCGGCGCAGCCCAGACGCAGGCCGACCGCCGAGCCGAAGGAAAATCCCGCGACGATGACTTCGCGCGCCTGCGGCTGCTGTTCGAGCAGGTAATCGAGCGCGACCCGCGCGTCATCCACCTCGCCGACACCTTCGTCGTAAACGCCGGTGCTTTGCCCGGTGCCGCGAAAGTTGATCCGCAGCGTGGCGAAGCCCGATTCCTGCAAAGCCTGCGCGGCGCGGTAGACAACCTTGTTGTGCATCGTCCCGCCGAATTGCGGGTGCGGGTGCAGCACGAGCGCGACCCGTTCGGCCGTATCAGCCTGCGCGCGGTAGATCGCTTCAAGCTGGCCGTGAGGGGCGGGGATCAGCAAGTTGCCTTTGGGATACATTGGTTTCAGGTTGTCAGGATCACTTTCAGTGTTCCGGGCGTCTGTGCCTGCCGCATCGCCTCGACGCCGGCAGCGAGCGGGAATTCGTCGGCGATCAGGCCTTCGACATCCACCGCGCCCGCTTCGAGCAGTCCGAGCGCTTTCTCGAACCGCCCGCAGCGCGAACCGATCACGCTGATTTCATCCACCACGATCCGCCATGTGTTCAGACTGACCGCATCGTTGAAAGTGGATTTGAGAATAATTGCGCCGCGGGGTCTGACCAGATCGAGCGCGAGTTTCAAGCCGGCGGGCGCGCCGCTCGCCTCAATCACAAAATCAAAACGGTCAGCCGGAGCGACCCGAAGCCACTGCAATTCGACAGTCTTGATCCCGATGTCAGCCGCGAGTTGCAGCTTGTCGAGGTGTTTGCCGATGAGCGCCAGGTCGCATTCGGTGGTGGCCATCACGCGGGCGATCAACTGGCCGAGCTTGCCGTCACCGATCACCGCGACGCGATGCCGCTGTCCGATCTCCGCCTGATCGAGGATTTCGCACGCCGCGGCCAGCGGTTCGGTGAAAACTGCCTGCCGGTCACTGACCGCGTCGGGCACCACGAGCAGGTTTTCCGGCGGGAGGCTCAGGTAATCGGCGAACGCGCCATCGCGCCCGTGAATGCCCAGCACTGTGCGGTTCAGGCAATGACGCGGGTCGCCCTGCTGGCACAATTCGCACTCGCCACAACCGGCATTGATCTCACCAACCACGCGCAGCCCGATCTGTTCGGGGTCGGGCGAATCTTCCACCACGCCGACGAACTCGTGGCCAAGCGTCCCATGGAATCCCGCATAGCCGCGCACGATTTCGAGGTCGGTATTGCAGATGCCCGCCATCGTCACGCGCACCAGCGCTTCGCCCGCGCGATGCGGGATCGCGGCGGCGCCAGTCAAGTGAAGCCGATTGTCTTCAAAGCGGAGTGCTTTCATCAGCCAGAGCCGTCAGCGTTCAGACCTGCTCCCGCAGGACATCCGGGTCAGAAGTGGTTTCGATGATTTCGCCGCATTGCAGGCACTGGTAGCTGACAGCAATCGGCCACGCCGTCACGCCCATCACCAGCCGCACCATGCCCCAGAAGTTGTAACGGCAGACCGGCTCGACCAGATAATGATGACGGTTGAAGCCGCAGCGGCATTGCTTCAGCCAGGGGGTCTCATTACCTGTCTCCTGAACTTCCATGATCAGACTGCGCTCGACTGAGGTATCCATTTATTTATTGAGCAGCTTCCGCGCTTTTTCCTGGATTGAGCGCTGCTCTTTGGCGCGCGCCGGGTTGATCTGCATCTGGATGACCTCCTGCAGCAGCCGGTTCGCTTCATCGCGGCGGCCCGTGTCGAGATACGCCTGGGAGAGCGAAAGCCTGATGTTCATGCTCTTCGGCGCAACGCTCAGGCCTTTTTCCAGATAAGAGATGGCGCGGCTCGTGTTACCGCCGAACAGCCGCGGCAGTTCGCGATCCATTTCGCCGAGCGCGAGGTAGGCGTTGCCCTCTTCATAGCCCGCATTCAGGCGCAGCACCGTCTCCATTTCGGCGCGGATCTTTTTGACGGTCGCGAGGGCTTTGAGCGCGCCCTTGACCTCGCTGTAACCGCCGTAACAGACGCCCAGCCAGAAATGGCCTTCGACGCTGTTGGGCTGGAGCGCGACGGCTTTCTGTCCGGCCTCGATGCCGCGCTCGAAATACCTCAGTTTATCTGCCGACCCTGCCTCATCGCCGACGTAATAACAACTCCGCGCCAGCCGCCAGAGCAGCTGGTAGTTGTTCGCGTCCGCCGTCATCGCTTTCTCGACAATTTCGAGCGACTGGCGGTCACGCGCGGCGTCTTCGCCGTGCGAAAAGAGCCGGTCGGCATCACGAATTGGGTTCGGTGCCGCCGGGCTGGGCGCCGTCGCCGGCGTGGTATTCTGCCTGGCCGGCGTCGGTGCGGCTTTCGACGTCTTGTGCTGCGCCAGTGCGGGCGCGGCCAGCAGGCACAGGGTCAGGGTCAGGAGAATGTGTTTTTGCATAGCCAACAAACTAGCAACCCGAAGTGAGTTTCGCAAGTATCTCCCCTCGGGAGTGTTTTTCACCGGCTGAACTCTGTGGTACGCTGACCGCCTTTGAGCCGAAACCACGAGTTTCAGATTTGTTGCCCGGAGACTACCTGATGCGCTTTTCAATCGTCATCCCGTTTCATAACGAGGAGGGGAATATCGAGCCGCTCTATCGCCGCCTGACTGCGGTGATGGAATCGCTCGGCGAAGAGTACGAGCTGGTGTTTGTGGATGATGGCAGCACCGACGAGACGCAGGTGACTCTGAAACAGATCTCGCGGCTTGACCCGCGAGTTGTGGGGATCAGGTTGCGGCGGAATTTCGGGCAGACGGCGGCGCTCTCGGCAGGCTTTGACCTCGCCACCGGCGAGATCATCATCGCGATGGACGGCGATCAGCAGCACCAGCCTGAAGACATCCCGCGCTTTATCGAAAAGATCGGGCAGGGCTACGACGTGGTCAGCGGCTGGCGGCAGAATCGCAGCGACGGACTCCGCCGGACGCTGCCGTCGAAGGTCGCGAACAAGCTGATGGCGAAGGCTTCGGGCGTGCCGCTGCATGACTTCGGGACGACTTTCAAGGCCTACCGCGGCGAAGTCCTCAAGAGCATTCCGATCTACGGCCAGATGCACCGCTTCATCCCGGCGATGGCGAGCATCGAGGGCGCGCTGATTACCGAGGTGCCGATTGAAGACGTGCCGCGCGCCAGCGGCAAATCGCATTACGGGTTGTCGCGCACTTTCCGCGTGATGTTCGACATCCTGACGATCCGGCTGCTGGTGCGGTACTCCTCGCGCCCGCTGCATTTCTTCGGCGGCATCGGGGTCAGCATGATTGCGGTCGCGCTCGGGCTGGCGGGCTGGCTGCTGCTCAAGAAGGTCTGGTGGGGCGAAAACATCTTCATTCAGAACGGGCCGATGCTGCTCTTCTGCGCCGTGGCATTCCTCGGCGGCGTGCAGTTCCTTGGGCTCGGGCTGCTCGGGGACCTGTTCGCGCGGCTCTATTACGCGCCCGAGCAGCGGAGCATTTACAACGTCGCCCGGGTTTACCGCACGGAGTTGCCGGGCAGCCAGGAAGAAAGCCGCAAAGGCGCGGCGAGTTAAATCAGCCGTCGGGCCGATTCGTCAGCACGCTCTTCCCTCCCTTGTCCGCCACCACGAAAGTCGGCGCGTTCAGATTCCGGAGCAGCTTGTCTTTCTTGATATTTTCGGTGAACAGAAAAATCCGGTTCGGGCCGTTCCACAGACGGCGCATGTCTTCGTAGTCCAGAAACACCGGCGGAGCGTCAGGGTAAGTCGAGCCGAAAGCCATCCCGGTGACTTTGCCGTTGAGCAGCAGGATCTCCTGATCCGTGTAAAAAGCGATTGATGACCCCGTCTCGTATTCGCCGTTGAAAACAATCCTTGCGCCCGGCGCCCACCTCTTTTGAATCTCATCGGCCAGACCGCGTGATGACAGCACCGGGTCGAATCTGATCTGGGCGCGATTGGCCGAGACGAACAGCACTCCCATCGCGACCATCATCGCGGCAATCGAGCGCCCGTGCTGCCCGCGCCAGCGGAAAAACCACGCCAGAAAAAAGCCCGCGCTCAAAGCCACCGCCGCGCCGACCGCCGGGCCGCGCAATTCCGCGAAGGCTTCGGTCGTCAGATCGAAAAGGTGGCCGAGCGCCAGCGTGTACTGATCCGAATCCGAAGCCACCACGTCGAGCAGTCTGGAAAGATCGCCCGTCACGGGCACGTTGCGGGCTTTCCAGACGAGCGTCAGCAGGCAGGCGGCGATGAGTATCCCGATGGCGGCCAGCACGCCGCTCGCAATCGTCAGATACTTTCTGCCGAGCGCCCGCTCCTCGGCTGAATGAAAAGCCGCCCCGAGCAGCAGCGCGAGCGGCGCGTAAGCCGGGAAGGTGTAATACTCCTGGCTCGTCGAGATGCTGAAAAAGATCAGAATGCAGAATGCCTGAATCAGCAGATAAAGATTGATCATCGTCCGCCGATCCAGCATTTTCCAGAAAGGGGTGAACTGCTTCGGCAGAGCGAGCGGCAAGCCGATGACCCAGGGGAACAGCCAGACCAGATGCAGCAGCCAGTAGCTCCAGAACGGGACTTTGTTGTAATCCTTCGGCTCGCGCGTGCCGAGGAAGCGCCTGACGTGTTCGTTGATGAAATAAAACCACAGGAAGCGGTCATTGCGGTAACCGGCCAGCAGGTGCCAGGGCGTGGCGATGGCGAAAAAAAGCAGCGTGCCCGTCAGCACGCGCATATTTTTCAGCTCGGTGAAATTTCTGGTCAGCAGCAGAAACCAGAACACGGGCCCGGCCAGGAAGACCGCGCCGATCAGACCTTTGGTCAGCACGGCCAGCGCCATGGCGGCGTAAAAGCCGTAATAAAAATTCTTCTCCCTGCCCGCGCCGAAGAAGGCCCGCAGGAAGCAGTAATGCCCGGCGGTGAGCAGGAGCGTCAGCAGCGCTTCGGGGATCATAAAGCGCGTGAACAGAAATACCCCGACGCACGAGGCGCTGATCGCGGCGGCGTAGAGCGCGGCCTTTTCCGAGTAAGCCCAGCGCCCGAAGACGTAAATCATCCAGACGAGCAGCACGACCGCGAGCGCGAGCGGCAGGCGCACCGCGAACTGGTTGACGCCGAAGATGCGGTATGAAATCGCCACCAGCCAGTAGAGCATCGGCGCCTTTTCCAGATAACGGACGCCGTTGACGTGCAGCGTCACCCAGTCGTTGCGCTCGATCATCTCTTTCGCCGCCTCGGCGTGGGTCGAGTCGGCGTCATCAAGTAATGAGGGCTGGAAACATGAGCTGACGAAAATAATTGCGGTGAAGGCGAGGAGCAGAGCGATAGGGAGACGATTGTGCATGCGAATGACTATGCTTTGTCGTATGGCGCAATTAGCGGCTTG
The DNA here is from genome assembly GCA_035652435.1 of Blastocatellia bacterium. GTDB lineage: Bacteria > Acidobacteriota > Blastocatellia > RBC074 > RBC074 > DASRDU01. The sequence continues at coordinate 19,290 of DASRDU010000006.1, forward strand.
CGCGGGCCCCGGGCTGTGTCTTGCCGTAAAACGCAAAGCATAATAGACTCTGGCTGACGATCTCTGCAATGTGCGATTCGAAGAGAGTGTCAGGTTCGCTACCGCAAAATTAGTCCCCACACCTGAACCGGATCACCGGAAATAAGCCGATGTCCAGCAATCCAGAAGTGTTGTCGGAATCCGCCGCCGCCATTGTTGATCGCAAGCGCAGCCACTTCGACCTGTGCGCGCACCAGGATGTGGAGTTTCGCCGCAAGACCACGCTCTTTGAAGACGTCGAACTGGTGCATCAGCCGCTCACGGAAACCGCGCTCGACGGCATTGACCTTGGCGTCAGGGTAATGGGCAAACAGCTCAGCTTCCCGGTCGTCATCACCGGGATGTCGGGCGGGACTGAAGAAACGGGCCGCTTCAACCGCGACATTGCCGCCGTGGCCGACCGGATGGGCATCGGCTTCGGCGTCGGATCGCAGCGGGTGATGCTCACCAGGCCGGAAGTCAAAGAGACTTTTCAGGTGCGCGGGGTCGCGCCGAATGTGCTGCTGCTTGGCAACATCGGCATCGCCCAGGCGCGCACGCTCGGCAGCCGCGAGCTGCGGGGGCTCATCGAGGATATTCAGGCGGATGCCCTCTGCGTCCATCTGAATACGCCGATGGAGATCATTCAGGAGAAAGGCGATCACGATTTTCGCGGTTCGCTCAAAGCCATTGCCGGTATCGTGGATGAACTGGGTTCATCGAAAGTCATCATTAAGGAGACGGGGTGCGGTTTTGCCCGCGAAACGGGGAGGCGGCTGGCCGAAGTCGGGGTGAAGTGGATTGACGTGTCGGGCGCCGGCGGGACTTCCTGGGTCGGGGTCGAGACGCTGCGCCACCGCGCGCTGCGTCACCTCGGCGAAGCTTTCTGGGACTGGGGCATTCCGACGGCGGCGAGCGTCTGCGAACTGCGCGACCTCAATCTGGAACTGATCGCCTCGGGCGGAATGCGCACGGGGATGGAGGCGGCAAAAGCGCTCGCTCTCGGGGCGCGACTGGTTGGCGTGGCGCTGCCCGTGCTGCGCGCTTACGTCGAGGCCGGGGCCGACGGCGTCGAGACATTTCTCCGGGCCTTCCGTGCAGAGTTGCGCGCCGCAGTCATGCTCTGCGGCTGCGCGCGGCTTGAAGACCTGACGCCGAAGCAGGCCGTGATCGGCGGCAGGTTGCTCGAATGGGCGACGCAGCGAGGCCTGCCCGTCGCGAACGCGAGACCGGGCATTTCAAACCTCAGATAGCGCGATGAATTCCCTGATCGGCGGAGCCGCGAGTACCACTACAGACACAGTCACGATTCAGCCGAAACGTCTCTCCCGCCTTTGCGTGGTGACTGCGGCAGACGTTGAATTTCGGGCCGTCGCCGGATTGCTCGGACCGGCGACTGACGAGCGCAGCGGGGCGCTGAGGCTGTGCCGGGGCCGGGTCGGTCGGCTTGAAGTCACTTTATTGATTTCGGAAATCGGCGCGTCAGGCTTTGCCGAAGGGCTGGCGACTCACCTGGCGGCGACTGAATATGACGGTCTGATCGTGATCGGCCTGGCCGGGGGGCTTGACCCGGGGCTCAAAACGGGCGACGCGGTCGTTTATGATTCCTGCATTCGCGCGAGAATCCGGGCGGACTTTTCCGCCGTAAATATTTCAGCAGAGTCATTTGCCAGAGAAAAACGATCTGCCCGTGAAGAAATCGCAAGCCTCGCCTGTGATGCTGAGCTTTCAAATCAGATATTTGAAACTTTGAAGACCGCCGAGGTCGCCTGCCGGCGCGTGACCGGATTGACGGTTGATCGGGTCATCATTGATGCGGCTGACAAACGCGCTCTGGGCAGGCGTTACGGGGCGGCGGCAGCGGATATGGAAACTTACCAGGTTCTGGCCGTCTGCGAGCGTTTCGGCCTGCCCGCGACGGCCGTGCGCCTGATCAGCGATGAGGCGGACGAGGACCTGCCGGATTTCAATCGGGCATTGAATAGTGAAGGGAAAATCTCGAATCTGAAAGCCTCTCTGGTAATGATTGCGCGGCCAGTTGCGGCGGCCAGATTTCTTTTCAATTTCAGTCGCGTCTTGTCGGCGCTCAGGCAGGTTGCCTCGCTTGTCTTCAACGGGGCAGCAGGCGGATTGGCTTGACCAAAGGCCTGTCAAAAGCCGGCCAGGTTCAATGGCTCCAGACGGTTGACAAGGCATCGGAGGGTCGCTAGAGTGTCGCATTGAATTTTTAACATCGCGGTTTCCCTGAGCAGTATTGATAAAGCGCGGCCCCGGCGCACCAACGCCTGCCGCCGTTGTGACACCGAATACTCTCCAATAAAAAGCAAATCAATTTAAGGAGAACAGCAAATGAGTGACACGGCACTCTCTTTAGAGAAAGAGCCACTCCAGATCAGCACTAAGGAAGGTACTTACAAGGTTGTTTCAACGACGCTCGTCTTCGGCACCAGTGAGCGTCTTGAATTGCAGAGTATCACGAAGGATGTCGCCGCTTTCGTCGAGCAGGCCGGAGTTCGTGATGGTTTGGTTCAGGTTTCATCCTTGCACACGACCGCCTCTATCCTGCTGAATGAGACACAGGGAGCGCTGCTTCAGGACATCGCTTCGCTGTATGAGCAGATCGTCCCCCGAAGCGTTTACTACAAGCACAACGATCCCCTGTTGTCTGATTGTGATCGCAAGAACGCGGACGCTCATCTTCGTGCCGTACTCACCGGACTGAATATTTCCGTCCCCGTCGTTGATGGCCGGCTCAAACTGGGGACCTGGCAGAACATCATCCTCGCCGAGTTCGACGGACCGAACAGCCGTAAAGTTCACCTCCAGGTCATGGGAATCTGAAAAACAGCGGACAGGAAGGCCGTAGGCGGCCCGGCCAGTCGTCATTTCGATTTCACGGCTTACTGCCTTCCACCTTCTGCCTTGCGGTTTTTATGCGCGCGTTCGTTACGGGGGCGACTGGCTTCATCGGCGGTAATCTGGTGCGGGAGTTGCTGACCGATGGCTGCGAAGTACGTGTCCTGGTGAGGGCAGGGAGTGACCTGCGTAACCTGACCGGATTGCCCGTCACGACCGTCGAAGGCAGTCTTGACGACCCGGCACAACTGGCCGAACAGATCGCGGGCTGCGAAGTGGTCTTCCACGTCGCGGCCCATTACTCTTTATGGGCGCGTGATCGCGATTCGATTTATCGGGTCAACGTCAGGGGGACAGAGTATCTGCTCGAGGCCGCGCGCGCGGCCGGCGTGCGCCGCTTCGTCCACACCAGCTCGGTCGCGGCGATTGGCGTGCCTCCTGAAAGCACACTCGGCACTGAAGAGACACAAACAACCCTCGCAGAACTAGTCAGCGATTACAAGAAATCCAAATTCCTCGCCGAACAGTCCGCCCGGGCCGCGATCAGGGAGGGCTTGGATGTCGTGATCGTCAACCCTTCGACCCCGGTCGGCCCTTATGACCTCAAGCCGACGCCGACGGGTGAAATCGTTCTCCGGTTTTTGCAGAATCGCATGCCGGCTTACGTCCACACCGGCCTCAACCTGATTGATGTCGCCGACGTGGCCCGCGGCCACATCCTCGCCTGGCGGAAAGGCCGCACGGGCGAGCGTTACATCCTGGGCCACCGCAACCTTACGCTGAAAGAGATGCTCGGGATGCTCGCGGCGATCACCGGCAAGCCCGCGCCGCGCATGGCCGTCCCTCACTTCCTGCCGCTCGCCGTCGCTTATGCGGATGAAATGATTCTGGCGCGTTATTTCGGCAAGACGCCGCAGGTCTCCTTTTATTCCGTGCGGATGTCGCAGCACGCGATGTATTACGACTCGGCGAAGGCCGTGTGCGAACTCGGGCTGCCGCAGAGCCCGATTGAGGGAGCGCTCGAGAGGGCCGTCCGCTGGTTTGAGGAGAACGGATACGTTTGAAAACCTCTTCCCTGGCCGCCTCTCATCGCATTGACAGCCCGGCACAAATCCTTACCATGTTGAGCTTGTTTCATCACTCTGTCGGCCAGGCAACGATCAACTTATGAACCCTGCTCTGTTCCTGTTACAGCAAGCCCCCACTCTGGACGAAGTGCGCCGCTCGATGGATCCGATTTTGAAACACGGGCGCGACAACATCAGTTACCTCTACACGCTCGATACGTTCGACTGGTCGGTCATCATTCTTTACTTCACGATCCTGTTCCTGCTGGCGGTGCTGGGCGGTTATCGCCTGCGGATGGTCTATTACTTCTGGCGGTACCGCAACGTCAGGCCCGAGCCGCGGCGCCACTTCGCCGAAAGCGAACTGCCGCGCATTACGGTGCAACTCCCGCTCTTCAATGAAATGTATGTGGTCGAGCGGCTGGTCGAATCAGTCGCCGGGCTCGATTACCCGCGCCACCTGCTCGACATTCAGGTGCTGGATGATTCGACCGATGAGACGGTGCGGATCGCTTCAGCCGTCGTCGAGAAGTACCGGCAGCTCGGTCACGACATCGCTTACATTCATCGCCAGGATCGCACCGGGTTCAAGGCCGGCGCGCTGGAAAACGGGATGAAGACGGCGAAAGGTGATTTGATCGCGGTCTTTGATGCCGACTTCACCCCGCGCCCCGACTGTCTGCGGCGGATGGTGGATTACTTCACTGATGAGCGCATCGGCATGGTGCAGACGCGCTGGAGCCACATCAATCGCGATTACTCGCTGCTGACGAAGATTCAGGAAGTGCTGCTCGACGGCCACTTCGTCGTCGAGCAGACTTCGCGCAACCGCACCGGCGCCTTCTTCAATTTCAACGGCACCGCCGGGATGTGGCGGCGGCAGGCGATTGAGTGGTCAGGCGGCTGGCAGCACGACACGTTGACCGAGGATACTGACCTCAGCTTCCGCGCGCAGTTGATGGGCTGGCGGTTCATTTACCTGGTGGATTACGACGTGCCCGCCGAACTGCCGGTGGAGATGAATGCCTTCAAGGCGCAGCAGCGCCGCTGGGCGAAGGGACTCGTGCAGGTCGGGCTGAAGCTGCTGCCGCGCGTCTGGCGGCACCCGCAGCTTTCGTGGCAGCAGAAGCTGGAACTGTTCTTCCGGTTGAACGGGAACTTCGCGGCGCCGCTGATGATCATGCTGAGTCTGTTGCACGTCCCGGTGCTGATGGCGCGGTTCAATCAGGGCCTCTTTCACATGCTGCTGCTTGACGTGCCGCTCATGCTCTTCTCGACGCTGTCAGTCGTCGCCTTTTACGGCACGGCGATTCTATATCTGCACCCGGACAGGAAGCGGCGACTACTGCTGATCCCGCTGGCGATGGGTATGGGCATCGGGCTCGTGTTTTCAAACTCACGCGCGGTGATTGAGGCTTTGCTGCGGATCAAGTCGAGCTTTGTGCGCACGCCGAAATACGCGGTGCAGGACACGAAACATAACTGGCTGCAACAGGCGCGGCTCTACGGGCGCAAACATGGGTTGCTGCCGATCCTTGAACTGACTCTGGCTTTATATTTCGTCGCCGCGGTCTGGTACGCGATCCACAGCGAGATTTACGGCACGATCCCGTTCCTGCTGATCTTCCTGCTGGGCTTCGGCTATATGGGCTTGATGTCGCTCCTGCAGGGCAGGGTCAGAAAGCTGATCCAGACGTTGCGGCGAAACTGAGAGTTATAATTCAGGCGTCAGAGTGATGAAGAGATTTCCGCTCTTTGCTTTCTGACGCCTTTGTATTGCCCCGAAGAGACAACGTATGAAGAAAGTGTTTATTGCCGCGGCCATCCCGCTCGCCGCTCTGCTTTTTATCAGTGGTTTTCCTGCCATCTATTCCACCGCCGCTCCCGAACCGCTGCTCGCCAATCAGCCACTCAGCGAATACAAAGCCCGTCGCCAGCGCCTGATGGAGCAGGTCAAAAATGGCGTCATTGTCCTCGCCGGCGCGCACGAAGATGATTTCGGTGATGCCGGGCGCTTTCGACAGAGCAATTACTTTCAGTACCTGACGGGCGTTGAGACTCCGGCGGCTTATCTGCTCCTCGTCCCGAAAGGGCTGCCGGATTACGGCGGCGCGCGCGAGATTTTATTCATCCCGCCGCGCAACCCGGCGAATGAAAGGTGGACGGGGCCGCAGATCGGGCCGGGCGCGGAGGCCGAAGCCGCATTCGGTTTCGAGCGCGCGCTGCCGAGTACCGAATTTGACCGGGTGATCAAAAACCTGGTGACCGGCGGGCAGGTCTTTTACGGCATCACTCCGCGCCGGGAAGACACGACGCAGCCGCGCGAACTGTTGTTTGCGGAACGGCTGCGCGCGCTCGTCGGCAACGCGGAGTTGAAGCAGGTGGCTTATCAGATCAATCGCCAGCGGATGACGAAGTCGGAATCCGAAGTGGCGATGCTGCAAAAGGCGATTGACGCGACCGGGGCCGCGCAGGCCGGCGTGGCGCGCGCGCTGCGGCCCGGCGTTTATGAATACGAACTCGAAGGCGACATTCTGGCCGCCTTCCTGCGCAACGGCGCCGAACGCCCGAGCTTCCCCTCGATCATCGGGTCGGGGATCTATTCGACCGTGCTGCATTACGACCGTAACCGCAAACAGATTGAAGACGGTGATCTGGTCGTCGTGGACATCGGGGCGGAATACAGCTATTACGCGGCCGACATCACGCGCACGTGGCCTGCCTCCGGTCGCTTCACGCCGCGCCAGCGCGAGATTTACGACCTGGTGCTTGAGGCGCAACGCCGCGTGGCCGAATCGGTGAAGCCGGGGAAAACTTACCTCGGCGCATTGACGCAGGAGACCGCCCGGATTTTCCGTGACAGCAAACTGCGGGCGAAGGACGAAAAGGGGAATGAGCGCGCGATGGATTACTTTTTCATCCACGCGACCGGCCATTACCTTGGCATGGATGTTCACGACGTGGGCGATTATGACCGCCCGCTGCGACCCGGCGACGTCTTCACCATCGAGCCGGGCATTTATATTTCAGGCGAACGTCTGGGCGTGCGGATCGAGGATGATTACCTGGTGACGGCGGACGGCGTGCGTAAACTTTCCTCCGCCATTCCCAGCGACCCGAACGAAATCGAACGCCTGATGAAAAAGAAGTAGAGTTACGGAGACCCCGGGCAGGATTTCTCGTTGTTCGCGGTTGGCGAAAATGCTAGACTCTGCCCACCTCGGGAGACAGATTTTCCCCGGCCCCTCTCCTGTCACTCCTGACCCCGTTTTGACCGAGGCTATCAATCCGAAATTATATCTGACCCGAAAGCTCCGGGCTGGAGGGCTTCCACAGGCTGACCGGAAAGTGATCATGAAAGAAGCCGAAGAACTGGACATCGAGAGCGTCATCCTCGACGCCGAATTGCTGGTCAAGTACAACATGCCGGAACGCGGGATTTCCGCGCTGGAGCAGGCTGTCGAACAGAAGCCGGAAAGTATTCGCCTTCGTGAAAAGCTGTGCCTCCTGTACCGGGAGCGCAACCTGTCTGAGCATGCGGCCAATCAGTGCATGGCGATGGCGAGCCTCCACATTAAAACGGGCGATCTGGAGCAGGCCAATCGCTGCCTGCTCGAAGCGCGCGAGCTGAATCCGAAGGCCGGAGTGACGGCGCACCTTCAGGAAGTAAGACGCCTCGAAACGGTGCGCAATCGAAACCACGCGCCGGCCAGTGCGGAATCCGGCCAGCGGGCCGCGCTGGCCGGCAGCCTCTCAGACTTCAGCATCTTTGACGTGGTGCAGTTGCTGGAAAATAACCGGCTGACCGGCATCCTCGCGGTCGAAAAGGAAGAGAACAAAGGCCGGATCTATTTCACCGAAGGGCTGATAGTGAACGCCTCGCTCGGAGAAAATTCAGGAATGGCCGCCTTTAAGCTGCTCGTGCAGGATGCCAGCAACGGGTATTTCAGCTTCGACAAGTCGCAGATCGGCTTTGCCCAGGAGATTCAGGCTTCCAGTAATACCTCACTGATCCTCGACCTGCTCCGTGAGTATGACGAAGAGCATCGCTTCGACAGCATGTCGCAGGAGGAGTTCTGATTCTGTTCCCGTCTTTGCTCTGATTCACTTTACCTGTCCGCGCCGGTTGCGGGCTAATACGGCTTGTCGCTATACTCGGGCCCCGGTTCGTCCCCCCTGTCATTCTCAACAAACCATGTAATCGGTCATCAGCCGCAGCTTCAGTTGAGGGCCGTGCTGTCCGGGCAGGTTAAGGAAGGAATCTTCAATCAGGCGAGAAAGGCATGCGAAAGATATTATCAACCATCAGCTCATTCATTCTACCGGTTGTTCTGCTAACGCTGCTATCCGGCGTGTCGCTTGCTGACACGTTGTACCTGACTGACGGCAGCGTGCTGCAGGGGACTTTCGTCGGTTATGAGAATGGTTATTTCCTCTTTCAGATCAGCAGCGGCGATGAAAATGCCAGGCCGCTCAGGTTTGAGGCGCGCCGGGTCAAACGCCTGGTGATTGATCGTAACACCGCGAACGTGCCGGATAACCGTCCCGGCGACCTCAACCCGACACCGCCGCCGCGCGGGGGCTTTGAATCTTTCCCGCAGTTTGAAGTCCGCCTGCTCGATCAGTGGGTGAGGTCGGAAGTTGAGGTCATGCGCGGCCAGCGCGTGCGCGTGGAAGCAAGCGGACAGATCTATCTGGACGGGCGCACGCCGTCTTCGCCGGACGGGATCAACCGCCGTGGCCCTGATGCGCCGATGCCGAATGAAAATGACGGCGCGCTGATTACGGCGATTGGCGCTGAGCCGAACTCGCCGCCGATTCTCATCGGGCGCAGCCGTGAATTCGTCGCGCAACTCGACGGCGTGCTGTATTTCACCGCCAACCACTGGAACACGACTGACGCGCGCGGCGCTTATCAGGTGCGCGTCTCAGTCGAACGCCGCGGCAGCAACGCCGGCGGCACACCCTCAAATCCTGATCAGAACCGGGGCGAGAGAAGCCTCACCGTCAGCGCCAGCCGTCAATGGACTGACACGGGCATTGACGTCGAGCCGGGCATGATTATTGAAGTCACGGCCAGCGGGACAATCAGCATCGGCAACAACCGTCGCGTTGGGGCGGATGGCGACAATTCGCAGCGTGGCTCTTCATCGCTGCCGCTCCAGAATGCGCCGGCCGGGGCGCTCCTGGCAAAGATTCGCTACCGGCAGGGCGGCGATTCCGCCGTCGTTCCGGTCGGGACGAGTAACAGACTGAATGTGGAGCAGGGCGAGTACGGCAGACTGTGGCTGGGAATCAATGACGATTATACCGGCGATAACAGCGGGACTTTCAGCGTGCGAATTCGTTACGGAAGGCAGTGAGCCGGCCTCACAAATACCGAGTGCTGAGCAGGAGTCGCCTTCTGCTCAGCACTTTTTATTCTGGCAGATTTTTAGTGTCCGAGGCTTCTGTAAACCGGCTGGGGGGCGGGAGCCGCCTGGACGATTGATGCCTCATAAGCTGCGATCTGGAGCGGGTCAATATCGCGGCAGATGCTGTTGGTCTGGCAGTGGGTGTTGGTGCATTTGCCGATAATGCGCACGGTCGCTTTTTCGTCAACCATGACCGATTCAATAGTGATCAGCAGGTGGCAGCGTGGGCATGAAGTAAGTTGTTCACGAAAAGCCATATTGGTAGTACCTCTTTCCTTGGATCTCTGACTTGTCTCTGCCCCCGTAATAAATAATCAATTGCCCGCCCGTTTCAGTTTTCGCTGACTGCCGCTTCTTCAATAATCAGCGCGCCACGATCCGCATCGAGTGTGGCTTCGACGCCTAAGGGGAGAGTCAGATTGCCCGCCGGGCTGTGGCCACTGCGCAAACCGAACATCACTGGCACATTGATGCCGGCAGTGCATTCGGCCAGTACATCCTGAATCCGGTAACCCTGCTGCGCGTGCTGCACGCAATCGGTCATTTCGCCAAAAACGATCCCGCGCACGTCATCGAATTTACCCGCCAAGTGCAACTGGCGCAGCATCCGATCCAGGGCGAACGGTTTTACCCCAGTGTCTTCCAGAAAGAGAATTGATCCGCGCGTATCGAGTTCATCCGGCGTTCCCATCAGCGCGATGACGAGCGACAGGCAGCCTCCCAGCAATCGCCCGCGCACCCGCCCGCCTGATGCGCGGTGCAGCATCTCAGTCCCGGTTCCTGTGATCTCACCCATCGGCGCGGGCCGCGTGATTGCCGCCAGCAATCCGGCGCGTTCGTAATGCTCTTCACCCCCCTGCAGGTCGTACGCCACCATCGGCCCATGAAAAGTCACCCAGCCGAAGCGGCGGTAGAAATACAAGTGCAACGCCGTGATGTCGCTGTAGCCGATGAGAATTTTGGGGTGCCGTTTGAGCGCTTCGTCGTCGAGCAGGCCGAATAGGCGCATCGAGCCGTAACCGCCGCGCGCCGCCCACACGGCTTTAATTTCAGGATCAGTGAAAGCGCGCATCAGCTCCGCGGCGCGGCGCTCGTCCGACCCGGCGGTGTAGCGCGCTTTGGATAAAATTTCCGGCTCGTACTTTGCCCGGAACCCGAGCTTCGCGAGTTCCGCGACGCCGCGTTCCAGGTAATCGCTTTTCAGGTTGCTGCCGGGGGCGACGACGGCAACGGTATCGCCTTCGCGCAGCGAAGGCGGCTTGATAGTTAATGAAGGAGAGCTGTACCGCTGGTCTGTCATAAAAAAATCATAAATGAGGTGATTGAAGCCGTCGTGCTTTTGAGCTAATCTCACGCCGGCCTCACGAGCGCGCCACCCACAGCCCCGAAGCATTTGTGGCCCGCGTTTATTCGAAACTCACCTCAGCACCCGGACGGATAAGAAAATAACTCAGGCCATCAGTCATTCTGACCGATTCTGCGCACTTTTTCGGCTTCGCTCCGCAATCATCAAATAACCCTGCGACCGAGTCAATTGAAGTGTCAGGAAGATGAGCCCCGCCGAAACGTCGGAGAAACACCATGTCTGTCAGCGCCGTCATTCCCGATGTTGCACCGGAAACCACAGACGAAGCCGGACAGCAACTCCATCCCGATCTCAACCTCGAACTCTTCGACCCGTTCGAGCGCCTGGTGCAGATCGAAGTCCTCGGCCAGAAATACAGCGTGCCGGAAAAGAATTCGCTCCTGCGCTGCTTCCAGTACGTCGCCTTCGAGCCGATCTCGTATGGCGGATTCTGCTGGAACGGGACGTGCCGAACCTGTGAAGTTCGCTACCACCTCGGCGACGAGCGCGACCGCCAGTGCCTGACCTGCTGCACCAAAGTCACCGAAGGAATGGTGATCACCGAGACCTCACCGGAAATCAGGTTCGAATGAAGCAGGGTTGATCTCTCGCCCCGGTCTGCCTGGTTTTGCTTGCATCCCGCCAGTCGCTTCAATACGATGCTCACGTTTTTGACTTTGCAGCAGAATCAGGAGACCAGTCTGGATGAGCCTCATTGACCGCGTTCAGCAAATCGGCATCGTTCCCGTCGTCAGCATTCCGCAAACTGAACACGCCCTGCCGCTCGCAGAGGCATTGCTCGAGGGCGGCCTGCCCTGTGCCGAAGTGACGTTCCGCACGGCTGCCGCCGCAGACTCCATCAGCCGGATTCGGCAGCGCTTCCCCGAACTCCTGCTCGGCGCGGGCACCGTGTTGTCGGTCGAGCAGGCGCAGACGGCGCTGAATGCCGGGGCAGAGTTTATCGTCTCGCCGGGCACGAATTCGACAGTCGTTGATTACTGCCAGTCGCAGGGCGTCACGATCTTTCCCGGCGTCTGCACGCCTACCGAAATCGAGATGGCATTATCCAGAGGCACAAGCGTCCTCAAATTCTTCCCGGCTGAATCAATGGGCGGCGTGAACTTTCTGAAGGCGATTTGTGCGCCTTACAAACAGGTGCGCTTCATTCCGACCGGCGGGATTGATTCGGCAAACATCGGCCCATATCTCGCCCTGCCGCAGGTAGTGGCGTGCGGCGGGAGCTGGATGGTGAAGCCGGAGCTGATGACCGCGGGTGAATTCGGGAAGATCAGACAACTGGCGAGTGAGGCCGTCACCAGAGTGCGTGAACTGCGGCAGTCGTGACCACTGGATTTTCTTTCAACTGACACGCGAGATGGCAAGCTTGAAGATCAAACCCAAGGATCAATGCAGATGGGATCTGGTCGCGCTCGGTGAAGTGATGCTGCGCCTTGATCCCGGCGAGGGACGAATTTCGACTACGCGTACTTTCCACGCCTGGGAAGGCGGCGGCGAATACAACGTGGCGCGCGGGCTCCGGCGTTGCTTCGGCATGGAGGCGGCCGTCGTTACTGCCCTCGCGGACAATCCGGTCGGCCGGCTGGTGCAGGATCTGATTTACCAGGGCGGCGTGGATCAGTCGCATTTGCGCTGGGTGAAATACGACGGCGTCGGGCGCGCCGTGCGCAACGGCCTGAATTTCACCGAGCGCGGTTTCGGCTTGCGCGCCGCACTCGGCTGTTCTGATCGCGGGCACACGGCGGTCTCCCAGCTCAAGCCCGGAGACGTTGACTGGGAAAAAATATTCGGCCGCGAAGGTGCGCGCTGGTTCCATTGCGGCGGCATCTTCTGCGCACTTTCAGAAACGACGCCGCTCGTGGCGCGGGAGGCGATGGAAGCCGCCCGGAAACACGGGACAATCATCTCTTACGACCTGAATTACCGCGACTCATTGTGGCGGTCAATCGGCGGGCAGCAGCGCGCGCAGGAAGTCAATCGCGGTCTGGCCCCGATGATTGACGTGATGATCGGCAATGAAGAAGACTTCACCACCGCGCTCGGCTTCGAGGTCGAAGGGCTCGATGAGCATCACTCGAAACTCGACGTGACGAACTTCGGGAAGATGATCGAAGCCGCCGTCGGGGAGTACCCGAATTTCAAAGTCGTCGCCACCACGCTGCGCAACGCGAAAACTGCGACGATCAACGACTGGGGCGCGGTCTGCTGGCACGAAGGGAAACTTCACCAGGCGCCGTTGCGCGAGAATCTGGAAATCTTTGACCGCGTCGGCGGCGGCGATTCATTCGCCTCGGGGTTGATTTACGGCTTCCTGACCGATCAGGGGCCGCAGCGCGCGGTCGAATGCGGCGCGGCCCACGGCGCGCTGGCGATGACGACGCCGGGCGATACGACAATGGCGACGCTGGCGGAAGTAGAAAAGGTGATGAAAGGCGGCGGCGCGCGGGTGGCGAGATAGGAATACTTATCAAAGAACAGGCCCCAGACAGTTCACGGAGGCTGAATGAAATACGGTTCTTTTTACTTTGCGCTGGCGGTTGCGCTGATGATGGTTTTACTCGCAACGGCGCAATCGCAGAAGGCCGGCGAGCGGAAGGTCGCGGCGCTGCCGGTCGTCGAGGGCGATCCCGATGAGACGCCCAAAGATCGGATCACGGGTAGTCATGAAAAAGTAATGCTGAGAGGTTGAAGAAAAAGCAGCGACTCCGTGTAATGGAAAGCGTCACCAACCCAATCACAAGGAGACGCTGCTATGAACAACCTTCGTTGTCCACGCTGTGGATTATCGCACTTCAAGAAGAATGGCCATACTCACTCCGGCAAACAAAACCATCAGTGTCAGAACTGCGGGCGACAGTTCGTGGCCGACTCGCAACGCATCACTGAAGCGGAGCGCGCACAGATTCGCCGCCTCCTGCTTGAGCGTCTTTCGCTGCTCGGCATCTGCCGGGTGATGGACATCAGCCTGCGCTGGCTGCTCGATTTCATCGCTACGCTCTATGAGTCGTTGCCGAATGATCTGGGTGTGCAGTTGCCGCCCGGTAGCGGGCGGCACGTCAAACTCTTCCGGCCGCACGCCGAGGCCGATGAGTTATGGAGTTTCGTCCAGTGCAAGGCCAACAAGCAATGGGTCTGGCTGGCGATTGACACGACCACGAAACAGGTCATTGCCTTTCACGTCGGTGACCGCTCCCGGCGTAGCGCCCGGAAATTATGGCAGCAGGTGCCCCCGATTTATCGGCGGCACGCGACGTTCGATACTGATGACTGGGAAGCGTACAAGGGGGTCATCCCGGCAGCCCAACATCGGGTCTGCGCCAAAGGCTCAGGTCATACCAACATCATTGAGCGGTTCAACTGCACGCTGCGGCAGCGAGTGTCACGGCTGGTGCGCGAGGCGCTGAGTTTTTCAAAGAGCCTGCGCAACCACATTGGCGCGATCAAGTACTTCATCTGCCATTACAATCAGGAGGTTGCCGCCAGCATTACTTTTTCATGACTACCTATCCGTAAATCTCGTGTACGCGAATGCAGCGCGAGAGATGCGCTTCGCCCGCTTCGATCAGCGGAATCTCGCCCGCGCGGCATTTCTCCTGCGCATGCGCGCAGCGCGGGGCGAAACGGCAGCCGGGCGGCAGTTCGAGCGGATTCGGCACGACGCCTTCAATCGTGGTCAGGCGCTTTTTGCGCTCCGCTCCCGTCTCGCTCAGGCGCGGCACGGCGCGCAGCAGCCCTTCGGTGTACGGGTGGCGCGGGCGTGCGAACAATTCGCGCACCGGGGCCTCTTCGACAATCTTGCCGGCGTACATTACGGCGACACGGTCGGAGACTTCCGCGACGACGCCGAGGTCGTGCGTGATCAGCAGGAGGCCAAGGTTGCGCTTCGCCTTGAGCCCGGCCAGCAGCTCCAGAATCTGCGCCTGAATCGTCACGTCGAGCGCCGTCGTCGGCTCGTCGGCGATCAGCAGCTTCGGGTCGCAGGCCAAGGCCATCGCGATCATGACGCGCTGCCGCATGCCGCCGGACATTTCGTGCGGGTAACTTTTCGCGCGCGTTTCGGGCGACGGGATCGCCACGTCTCGCATCCCTTCGACGGCTTGGTTCCATGCCTCCCGGCGCGAGACTTTGCGGTGCAGCCTGATCGCTTCGGCGATCTGTTCGCCGACCGTGTAGACGGGATTGAGCGAGGTCATGGGGTCCTGAAAGATCATCGCGATGTCATCGCCGCGAATCCGGCGCATCTCTTCCTCGGAGAGTTCGAGCAGGTCGCGCCCTTCAAACAGGATGCCGCCGCCCGTGATGCGGCCCGGCTTCGAGACCAGCCGCATAATTGAGAGTGCCGTGACCGACTTGCCGCAGCCCGATTCGCCGACGAGGCTCAGCGTCTCGCCTTGTTCGAGCGTGAATGACACGTCGTCAACCGACCGCACCTCGCCGCGCGCGGTGGCGAAGTATGTTTTCAGATTTCTGACTTCCAGCAGACCCATTCGATTGCGGATTGTAGATTGCGGATTGCGGATTGCCAATCGCAAATTTCAGGCCCTTGTCTGAGCGCGGCTTTTCCCATAGCTGTGAATGATGCTGGCGGCGAGTGCGATGGCGCTGATGACGGTGCAGGTGATCGCGAACCAGTCGCCGTGGCGCGTGTAAAAAGTCTGACCACTTTGAAGTCGGGCCTTCCAGACGCGTGCGGCGGGGGTGAACATCGGCAGTTCGTCAACCACACAGCCGTCGGCAGTGATCAAAGCCGAGATGCCGGAGTTGGTCACCCGAATCAGGTCGCGGTCATTCTCGATGGCCCGCATCCGCGCGTGCGCCAGATGCTGGCGCGCCCCGGCGGTGTTCCCGAACCAGGCGTCATTGGAAATGTTGACGAGCAGCGTCGCGCCATTGCGCACGAATTGCCTGACCAGATTCGGATAGGCGGCTTCGTAGCAGATGAACGTGCCGGTGCGGACAAAATTGGTCGTGCGTTCGAGCGCGGGTTGTCCGGCAGTCTCCGCCCCGTTCTGAACCTCCGCGAATCGCGTTCTGAGTCTCAGCGTATTGACCACCGCCTCTCGCCCGGGCGTGAAGTCGCCAACCATCGGGGGGACGAAATAACCGAGCGCGAAGCGGAAGGGGACGTATTCGCCGAACGGCACCAGCCTGATTTTGTCGTAACGGCGCAATTGTGCGGCCGGTTGATCGCCTGACGGCGGGGCAATCGTCTGCGCGCTGTTGAAATACTGATCGCCGTCATGCGCAATGGCACTGAAGATCAGATAGCTATTCATTTCCTGCGCCAGTGAATCGAGGCGCGAGCGGACAGACTGATCCTGCTCGTAATTCAACGGCAGCGGCGATTCCGCCCAGACTATCAAATCCGCGGGCTTGTCTTTTGCCTGACTGACGGCATCACGAGTGAGTTTGAGTGTGTTGTCAAAATACTGCGGTGCTTCCGTCGGCGATTCGTAGAGATTGACCGGAATATAGGGTTGAATGACTGCCGTGTTGATAGTCACAGGCTTCATGAAGCCTCTGGAAGAAAGCGGCACCGTATCGGGTTGTGAGTAGCCGGAGAGCTTTACAAAAATGTTCCTGAGACTCATGCCGACGGTCGTGAATATTACCAGAGAAGCGACGAGGCACAGGGGCAGTAGCTGAAAGACAGCTTTTCTGAGCGAGCTGATCTGCCTTGCCCACAGCACAAGTAAAACACTGCCAGTCATTACGGCAGTACTGATGAGATATGAACCGCCGTACTTGGCGATCCAGGCTACGAAGATATAGTTACTGACCTGAGTAATCCCCAGCGCATTCCAAGTCGCGCCCGTAACTGCACCGCGCAACCATTCAGTTGCTGCCCAGACCAGCGGTGCCAGCATTAACATACGAGCCCCGAAAGCTCGTACAAGCTTTGCCACTGTGACCGCAAACAGGGCAGGAAACAACGCCGCAATCGCGGAGAACACCAAGGACGCTCCATAAGCCGGCACCTTCGGCATCCCGCCGAACTGAATCATCGAATGCGAGATCCAGTTCGTCGAGAAGAAGAAGAACGTCACCCCTGCAATCCAGCCCAGCCACAGCGCGCGCTTCCACCTGACGCCACCCGTCACCACATAAAGCATCGGCGCGAGCGCGAACCAGGCGAGAAAGCTGTAAGCGAAAGGCTCGAAGGAAAGCACGAGCAGCAGGCCGGTCGCCGAGGCGAAGGCGGTCTGCCACCAGAACTCCGATGGCGCGCGGGCGAACAGGCTGGGGATGGCGCGCGGGGACGGCATCAGCGGCAATCAGACGTTAACGGCCCGGCGTTTCGGCCGATTGCGGATTGCGGACTGTGGATTGCGGCGAGGATTTGACTTCCGGCGTAGTCTGCGTCGCGCGCCCGACCGAAATCCCGACGGCGAAGCAGGCTGCGCACAGCAGCACGATCCCAAGGTAAAACAGCAGGGCTTGTCTGTCTTTCATATTCAGGTTGTTCAGAAAGTTCACGGTGACTCTTCCCAGCCTTAAAAATACGGGGGCCGAACTGAGTTACTGCGCGAAGGTATTGTAGCATCAGGGTTCGGCCGACGGCCACGGGGGCCGGCGGCGTGAAAAAAATTATTGCCGGTGGAATAATCCGAATGAGAGGGGATATACAGAGGGTGGACGGGACGGTTAAGCTCCTGTCCGCATCGCACGCGACGGAACAATAGCAAGGGGGCTGGAGATTGGCGCCACACCCGGAACAGCAGCTTGCGGATTTTGAGGCTCAGGCGTTCGGCTACGCCGATCAGCTTTTCCGCGTCGCGCTGCGGCTGGAACGCGACTACGGGCGCGCCGAAGACCTGGTGCAGGAGACTTACCTGAACGCCTGGCGGTCATTTCACCGCTTCGAGCCGGGGACGAATCTGCGGGCGTGGCTCTACAGGATCATGTTCAATCGCTACTACAGCGGGCGGCGGCGGGAGCGGCTGCAACTGACGCCGACCGAAGAGACGATTGCCGAGACGGTAGCCTATGACCCGCCGACGCCGCAGCACGTGACCGACGAAGACGTGATCGCGGCAATTGACCGCGTGCCACGTGAATTCCAATTGCCGGTCGTGCTGGCGGACATCGAAGAGCTTTCTTATAAGGAGATCGCCGAGGCACTCGCCATCCCGCTCGGCACGGTGATGTCGCGGCTCCATCGCGGGCGTAAAATACTGCGGACGGAACTGGCGAATTACGCGCGCGGCGCCGGTTACCGCGTGGTTGATTGAGAAGTAACAGAAGCAGGGAAACATAATGCAGGCTCTGGACTGTCGAAATCTGAAGGATCTGCTGGATTCGTACCTGAGCGACGAGTTGTCGGTCGAGACGAATCACGCCGTGTTGCGGCACGTCGAGCAGTGCCCCGCCTGCCGCACTGAAATGGCCGCCCGGCGTGACCTGCGCGAAGGGATGCGCCGCGCCGGGACACAGCTTCGACTGAGCGCCGAAGGCAGAGAGCGGTTGCGGGAACGCCTGCGCGCGGAGGCGCCTGGTCAGACTCCGGCACAGGATGGCGTGAGAGGAAGCGCGCGGGAGCAGAGCCGCGAATCATTCTTCAAACGGTTACTCTCGGATGTTTTTGCGCCTTTGCGTGGCAATCCGATTCTGGCGGCGGCTTTGACGCTCCTGCTCACTCTCGGCCTTGGCTACGGCCTGTTTCTTTTCCGGCCACACACTGTGGCTGCGGCGGAATTGAGCCGGGAGTTTATGAGCGAAGCAATTGGCGATCACGATTACTGCGCGCCGCAATTCAGGGATGAAGAGAGCGCCACGATGGCGGAAGACGCGAAGGAGTATGACCCGGCTTACGCCGACCTTGACCGCATCGCTGAGGTCGGGGCACAGGGCATGAAGCTCAGGGCCGCGCACGTTTGCAGCTTCGCCGGGCGCAGCTTCGCGCATCTGGTCTACACGCGCGGCGACGACCTGATCTCACTGCTCGTGACGGAGCGCAACGCGAAGGCGATGAAGAACGGCGTCGTGCCCGATGACGACGGACTGGCCGCCGGATTGCAGCAGGAGATTCGGGGCGACTTCAGGGTCAGCGCGTATCAGACGCGGCGGCATGTCGTCCTGGTCGTGACGACATTGTCAGACGGAGAAACAAAGGCGCTGGCCGAAAAGATCGCCCGGCCCGTGAGCGATCATCTGCGGAATGTCGAGGTGAAATCGCCACAACCCGCCCCGCACAAATAGAACGCAAATCACGAAGGAGGGAAACCCAATGACGCCCGCGACGATTGTCAGGGATGAGAGCTTCGCCGGAACGCGGGGCCGGCAGGCCACGCGATTGCCCTCCGTATTTTCAGGGCTGACAGTGCTGCCGCATGTGGAGCGGGCTTACTGGCGCGGGATGGCGGTTTACTCGCTCGAAGATCCGGCGGCGCACATTTATGTGCTGCTCAGCGGTCGCGTCAAAATCGTGCGCGCTTCGATGGCGGGACAAAACAAGATCACTTCGATTCGCCATCGCGGTGATGTCTTCGGCGAACTGGCGCTCGCCGGCAACGCAATCGAGGCGCGGCGCAGTGACGAGGCAGTCGCGCTCGAAACCACCCGGGTCGCAATGATCCGCGTGGAGGATTTCTGGCGCCTGAAGGCAGGTGACCCGGCGGTGGTGCAGGGCGCATTGCAGTGTCTGACGGCGCGCCTCGCCGAAGCGCACCGCCAGATCGAGACGCTCGTTTTTGATAACAACCACCGGCGGCTCGCGCGGGCGCTGCTCGAACAGTACGGCAACGCCGCGCGGGTCGGCGAGACCAGCGTCCGCCTGACTCACGAGGAACTGGCCGAGCTGATCGGCTCTTCGCGCGAAGTCGTCACCAGCCTGATGATCGAACTGCGCCGGCTGGGACTCGTGGATTACAAACGCGGCAACGTGTATCCGCGCCTGCCGGAACTCGAGAGATTCCTCGCCGAGGGGAATTTACCGGAATGATTTTTATGAAACCCTGGATTCTTCTCCTGATCATCGTTGCCGGCCTGGTGCTGCTGTCAGTCAGTGTCAGTAAACAAGGCGGCGCGAGCGCGCTGGCTGTCGAATCAGAGTCTCTGCCCGCCGCGCCCGGCAACGGCCAGCGCGCTCCCGTCATCGTCGAGCTGTTCACTTCCGAAGGCTGTTCGAGCTGCCCGCCTGCTGACGCGGTACTCGCGAAACTGGAACGCCAGCAGCCCGTGGCGGGCGCGGAGGTGATCGCGCTCGGCGAACATGTTGATTACTGGAATTACATCGGCTGGTCCGACCCGTTCTCTTCACACCTCTACAGCGAGTGGCAGCGTGATTATGCGCGCGCCTTCAACCGCGACGGGGTTTACACGCCGCAGATGGTTGTAGACGGCGAGGCGGAATTCATCGGCAGCAACCTCGGCAAGGCCCGCGAAGTGATTGCCAGGGCGGCGGCCCACCCTAAAGCCATGGTGCAGATCGCGCGCGCGACCGATGCGCCGAACGCGGCGGAAGGCACCGTCGCATTCAAAATTCGTGTGACTGACCTGCCGCCTGTCAGCAGCAGCGAAACGATTGACGTGATGCTGGCGATCACTGAAAGCGACCTGTCGTCAAGCGTCCTGCGCGGCGAGAACGCTGGGCGAAAGCTCGATCATGGCTCGGTCGTGCGACAGATTGCTTTGATTACTCAGGCCGAGTCGCGCGAGGCGAAGACGATCAGTTCTGAGCCGATCATCAGGCTGCCGCGCGACTGGAAGCGTGAAAACCTGCGCGCCGTCGCTTTCGCGCAGGCGCACAACAGCCGCCGGGTGCTGGGGGCGGCTGCAATCAAATTGCAGGACGGGCAGGGTAATAAATAAAAGTGAAGCTGATGCTCCATCTGTGCCGGGCCGGATGAGAACCGGGCTGCTGATCTGATCAGGCGCAGATGCATCAGCTGCCACGCTTCCGGTGAGAAAGACGGAGTAAACAGGGTTGACGTCGGGCGGTCCGGCGGCAAACACTGTGGGCGTCAACATCCGCCCCTGGGCTCACAGCGCGATTCGCCGAATTGCGCGACGCCGGGTTGATGAACTGGCGGAATGTGACCCCGCAGTCAGAGAAATCGCACTACAATCTTTCGAAGGAGAAAGCTTATGAAACTGGTGGTTATCTGTGCCGGGCTTTTGTTGCTCATCGCGCTGGCGGCCTGTGGCGCGGCGCGCGCGATTGGGCAGAAGGATAAGGCAAAGGCTTCAGGGCAGACAAAAAAGGGCGCCGATCTGCAAAAGGAAATAGAGATGATCGGGAAAGTGACCAAGTCAGATGAGGAGTGGAAAAAACAGCTCACGCCAATTCAGTACCAGGTGACCAGGAAGAAGGGGACGGAGCGCGCCTTTACCGGCGAGTACTGGAATAACCACGAAGCCGGAACTTATGTCTGCGTGTGCTGCGGCCTTGAGTTGTTCGGCTCTGACACCAAGTTCGAATCCGGCACCGGCTGGCCGAGCTTCTGGGCGCCCATCTCGAAGGCCAATGTCAGGGAGGAAGAGGACAACAGCCTGTTCACGACGCGCACCGAGGTGCTGTGCCGCCGCTGCGACGCCCACCTCGGGCATGTCTTTGATGATGGCCCGAAGCCGACGGGGCTGCGCTACTGCATGAATTCAGCGGCGCTCCGGTTCGTGAAGAAACAGTAGTCGGAAGGCTGCGCCTTTTGTCTCAGCGCGCCGGGCGGTAAAGCCGATCCAGCCGGTGTGGATCAACGCCGAGCCAGTAAAGTATCTGGAGCGCCGACCAGAGCGCGAACGTGCGGAGGAAGCGATGCTCAAAGCGCCGCGATGAGGTCATCGCTTTCTCCGCCAGTCGGACGAAGCGCCCCACGCGCCGCAGCCTCCGGTAAAAATCGCAGTCCTCAAACAGCGGGATTTCGCGGAACCCGCCGAGCGCTTCAAAGACGTTCCGCCGCACGAAAAATCCCGAATCGCCGTAACACATTCCGCCCAGCCGCAGCAGCGGATAGATGCGCGTCAGCACCCGTGCGCCCCAGTGGCTGCCTTCAAACAGCAGACTGAAATGGCCGCCGCAAACGTCGTGATCTTCGAGCGCGGCTCGAATCAGCCCGAGCGCGCCTTCGGGCAGGCGCGTATCGGCGTGCAGGAAGAGGAAAACTTCACCGCCGGCCAGCCGCGCCCCGGCGTTCATCTGACTGCCGCGTCCACGCGACGCACTGATCACACGCAATCCGCAGGCCCGGGCGATTTCAATCGTCGCGTCCGCGCTTCCGCCATCCGCCACAATGATCTCAACCTCCCGGCCCGGGTGGCGCAGGGCTTCAACCGTTTCGCGAATCGTCGTCGCTTCGTCGAGGGTGGGAATAATGATGGAGATCATCATGATTTCGGTGAGCGGTTCAGTGTAAGCTGCCTCACGGTAGCCGGGCCGCGCCGCCGCAGACGCTCAAACACCGCGGGATCGTCAGTCAGGAGGAGCAGCAAACATGATCATCAGGGCCTTACGAAATCAGTTCGCAGGCATTTTGCTTTGCATCTTTTCAGCCGCCACGTGCGTGACGGCCCAGACGGGCGCGCAAAGGATCAACTATTCCGAGTTCGACCGGCTGACTAAAACTTACGTCAACGAAAGCGGGCTGGTCAATTACAAAGGGCTCAAACAGGAACTCGCGGCGCTCAAAAGTTTCGTGGATCAGCTCGCCGCCGTCTCGCCGGACAGCCACCCGCAGCTCTTCGCTGACGAGATGGAAAAGCTCCGTTACTTCGTGACGGCTTACAACGCCTGGGTACTCTACATCGTCGCTTCGGAATATCCGAAGCAGAACACCCTCTGGACGAAGATCGGTCTGTTCCGCAACAGGCCGATCAGGCTCGGCGGTCAGGACTCGTCGCTCGAAGACCTCGAACACGGGATCATCCGCAAACGCTTCGCCGACCCGCGCATCCACTTTTACATCAACTGCGCCGCTTTCAGTTGCCCGCCGCTCGCGCAAGGCGCGATCCCCGAGGGCAAAACTGATGAGGCGCTGACGCAGGCCGCGCGCCGGTTCATCAACGATCCGAAATATGTCACCTACGATGCCGCGAAGAAGAAGCTGGAAATTTCGCGCATCTTCAAATGGTTCGAGGATGATTTCCTGAATCACCTGAAGGGCAAACGCGGCATCGAACAGCCGCACGTCGCGCAATTCATCCTGCTTTACCTCGAAGGGCCGGCAAAAGAAGCGCTGGCAAAAACCCCGGTCAGCGAAATCAGGGTCAGCCATTTTGGCTACGACAAGAGTCTGAACGAGCAGAAGTGAGCCGGGGCGGCACATTATCCGCGACCGATCCTTCATTACTCAGCAGAGGTTGTTCTATGGCCTCATTCCGCATATCATTCTGCGCAATTCTGGTCGTGATTCAAGAATAGCAGCTGCTGAAAACTCGCCCGATTCATTTCCGCGAATTCACAGCATTGAGTGATTACTCTGCCCGCACTTTCAAAGGCGGCCCAACGGAAAGGTGATTGATGAGTACGTCGCAAATCCACACGAATGGCAATTCTCACAATGGCGTTCATCCGGCTCTGAAGCAGACCGTTCACGAGGCCCCGGCGGATGGCGGCAGACTGATTGTCCTGAGTGCGCCGCTGACGGAAATTATTGACCACGCCGGGTATTTCATTCAGATGAGCATGGCCTCGCTGCCGATCTGGCTGGAGGGGATTCTCAACAAAAAGTATCCCCACTGGCGCGAGGTCGAGTACAACGAGGACGGCTCGGCGCGCTACATGCCCGCCGGCGTGCGGCTGGTGGAAGCCTCGCTGCTCAGGCAGTACCGGCCGGAAGAGATCGCCTGCTGCTACCCGCAGGACATTCATAAATTCATCGGCCCCAATACGCGCGTCGTCGCGCTCTCGACTCACAACCCGCTGGGCGTGACTTTCGCGGCGGGCGTCTACACCTCGATCTTCGGATCGTCGCGTGAGCCGATCAATTCGCATTACTCGAAGGAATTGTTCGCGACGATCAAAGGCAGTCCGTTTCGCGGCAATTTCAAGGTCATCGTCGGCGGTTCGGGCGGCTGGCAGATCATTCAGACGAACGGCTACGAGGAATACGGCATTGACTGCGTCGTCGAAGGTCGCAGCGAATCGAACGACGTGCTTGATCTTTTTGCGAAAGCCATTCGCGGCGAGGAACTGCCGCGCCAGATTGATGTCGTCCACCCGAAAGACCGCGACGCCATTCTCTTCCCTGACAAGCGCACGACCTTTGGCGTGGTCGAGATGACGACGGGCTGCGGGCGCCGCTGCCAGTTCTGCGTGCCCGACCTGAACCCGCAGATTGACATGCCGAAGGAGAAGATGATGGCCGCTGTCCGCGCCAACGTGCGCGAGGGCAACAGACAGATTTCGCTGGCCACCGAAGACATGTTCATCTGGGGTCAGGTGCATACCGACATCCCGTTTTACTTTCCGAACCGCGAGGCGCTGCTCGACCTCTACAGCGACGTCGTCAACACGCCCGGCGTCGAACAGCATGTGCTGAGTCATTCGACGATGGCGCCTGCCGTGGTTGACCCGCTGCTGATCGAAAAGCTCTCTGACATCCTGCTCGACAAAAGCCCGATTCACCTGCCTTACCTGAGCAGCCACCCGAAGCACAAGGCCCTGACGCCGCTGATCGGACTCGAAACCGGGTCGGTGCGGATGGCGAAGCAGATCATGCCGAGCAAGGGCGTGCCGTTCCCGATTGACGAATGGCCGAGCGTCTTCATCCGCGGGCTGGAAGTGATGAATAAAAACAACTGGTTCCCGGCGGTCACACTGATCGTCGGCAACCCGGGCGAAACCGATGAAGACACGAAGGCGACGCTCGACCTGATTTACGAGGTCGAACGGCGCGGACTGTTCGCCTTCTTCATCCCGTCAATCTTCACGCCTCTGCACGACACGCGGATGCAGGACAAGGAAGGCGTGCGGGAGACTCAGCAGCTGCAGCCGCTGCAATGGCAGCTGATCATGAAGTGCTGGAAGATGAACCTGCGCCCGGGGCAGTACAGCTGGTGGGCTCCGACCGCATGGCGCGTCGGGGCGCTGGGTTTGTGGGCGTGGAAGCTGCGCAAGACCAACGGGCCGAATTTCACCTGGCCGCTGTTTATGTTTTCGAGCGCGCTGCCGGAAGGCGTGATGGCGAAGATGGGGAAGATTTACGTCGGCAAACCGTTCCGGGTGAAATCCCGTAAGGATCTGCTGGCAACGATCAAGCCTAATCAGCAGAAATTCCTGCGCGCGGACAACGGCGACCTGCCCGACAGCTGGCAGCCCTACACGCCACTCAGACAGGCAATCGAATCAGTGAAGGCAGATGTCCTGTCGGCATCGTGATGGAACCGGAGTTCGTTACCGCTGAAACTTCAGACGTTGAAACCCTGCTGGTCTTTATGCGGGATTTCTACGAACACGAAAACCTCACGTTTGATGAACAGGTCGCGCGCAGGGCGTTGCGGCAAATCCTGACCGATGACGCGCTCGGCCGCGTTTTCCTGATCAGGTGCGGTGGTGAAGTGATCGGCTACACAGTTCTGACATTCGGCTTCAGCCTTGAATTTCGCGGGCGCGATGCGTTTGTGGATGAGCTGTACATTCGCGCCAGTCATCGGGGGCGCGGGATCGGAAAGTGCGCGCTCAGTTTCCTGTCCGATGTCTGCCGTGAACTTGATATTCGCGCCCTGCACCTGGAAGTCGAGCGGGCCAACACCGTCGCGCAGGGCGTTTACCGCAAGGCGGGGTTTGCGGATCATGACCGCTACCTGATGACCAGATGGGTCATCGGGAGTGAGCAGGAAAAAGGTGACAGTTGAACTCCGAGGTCCCTTTCAGCCGGCTTTTCATCCAGCCCCCTTTTTTGTCAGATAATGAGCAGCGTAATCTCCACGCCTGTATCCGTTCCGCCTCTGCCTCCCGGCCCGAAAGGGAATTTCATCCTCGGCGTCATGCGCGATTACCAGCGTGATCAGTTCGGTTTCGTCGAACGCTGCGCCAGCGAGTACGGCGACATCGTGCGGATGAAATTTCTGTACGTCCATAGCGTCTTTATCTTCCACCCCGACCTGATCGAAGCGGTGCTGGTGACGAACCAGCGCAATTTCATCAAGCCCGCCTCGATGCGCACGCCGTTTATGCGGCGGCTCGTCGGCAACGGGCTGCTGACGAGCGAGGGCGATTTCTGGAAGCGGCAGCGGAGGCTGGCGCAACCGGCTTTCCACCGCGAGCGCGTCAACGCTTACGGCCGCGTCATGGTGGAGTTCGCGGAGCGAATGACTGCCGCGTGGCGGCCGGGCGAGACGCGAGACGCTCACCAGGACATGATGAAGCTGACGCTTGAAATCGTCGCGAAGACGCTTTTTGACGCCGACATCACCGGCAGGGCCGGCACAGTTGGCGACGCACTCAGTATCGCCGTCGAGCCATTTAGCGAGCAGGCCACATTCAAGTGGATGCTCGATAACCGCCTGCCCACGCCCGGCAACCGGCGCTTTCACCGCGCCGTCGGGCGGCTCGATGAGATCATCTTCGACATCATCAGCGAACGTCGCCGGAGCGGTGAGGATCGCGGCGATCTGCTCTCGATGCTGCTGATGGCTCAGGACACTGAAGAAGGCGGCAGCATGTCGGACCGGCAGTTGCGCGATGAGGCGATGACGATCTTTCTGGCCGGGCACGAAACCACCGCGCTGGCGCTGTCGTGGTCGTGGTATCTGCTCTCACAACATCCCGAAGCCGAGGCAAAGCTGCACGCCGAACTCGAAAGCGTTCTGGGCGGCCGCGCGCCGGGCGTCGCTAATCTGCCCGCGCTGCGTTACACCGAAATGATCGTGAAGGAGACGATGCGGTTGTATCCGCCCGCCTGGGCGGTGGGTCGGGCGGCGGTTGAGGATTGTGAAATCGGCGGCTGGCACATCCCCGCCAGATCACAGATTTATATGTTCCAGTGGGTCGTGCAGCGCGACCCGCGCTTCTTCGACCGGCCGGACGAGTTTATCCCCGGGCGGTGGACTGAGGAATTTACGAAGCAGTTGCCGCGATACGCTTATTTCCCGTTCGGCGGCGGCCCGCGCCTGTGCATCGGCAATTCGTTTGCGCTGATGGAAGCCGTATTGCTGCTGGCGACGGTGGCGCAGAAGTTCAGACTGAAACTCGTGCCGGGACAGACGATCAGGCCCGTACCTTCGATCACACTTCGGCCTGAACAAGGAATCAAAGTGCTGGTTGAGAAAAGATGATTGATTGAAAATTCGTAAAGTCATCGCTGTCGAAGCAGATCAAACCCTCAGCCCCCGGGCAAATCCTGCGATCAGCAGCCAGCCTGCACCAAATCGTCAGGAATGGGTTACCGATTGGTATGAAACTGACACCTGCGGCAACTAAGCATCACGCCTGACAACTTTACACAAATTCCCACAAACCAATCCCTCTTATAACTTTAGCTGGAAAAGCCTGAATGCATTAATTACCTGGCACGCAGCTTGTTTTACTCGTTGTCACCCTGACTGGGGAAAAGAAGGTTTGTAGCTGATTGACAGTAATGGAAAGTGCTGATGACCGACGGCAGCAACGGTACTGATCAATGGATCAGCTCTGAAGGTCTCCACTGATCATTGATGCCGGTACAATGAAAGGCGGATTCACGACTTCGGATTCCTCCAGCGGCTGCAACGTGGGTTTTCGTGAGGCACGCCGTGACCGGCATAACCCCACCTGTCAGGATAGGTGATCAGTTACTGCAGGACGAAGCAAAAGTTCATTGAGATCGGCGCGCGATCAGGAGAATTAAGGGGGTCAGGCTCTCACCGTGAGAATCTGGAATTCTCCACCGCGCGTCCGTACAAATTTCCCGGCAACCGCTCGCAGGTTGAGATGGGAAGTAAACGCCGCGCGGTGGACGTAAAGGGGGCTGAAAGGACGAATCTTTCAGCGTTCGCCGCGCGGCGTTTTGCATTTCTGCCGCCCGCCTGTCGAGTTACAATGATCCCGCCTTACACTTCATTCAGAAATCTGAACGCGAATCCGAAAATCTGGACTCCGTAAGGTAATCCTGCAAATTATCTGTCATTGCAAAGACAGATATATCTTCCTCCTAACCCTATCCCACCACAATATTTACCGACCCGCCTTGATTCTGGAAGAATCAGACTCATCCTGCTTTTCTTCGGTCGGCATATTGCTTGCCTGTTCCTGAAATCCATCCCGTAATCTTTTCAGAAGAATTTATCATCGCCCCGATGACACGATTCCCAATTGATCCAAAGCAATGAATAAAAATCAACATCGCTGAATTTTTGAGATTACAGACTACCATATCCGGGCGTTTTTCTGCGCCCGATCTGTCAACCAATCAGGAGGGTTTATGATTCACAGCCGGTCAGTTTTCAGAAGCGGGCTGATGGTGATTTTCGTTGTGATGAGCGCGGTTGCCGCCTTCGCTCAAAATACCACCATTTCAGGAGCAGTTACCGATCCGCAGGGCAATGCCATTGCGGGGGCAACGGTTACCGCTATCAATAAGTCCACGGGACTCACCCGCACCGTGACTACTACCAGTGAAGGTACATATCAGATTCCCCAGATTGTTCCGGGGACCTATCAGGTGCGTGTCGAAGCCCAAGGGTTCAAAGCCGTCATTCAAGAAAATGTGCAGGTACTGGTCAGTACCCCACTGACTCTCAACATCTCTTTCAGGGATGTCGGCGCGGTCAGCGAATCTGTCACCGTTCAGGGCGGCGAGTCAGTGCTGAATACCAGTGACGCGACGATTGGCAATACGTTTGAGAACCGGAAGGTTGTCGAACTTCCTCTGAACGCCCGAAACGTGGTCGGCCTGCTTTCACTTCAGCCCGGCGTGACCGCCAGCGGCGAAGTCAACGGTGGCCGCTCTGACCAGGCCAACGTCACGCTGGATGGCGTGGACGTTAATGAGCAGCAGGGCGGCGCGGCATTTTTCAGCGTGCTGCGTTCGACGCCGGATTCATTGCAGGAATTCCGCGTCACCACGACGAACCCGAACGCCGATCAGGGCCGCTCGTCAGGCGCGCAGGTCGCGCTGGTGACGAAGTCGGGGACGAACACATTTCACGGCTCGCTTTACGAATATCACCGCAACACGATTACCACGGCCAATGACTGGTTCAATAATAAAGCAGGTGTCGAGCGCCCGAAGCTGCTCCGCAACATCTTCGGCGGGGCGATTGGCGGCCCGATCAAAAAGGACAAGGCATTCTTCTTCTTCACCTACGAGGGCTTCCGTGAAGCCACCGGCACGACGGTCGTGCGCGAAGTCCCGCTGCCTTCGCTGGGTCAGGGAATCGTTCGTTACATCACAGAAGACGGCAAGAGCAATCAGTTCAACTCCTGCCCGGCAGGTACCCCTGCGGGAGTCAACTGCCTGAGCCGCTCGCAGATCAGCACCGGCTACTTGGCTGCATACGGGGTTGACCCCGGAACCAACTCCGCCGCGATCGCGGTGCTTGCTGCCGCAGCGAATCGTTACAAGGCGAATGATACGACCGTCGGCGACGGGCTTAACACCAGCGGTTTTCGTTTCAATGCCAATACGCCGTCAAACCTGAATGTCTCTTACCTGCGTTTCGACTATAACCTGACCGACAAGCAGAGCGTCTTCGCTCGCGGTGGCTATCAGTCGGATAACATCACCAGAACTCAGCGCTTCCCGGATACGCTTGCGCCGAAGACCTGGGTTCACCCGATCGGGCTTTCTCTCGGCCACCAGTGGACACTCTCTAACACGCTCGTCAATACCGCCCGGTATGGCCTGACCCGTTCGGCCTTTACGGTGGGCGGCGACTCACAGGCGAACTCGATCTCCTTCCGGTTTATTTTCCAGCCGCTCAACTTCTCCCGCACCCTCAGCCGGATCACGCCGGTGCATAACTTCACTGATGATCTGGCATGGAGCAAGGGAAATCATGCCCTGCAGTTCGGCACCAACATTCGTCTGATCAGGAACTCCCGCAATTCGCTGGGGTCGTCCTTTGATGTGGCCGTCACCAACCCGTCGTTCTATGACTTCTCAGGCGACGTAGTCGTTACTGACGATTTCGGCGACCCGATCTTCCCGAACGTGGGCGGCTCGACTGATGACCTGCGGGATGCACTGACCGCGCTCATCGGGCGCTATACGCAATACAGCTTCAACCTGAACTACGCCAAGAGCGGCCAGTTGCAGCCGGTTGGTACACCCGTCAAACGCGATTTCAAAACTCAGGAGTATGAAGCTTATGCTCAGGACAGCTGGCGCATCCGCCCGAATCTGACCGTCGGTTATGGGCTGCGCTGGTCAACCTCAACGCCGGTTTATGAGGCCAACGGGTTGCAGGTGAAGCCGGTGCAGAGCCTTGGCAAATTCTTCGAGCAGCGGGTGGCCGGCGCCAACGCCGGCAAGCCGTTCAATGATCTGATTTCGGTTGATCTGGCCGGCAAGGCCAACGGCAGGGATGGGTACTACGATCAGGACTGGAATAACTTCGCCCCATCAGTATCCGTTGCGTGGTCGCCGAACTTCAGGAGCGGGTTGCTGAAAACAATCCTTGGTGAAAACAAGAGTACTTTCCGCGGCGGTTTCCGCATGACCTATGACCGAATCGGCAGCGCTCTGGCAGTGGCGTTCGACCTGAACTCCACGCTCGGTTACCGGCTCGGCCCGGCAATCGCCGCCAACACTTTCAATGTCAGCGACCGCCTCGGGCCGCTCTTCACCGGGTTCGATCAGAATCTGCGTGGCCTGCCTCGCCTGACAGTCAACCCGACGCTCACCTTCCCTCTGACAACGCCGGCCGATGAGGATCAGCGTATCGAGCAGTCGCTGGACGACAGGCTGAGGACGCCGTACAACTACAGCTTCAACCTGTCTTACGGCCGCGATCTGGGCAGAGGCTATTCGTTTGAAGTCAGTTACGTCGGGCGCATCGCCCGTGACCTGCTGGTGTCGCGTGACATCCTGCACCTGAACAATCTGAAGGATCCGAAATCGGGAACGGATTGGTACACGGCGATTCGCCAGTTGATTGATCTGCGGTACAAGGACGCGGCAATCACCTCGGTGCAACCGATTCCTTACTTCGAGAATATCGTTCCCGGACTGGCCGGAACCTACAACGTCCTCGGCACAAACAGGGTGCTGACCGCTACCCAGGCAGCCTACCGTCGCATTGCCAAAACTGCTGTCGGGGGGCGCAACACGACTGACTATACATTTGTGCAGCTGCTCTGGGATGATGGACTTGGATATGGCAACAATCTCTTCTTCCATCCGCAGTATGCTACGTTTGCAGCTTACTCGACGATTGGTACTTCGGATTACAACTCGCTCCAGATGAGCTTCAGAAAGCGTTTTGGCAATAACCTGACCTTCGATTTCAACTACACGCTGGCTCATTCGTTTGACACGGCGTCCGGCACTGAATCGTCGGGCACGATCTCGTCGGGCGCGTCACTGATCCTGAACCCGCTCAATCTGGATGTGAATCGCGGCCCGTCGGATTTCGACATCCGTCATCTGATCAATGCGAATTACATCTACAACCTGCCCTTCGGTAAGGGGCAGAAGTTCTTCGGCAATATGTCCAGAGTGGGTGACGCCTTCTTCGGCGGCTGGTCACTGACGGGCATCTTCCGCTGGAACACCGGGTTGCCGGCAGGTCAGCCCTATGACGACGCCCGATGGGCGACCAACTGGAACGTGCAATCGAATGCCGTCGCGATCCGTCCGGTGGTAACCGATCCGACGCGCACCGGCGACCCGAACCTGTTCAGTGATCCGGCCGGCGCGTACCATAGCTACCGCAACCCTTACCCGGGTGAGCAGGGCGATCGCAACAGCCTGCGTGACCCCGGCTACGTCGCGCTGGACGCGGGACTCTATAAGACCTTCACCCTGCCCGGAGAAAAGATAAAACTCAAATTCCGCTGGGAGGTTTATAACGTCACGAACACGCAACGTTTCACAGGCGTTGATGGTGACGGGTTCGGCCTGCCACGCGACCCATTCCTGGGTGGGACGCCGCCGACCGGGTTTGGAAAACTCACCGCAACCCAAGCTCCGCTGAATGAGAACAAGGCCGGGCGCGTGATGCAGTTCGCCTTGCGGATTGAATTCTGATTCAGTGAATCGAATCTGCTGACGGATGGCTGGCCGTATGGTGATAAGACCACACGGCCAGCCTCTTTTGCTTGCTTCGGACGGCTGAATAAAAATCGCTCAGGGGCTCCGCCTGCCGTGTGCGTACTGAAGTGCCGGCCTTCGCCTCCGCAGTCAGAGCCTCTGCACAGTCAATTCGGGACAGGAAGAATGAGGTTTGAAAGCTTCTCTGCCCTGTGCTACACGAGTAGTATCGCGTTTCCACCACAAATGGCTTTACAAAACTCCTGTCCGAAAATTTGAATTGAATCCAAAAAACTGGACTGGCTTGCCAAGTAGGATATAATATGCATCCTCCGACGACAGGAAGCACCGGTAGCTAAGTCCAGCAATTCAATCAGCTTCTTTTGCTCCAGATCAGAACATTCAGGCTATTACCTGCTGTCGGCATATTTTTTGCATCTTTTTAATTTCTCTCTTGCAGGGTTTCGCAAGACCTCGTACCCGCTTAGATAGTCAACCACCAACTTAAGGCTGCTGGTCATCTGGTTGTCAGGCGCCTGCTTATGATGCCAATTCTGATCAGGCAACATGTCCCCGTTCTCTCGCGGAAAAACCTTTTCGCGGATTAGTACCATTTTCAATCTGAGCCGCCTTCAGGGTGCAATAAGGCATCACATTTTCGGTTTCCACTCAAGCTTAAGCATCAGACCAACCGCTATTGTCGAAATAATCGCAGCCGTGGCCGGGAGGGCCAGGTTTCGATCCAACAACCACTCAACGGGAGGATTTATGATTCACCAACGATCCATCTTGAGAAGCGGACTCGGGTTACTCTTCGTCGTGCTGAGTGCGGCGGTCGCCTTCGGTCAGGCTTCTTCACTGTCGGGCTCGGTCGTTGACCCGCAGGGCAACGCCGTGGCGGGCGCGACCATTACCGCCACGAACATAGTGACCGGGGCCACTCGCACTGTGACCAGCACCAGTGAGGGAGCCTACCAGATCCCTCAACTTACCCCCGGCACCTATCGTGTGCGCGCTGAGGCACAGGGCTTTACCTCCATCATTCAGGAGCAAATAGAAGTGCTGGTCAGCACCCCGGTGACTCTTAACATTGCCTTTAAGAATGTGGGCGCCATCAGCCAGACTGTGACGGTGCAGGGCGGGGAATCTATCCTCAACACGAGTGACGCGACCATCGGTAATTCCTTTAATGAAACGCAGGTCAAGGAACTGCCCCTTCTCTCGCGCAACGTTGTCGGATTGCTTTCGCTGCAACCGGGCGTGACGACCGGGGGCAACGTCAACGGGGGCCGTTCCGACACGGCCAACGTGACGCTCGACGGCGTGGACGTCAACGAGCAGCAGGGAGGTACAGCATTCTTCAGCGTACTCCGCACGACGCCGGATTCCCTGCAGGAATTTCGTGTTACGACCACCAACCCCAATGCCAACGTCGGTCGCTCCTCCGGGGCGCAGATCGCCCTGGTCACCAAGTCCGGGACGAATCAGTTCCATGGCGCGCTTTTTGAATATCACCGCAACACCCGCGGGACGGCCAACAACTGGTTCAACAACAAGGCCGGGAGCTTAACAGCGACCGACGCCGCAGTAATCGCCGGGCTGGCCCAGGTCGGCGACGATAAAGTTCCCCGCCCGAAGCTGCTCCGCAATAACTTCGGCGGCGCAATTGGCGGTCCGATCAAGAAAGACAGAATTTTCTTCTTCTTCACCTACGAAGGCTTCCGTGAAGCCAAAGGCACGAGCGTCGTGCGCCAGGTGCCGTTGCCCACTTATGGTCAGGGCATCATCCGTTACAAGTCGGCGAATGGGGCGAGCGACCCCTCGTGCCCGGCGGGCACCCCGTCGGGTACGACCTGTCTGACGCGCGCACAGATCAGTGCGGCTTATCTGGCGGCCAACGGCATTGATCCCGGAACGAATTCAGCGGTCTTTTCCATCCTCGCTGATGCCGCGCGCCGGTATCCGGCGAATGACACCACCACCGGGGACGGCTTGAACACCGGCGGCTACCGTTTCAATGCCAGCGATCCGGTGAAACAGAACACCTACATTGCCAGGTTCGATGGCAAAATCAATGAGAAGCAGAATGTCTTCCTGCGGCTGAACTATCAGAAAGACACCTCGCTCAACGGTGTCAGCTTTTTCCCGGATACGCCGACGCCAACGACCTGGCGTCATCCCATTGGGCTGGCAGCCAATCACACATGGGTGATCTCAAACGCGCTGGTCAATAACTTCACCTACGGCGTGACCCGCGAGGCTTTTACCAACGGCGGTGACTCCAACCAGAACAACATCAACTTCCGCTTTATCTTTCAACCCGTCAACTTCACGCGCGGCAGCAGCCGCACGACGCCGGTGCATAACTTCGTGGATGACCTCTCGTGGACGAAGGGTAACCACGCCATGCAATATGGCGCCAACGTCCGCCTCATCTCAAACAACCGCGTCTCGTTCGGCAACTCCTACGACAGCGGCACCTTCAATCCGTCGGGTTACGATGCCTCTGGCGCGGTAGTCTATAACAGCGGTGATGGCACTGGCCCTGCGATCTTCCCGAATGTCGCTTCCAGTTCCATCGTCCCGCTGCGCGATGCGCTCACGACCGCGATTGGCCGCTACTCGGGCTACACTGCGAACGTCAATTACACCCTGAACGGCAGCGTGATCCCCGCCGGGACCGGCATCGGCCGCGTTTTCAAGACCCAGGAGTATGAGGCCTACGGGCAGGACAGCTGGCGCGTCCGGCAAAACCTGACGCTCACCTACGGCCTGCGCTGGTCCACCTCGACGCCGGTCTATGAGGCCAACGGCGTGCAGGTGAAACCGGTGCAGAGCCTCGGCGATTACTTCGACAAGCGCGTGGCGGGCGCTCTGGCGGGCGTGCCATACAACGCCCCGATCACGATAGATCTGGCGGGCAAGGCGAACGGCCGCGACGGATACTACCCACAGGACTGGAACAATTTCGCGCCTGCCGTCGCCGTCGCCTGGTCGCCCAATTCCAGGAACAAATACCTACACGCCGTCCTTGGCGAAAACAAGACCACCATTCGCGTCGGCTTCCGCATGATCTACGACCGCATCGGCAGCGCGCTCGCGGTCGCTTTTGACCAGCTCAACTCGCTCGGCTTTACCTCCTCGAGCAGCATCGCTGTCAACACCTACAACGTGAGTGACCGCCTCGGGCCGCTCTTTACCGGCTACAACCAGGACCTTCGCACCCTGCCGAAACTCGTCATCAATCCGTCACTGAAATTCCCGTTGCAGCAGCCCGCGGACGAGGCTCAGCGCATCGAGCAATCGCTCGACGACCGGCTGACAACCCCGGTTCACTACAGCTTCAATCTCTCTTACGGGCGCGACCTCGGCAGAGGGTTCTCGCTCGAAGTGAGTTACATCGGGCGGATGGCGCGTGACCTGCTGACTTCCTATGACGTCATGCACTTCAACAACCTGAAAGACCCGAAGTCGGGCGTGGACTTCTACGCCGCGATGCGCCAGCTCATCGCTTTGCGTGATCAAAGCACGCCGATCACCTCGGTGCAGGCGATCCCTTATTTCCAGAACCTCTTCCCCGGTCTGGCCGGCACCTTTAGCGTACTCGGCCAAAGCGTGAACCTGACGGCAACGCAGGGGGCCTACCGGCGCGTTGCCTTCGCCAGCGTGGGCGGTCGGAACACGGCGGACTGGACTTTCGTGCAAACGCTGTGGAACGACACCCCGATAGCTTTCACCAACCAGGCCTTCGTGCAACCGCAGTACGCGGCGTTTGCGGCCTACGGGACGCTTGGTTCGTCGGACTATCACTCGGCTCAAATCAGCCTGAGGAAACGGTTCACCAAAGACCTCTCATTCGATTTCAACTACACCTTCAGCCATTCGCTGGATATTGCCTCCGGCAATGAGACCTCAGGCGGCCTGTATGGCGCCTCCTTCATCCTCAACCCGCTGGATCTCGACGTCAACCGTGGCCATTCCAACTTCGATGTGCGCCACCTGATCAACGCGAACTACATCTGGGGGTTACCAATTGGCACCGGCAAGAAGCTCTTCGGCAATGTGGGTCGGGTGGCTGATCTACTCATCGGCGGCTGGGAGATGACCGGGATTTTCCGTTACAACTCCGGCTTCCCGGCAGGCGCACCGTTTGATTCGGGGCGCTGGGCGACCAATTGGGAAATCTCATCCAATGGCGTGGCGATTCGCCCGATTCAGGCCTCGCCCACGCGCACGGGTGATCCGAACATCTTCAGCGATCCGACCTATGCTTACCAGAGCTATCGCACGCCCTACCCAGGCGAGTTCGGTGATCGCAATACGATCCGCTATCCGGGCTTCATCGGGCTCGATGCCGGATTGTATAAGACGTTCAAACTGCACGGTGAGGGACAGAAACTGACCTTCCGCTGGGAGGTCTACAACGTCACTAACACGCAGCATTTCACCGGCCTTGCCGGTTTCGGGCTGCAGCAAAACCCGAATCTCGGCCTCACGCCGTCATCGACTTTTGGCAAGTTCACCGGCATCCAGGGACAGCCGCGCCAGATGCAGTTCGCGCTGCGCCTGGAGTTCTAAGCCGAAATTGGATCAGTACCGCGAGCGGCAGCGCGTGTTCGCTTCATCAGGCTCGCTACCGCTCGCGGTACTGACTCGGCGTCCCACGAATCAAATGGCTGGCAGCTTAGCCCACAGGCCGTGCTGCCAGCCATTTTTTATGGCGACCGTCCGGCAAGGCGGGCCACGCTACGGCTTCTTGTTTTCGGTGATGTACTGCTGAATCATTTTCTTTTCCGGGTAGTCCGGCTTTTTCGCGAGGAACTGCTCGTATTCGGCCACGGCCTTGTCTTTCAGCCCCGCCGCCCGGTAAAGCGCCGCCAGCCGCAGATGCGCGTCGGCCTTGCCGACCGGGTCCAGCCGGATGGCTTCGTTCAGATAGCCGACTGCTTTGGAGCCTTTCCTGATCTGGAGGTAAGCTTCACCCAGAAAGAAGTTGGCGTCGGCTGACTGCGGCTCGACCTCCACCGCCCGACTTAAACATTCGATGGCGCCTTCGAAATTCTTCAGGGAGATCCGCAGCCTGCCGAGGTTGAGAAGGGCCAGCAGGTAAGTCGGACGCTCAGTGAGCGCATGCGTGTATGCCTTTTCGGCATCGCCCGTCTTGTCCTGTTTGAAATAGAGTGTCCCCAGCTCGGTCCACGCCTCGAAGTCCCTGGCGTCGGCGCTCACAACCTGATTGAGCAGCGCGCCGGCCTGCCTGGCGTCGTTTTTCCTGATGGCGTCCAGCGCCTTGTCAAAGAGA
The DNA here is from genome assembly GCA_035652435.1 of Blastocatellia bacterium. Classification (GTDB taxonomy): domain Bacteria; phylum Acidobacteriota; class Blastocatellia; order RBC074; family RBC074; genus DASRDU01. Next base: position 56,417 of record DASRDU010000006.1, read on the forward strand.
GCCTGGTTGGCCAGCGTCCGTTTGTCATAGCCGGCTGCCACGGTCGCGCTGCCCTTTTTCGACTCGCCCGCGACCGGGTCGCCGCGCCATTCCAGTTCGATGTCGTGCCGGATCTCGGTTTTCTGGGGATCCATCACCTTCACGCTCAGGCGCGCGACCTCGCGGTTTTCCACTTCGACGATGATGTAGTAATCGCCATTTTGCACGTTGAGGAAACGATAGCGCCCCCGGTTCGAGACCGTGTCGCGTGCGACTACGCTGTTTGTGATGGTGTAGAGGATGATCGTGAAAGTTTCCGGCTTCGGCCCGCTCACTTTACTGTCGTCAACCTTGAAATCCCCGAACAGCATATGGCCTTCACCGGACGACGGGTTGACGGTTCTGGACGGCCTGCTCTGAGGATCGAAGTACTTAGCGGGGGCCCCATGAGTCCGTACTATCACCGGGCCGGACAGCGAGAGCAGCAGGAGTACGATTAACAACGGCGGCGAGAAATGACGCCTCGTGCGCCCGGTCTTACCGCAGAATCGAGAGTTGTCTTGCATGATTTACCTCCGTGGTGTGGTGTGTCTTAAGCCACCGCATTAACCGCCTGCGGTACTGGAAAGATGTCGTCAGGGATCTGACCTGCAGCGAGTGAAGCTCGCGGGTTCAGGATTGACATTTTTATCACTACCAGAGTGGAATATGAAGCGCCACAGACGAGGCGGAAGCAGCAAACTCACACCTGAATTTTCGCGCCGGGCCTGATCCGCCCGTCGTGTAAAACCGGCAGTCCGCCAGTGGGTATCCAATTCGCCAGCGAAGCAAGGGGGTCCGATCAGGATAATACCCGGCAGCAAACTGCGGGGGGAATCCATTTTGCTTCGGGCAGCCGAAAAAATCGTTTATAGTTGAGTCCCCGGTCCTCAGCCCTGATACCGACCTGAAACGTTTTGCCGCGGATCCCCACATGCCTCAGGAGACCTGAATTGCGGGATTCCGTTCACCTGAATAATCAGACACTGCCCGACTAAAGGAGGCACTCAGATGAAAATTACATTGCTCATTTGCCTGATGATCTTTTCGCCGCTGCTTGTTCAGGCGAAAGACAGGAATCCGAAGCCCACTCCATCAAAAGAGTCGAAGGAAGAAAAAGAGGCGGAGAAAGCGCTGGCCGACTTTGAGAAGCAGCTCAAATACCAGCGCGGAAAGATCGTGCTGAAGGACGGGCTGGCAACGCTCGAAGTGCCTGAGACGTTCCGGTATCTCGACCCGGATCAGGCTGATAAAATTCTGGTCGAGGCCTGGGGGAACCCGCCGGGCGAAAAAACTCTCGGCATGCTCTTCCCGTCAAATGTCAGTCCCGTGCGCGAGGGAGGCTGGGGCATAGTGATCACTTATGAAGAGGATGGTTACGTCAAGGATGATGAAGCTGACAGTATTAACTACGACGACCTGCTCAAACAGATGAAGGAGGGTGTCGCCGAGACCAATGAGGAGCGAAAGAAAAACCATTATAAGTCGATTGAACTGATCGGCTGGGCAGCGAAACCGCACTATGACAAGACGAGTCACAAACTTTACTGGGCCAAAGAGATTAAATTTGGTGATCGCCAGGAACACACGCTCAATTACAACATCCGCGTGCTTGGTCGCAAAGGCGTGCTGGTCCTCAATGCCGTCGCTTCAATGAGGCAGTTGCAGCCGATTGAGGGCAGCATGAACGACGTCATCAAATTCGTCACTTTCAATGAAGGGAACCGCTACACGGATTTCAACCCGAGGTACGACAAGATTGCGGCTTACGGCATCGGCGCGCTGATCGCCGGCAAGGTGGTGGCGAAGGCCGGGCTGTTAAAGCTTCTGATCGGCCTGCTGGTGGCCGGAAAGAAATTCGTAGTGCTGGGCGTGATCGCAGTCGGGGCCTTTCTCAAAAAGCTCCTCGGTCGCAAGTCGGAACCCAGCACCAGTGCAGAATAAGAAAAGGGCTGAGAACAGAACGAATTTCCTCAGCCAGCGAAGTTAAAATTTATCCTGCGGGTAGCAGTTACTCCTGAGACGTTTTTTTGGAGTAACTGCTACCCGTTAGCTTTTTCGTTCAGATTTGCCACCCTTGTCTTCAGTCAAGCCTCTGTAAATCTGTAACTTAAGATTACCCTGACGGCTGGTGACAGGACTTTTAGGGAAGTTGGTACGCGATTACTGCGGGATTCAGCATCGGGTCAGCAGGGCGGGTATGCTCTGTTCACGCAAGCGTAAACATTGCCATATCACCATCTCTCGAATAATGGCTGAGAATATTCATCAGCTACCCGAAATGTGGCACTCAATTTGTAATAGATGACGGCGTTGTTATCAGAACAGAAAGTTGTTGGCGGGCTTTCACAGCGGGTCGGGCAGGCTTTCCCAAAGACGATAACAGGCGGGCGCAGGCGCACACCGGCTCCGCAGGCTGACCCCGAAAGCTGATCCTGACGGCTCGTCGCGACTTTACTCACTGGCTGTTGCAGCATCTTTTTTCTCCCCCACAGAGTCCCGATGCCCGTCACCTGATGATCACGTCAGGAGGGGTTCTCCATTGTCAGGCGACGGGCATCGGGACTCGTCAATGATCTGGTCTCCGTCACGAATCCGTTGGAACCCCGGCAATGGAAAAGCTGAATTCACAAAGCAAAAATTCCGGCACAGTTTTCGGTCGCCTGCTCGCGCAGAAGCGCGGCAAAGCCGGTCTCTCGTTGTCAGATCTGGCTGGCCTGGCCGGGTTATCACTCGGCTGCCTTGAGGAGCTTGAGCGGGGTGAAACGGTGCCGAACTTCGACCTCTGTTATAAGATCGGCCAGGCGATCAATTCGCGCCACCGGCAGGGCTTCATCGTCCAGGATTTATGGGAGGCTGCATCGCTCGACAAACTGAGTCTGATGAGCCGAGAGTTAGACAACAAAAGCCTCCAGGCAGATGACCCATCAAACAAGATCGGGGCGCTCTCAACGCCGGTCGGGCCGAGGGCCGCCTGAGGGGCGGGAAGATATTTGAAACGGTAAACGTGATTCTCTGGAAGCGGCTGTGATGCGTGTTGTGGGATCATCACAGCCTCACCGAAAATGCGTCGCCGCCACCGGCTCAGGGAGAGTTGGAGCTTTACGGCCGGGTGAGACGGCAACGCACTGGCGAATGGCAGCCGGGCGCAGGTAGCCGGCAGACTTTGCGCGCCAATCTGCCATTCGCCTCATATACTCAATCGGAATCGGCCATGAAACATCTGAGTGAAACTGTCGTTGACCTGATCTGGCGGGGCGTGGATGACCTGCTCAGACGCGAATATGAACTGAATTATGGGACGGCTGAAACACAGTCCGGGATTGTGCATGGAAAGTATTTTACAGTTACTCCTCTACCTCCCACTCCTCGCGCCTTTCTTCCTGCTCTTTTTCTATGCTCTGGGGAGCAGGAAAAACGGGCCAGACTCGTCCGAATGAAAGGCAGCGTGCGCAGTCACTGAAGTGATTTATCCCGAAATCGAGAGGTTCACCCGAATAATATCGCCCGTCAGGCGAAACACTGCTGATCACTGACAGCAGGTCATCTGAAAGTTATCTGAAAATTATTGCTCGGAGAGCTTGTGAGAGTCCTTGCGCGCGTGCCTTGAATTACCTTCCGCGCTTTGGCCCACTTTTCTGAATTCAAGCTGAGTTCAAGATCCTGGTTGAATCTCTCCCGGCCTGTCTTGTCCACAGGCCATTGTCACATCACCTCCACGCCACAACCTTACTCACAAGCTCTTCCCCTCTTGGGGGAAAGACGAAGGGCAGAAGGAAAGATCGGCCGACGCCCCGCGGCCTGACTTTTCCTTTTGCCTTTTTGCTTTTTGCCTCTATTGACGCCCGCGCTCAGACCAACCTATCATCACCTCCGGCAATAGCAGATTTGGACCGGGTCATCTCAGAAGTGAGGTAGTATTGATGAACCGCATCGAGGTTTTCAGAAAGATGCTGGAGACTGATTCGCAGAACGCGACCGTGCGTTTCGGCCTCGCCAATGAGCTGGTCAAAAACGGGCGCTTTGAGGAAGCCGTCAGCGAGCTTCACGTCTACCTGAGCCAGGCGGATGATCAGGGCGCGGCTTACGGCATGCTGGCGCGCGCGCTGGAAAAACTGGATCGGACGGACGAAGCGCGCACGGCGTACGAACAGGGCATCGCGGCGGCCCGGCGTCACGGCCACCCGGGGATGGCGCAGGAATTCGAGCTGGCAATGGCAGAGTTACTGTAGCCTGACCACCCCACACATGCCGGCCCCGGCGTTTTCAGACAACAATTCTCACCCCATCCTTCCCACCACACCCCTTTGCTGACTGGTTGATCACGATTGCAGGCGGCGACCCGCCCGGTCGCTGCCCGGGTGAAGTCGTCCGGCACCAGCCGGAGGTTTGCAGGTGTGTGGATTTCCGCTTCTGCTCCTTCGTTTTCGTCAGGCCGGAAGAGGTCGAGCGATAATAAGGCGTGACTGCCGGGGGGCAAAAACAGTGGTGGGATTGTGCGGCCACTGGATGATAAGCTCTCGCGAGCAACTTGCGAAGGCGCGCTCTGGAATCGGTGCTTCAACGCCGGACTCGACCGCTTCTTCGACGAAACCCGCGCCCGGGCAGTTATGACGCGAGAGCCGGATCAACGAACGATGAGAGCCGATATGACCGAGAGCCTTACCCTGAACGGAAAGAGACAACGCCCGTCGCCCCGTCGTCTGGCGCTCTGCCTGATGTCCCTCGCCCTGTTTATGCAGGTGCCGCTGGCCTGCACGCAAAGCCGGACTACGGCGACAGCGGCCCCGCAAACCGCGATCACGATTCCGCCCGCGCCCTCGACGCCCGCCGCCCTGGATCTTCCGGTCAAAGTCACGCGCCGCCCGGCGACTTTCGGAGTCCCGCTGAAGGAATCGGCCAATGTCAGAGATGCGACAAAAGTTGTGCTGAAGGACGCCGCGGGCAAAACGGTTCCGGCACAGTTCCGCGTGCTGTCTCGCTGGAGAGGGACGGCCCTGGATGCGGGCCGGCCCGTCAAATGGCTGCTCGTTGATGCCGACGCCCCGGCAGGCGATTACCGCCTGACGCTCGGCGGTGAGAACCCCAAACCTGCGGCTGGTATTGCGACGACGGACGGAGAGGCGCTTCAAATCAACGCCGCACGCATCAGAATGCGAGTGCCGAAGCAGGGGACGACGCTGCTGGCCGGACTGGAACTTGATGGCAGCGAGCGGTTGAAGCAGCCGGTGACGATCACGATGGAATTGCCGCATGCGACGCTGCTCGTCGAAAAGGTCTTTGCCGCGCGACGTGAACTGCACGTGAGTGATTCCTCTGCTCTGACGGCCGGGATGCGCGTGCGCTTCGAACACCTGAGTGAGTTCGCATTCGATATAGACAAGGGCAACCCCTACTTCGCCCCGCGGGATGAACTGGCGGTCGGTCGCACCTACCGTCTGGATGAAGGGACGCCGCGACAGGAAGATGTCTTCGTCGTCAAAACAGACGAGTCATGGCACCTGGCGACACGCCAGCCGCTGCGCTTCCCCCACCCGCGTGGCGCGCGCATCCGCGATCTGGCAGCGGAAGCTGAGACCGCGACAGTGCAATCAGTGAATGGTCAGACCGTGAGGCTGGCCGCGCCGCTCAAGGACGTTCATAGCGCATTTGAGCGGATCGTGGCCGCCGATGAGACCAGTCCGCTGCGCCTGACGGCCTGCGCCGATGAAACGCGCGTCGAAGAGAGTGGGCCGTTGCGGACCGTGATTCGTCAGGATGGACACTTTCAGGTTGAAGGGTCGGGCAGGGCCGCTGCCGTTACCCTGTTGCGTTTCACGCTGCGTTACCACGTTTACGCCGGGCAGCCATTCGTCCGCGTGCAGTTCCGGATGATCAACACCGGGCCGTTCGGCTTCGGCGGCGAGCGCACGAAGCAGCCACCTTATGCCAGCCATGTGATGCTCAGCGGGTTGAGCGTCAATCTGCCGTTCGCGGTTTCGCCGGACTCCGCCGCGCGCGCGCAGCGCGAAGAGGCGGCTACTGGGCCGCGCGGTTCAGCCGGCAAGCGCCCCGCCACCGTCGTCGTTGCGGGCCCCGCGAATCGCAATGTTGAAGTCACCGTCCCTGAATTCTCTGAAAACTTCCCCAAACTGCTCGTGGCTGATACTGGTGGCGTCCGCTTCGATATTCTGCCATCGGCGGCACGGCCGGCAAATCAGACGGCGGGCTCAAAAGCGAACAATTCACAATCCGCCGACCTCCCGCCTCTGCCCTTGAGCAATGACTATTACATCTTCGACGGCGCGCGGGCGAAGAGTACGGAGTTCTATTTCGGCTCGGACACCCGCGCCGCGGCCACGCTGACGAACTCTTTCGGCGCGTCCATTGACCCGGCTTACGTGGCCTCATCGAAGGCCGTGCGCCCGGTGATGGTCGAGAGGCGCGATTGGAAGAAATATTTCGCAGACGACCCGCAGATGCGGACTTCGGCCACCCGGCTGGAACGCTGGCTGGCGACCGCTTACGCGCGCGAGGCGAATGAAGATCCGGAAGGCAAATCCATTTACGAGGTGCGGCAGGAGGGCCGGCATTACGGCTGGCGCAACTTCGGCGATCTGGAATGGGCTGACGGTTACAACAACCTGCATTACGACCTGCCTTACATCATGTTGCGTGAATACCTGCGCACGGGCGACGCGCGGGCGTACCAGCTGGGCAGCGAGATGGCGCGTTACCGCGCCGACTGGGGACAGCATCAGGCCGAAGACTATTACGACAGCTATCACACATGGAATTTTCGCGGGATGGCCTTTTACGAAAAGGGCGATCACGGAACTTACAAGGAGCCGCTGCCGACGCACCACTGGATCGAGGGCTTGTGGCTCTACTGGGCGCTGACCGGTGATGAGGCGGTTCACCAGTCGGCCATCGAAGGCGCCGAGGTGCTCATGCGCGCCAGTTTCACCTACGAGAACAGCCTGAGCTGGGGTGAGACGCGGTGGGTCGGATGGCCGGTGCTGGCGCTGATGGCGGCCTGGCGTTACGGGGGCGAAATCAGATACCTCGAGAAAGCCAGAAGCAGCGCTTACCTGCTCGTCAAAACGGAGGAAGATTACGGGCGTAAAGGATACTTTATTCCGCAGGGCGGGGTCGGCGACAGCACGAAACTGTTTATGTGGGGCGGCTACGCGCAACTGGGCATAATTGAATACTGGCGCGAAACCGGCGACCAGCGGGTCGCTGATTATCTGGTCCGCATTGCCGACTGGGTGGTCGGGAAGGAAGGCAGGCAGAGGCCCGTCCTGACCGGCGGCGTCACAAAGCCGGACGGGACATATCAGCCGCTCGGGGCGCCGAACGTCTGGTATCCGGATAAGGAAAATGAGCCGCCGGTGGTTGCCCTGGGGATGACGGCCATTCCGCTCCTGTCGGTGACCGCGCAGATTTCCGGGCGGGCCGATTTGCGCGCCAAAGCGCAGCAGCTTTTCCGCGACACGACCTGGTTTCGCGACGTGTGGACTGACGGGGTGAATCCCGGAGAACCGAGCGTCATCACCTTCCGCTCCAGAATGTACAGCGGCTCATACCCGAAGGTGTACGGCCAGTTCAGCCTCTTCGCGCCCGAATACCTGGCCGAGCGCATGGCGGGTCAGGGGAAATGAGGGGTGGCATTCCGGAAGGGCCATCTTTCCTTTGTTTTAATGGCGGTGGTACAATCCCCGAAAAATCAGCGTCAGGGTCATCCCGAGGGCAGACGGTTGATAACCGGACGGCAGGGGAGAGAGTGATGGAAAAAGAGAAGGAAATTTTCCGTGATCACCTCAGGCGCGCGGGGTTCAAGCGAACCTCGCAGCGCGACGTGATCCTCGACGTCTTTCTGAGGACCGAAGGGCATTCGAGCGCCGAAGAACTGTACCAGCTGATCAAGGCCGCAGACCCGAGCGTCGGCTTCACGACCGTCTACCGCACGCTCAAGCTGCTGGTCGAATGCGGTCTGGCGCGCGAAGAGCTGATGGGCGACGGGCGCCGCCGGTATGAACACAACTACAATCACCAGCACCACGACCACCTGATCTGCACGAAGTGCGGTGACCTGATCGAGTTTTACAGCGAGGTGATCGAAAACAAGCAGGACGAGATCGCCCACCAGTTCAAATTTCACCCGACGCACCACAGCCTGCGCATCTTCGGCCTCTGTCACAAATGCTACGTCAAACAGCGGGCCGCGGCCGGGTAGATGATGGGTCGTGAGTAACCAGCCGGACGCCCTGACCCGGGGATTCACTCCCCGACCGTAACTCTGACCCAGGGATCCCCATCGAAGATGGATCAGACCGTGAAGAATAAATTTCCACCACTTTTCTGCCTCCTCGCCGCTCTGAGCTTTTACGCGGCCTGCACGAGGAAGCCTGAACCAAAGAAGGATGCTGCAACCGGCACGGGAACTTCAGTTGAATCCGCCGCTAAAGCGAACAAGGACGCTTCGGCCAATGCGAGCGGCAGCGTAAAACCGCCTGCCGCTACACTGGCTGAGGAGCCTTTGATGATGGAGAACGTCCTGGCCGTCTATGAAAAAAGCTGCAAGCAGTGCCACGGGCCGGATGGGCATGGCATCACCGCTGTCGCGCCTGATCTGCGCCTCTCTCCGAGACGCAGCAAGGAGGAATGGGAAAAGTACCTGCGCGATCCAAAAAGCGTCGTTCCCGGTACAAAGAAGCGGGCGCCGGGCGGATTGAGTGATGATGACATCGAAGCCGTCGCAGGTTACCTGACTGACCTTACCCAGCACAATCCGCCGCCGCAGAAGTAAGTCGAGTGAAAGCTGAACCGCACATCTGCCAGAGGGCCGAAGACACGTTGCAGGACCAGCGTGTGCCACGACTACCGGCAAAATTGCGCCGGGCAATCCATCACGCCTGGCAGATCCTGCGCGACGTGCTGCGCGGTTATTGCGCCGGGCAGTCGCCCGACGACCCGCGTCCGCGCAAAGGCTGCTGTTGAGACGCAAACTGACATGAACAATATTGACGCCATCGTCGAACAAATCACCGATCTGATCTTCGCGCGGCTGAGCGCGGGGAACGGCGCCTCAGGCGACGATTGTGTGCAATGCAGCCCGCATCACATCGCCTGCGCGATCAATGCCGGGGCTTCGCGCATCGGCCTGCCCTGGGGCCAGGCCGCGGCGGGCGGCGGAGACGTGTCGGGTTACATTGACCACACGCTGCTCAAGCCCGAAGCCACGCGCGATGAGATCGAAAAACTCTGTCACGAAGCCCGCACTTACAACTTCGCTTCCGTCTGCATCAACCCGGCCTGGGCGAAGGAGTGCGCTTACGCGCTGCACGGCTCGCCGGTCAAAGTCTGCACGGTGGTCGGCTTCCCGCTGGGCGCGACGCTGGCCGACGTGAAAGCTTACGAGACGAGGCGGGCGATCTTCGACGGCGCGACCGAGATTGACATGGTCATCAACATCGGGGCGCTCAAATCGAATGATAACGAGACCGTCCTCCGCGACATCCGCGCTGTCGTCGAAGCCGCCCACGACGCCTGCGCCATCGTCAAAGTCATCATCGAAACCGCGCTGCTCACCGACGAAGAAAAAATCCGCGCCTGCCTGCTCGCCAAACAGGCCGAAGCCGATTTTGTCAAAACCTCGACCGGGTTCAGCAAAGGCGGCGCGACGGTCGCGGACATCGAACTGATGCGCCGGACTGTCGGCGCGGAGATGGGCGTCAAAGCGGCCGGCGGCGTCAGAGATTTAGCGTCAGCCAGAGAGATGATTGCCGCGGGCGCAACCCGGCTCGGCGCAAGTGCCGGCGTGAAGATCGCCCAGGAAGTGAAGGGACAGAAGCCTGCGGGCGCTCAGGCATCAGGTTCGTATTGATCCGACTTCAAAAATGACCAGCTTGTTTTGATCTGCCGAATTCTGCTGGTGTCTGTTCGTGCTGGCTGTCATAACACAACCGGCAAAAAAGGCATTTATGGAAGATTCCACGAGAGACATTGTTGTCGGGCTGTTGCAGCAAATCATTGCGAGGCAGGAACGTTTTGAAGCCGGAATGGGCGCGCTGGGGGAAGGACTGCAACAAGCAAACGCCGGCCTGACGGCGCTGGAAAGGCGCCAGCAGACTGAGGAGATAATCCTTACCCGCCTGAATGACACGAGACCTTTGGAGGGCCAGTCTGAAATTCTTCGGCGCCTTGACCGGATTGATCGAAAACTGGCGATCATCGAAAAATCCATCGGCGAAATGGCTGGTCGTGATCTGGAACTGCGCTCACGAGTCGGCTTTCTGGAATCTCAGCTGGAGCAGCCAGAAACGCAGTGAGCAGCTACACTGCGGGTCTGTCTGAATGCTCACCACAGGCTCTCACCACCCAATAGCGTACCGCCCGCGCCGCACGTCAGCACCCGCCTGAATCACTTTCGTCTTCGGATCATAGATGATGATCGTCGGCGCTGAAGCCGCGCCGTAATCGCCTTTGACTTCGATCTTGTGGCCGCGCGCTTTCAACTCTTCAATCACCGCAGACCCGACGCGTGCTTCAACCTGCAACACGCCGGGGTTGAATCTGTGGTCGTCGAAGGAGCTGACCAGATGCAGCGTCTCGAAGCGGGCCGCTTCGACGGCTTCCTGCGGGTTCATCCCGAATTCGATGACGTTGAGCAGCACCTGCAGGAGGGCCTGATCCTGATTATCTCCGCCGGGAGTCGAGAGCGCGGCGAAAGGCTCGCCGTCTTTCATCACCAGAGTCGGCGTGAGCGTGATGCGCGGGCGCTTGCCGGGCTGCAGGTCGTTCGGGTGGCCGGGCTTGAGCAGGAAGCTTTGCAGGCGCGATGACATCAGGATGCCGGTGTCGCCCGCGACTACGGCGGGCAGCCACGCGCCGCTCGGCGTGGCCGAAAAGACGTTGCCCTGCGCATCAATCACGTTGACGCAGGTCGTGTCGTGAGCGCGCTCGGCTTCGGGCACTTCTGACGGGCCGGTCTCGTAAAGCACCCCCGTCATCTGCGTCAGCGATTTCCCGCGTGCCGGATCGCCGGGGCGCTGTTCGAGCGATGCGACCTTCGGATCAATCAGGCCGCGGCGCATCGTCGCGTAGTCTTTCGAGAGCAGCTCCGTGCCCGGAATTTTCACGAAGCGGGGGTCGCCGTAATAGCGGTCACGATCCGCGAACGCGAGCTTCATTGACTCGGTCAGCGTGTGGACGTAATCGGCCGAGTTGTGGCGCATCCCTCTGAGATCGAAGCCTTCGAGCAGGTTGAGCGTTTGCAGCAGCATCGGCCCCTGCGACCAGAAGCCGACTTTGTAAACTTCATAGCCGCGATAGCTCACGTGCGTCGGCTCGTCAACATCGGCGTGAAAAGCCGCCAGATCGCTCGCGCGCAGCAACCCGCCCATCTGCTCCATCGCCCTGCCGATGCGGTCGGCTATCGGGCCGCGATAGAAATAATCTCTGACTGCCTTGAGCGCCGCACCGCGGCCCCTCTTCGCATTCTTCTGCTCGACCGCGACCAGTTCGCGCAGCGTGCGCGCCAGGTCTTTCTGCGCGAAGATGTCGCCGACTTTCGGCTCCTGACCGTTGGGGAGGAAGATCGCCTTTGCTTCCGGCCACTGCTCGAAGACTGTGCGGGTGTTGTGAATGTACTGCACGCGCAATTCGTCAATCGGAAAACCGTCGGCCAGTTCAATCGCCGGCTGCAGCACGTCGGCGAGGCGGAGCGTGCCGAACTCGTCGAGCGCGACGATCATCGCATCCAGCACTCCCGGCACGGTTGCCGCGAGCGGGCCTGCCGAAGGGATCGGGCCGGGCTTTGAAGTGCTGCGACCGGAGCCGCCACTTTTGCTCTCCTCACTGGCCGCGCGCTTTTCAAAGAACTCGCGCGTGGCGAGTTGCGGGGCGATCCCCTGACCGTTGATCGTGACGACAGGTTTGCCGGCGAGTTTGATGATGACGGGGACTTCGCCGCCGAAAGCGAAGTGCGAAAACTCGATGACCGATCCGGCGAAGGTCGCGGCGACTCCGGCGTCAATCGCGTTGCCGCCTTTGTGGAGCATGCGCAATCCCGCTTCGACCACCAGCGGCTGGCCGCCCGTCACCACGGCGCGTTTGCCGCGCACCGCGGGTTTGAATGTATCGGTGCGTTGTGGCGTCTGAGCGAATGCGGGGGTAATGAGCGAGGCGGCGAGCAAAAGAATAATGACGCGGGCGAGTGATGCAGCGTGACGTGATCTCATACGTGCTTCTCCAGTGGCTTGATAGATTGATGACCGTGATGACCTGCGCAACTTCTATCAGATCAACAGGAATGCGACAAGCCCCCGGGGCCGTTCATGGTAAAAAATGAACCCGTTGTCCGACCCCGCGGCAATATGTTAAATTTCAGGTGGTTTGAAAACCGAATTGACCTGATCTTTGGAGGTAAAACCTGAAATATGCCGATTTATGAATATGTTTGTGAGAAGTGCGGTCACCACCTCGAAATCATGCAGAAGATGGATGACAAGCCCTTGACCCGCTGCCCGAAATGCAAAGGTAAACTGGACAAGATTTTTTCGCAGACCAGTTTCCAGTTTAAGGGGAGCGGCTGGTACGTTTCCGATTACGGCAAGACCGGGGGCGGTAAGAAAGATAAGGATAAGAAGGATAAAGAGGGCGGCTCTGAAGAGAAGAAGGAGACGAAAGAGAAAGCCGCTGCCTGAATGTCGTTACGTGGCGCACGCACCACTGGCCCCTGCGGCACTGGTGCTGATTGAAACCGCCGGTGCCGCCGCAATCAACACTTCCAGAGCCATCTCCCCGCTGACCCGGATTACAAGTGAGAGGTTTATGCGTAGTCCTGATCCCTCACGTTTTCGACCGATTCTCTTCGCGCTTATTATCAGCGCACAGCTGATGGCCGTGATGGCCGCGCTCGCCCTGGCGCAGTCGGGGCGGAATGTCGCCTCGGGTCGCCGGACGACGATCATCCCGCTGATTGCGCAACGCGCGAATGATCCGTCCAGACCGAAGCCGCTGCTCGCCAGCAGCGCGGAGCAGGACGCCGACAAAATCATCACCAAAAATCAGGTGGAGGTCTTCGACGGCGGCGTGCTGCAAAAGATCGAGTCGCTCGCGCCCGACCCGTCGCCCGCCCGTTTCGTCGTGCTGATGGATAACTCCGCGACGCTCCAGTGTGACATCAAAAAGCTTGCCTCCGTGCCCGCCGCATTCGCGCCGGAAATTTACGAGGGCGACAAAGTGATGGTCATCGGCTACGACACGAAGCCGGAAGTCATCACCGATTTCACCGACGACCCGAAGGAATTGCAGAACACGCTCGGCCTGCTGCGCAAGACCGACTCGCCGCGGTTGTTCGACGCGCTCAACGTGGCAATGGAAGACGTGCTGAGGCCCACGGTCGGTTTCACCAAGCGCGTGATCGTGATTGTCGGTGACGGCCTTGACCGCGGCAGCCGGATCAAATTCGAGACGATGCTGGCGATCCTGCAGGACGAGAACGTCACCGTTTACGCCATCCAGGTCAAGGACCGCACGCGCGGCGCTTTGCGCAAGGACGCGCCCAAAGCGGCGGAAGCTCTGGAAATGCTGACGACCGGGACCGGCGGGAAGATTTATTCGGTTGACGGTGACATCAAACAGGCCGTCAAGGAGATCTGCGACGAGGTGCGCAACAACCGCTATCAGCTCACCTACTACCCCGAAGGCGTCAGCCCGATCAACAAACGCCGCCTCCTGATCAGCTCGTCGGATGAGACGATCAAGCTGCGTTACAAGGGCTGGCACCCGCCTCACGCACAGTAAAGCAAAGTCAGAAGTCTGAAGGATGGACGATGAAGTAAGGGAGGCAATGATTCCTTACTTCATCGTTCATCCTTCAGACTTCTGACTTCCTCTCAATACTTCACCCGCACGCGGTAGGTCAGCACTGCTTCGCCGTCCTTTGCCACCGGGACATTGAACCGGGCGGCGAAAGCCGCGGTCTTTTCCGCCGGGAATGAGGAGTTGATGATCTCCCACTCCCCGCCGATGGGTTCGTTGACGATGACGTTCACCGCCTCCTCCTTGTGGTTGCGGATGCGGATTTCGTAGGCGTATTCAAACACGCGGCGCGAGATGGCTTTGTAATCCACCTGCTTGCGCTCGGCCACGACGTCGAACACGTCGCCGAGCTTGATCCGGACGGATTCGTCCTTCGGCGTGTGGTCAATCCGGTTCTCGCCGATGAACTGCTGCGCGCCCGTCTGATCGGCCTTGTAGACGCGCACTATTCCGGCAGGCAGCGGCTGGCCGAGGTTACTCTCCTTGTTGTTCTTGAACTCAACGTAGACGCCGACCTTCTCCTTAATCGCCTCGCCGGGGTTGTTGTAGCCCTGGTAGTAATACTGCTGGCCGTTCAGGACGAGTTCTTTTTTGACGTTGAAGTTGGCGGCCGAGAGCAGGCTGATCTGCTTCGTCTCATTATTCTTGAGCGTCGCCGGGCGTTGCAGCGTGTAGAGGTGGTATTCAAAGAATGCCTGCTCCTGAAACTGCGGAGCGGGCGCGGCCTGAGCCATCTCGGCGCGGCCGGCTCTACGTAAGGCCAGCTGATCCTGCTCCTGCACGCGGTTGATATCGCCCGCGACCAGCTTCAACTCGGCGTTGCGGTAAGCCGCTCCGGTGTTGTTGTTGATCGTCACCCAGCCGTTCAGATCTGCCTTCGTGTCATCCTTGTTGACGACGACCACGTAATCGGCGCGCCAGCCGATGCCGGTGGTCAGGTATGAGGCTTCGACCGTGTGAGAATCCGCGCCCGTATTGTTGAGCGACCAGACCAGCGTCGGTTTGGCGATCAGGTCAGCGGGCAGCTGGTCAAAGCGGGTCTCGACGATGTTGGTCGGATTGATCACGATCTGATTGCCGATCTGCCAGACCTGACCGCTGTTGTTGGAAAGCAGCGTGGCGCGCGTCGGCGTCAGCTTCTCGGTGTTGTTCTCGAACGTTCGCAGCACGAGCGTGACTTCCCTGCCGACGTACTTGTCGAGCAGCTTCGCCGGGTTGAGCAGGTCGTATTCGTAATTCTGCTCGATGACATCCAGCGCGTTCGGCGCGGTCAGCGATTTGATGTGAACTGTCGCCGGATTGATCTGCTGCGCGACGTCCATAAACCGCAGCAGCGAATTGCCACGCGGCAGTCTGATCGTGCGCGTATCCTTGACGAGCCCGATGTTGGAATTGTAGACGGTGATCGCGACTGACTTCTGATCTTCAATCGTGCTGGTTCCGGCGGGCGATTGAGTGGCAGGAGATGATGGTTCTGATGAATCAGTCATGGTTGCTCCTTCACGCGCTGATGACGGGCGCATGTGATCTGATGTTCCCGCGGCAAAGCTGGTTCCCGCCACAAGCGCGAGCGCAAGCAGATGCGCCGCCATCCTGTGGCCGTGGTTTTCAATCAATCTGAATACTCGATGTAGCATGTTCTTCTCCCGAAAGTTGGACCGGTCAGGCATTACTCATGATGCCTGACTTCAGGCTTCGCACAAGCGGGCGGGGGAGCGCCTGTGCGCTTGTCTGAACGGCGGTGGTCCGGGGGCTTGCAGAAATTCACCGTCACTTGAGCGAACTATAATGCAGAGGGCCGGAAAAGGGGAAAGCAGGTTTGCCCCCTGGGATGCTTTGCCGTTATATTCATCACCTTCGCTGTCTCAACCAACACGCATCATCAGAAAGCTGTCAGGAGGTGCCCGAAAAACATGCGTCCGCTGTTATTGCCGCTTCTGCTGGCCGTCTGCGTGGGATTTGCGCTGGCCGATGTCACCATGAAGACCGTCGAATACAAGGGCTGGAAGAACAACCTGCAGCTTTCCAACGGCACGGTCGAGCTGATCATCACGCTCGACGTCGGGCCGCGCATCATCCGCTACGGGTTTGTCGGCGAGACGAATATCTTCAAGGAATTCGACGCCCAGATCGGCAAGTCGGGCGAAAGCGAATGGCAGATTCGCGGCGGGCATCGGCTGTGGCACGCGCCGGAAGACCTCAAACGGACTTACGAACTCGACAACTCACCGGTCAGATATGAAAAGCTCGGGGCGTCGGGCGTGCGGCTGATTCAGCCGGTTGAGCCGCACACCGGCATCCAGAAAGAGATTGACGTAGTGCTTGATCCGAACAGCACGAAAGTGACGGTCGTGCATCGGCTGCGCAACACGGGGATGTGGGAAGTCGAGCTGGCCCCGTGGGCTTTGACGGTGATGGCCCCGGGCGGGACTGAGATCATTCCGCTGCCCCCGAAGACTCCGCACCCGCAGGGGCTCCTGCCGAATCAGCAGATGATCGTCTGGCCTTACACCGATCTGGCCGACGCGCGCTGGCGCTGGGGGGCGAAATACATCACGCTCTCGCAGGACAATGCGAAAGGCCCGACCAAGATCGGCCTCGCGCACAAGCTCGGCTGGGTCGGATACCTGCGCGACGGGTTTCTCTTCGTCAAAGGCATCGAGTATCAGGAAGGCCGCCGTTACGCGGATAATGGTTGTAACTTCGAGACGTTCACGAATCAGGAGTTTCTCGAAGCCGAATCGCTCGGCCCGCTCGATCGGATCGCGCCGGGCAGGGCTATCGAACACACCGAACGCTGGTGGCTTTTCAAGGGGATTCCAAAAGACACTTCGGACGCCGCGATTGATGCGAACATTCGTCCGAAGATAGAAGCAGCAATGAAATAGTGTGATTATGGACAAACTCATTATTGCCGGGCGCGAGTTTCGTTCGCGCCTGATTATCGGGACAGGGAAGTACCGCACCACTGAAGAGATGGTTGACGCTTTCAACCGCAGCGGTGCGGAGATGATTACCGTGGCCGTGCGCCGCGTGAACCTGACGGATCGCTCGCAGGGGTCGCTGCTCGATCACATTGATCTGAAGAAATTCGCGATCCTGCCGAACACGGCCGGGTGTTACACGACTGAAGAGGCCGTCAGAACGGCGCGGCTGGCGCGCGAAGTCGGATTGTCTGACTGGGTCAAGGTCGAGGTCATCGGCGATCAGAAGACACTCTTCCCCGACAACGAGGCGACGCTTGAGGCGACGAAAATCCTCGTGAAGGAAGGCTTCACCGTGCTGCCGTACTTCAATGACGACCTGATTATGGCGCGCAAGCTGATTGACGCCGGGGCCGCCGCAGTGATGCCGCTGGCCGCGCCAATCGGTTCAGGGATGGGCGTCCAGAACCCGAATAACCTGCGGATTATGCGCGAGCAGATCACCGAAGTCCCGATCATCGTTGACGCCGGGGTCGGCACGGCTTCGGACGCCTGCTTCGCGATGGAACTGGGGATTGACGGGTTGCTGATGAATACGGCAGTTGCTGCCGCCGAAAATCCCGGCGCGATGGCCGAGGCGATGAGGCTGGCTGTCGAATCGGGCCGCCTGGCTTATCTGGCCGGGCGCATGCCGCGCAAACTTTACGCCAGCGCGAGCAGCCCGCTCGAAGGTATCGTCAGGTAAACAACAGACGGACGCAGACGCGGCGATGATTTCATTCGTCGCGTCTGCGTCCGTCCGTTCCTCAGCGAATCACTCTCCTGCTGCGTGGCCGCGTCACCTGTACCCTGCGGCGATCCGGCACCACCTCGGCCTTCTCCGGCTGAAGCTGACTTGGCGACTGCGCCCCTGTCACATCCGGCCCGGCCACTCCGCCCTGGGTGACCCCCAGTTGATAGAAGGTCTGTGCGCCTACGCAGGCCACGCCGATCAGATAATCGCCTGCGGGCAGGCCCGAACTGAAGATCGTTTCGGTGACGCCCGTGCGGTTGACCGCGGATGACAACACGGTGTATGTGCCGTCGCTGTTCGGCTTCGCTTTGAGCAGGAAGAGATCGAGATCACTGCCCTGATTGAAATTCAGGATCAGTTGCAGGTCCGTCGTCTGCGTCAGCGAGACCTCGAAGAGGTCCTGGACCTTTTCTGTCGCCCCGCCATTGAGCGTGATGATCAGGTCACCCGGGTCAGTCGAGTCGGCGTCACCCTCGACGATTGACGGGAAGGGAACGTCTGTCGCCGTGTCAGGCGAATCGTTCGGCTCGTCCTCGTCAACCACGCGCAGGCTGCCGACCGTGATCGTGAAATTCACGGGCGCGCTCTCGCCACTGAGCAGGCCGGATTCAATGTCGACGGTCAGTGCCGTGATCTGCACCGGGCCCGCGGAAAGGCCGGTCGGAATGTCGGCTGACAATTGCGTGCCTCCCGAGGCGTTGATCGGGATCTGAATGGCCAGCAGCTGGCTGTTCTGATAAAAGCCCAGCAGCGTGATGAACGGATCGGTGTTGCCGAGATCGCCCGTTTCAATATCAAGGAAGTTTTTGCCGAAATTCGTCCCCTGGACGGTAATCCTGTCGCCATCGCGCCCGCTGGCAGCCTGCGTCGCGCTGTTGAGGACTGAAGCGATTGTCGGCGTGGCCGGGTTGATGGGGCCCTGCGTCACGTCGAAGTCGAGCGCGTTTGACAGATCACTCGACGAACCGTCCGCCCCGACTCGCCGCGCGAAGACGATTGCCGGCCCTTTATCAATCCCGGCGGAAGGCACCCTGACGAGCAGTTGTGAGGCGCTCGCCTGAATGATTTCCGCCTGACTCTCCAGCCCGTTCTGCCGGAAGGACACGACGTTTTCCCCGGGGCTCGTGCTGAAGCCCGAGCCGTTGATCGTGATCTGATCTTTTGGCTTGCCGCCGGCGGGCGAAAGGCTGGCGAGTACCGGCGCCGGAAGAGCGGTCGTCAGAACGTTGAAATTCAGCGGCGCGCTCACGTCAGAGATCACGCCGGTCAGATCATCCGCTACGAGCATGACCAGCTGCGCCGGGCCGTTGCTGACGGGCGGAACTTTGGCGCTCAGCGCGGGCTTGCCCGTCTGATCCTCGACGAGTTCGTTTTCATCCGGGTCAAAGATCGCGGCCAGCTGGCCGTTGCGCATCAGCACGACGAAATTATTTCCGGGGTCGGTGCTGAACCCGGTGCCGCTGATGGTGATGCGCCCGGAGATGGGAGCGGTGGCAGGCGACACGCTGGCGAGTACCGGCGCGGATTTGGCGACTACGACAATCGCATAGCTTTCCAGCCCCGTACCACTGAGCGTCGCCAGCGCGCTGATGACCGCAATGCCGGGGCCCGTGCGCGTGACGCTGAAATTCGCGGTCGTCTGTCCCGCCGGAATCGTCACGCTCGACGGGACGGTGGCGACGGATGTGGTGTTGCTCGCCAGATTGACCTGCAACCCGCCGGCGGGCGCGGGCTGTGTCAGCGTCACGCTCAGAGTCGTCGGCGGCGAATTTGAATCGAACCTGAAAGCGAAGGGCGACAACACCAGCCCGGGCTGGTTAGTGTTACTGAGCGCGATAGTGCCCACGTTGGTGATGCCGTTGGCGACAACATTCGTGAGCGACGAAGTGCCGCGCGGCACGGTGCCGAACTGCTGCGGCAGGACGGCCTCGACCTGAAGCTGTGCGGTTCCGGCGGTGGCGACGTCGGCGATGATGAAGCCGCCGTTTTCATCCGTGGAGTCCGCGCGACCGTTGACGGCCACCTGCGCGCCGGGCACCGGAAAGCCGATGCCGTCAAGCACACGCCCGGTCACGGTCGTGACGCTGCCCCGCGCCGCCGCGAACCAGTAGCTCCCCTCGTCAACAATCCGACCGTCGGACGCCACGCGCGATTTATCCGGCGTGACCGTGCCCGTGCCGCGCCTGATGAAGGTGCCGCTCGTTTCGTCATAGCGGTAAAAATCAACCTTCGCCCCGGCGTTCAGATTGGCCGGGTCGGGGTTGGGGAAGCTGAGCGAGGCGCCGGGCGAAAACTTCGCCCCGAGCGGCGTGATCTGCACAATCGTCGAGGAGTAGACGCCGGACGGCAGGTTGATGCTGGGCAGCCGCGACTTCTCAAGCACGGTCAGATTCACCCGCCCGATGGATTTGCCGTCAGGGAAGAGGACATTCGTGCCGGTCGGAATGTCGAGCGTGACGTTGCGATCAGTCACGTTGATGAAGACCTTGTTACCCGAAGAAAGTCCCCTGCGGGGGAGTTGGGCAATGGTCCCGCCGCTGCCGACATTCACGCCGGGGCCGGTGATCTGCTGCATGCTGATCGGCTGCGAGAACTGATTGTCACGGTCGGCCTGGGCGACCATCTTGAGCGTGACGGACGGGAACGGCGGCGAGCTGTTGGTCGTCCCCGCGTCAACCTCCATGAGTTTCGCGCCGGGGGTGGCGTTCGGGATGATGAAGCTGCCCTGACGGTTGGTGCGGACGCTGATGTTTTCGCCGACCACCCGCACCGTCACGTTCTCCATCGGCGCGGGCGCTGAAGTGCTTGTGCCCGTCGTCTGCACGATGCCGCTGATCGAGGTTCTCACGCGGAGCGCGGCGTTGCTGCGGATTTCGCCCTGCGGCGTTTGCAGCGTCACGCGGCCCGATTCGGCGCCGAGCGGCACGATGACGCTCAGTTGCGTGTCGGAGGCCGAAACGACGCGGCCCTGCGCGTTCCCGAAACGGACGATGTTCTGATTCGCCGTGGTCGAGAACCCGTTGCCGCTGATCGTCATCGTCTGCCCGGCGACCGCGCCGTCAGTCACGCTGAAGCCCGTGATCGCCAGATTGCCGCCCGCCGCCCCCGCGGCGCTCACCGTCAGCGAATTCGATGAGACGCCATTCGCGACGACGGTGAAATCAACGCGGCCACGACCGCGCAGCGCCGTCGGGATCTGAACGTTGACCTGATCGAGTCCCGTGAACCCCGGGGCCGCACCGACGAATGCAGGAGTCACATCAATCCCGCCGATGATGACGTGGACCGACCCGGCGGGCGCATTGCGCAAACCCGTGCCGTACAAAATCAGAAACGCCGGGAGCGCATCCGTCCCGACATCAACCGGCCTCGGTTGCAGCAGGCTGGGATTGAGCGAATCGGGTTCAAACGGCGGGTTCGGGTCGAAGACGAAAGCACCGCCCGACGTGACGCGCCCGGTCAGGGCAGCCGGCGCGCCGCTGCCGCTGGCGGCGGCTGAAAAAAGTGACGGGGCGCTGGCCGCGATGCGCAGGCTGCCGCGCGAAATCACCTGATCGCCATTGCTCTGCGTGCTGGTCACCGTCACCTGCGCGTCGCCGCTCGCCGAGCCGTCGGGGATCACGTAGTTGATCTGGAACGCCGAAACGAAGAAAAGTGGCGCGAGCCGTTCGACGTTCGCACTGTCGGTGACCTTGACCATCGTCCCCGCGAGCGTCGTCGGCAAAGGCTGCGAGGTCGCCGCCTCAGTCGCGCGCGCCAGTTGCGTGCCGAAACCCGCAACAATCGAATTCGGCGCGAGCGGCGCGGGCGCGGCGGCGTAGCTGGCCGCCGAGACGGTCGTCACTGCCACGCTGTTCTGAATCGTCGCCGCCGCGCGCGCGCGCGGGGTGGACAATAAAGCGCAGAAACCGAGCAGCCCTGCGCTTGCGGCAAGTGATAAGAGGACGAGCTTTGAAAATGAAGATTTGAAGAACACGGCCTGAGGCAGGGTGGTGACAGAACGCGGTATTCGGCGCAACATAACAAACTCCTGGAAGATGATCGGGCAGACTCTTTTTACCGGGAAAACAGATTGATAATCCTGGGTTGAAATTTACGGACTTCTGAGAAGGACACGCAAATTATACAGGGAATGAACAAAGAGTGTAGTGCGGTTTCATTCGCACGAATCCTTTTAATTTCTCCGGGTCACCATCGTATTAATAGTTCCGTGCGGGTGGTGAACCCTGTCCCCATTCCAGTCGGATTCACTGCCGCACCCCTTAACGCGGAAAAGAACCGGAAATTTGATCACCCGTCTGAAATTTTTTTCCGGGCCGAAGCCTGACGGCAGTGGTAAAGTCGCGCGGGGCAGAGGATAAAGCAGAGGTGACATGTCATGGCAACTTATGCGACAGACCACGAATCGCTGGAGCGCGATTGCGACATGGAATTTTTCGTGGCGGGCGGCCCCGGCGGGCAGCACCGCAACAAGGTCGAAACCGGGGTGCGCCTGACGCACCGTCCCACCGGCATCGTGGTCACCGCCACCGAGCGCCGCTCACAGTCGGCCAATCGTGAAGCTGCTTTCGAGCGCATGGCCGAAAAACTGACCGAATTACAGCGCGTGCGCAAACCGCGCCGCCCGACCCGGCCTTCCGCCGCCGCAAAGCTCGAACGACTTGAAGGCAAAAAGAAACGCAGCGAACTGAAGCGTTCGCGTTCGCGTGCGATTGACGAATGACTTTTTCTGACCAGACCAGAGGTGAATTATGAATGTGCTGACCCCGAAGAAAATTGCGTTGAGAGTGAATCGCCGGGAGACGGCCCGGAAGCTGTTGCAGGTGGAGCTGGAAAAACTGCCTGTGTCAGAGCGCCTGATTGTCGAACGATTCATTGATCGTGGCCGCGTCGCCCGCGACGTGATGCGCGAATTCGATGAACAACTGACTTTCGGCGAACGGCTGGCGGATCGCGTGGCGAGCTTCGGCGGGAGCTGGACGTTCATCGGCATCTTTATGCTCTTTCTCGTGGGCTGGATGCTCTTCAACAGCATCGTACTCGTGAATCGGGCTTACGACCCTTACCCTTACATTCTGCTAAACCTGATCCTCTCGTGCATTGCCGCGCTGCAGGCCCCGGTGATTATGATGAGCCAGAACCGCTCGGCGGAAACCGACCGGATGCATGCCCAGAACGATTACCATGTGAACGTCAAGGCCGAACTCGAAATCCTGCAACTGCACGAAAAGATCAACGAGCTGCGCGAACACGACTGGCTGACGCTGATCGAAATGCAGCAGCAGCAGATCGAAATGATGCAACGGGTAATCATGCAGGTCTGCCCGGCGGCAGGGGATGAATCAGCTGGCAACGGGTGAACACAAAGCCTGAGAAATGGCGGCCGGCCCGGGCCTCACGACTCTTCCGGCTCACCTTTGCTGCGCGCCATCGTGACGCAGAGCCACGCGCCCGGCACGAGCGACGCGAGCATGACGGCCAGCCCGGCGAGCCGGGCGAGGCCCGCAACCCCCGCGTCATACCTGAGCAGCCCCAGGTGCGAGAGCAGGTAGTACCAGTCGTGTTCCGCCTCTCCGCCGCCGATATTGACCAGCGGCAGCACCTGCGCCTGCGCGTCGCCGATGTAGGCCGCCAGGTTATAGAGGCTGAGCGACAGCCACGCCCCCGCCACCGAGATGCCGAAATAATCGCGCTGTCTGAGGAAGAGGAAAGCAGTGATGAGCGGCGCGGCGAGCTGCATCAGACTGCCGCCGGCAACCATAATGAACTCACCCGCGAAAGAAAAGATCACGTGCCCCATTTCGTGAATGGCCAGGGTGATGCCGCCGAAGATGGTTCCGTGAAAGGGATCTCTGAAGTTCTGAAAACACTCCCACGCGAGGTAAAGCAGGACTGGCGCGCGCCAGATGAATGACCTCCCACGGCACCACTTCCCGGCGTCGTCACGAAGCGCTGAAAAATGCCCGGCGAGTGACATGATTACTCAATTCCCGGGGCTTTTTTCGGCGGGGTTTTCGGCGGCTTTTCGGCAGGTCTCCATCGCCGACTTCACATACTGCCGGAGCGCTCCGTTCCGCTGTTTTTCAAGCAGAGCTTCCAGCACGTAAATCCTGAATGTCGGTTTCGCCCTTCTGACGCTCGCGTAAGTCCGCAATGCGCCTTCCACCCCGGCCAGATAAACGCGAAATTCGTCCCCGGCTTCGGCGGGGCTTTCGATGATGAACCGGGCCTGCGCGAAAGCCATCTGGACGACCAGTTCCGGGCCGAACTCAGTGCCGTTCTGGTCAATGTCTCCGATCAGGCTGGCGCATAGGCTGACTTTGATGTCCGGCACCGACGCCAGCCAGTACCACAAACTCTTCCGGCGCTTTTCGGCTTCAGGTGAGAGCGGGTCGTTTTCCAGCAGCACAGTCATCTCGACCGCGCGTCGGCGCTCTTCCGGCGTGGACGGGCCCCGGCCTTTGTTTTTCTGTTGAGAAGAGGCCGGGGAGGCGACGAGCAGAAGAATGCTGATGCTGAAGGCAATGAGACGGGGCCTGTTCATATTGCCTGATGTCGTGGAGTCTGATTACGGCTTGTCGAAATATGGGTGCGTCAGCAGCAGCGGCTTCTGCTGCGTGCCGGTCGGTTTTTTCAGTTCGAGTTCTTCGACCAGCACTGACGGCGCGACGATGCTCGTGGCGATCCCGCCGCCGCCGCGACCGACGCCTTCGATCTGGTTGTAAACGAAACGGTCATTGCCGACCGCCAGCATCTGCCGCAGGTCCTTGAGCGTCAGCTCGCCCGGGTTGACGCCGCGAATCAGCTCTTCGCGCCCGTCATCCACATAAACCTTGTAGGCCAGCACCGGGTCAGAGAGGTCTTTGCCCGCATGACCTCTGCCGCTCAGGCTTTTGATCAGGACGCCGTAGGGCAGGCTTTGCAGCTTGCAGGTTCTGATCAGCTCCTGCTTCAACTCTTCATAGCTTTTGCCTTCCTTCGGCTGAATGAAGAGGTTGCCGATGGTGGTCGAAGCCCCGCCGACCAGAGGCGAGCGCCCGTGCCCGGTCGAATGCAGCACGTTCTTGCGCGGGCGGCGTGACATCAGCAGGTTCTTGAGGATGCCCTCTTCGACGAGCGAAACCTTGCGGGCCGGCACCCCCTGATCATCAACCGCGAATGTGCCGAGCAGTTCCTCGTCGCCGAGCTTCTGCTGCGTCGGGTCGTCGAAGACCGACAGGAACGGCGGCAGCACGCGCCGGTTGATGCGGTTGAAGAGGCTGCTGCTGTCTTCCTGCTGCGAGCCGACCGAGGGACGCTGGCTGCACAATTCTGACGCGAGCAGCTGTGAAAACATCTCCGCCGAAGCCTGACCCGTGAACAGCACCGGCCCCAGATAATTCTCACTCAGCACCGGGGCCCTTTGCAGCTCGGTCAGCTCGCGCGCTATCTTCCGGATCGCTTTGGCGAATTCTTCCGCCGACGGCAGCTGATCGAGGCTCGCCGCCGGCACCCCCGTGCCGTGACTCAGCCACATCCCGTCCGCCGCCTGTGTATATGCGTTGGCTTCGAGTGAAACGAGCAGCGACGGGCGGCGCACTTTCGTGCCCTCGCTGTTGACCATGTATTTGTGGAAGAGCTGCACCTGAAGCGAGACGCTCGACTGTTTGATCATTGGGAATTCGCGGAAGATTGCCGACCACTCGCGCACCTGCTTTTCCCACTTCTTCTCGTCAATCGTGAGCGTCTGCTTCGGGGCCAGCACCGTCGTCGGCTCCTCCTGTGAAAAGTCCGGGATCTTCTCCTCCTCGGTGCGATTTTTGAGGAAGGCCCGCTTCCGCGTCATCGTCTCGACCGCCTGCCGGTAAGCCGCGTCGGTCGCCAGCCACAACTCGTGCCGCAGCGCATCGTAATCGTCCTCGATCACGAGCTGCGTCGGGTAGCCCGATGGCTCGTTGTCGAAATCGTAGCTGCCTACGCGCACGTCAACCGACAATCCGCGCCCGCGGTCACGGTTCTGATAAAGCAGCCCGCCGAAGGCCGCGCTGACCGTGAAGCTGTCCACGTCGGCGATCTCGTATTCAATGAAGTATGGCTTATCGAGATCCTTAAGCTTGAGACTGGAGACCGAACGAGCCAGTTCGTCCTGCATCGCTTTCATCACGACGTCGGGTTCGGACGGCGATTGCTGACCGATAGCCATAACGCTCAGCATCAGCAGGACGCCGAAGATTGTGGTTGCAGTGCGGGTAAAGCGGCTGATCATTTGTTTCATCATTACCTTCATTGGCGGGAGCGTGGATTACTTAATTCCGTTTCTCTTTCAGAACAGAATGGGAATAAACGATTGTTTTCGATGGCGCTGTTGCCAGGACAGATCGCCACGATGCTCGGGCAAAAGGGCAGCCTGGTCACCTGCATATCATCAGTGCCCCTCTGCGAATTGTTACCTGCTCGCGGGTTTGTCCTGACTCGGTGGCGGCAGGATCGGCAGCCGGTCATTCGACTTCGGCTTCTTCTGCACTTCGATCTGCGCGGTCAGGATGCTGGGTGCGACGGCCGAGACCGGGACCCAGCCGGATTCCGCGCCGCACATGCCGTTAAAAACTTCCTGCTTGTCGCTGGTCGCCAGAATTTTGCTGAACGACACGAGCGGGGTGCCGATCAGATCCACGCCGCGCACCAGTTCGTCCGGGCGGCCGTCGGTGTAGACGCGGTAAACCATCACGGGCGTGACCTGGAAAGACTGCGTGCCGCCGCGGCTCGTGTTGGTGAAGCCGCCGGAAATGTCGCTGAAGATCAGGCCGAAGGGCTTGCCCTGCTTTTTGCACTCGGCGATCAGCAATTCGCGCAGCTTCGCTTCTGAAACGGTTTTTGTTGATTCGACGATCAGGTTGCCCTGGCGGCTGACCGGGCGGAGACCGGGTGATTTGCGCCCGTGGCCGTTCGACTGCGCGAAGCCTTTGATCGGCGAGCGCGACATCAGGAAGTTTTTGAGGATGCCATTTTCGACCACGGTGACGCGCTGCGTCTTCACGCCTTCGTCGTCGTACTGGTAATAGCCGTTCAGGTCAATGCCGCCGAGGTTTTGCCTGGTCGGGTCGTCGTAGACGGAGATGAAGTCGGGCAGGATTGACTGGTTGACCTTCTTGGTGAAAGTCTGGCCGCCGTCCTCGTCCTTCTGGCGGTGGCCTTCGATGCGGTGGCCGAAGATTTCGTGGAAGAACACGCCGCTCGCGCGGCCGGAGAGGATCGCCGGGCCGGTGTAAGGCTCGATCACCGGGGCCTTGCGCAGGTCAATCAGGTCCTTCGCCATCTTCTCAACCGCCGCAACGATCACCGCCGAATCCGGCAGCCGGTCGGTGGTCAGCGCGTCGAAAGTCTCGTAGCGGTAAAGCTCCATCCCGTCTTCGGCCTTGGTGCGGGCCGAAATCGCGATGCGCGAGTGCATACCACCGAATTGCAGCAACGTGCCTTCGGTGCTGGCCTGATATTTGTTCGTCGCCTCGGTCGTGATCATTACGTTCGATTCCAGAATGTCCGGGTACTTGTTGAAGAGCGCGGACCATTCCCTGGTCTTCTTTTCCCATTCGGCGTGATTCAGACGGGCGCCGCCGACAACTGGCAGGATGGCGGTCTGCGGAGTCTCGCGCGAGAAGTCGGCGGACTTGTCTTCCTCCTCGACCTTGATCACCTGGTTGGCCTTGATCTGGATCAGGCGTTCGACGGCGGATTTGTATCTGCGATCCGTCTCCATCCAGATCGCGCTTTTGATCGCGTCCGGATCGTCTTCGATGGTCATCCGCGTCGCGGCCCCCTGTCCGTAATACCCCGCGCCGCGGTGCGTGTTATCGAGCTGGTAATCGCCCACACGCACGTCCACGTCGAGCAGCCGCACGCGCCCGCTGTCGCTGTTCTGCAAAGCACCTTTGGTGGCGCTGACGACGTTGTAATCCGTCTCCGTGACCTGATAGCCGATGAAGTAAGGCGGCTGTTCGCCCTTCTGGCCGAGGATCTGCTGCGCGCGTTTGAGTTCTTCTTCGAGCGCCGTCAGGACGACGCCCTTGCCGGCCCTGCTCTGCTGACTCGCGCCAGCCAGGGCTAATAAACAGATTGTGATGAAGGTTGAAAGTGAGTATCTGATGGCTCTCGCGGGGGAATGGACTGGGTGCATTAAAAATCTGTCTCCTCTCGAAACCTGAAGCTACCTTAATTTAAGGATGGTGAGCAAGTGAAAATTCTGCGCAGCAGGGCGATTGTGAAAGGCCGGGTGATTATAAGGTAAAGAGCAATTTCAGTCGAGACTTTCCTCAGGCCGGAGGAATCGCCATTTCCCTTCCGGCAGATTCCCAAGCCTGATGTTTCCGATTCGTACACGCTTGAGGCCGGTGACTTCGAGCCCGACCAGCTCACACATCCGGCGGATCTGCCTTTTACGGCCCTCGGTCAGGACGAATCTCAACTGATCCCGGTTGACCCATTCGACCTGCGCCGGTTTGAGCGCCTTCTCATCGAGCCGCAGGCCGTGCCGCAGGAGTTGCAGCTTCTCATCCGGCAACGGCCCCCGGACGCGCACGATGTATTCCTTTTCGAGTCCGCTCCGTTCGCCGATGATTTTTCTGGCAACGCGCCCGTCCTGAGTGAACAAAAGCAATCCCTGCGAATCAATATCGAGCCGCCCGGCGACGGCCAGTCCCTTCAAGTGCCCGGGCCTGAGTTTCTGCCCTGACCCGTCCGAGTCGAACTGATTTGCTCTGGTGATCAGCCTGATCGCGGGGATGTAAGGCGGCTCAGGTTGCGCGGAGACGTAGCCGACAGGTTTATTGAGGATGATCGTCGCGAGAGCCGTCTGCTGCTTCCGCGCCTTCGCGTCGAGCGTGATCGTGACCGCCGGAGAAACTTTCACGCCCAACTGGCTGACTCTGACTCCGTCAACCAGTACCAGACCCTGCTCAATGTAAGCGTCCGCCTCCCTGCGCGAGCAGAGGCCTCGTTCGGCCATCAGTTTTGATAAGCGGATTTTCTCTTCACCCACAGTTGTGTGGCTGCTACCTTTTGAATCCCGTCAGCAGAACTCCCGCGACCCTGATCGGGCGCGTCAATAACTCGAACAGGATTCTAGCACGCCACTGCCGCAGCTCGTAATTCAGACCTGGCACGAGCCACTGCGTGATCAGCTTGCTACCGCGCCTGCTGCCTCGGCGGCCTTCAATCTGAAGTTCTGCAGGCGAAAGACGATGATGCGCGAATCGAGTGGCGCGAGGATGCGCGGGGCGTCGCAGAAGAACCTGATCGTGTGCCTGCCGGGGGGAATCGTCAGCGCGCGGGAATACGGAACGCCGGCGAAATTGATCCGCAGGCTGTCGGAGAAGAGCGGGCTTTCGATGCGCAGAGTGGCGTCGCGACCGGCGGCAATCAGCATCTCAAGCGTGACCTGTCGCGTCTGCGCTGAGTTATTGACGATCTCCATCCGGCCCGTCTCGGCGCACCAGCGCCAGTAATTCTCGCCCGACCGTTCTTCATCCGAAAAACCGTCCTGCCAGAGCGGCAGGAGCGGGTGCAGAGTGGCATCACGCCTCGCTTCCCATTCGGGCGCGGGGTACTTCTCTTTCAGCTTTCGGCTGTAATCATTCAGATCGTAAAACGCCAGGCGGCCATTACTGCTGACCAGTGGCTGCGCGGCCAGCAGCCCGGAGAGGTCTGATTCCATCTTTGCGCCGTTGTCAGCGTAACCGTAACGGTCGAGGTAAATGCCGCTGAAGCCCGCGAGTGAGAGGGCTTCGACCATTTCCTGAGTGGGCTTTGCGGTAATCAACTTCTGCCAGACGTCGCCTTCGCGCCACTTGACGCCGCCGTAGCTCCAGCGCAGGCCGGAGCTGTGCAGATAGCCTTTACCAAGGTCGTAGTCGTTCATCCGGTTGACCTTCGGATTTTCGGGGAATGAGACGACCGGCAGTTGGAAGATCGTGGCGCCTTTTGGCATCGCGCCCTCGATCTGCCGGACGAACCCCAGATCGCTCTGGTATTCGGCTTTGATCTGCTCGTAAGCCGGGACGGCGCGTGTAGTCGTCTGATCGAACACCCCGACGAACAGAGCGAAGGCGAGCAGGCAGTAAAAAGCCACACGCCGCCCGCCGGCCTGAAGATAATTTCGCGCGACGTAATCGAGCGCCAGCACGACCGCGAAGAGCGAGAAGAAGGCGATGTAGACGCTCGCCCGGTTCCAGGCCCTGATCTTCGGCGAAACGAGCAGCGCGAAGAGCGCCCCGAACCCGCCGGTCGTGGCCAGCAGCAGGGCCGCCACGTTGAGCAGGCTCAGGTCATTGAGCAGAGGAGCAGTGTTTTCCGCACCCGGTTGCGAGTCATCGCGCAGCCGGTAAAAAATCAGGCCGAGCAGTAATAGAAAACCGCCGACGCCGATGGCGCCGAGCGCCGAGTCGTCATTCTCGTTCACGAACGGTCGCGTGTTGTAGATGTCCTTGAGCTGCGACACCCGATAGATGCGGTGATGGCTGACCGGGAGCATCAGTTGTGCGATCTTGAGCGCGTAGACTTCCGAGTCCGCCACGTTGCGCCGCACGACCGGCGTGTCGCCGTGCCGGCGCAGGTAAATCAGGTCCGGGAGCAGTTCGACCAAGGTGACGGCAGCGATGACGGCGACCAGCGCCGCCGGCACGAGCAGGGCCTTAAGGCTTCGGCGGCGCACTGCCGCCGGCAGCCCGGCAATCATCAGAAAGAAGCAGGCGAAGAAAGCATAGTAGGTCCCCGTCGAAGCGATGAGCAGGCAAATGATCAGACTGAGAATCAGTCTCGGGTCTCGCAGGTTCATCCTCCGCCGGCCTTCGGTTTCCGTCACGAGCGACAGTCGCCCTGAGCAAACCCACAGAATCACCATGACCATCAGCGGCACGAAGTAATAAGCTGACAGGAACAGGTGATGCTGGCCCCGCCCGAAGTGAAACGGCAGGAAGGTGTAGAGCAGGCTGCCGAAGATCGCCGGAACCCAGGAGACCCTGAACCGCCGGAAGACGTAGAGCGTCGTGATCGTGGTCAGCGGGAACGAGAGCAGGTAGAAGAGATTGACGATCAGCCCGAAATTCGACGTGAAGAGCGAAAAGATTCGGAGCAGCAGCAGGTAAAAATCGTGGTCCGAAATCGGCACGTCACGCCAGTCCATTCCCGTCGGCGCGCCGATGGAGTCATTGAAGAAACTCCACCCGTGATCCACCATGCTCTTGACGAAGATATGGTAAAACATCACGTCGCCCGTGTAAGTGAAAGGCACCCGCAGATCGGCGCGATACAGTTGCATCACCACGGTCAGAATGAGCAGGCAGAATAGCGTCGCGCCGCCGTAAGCCGCGGCGCCGTGCCGAACTGCGATGCGCCGGGTGAGCGCGGGACTAATGTCGGGAGAGATTGATGCAGTCAGAGGATTTCGCATATCTGTACGACCTTGAGGAGAAGTTCTGGTGGTTTGTCGGCATGCGCGCCATCACCGCCGCGCTGCTCGACCCGGTGTGCGCGCCCGGTCGGGACCGCCTGATCCTTGACGACGGCTGCGGGACAGGCGGGAATCTCGAATGGTTGAAGCGTTACGCCGGGAACGGAAAAGTCGTCGGTCTCGATCTGGAAACGGACGCACTCGGGTTTTGTCGCGAGCGCCGGCACGAACGGCTGACGCGGGCCTCGGCCACTGACCTGCCGTTTGCCGACGCGGTGTTTGATCTCGTGACCAGCTTCGACGTGCTGCCACACGTATGTGGCGAAGGCGCAGACGAGCGGGCGATGCGCGAAATGTTCCGCGTGCTGCGCCCGGGCGGCATCGCGTTTGTACGCGCCGCCGCTTACGAGTGGATGCGCAGCGGCCATGATCGGGCCTTGGGTGGGCAGCGGCGCTACCGGCTCGGCCTGCTGAGCGAGCGGCTCGAGCGCGCCGGCTTTCACATCCTGCGCGCGACTTACGCCAACACGCTGCTGCTGCCCGCGGCCGCGCTTCGGCGACTGGTACTCCAGCGCGTCGGCCTCGCCAATCGCGGCTCTGACGTCAAGCCCCTGCCGCCACGACTCGGCTGGCTGGAGCGCGTACTCACGGGAGCGCTCCGCCGTGAGGCGCAGTTGCTCGCCTCGCCGGGAGTAACCTTGCGCTTCGGGCTTTCCGCGATCTGCATCGCCCGGAAGGCGTGAACAGTCGGGATTCACGGTCGCGGCGCCGCTTCGAGTATCACTTCAACGACCTTCCGCGCCTCTTCCGGGCAGAGCTGCGGGTAAAAAGGCAGCGAAAGAATCCCGCCGGCCACTCGCTCCGCCGCGGGCAGGGCGGGCTGTTCGCGGCGCTGAAAAAGCGGCTGCTGGTGCAGCAGAAACGGGTAGTGAATCAGCGTCTCGATCCCGCCTGCCGCCAGCTGCGCCTGCAACGGTCACGCTCCTCACATCGCACAACGTACAGATGCCAGACATGCGCTCCCGCCCGCCGAACCGCCGGGAGCTGCAGACGCGCGTCGCGGAGAGCTTCGTTGTAAAAGGCCGCCAGCGCCGCCCGCCGCCGGTTCCATTGTTCAAGCCGCCGCAGCTTGACGCGCAACGTTGCCGCGTGGGTAGTCATGAAAAAGTAAGGCTGAGAGGTTGAATCGGAGGCAGCGACTCCGTGTAATGGAAAGCGTCACCAACCCAATCACAAGGAGACGCTGCCATGAACAACCTCTGTTGTCCACGCTGTGGATTATCGCACTTCAAGAAGAATGGTCACACTCACTCCGGCAAACAGAATCACCGGTGTCAGCACTGCGGGCGACAGTTCGTCGCCGACTCGCAGCAGATCACTGAAGCCGAGCGTGAACAGATCCGGCGCCTCCTGCTCGAACGCATC
>DASRDU010000007.1:0-71707 GCA_035652435.1 Blastocatellia bacterium
TTGTGAGTTCGTTGATTCGATTGATCAGGTCTTCAGTACCGAAGACATCATGCGGGCGCTCGATCCTGAATTGAAACCGCTGTTCTGATGAAGGGGGAAGACAATGTCCACAGACCATGGGCCGCGCTATCACGTCGGGCTCGACCTCGGGCAGTCGAAGGACTTCACGGCGCTCTGCGTCGTCGAATGCCACGGGAAGAAGGACAAGGCCGTCTTTCTGGTGAGGCACCTGAAGCGCTACGAACTCGGCACGTCATACCCGGCCATCGTGGCTGACGTGGTCGCGCTGCTGGGGCGTCTGCCGGCGCAGAACCGTAAGCCGCGGCTCTCGGTGGACGGCACGGGCGTCGGCGCGGCGGTCGTGGATCTGTTCAGGCAGCAGCGAATTCCGGGGCTGCGGCCTGTGATCATCACGGGCGGCGATCAGGTGAATGAGGAAGGCGGCGTCTCACGGGTGCCGAAACGCGATCTGGTGGGAGTGATTCAGGTGGCCTTGCAGACCGGGAGACTGAAGATCGCGGCGGAGCTGCCGGAAGCCCCGCTGCTGGTGAGCGAACTCCAGAACTTTCAGGTGAAGATCACGACGTCGGCCAATGACACATACGGGGCGTGGCGCGAGGGGGCGCACGATGACCTCGTGCTGGCGGCGGCGCTCGCGGTGTGGGATGCGTTGAATATAGTGGAGATTACGGTTGTGCAATGGGTGCTGTGATTCGTTGATGTGGCCCTGCTGGCGCGGCTGGTCGGGGCGATTACGTACAGGCAGGGGCTGTGACAGTGCCTTCCTTCCTGTTGCCGGATCAATTCAGAACCGAACCGGCCTGAATCTGAGGCCACGCCAGTGACAATTTCCGCACCTGTAGGGATGCAGGGGTGTCAGGATGGCAAGCAGTCTTTCCAGTGTCCTGCGCGGAGTTGATCTCCCAACGGGGAGTCCGCAGGCAGGACAGTTTACGGTCTTCATCTCATTTTACACCGGATAGTGGCTGCTGCAGGGAAGGCCGACCCGGCGCGCCTCGTTCCCCCACTCCTGCCCGGGCCGGGCGACTTTAGATATGCCCATCAATGTCATCCCAGCCCTGATCTCCCTCGGAGAACCGGTAACGATACTTCAGCCCGAGTCGGGCTCTCCCCTTCCATATCCTACCTTGGGGGGGAGAGAGTTGTCCGTACGGATTCGCACAGAGTTTTCAGGTAAGAATCTCAAGGGGTAGCAGGTCAGGCTTTTTCTTTGCCCGCCGCACAAACAAGGGTTCATTTTGCAACTGAATCGTTACCGTCATTGCCGCTGTATTGGATGGAGCCTCGCTCGCTACCGCCACTTCAGAATTCAGGAGAGCGCCCGATGAGCGACCAGCATCACATCTCACCCCTCTACACCCCTGACATCGAACTCAGGATGAGCATTGAGGGCCGCCTCGTCAGCAGGCTCAGGCGCGAGCGCGATGAAGCACACAATCACGTGTTGCGCGTGCGGGCGCTGCTTGAGGAGGCCGAGCGGAGGCTCGATCACTTTACCGAAAAGGATGAGGACAGTGCCGCCGCGTGAGTCATTCCGGCAGTGGGTTTAATCATTAAGTTCCAGACTCGCGGGCGGATTCAGAATGTAGAAGAAGTGCGCCAGTTCCTGCCGGCACTGGCGCGAAGGGGGCGCCTCCAACTCTGCAAAGTGGCCGGGGGCGCTCCCCATTCTCCGTCAGTTTTCCTCTCGCCTCATCAAGCCCCAGGGGCTTCGATCAACTCAGTGACGGTCTCGGTCAGGACTTCAGGGTCGCTCGGCTTGGTGACGAACGCCTGCGCGCAGGTCCCCAGCAGCCGCGCCCTTGTTTCTTCGCGCGCGTCGCCCGTGTGTATCACGACCGGCGTGTCGGGGTCGAATTCGCGGATCTGCTCGCACAACTCATCGCCCGTCCCGTCCGGGAGCCGGGTGTCGAGCAGGTAGAGGTCGAAGCGGGTACTCTTCGCCAGGCGCAGGGCTTCGGCCATCGTCCCGGCAGCGGTCACTCGATAGCCGTTCATTTCAAGGCAGAGGGAGACGAGTTCGCAGGTGTCCTTGTGGTCCTCGACGCAGAGGATGTGTTTAAGCGGAGTTGACATAGATTCCTTCCTGAGGCGGCGGCCTGTAATCACTTGAGGGGTCACAACTGTTGGCAGAAACCGGGCGGACTATAACCCTCCGGGCTTCAGTTGTCCATTTCCGGTGAGGCAACGCGGCTGACCGCCAGAGTTCGACGGCGTGCGGATCGGTCGCTCGGTAGCGGGAGTGGGAATGCTCACTCAGTCTTTTTGAGCGGCGCGAGTCCGGCCGCCGAGCAGGTTCCTGACAGTCGGGATGATCTCATCTATTTTGTCAGGGATGCGGATCACCGCGTCAGCCCCGGCGCGCAGGACATCACCCGTCGGGGTACGCCCCTGAATGACGGCGAGGATCGGCGTGTCTGAGTGATGCGACGCTGTGCGGATTATGGCGATGAACTCGGAGCGCGTGAGTTCCTCCAGCTCTTCGTTGATGATGATGAGGTCGGGGCCGTGGCTGTGGAATTCCAGAAGCCCCGCGTCGGCGTCAGGCGCAGTGATCACCTCATAGCCCGCCTTCTCCAGCCACGCGCGGAAGAACTCCCGCAGCCCTGCATCACCTTCAATCACCAGAATGCGCGCTTTACTACCCATGACAATCCCCCGGGGGAGAAGATGTAGCGGTACAAAGACGGCCTCAGAGACCGGAGGGTCAGGCCGGCCTGAGATTCCCGACTTTCTTCAATCAGGCATCCCGGCAGCACTGCCCTGTCGCAGGGTGGAGATTATTGGCGAGCGGCGGGCGGGGTGTCTGTACGATTCAGTACAGCCCGCAATAAAAGGCAAAAGAAAAGGGCCAGCCCGAAAGCCAGCCCCTGACCTGTTACTCAATTCTTTGCGTAACTGCTCAACCCGCCTTCACCCGTCGCCCTCGTCGCGGCGGATCGGCCAGCCCCGCGGCCAGCTTCTCGCCTGAGAGCTTCAACTGGTCAGCCAGCGTCAGGTGGTCAAGGTAGCCGCAGACATTCCCGATCTCGGAAGCGATGGTTGTCAGATGCCGCTCGACTTCTGCCGGCGTCTCGGGCAGTTCAATCACTTCCTGCATTGCCCTGCCCAATCGTTCGTATGCGGCCCGCACGATGGCGGCGCGGTCTGTGGTCTGTTGTTTCATTACGCGGCCCCCTTTCTCTCCGCGGCCAGCTTCGCGGCGGCAGCCTGTGCGCTGCGCCAGCCTTCCCACTTCTTCTCCTTCAGCTGGCGCAGCAGGATCGGGTAGAGCATTTCAATCAGTTCGGGCTGTGACTGCCAGTTCGCCTCAGACTCAAGCTCGTTGGTCCAGTCGTCCCACTCCTGAAAGAGTTCGCGCGGCAGCAGGTAGTACCAGCGCCTGATGGCGGCGAAGGCCCGGGCGAGTTCCCTGTAACCCTGCTGGTCTTCGGCGCTGGCAACTTCGCCGGGCCTGAGTTCGACTTCACACTCCATCACCGAGACGCACATCAAGAGGAAGTCAATATTGTTGGGCGTGACATCGGGATGCCGCGCGTACTCTTCGACGCCGCGCCTGATGTCTTCCACGATCTGACGGAGCGGGCGCGGTGTGGCTTCTGCCGCGGCCCGGAGTTGTCTGGTTGCTTTCTTCATAAAGTCCTTTCTCTGGTGAAGGGGCTGAGTGGTCAGCCCCGGATGATTACTGCCCCGTGATGGCGCGGGCTTCGGTCTGCGCTGGCGCCTGTTGCTTCGCTTCCAGTTCGGCCAGTCGCTTCTGACAGTCACGCAATGCAATGAGCGTGTCTGAGGCGCCGGCGTTCCCGCGCAGCGCGCCGATCTCGTCAATCGTGATCCCGTCATCCCGGTGGCTCTTGCCCGGAAGCGTCACGATGTAGGCTTCCATCCTGTCCACGAAATCCCACGTCTCGGCATAAAGAAACCTGACGAGCCAGTCAACGTAGTCGTGAACCTCGTTGTCAGGCAGGGCGAGGATGCCGCAGAAGATGCGCAACAGGCTGTCCATCGCCCATTCGTCATACTCCGTGTGCATCAGGAAATCTTCGAGGATGATCTTCGCCGTTTCGACCGTGAGCGGCGGGTATTTGACGCGCTCAGGGCGCGCGGGCCTTTCCGGGCGCGGCGCTTCGGCGGTTTCAGTTGTTTTGTTTTCTGTAGTCATAAATCCCTTTCGTGGTGATGATCGGGAGCGGTATGATTGCCCTGTGGATAAACGAATCAGCCGCTCCCTGAGTGGTTGAATGAGGGGCTTCCAGAGTTCGCAGCTTTGGAAGCCCTTTTTTGTTACGCGGCCACGGGCTGCCGCTGGCGCATCAGCGCGACGTGAACAGTCAGGGCCGATGCGACGTGATGGCAGAGCATATCTTCCTGCCCGGCGCGGCAGGAGCAGGCGGCTTTCTTCTCGCCGTCCACCAGAAAGAATCTGACGGTGTATTCGCTCGCCGTTTTCCCTGACTGCACCTTGTAAGCGCGCTCGCCGAGCCTTGCCACGCGGTTGTGAAACACGCGCGCCCTGTTGACCGCCCTGCCGAAGTCGCTGCTGTGAATGTTGAGTGTGATCATTGTCGAAGGTTCCTTTCCGTTTGGGGTTATCAATCACTGACACGGACAATATAACGCCAACGTTACTTTGAGTCAAGAAGAAAATAAGGCTAGCGTTACATTGTTTTCTTGATTCGGCGGGACTCTTGCTGTAATGTCATACGTGCGCTACATTAAGCGCCCATATGAGGAAAGAAACTACTATGCTGACCACAAAACAGGCCGCTGAACGCCTTCAGGTGAGCGAAGCCAGCCTGCGGGTTTGGCTCAACAATGAAGAGGAAAAGGCAAAGCGCTTTCCGAATGCCGTGAAATTCGGGAGGGATTGGCAGATACCGGACACAGACTTGCTTGGTTTGCCTGTGGGCCGCGGGCGTGGCAGGCCTCCGCTGAAGGCTGAAGCAAAAAGAGCAGAGAAGAAGCCCGCCAGAAAGCGAGCGGCCAAATGAGCGCGCAGTCAACCGGGGGAATTTCGGAAAAGTTTTCCGAAAAGAAGCGGGGGCCGGACCGCTCGTGATGATGATCACCACAACGCCTTGGATGAGGAGTCACGATGGCGGACAAGCGCAAGACGACAGGGCACAGGGTGACGGCAGCCGTGGAATTCAAGTCGGCAGCTGAGCGGGAGGCCGCAGTCCTGTATGCGGATGACGAGGGCTACTCCTTCTCCGATTTCGTCCGGCTCAGGGCCTTTCAACTGCCCGCGCTGGGGAGTGGCGGCAAGTCGAAGGCGAGGAAGCCATCGAAGAAGAGGAAGGCCGCGAAGTGAACTGATGAGGATCTGGACTCTGCACCCGAAATACCTCGACCCGCGGGGACTCGTCGCCGTCTGGCGGGAATCACTACTCGCACAGAAGGTGCTGAAAGGCGAGACCAGAGGCTACAGACATCACCCCCAGCTCGACAGGTTCAAGTCGCAGGAGAATCCCGCCGCCGCGATTGCAACTTACCTGCACCACGTCTGCGAGGAAGCCGAACGACGGGGCTATAAGTTCGACAAGGGGAAAATAGAGGCCCGGCCCGTGATGCTTCAGATCCCGTCCACGAAGGGGCAACTGCTCTATGAATGGGGACACCTCCGCGAAAAACTGAGACTGAGGGCGGATGAAAAGTATCGGGAGTTGAAGGCAGTGAAAGACCCGGAGGCTCACCCCCTGTTCAGGATCATTGAAGGCGGAACAGAGCCGTGGGAAATAAGAAGGCAAAGCTGACGAAGGGCTTGATTACAATAGCCCGATGCCCACGAGCATCCACACTCGGGCGCGGAGTCCTCGCCACTTGCTCACGAAACCATTCCCGCCCTTTTCACACATGCTGACGGAGGGCCCGCGCCGGAGGCGGCAGTGGAGTACCGAGCCGGTGACCAGGCGCCCTCCTTATCCCAATACTCATCCTGCGGCGAGTTGCTACCGACTCGCCTTTTGTTTTTTCGACAGAGCGGCTCCCGGTGTGGAAAAACGAGAAAAACCAGCGCGAGTGTGGAAACTGCTGTGGAAACGATTATAAGGCAGGGCGGTTAAACTACTGGAACCAGAGAGCAAAGCCTTACATTCTGACTTCAGGTGATTTCAAATCAGTTTTCTGCTGAATACGGGCGGGCTTCCGGGGGGCGAGTCAATCTGCGCCTGCGCAGCGGCTCAAACAAGTTTCACGGGCGCGGATTTTATTACTTCCGGGATGAGAGCCTGAATGCGAATTCAGTAACACGCAACTCTGATCCGGCACGCGGGTACCGGCTCCCATATCAGCAAAACAATCCGGGCGTCAGCTTTGGCGGGCCGCTCGTTCGCAACCACGCTTTTTTCTTTGCCGGTTACGAATACGACAACGTCTATGATCGTGCCGACATTGCGGCGCTCGTGCCGGTCGCCGCGAACCCGGCTTTTGCACTGCCGCAACCGAATGGCGCGAATCTTGGTAGTAATGCGCTGGACAAGAATGGCAAAACCATTATCGTCAATGGCGGCGCAGCGGTCGGGCTTTATGACGTGCAGGTGACGACGCCGAAAATCGCGCACACCTTTCAGGCGCGGAGTGATTTCAACCTCGGCAGCAGACATAATGCATTCGCGCTCATCACGCTCGCGCGCAACCGTGACGAGCGAGCCTTTCCCGGCGGTCGCCGGACGCTCGACACGTTGCGCCGCACCGGGCGCAACAGCGAGAGCTATGCCCTCGCCGATACCTTCATCATCTCGCCGGCCGTAGTCAATGTCGCCCGCTTTCAATTCTCACGCCTCGCACCTGCTGACGAGCCGGGCAATTCCAACCCGGTCGTGCTGATTGATATTGATGATCCTCGCGATGTGAGCGGCAATCCGAACGCGAATCCGCTGACGCGGGCAGGTAACCTGACCGCCGGTTCGAGCAATCTCAGCGGAACTGACCGGCGCGAAGACCGCTGGCAGGTTCAGGAGACAATAGCCATCGTAAGTGGGAACCAGACGCTCCGAATTGGCACAGACATTCAGGCGATCCGTTCGCGTTTTGTTGATCTGAGTGATGTCACGGGGACTTTCCGTTTCGCCTCGCCTGCTGACTTTCTGGCGAACAAGCCGTCGCGCTATCAGCATCGTTTCAATACGGATTCCGAACTGCGAAACACTTATACCGGACTGTTTGCGCAGAATGACTGGCGCGCCAGGCCGAATCTGACTTTCAGTTTCGGCCTGCGCTGGGATAACGAAACGATTCTGCGCGACCGGAATAATTTCAGCCCGAGGCTGGCGCTCTCGTGGGATCCATTCAGTGACGGGAAAACAGTGGTGCGCGCCGGCTATGGAATCTTTTACAACAGGGCATTGCTGCGCACCCTCGATGATTTCATCCTCACCTCAAACAAGATTCTGGTTGATACGGATAACGTCGCGGCAGCACCCCTGCTTACACAACTCCAGTTCCCGCGAGTGCTTTCAAAAGATGATCCGCGCATCAGTCAGCTCGGCGTCCGCGAATCTGGATTTGTCCGCAGACTCAGTCCCGACATCCGCATCCCCGAAAGCTATCAGGCCGCAGCGGGCTTTGAGCGTGAGATCGGGAAGGGCTTCAAAGTCGAGGTCAATTATGTCTTTTCGCGCGGTCTTCATCTTTGGAGAGAATCAAACTCGAACGCCCCGCGCCTGCCTGCCGGATTCAGGGACTTTGCCGAGTATCTGACTTCGCGTGATTTCAACAACACGATTGACCCGGTCACAAACCAGCGACCGATCACCAGCACCGGCAATGCCGACGTTGTGCGCTTCAACCTGAGTACGACGCCGACCGAAACGAAAAAGGAAGGCGCGAAGACGGTTGTCACCTTCGGCCTGAACAATCCTTCGACCAGCAACGCGACGAGTGGGATCAAAGCCGCTCTTGCCGCCGTCCGCGGCCTGCGCCCCGACCCGCAGCTGACACAGACCGAACTGCTCGAATCGCGCGGCAACAGCTATTATCACGGCATCACTTTTGAAATGCAGCGACGCCTCACTGCGCGGGCTTTCGTCCGCGCGGGTTACACTCTCAGCCGGCTGATTGATGACGGCGTCGTCAACACCTCATCGCCGCTGGTTCCGGGGGATTTTCGCCGCGAACGCGCTCCGAGCCTGCTCGACGCGCGACACCGCTTTGCCCTCTCAGGCACATATCAGTTCCCCGCCATGCTGGGGCGGATCAACGCCGCAGGCATAGCCATTATCCACTCGCCGCGTCCGTTTTCCATCGGTATCAATGGCAATGACCGTAATCTCGATGATGTCAGCAATGACCGCCCGAGTTTCAGCGGCGACCCGGGCGCGATCCATTGGCGCAGGCCGGGGGAATTTCTTGATCAATCGCTTGTCAACGCCTTTTCGTTGCCGACTATCGGTGCGACCGGAAACCTCGGGCGGAATAGCGGGCGCGGCCCGGTGCAGTGGAATCTCAGCCTGAGACTCTCGCGCAACTTCCGGTTGAGCGAACACAGGCGCCTGACACCGCAGGTTGAAGTCTTCAACCCGTCGAACTCGACGGTTTATGCCTTCGGCGCGGAGTTTGTGGATTTCAACCCATCCAGCCTCGGCGATTTTCTTACCCCGAGCCGCGTCCTCAAGTCGCGAACGATGCGGCTGGGCCTGAGATTCGACTTCTGACCCCGGGAGGATTTTTCTTTTTGCCGCCGATTAGTCCGTGTGCTACATTCCTGATCAAAGGTAAGGGGTCGCTCCGGCTGGTGTGAACAATTCAAGCCTGCGACGGCGGCCTTGAACCGACTCGCCCCCTGAGTTGTTGACCCGAGGCACCGGAGTCCCTTTGATTACGAGTACCACACAACGGCTGCGCGAATTGCAGCGGCACATTGAGCAGGTCATTCGCGGCAAGACCGAAGCCGTCCACCTCGCCGTCGTCACGCTGCTGGCCGGCGGCCACCTGCTGCTCGAAGACGTTCCGGGCGTGGGCAAAACCACGCTGGCACAAACCATTGCGCGCTCACTGGCGTGCAGCTTCCAACGTATTCAGTTTACCAGTGACCTGCTGCCTTCAGACATCGTCGGCTTATCAATCTATAATCAGCAGAACGGGGCGTTTGAATTCAACCCTGGCCCGATCTTTGCCAACGTCATCCTGGCTGACGAAATCAACCGCACGACGCCCAAAACACAGAGCAGTCTGCTGGAAGCGATGGCCGAAGGCCGCGCCACAGTTGAAAACCAGACATATGAACTGCCGCGCCCTTTCCTGGTGCTGGCGACACAGAACCCAATAGAACATCACGGCACTTACCCGCTCCCCGAATCCCAGCTCGATCGGTTCATGATGCGAGTGCGGATGGGTTATCCGGCCGTCGAATTCGAAAAGCAGATTCTGCGCAATCAGGCGGTGCGCAAGCCAGTTGATGAAATCACCCCGGTCATGAACGCGGAGGACGTGCTGGAGTTTCAGGAGGAAGTGAAGCGCGTCAGGATGGATGATGCTCTGGTTGATTACCTGCTCGAAATAGTTGACGCGACGCGCAAATCAGAAGTCCTTGACCTCGGCGTCAGCCCACGCGGTTCGCTGGCGCTGCATCGCGCGGCGCAGGCACTCGCGCTCACGGAAGACCGCGATTTCTGCATCGCCGACGACATCAAGCGCCTGGTGATTCCGATCTTCGGCCACCGGATTATTGTCAGTTCACGCTACTCCAGCCGCCTGCGGCGCGGCGAGGAAGCCGATGCCGTGCTGACCGAGATTATCAGAAACATCAGAGTCCCGATCTGACCCGATTGCTGACTGCGATTGCGGATTCCATCAGCCGTGTGGCCTGTGATTTTTCCGGTGTTCCAATCCGCAATCCGCAATCCGCAATCCGCAATCCCATGCGTTTCCCCGATTTCCTGCGCGATAAAAAAGCGGTTCGTTTTGCCATCCTTTCGTTTCTGATCGTGATGGCGGCGCTGGCGACGGCGGTCATCTCTGCCGCCGCGGCGCAACTGGGCGAGTATGATCTGGCCTCGCTCACGTCGAAAATCGCCCTCGGGCTGGCGCTCGTGATTGCCGTTTACGTCGTGCCGCGCCTCGCGCAGAACGTCAGGCTGGAACTGCTGCGCTCCAACCTGTCGCTCAATATTACCAACGCGGGCTGGCTCTTTTGTTCATTCATTCTGGTGGTCGGCATCGCCTCGCTGAGTACCGGCAACAACCTGCTTTATGTGGTCCTCGCCACCCTGCTCTCGACGCTCGTGGTTTCCGGCGTCGCTTCGCGCCTCAATATAAATGACTCCGGGGTGATGCTCCGGTTTCCCGATCACATTTTTGCGGGGGAGCCGACGCGACTTGAGATCACTCTCACGAATCAGAAGGGATTCACGCCGTCCTTCGCGCTGACTGTGGCGGTTGCTGCCGAGAAAGAACGGCGCGGATTCAGGCGCAGGAAAAGGCCGGAATCAGCGGCGGTCGCAAAGTGGCGGCAGTTCAGTCCCGCGCTGAAGGAGGCTTATTTCCCGATCATTCCAGGCCGGACGAATGCGCGCATGGACATCGACGGCTGCTTTGAGCGGCGCGGGGTTTATCCGATCAGTGGCTTCACGATCCACACCCGCTTCCCCTTCGGCTTCGTCGAGCGGCGGCGTTTTATCGAAGCTACGGGCGAGATCATCGTCTACCCCCAGCCGCAGCCGCTCGACGATTTTTATCATCTGCTGCCGATCAGCCAGGGGCAGATGGAGAGCCTGCTCAAAGGCAGCGGCAGCGACCTCTACGCGATTCGCCAGTACCTCCGCAGCGATCACCAGCGCCATGTTGACTGGAAGGCGACGGCCAGGACCGCACAGCTGATGGTGCGCGAATTCACGCGCGATGACGACTGGCGCATTACGGTCGCTTTCGACAATTACACTGGCGACGCAGGCGATGAATTCAACGAAAAGTTTGAGCG
Organism: Blastocatellia bacterium; assembly: GCA_035652435.1. Lineage (GTDB taxonomy): Bacteria > Acidobacteriota > Blastocatellia > RBC074 > RBC074 > DASRDU01. The sequence continues at coordinate 10,937 of DASRDU010000007.1, forward strand.
GGCGATCACGCTCGCGGCCAGCCTGATCACGCACTTCATCACTGAAGGCGCGGACGTGCGTCTCGTGGTCGGCGGCGATGACCTCGGGTTTGGCGGCGACGAGAGCCACCGTTACACTATGTTGCGTTGCCTGGCGCGGCTTTCTCCGGCGGAAGACGGAAGCCACCGCCGGAATACAGACGGAGGAAGTGCCAGGGGGATGGCCACCCCCGAAAATAAAACGGCGGGTGATGAAAGCACTGCCTGGGGCCTGCTTGAGCGGATGCCCGCGCTGGCCGCGGACGACCAGTTCAAGATTTTGATCACCCCGTCGCCGCGCGGTTCGATCCCGGCCAGCGTCTGGCGCGCCGCGCACGTGGTTTACTTTGACGACCTGTAGAGATGACACTCGACCGTTACTTTAAATTCTCGTCATACGTCCTCCTGACGTCGAGCTTTGTCATGCTTGCCGCCACCGGGCAACTCGATCTGGCGGCGATGGTGCTGTATGCCGGCGTGCTGCTGGCGGGGTGGCTGATTGACACGGAGCGGGTCGAGTGGCGCGTTCCGAAGTGGCTGGCCAGCTGGCTGATGGTTCTGTATCTGCCGTTCACGCTCCTCGACTGGCGTCTGCTCGGGTCACCGCCGATTCTGGTCACGATCCACTTTATCTTCTTCGCCTCCTCACTCAAGCTGCTCCAGACGAAAGCCGCCCGGGACTGGTTGTGGCTTTACGTCGTGGCATTTTTTGAAATGCTGCTGGCGGCGGGGATGACCATTGACACGACGTTTTTCCTGTTGCTGCTGGTCTTTCTGTTCGCGGCGATCTCGACGCTGGCGAGCTTTGAAATCCGGCGCGCGCAGCAGGAGGCCGGCATCGGTTATGCCGGGACAGAGCTGTGGAAGGAAACGCCGACCGAAAGGCGCAGGGTGGATCAGCCGCACTGGCGCGAGCTGGGTTACTTCTCGGCCATCTCACTCGCACTGATTCTGCTGCTGGCCGCACCGCTCTTTCTGGCGATGCCGCGTCTTTCGCGCGGGGTCTTTGGCAACGGGCTCGTGAGCGGCAATACGCTGACGGGCTTTTCGGAAAACGTGCGGCTCGGCGAGGTCGCGCAGGTCAAGCTCAATCCGCAAATCGTCATGCGTGTGCAGGTCGAGCAACCGCCGGAGCAGTACCGGATGCCGCTGCGCTGGCGCGGAGTGACGCTCGATGAATACGACGGGAGCGGCTGGCGCGATTCAGAGCAGCAGGAGCGGTTCGCGGTGGCGGATACGGGTGAAGGCTTTCGATTGAGTAACGTGTCAGACCGGCGTTACCTGACCAGTCAGAAGTTTTACCTGTCGCCGCTCGACATCAACACGGTTTTCGCCGCGCCGAGGCCCGTGCAGGTGCGAGACCTGCCAAGGTTGTACCGCGACAGGAGCGATGGCCTGTGGACGATCCCGCACCGCAGCAGCCACCTGATTTACACCGTACTCTCAGACACGCGCGTCTTCCGCGATGCGGAGCTGCGGACAGACAATTCACGCGTTTATCCTGAAGAGATCCGCGAGCGCTATCTGCAGCTGCCGAAAAATCTCGACCGCCGGATCGGTGAACTGGCGGAGCAGATCACGCGCGGAACCGAAACACAGCACGACGTCGCCCGCCGCATCGAAAATCACCTGCACACGGCCCTCGGTTACACGCTTGATCTGAAGCGCACAAGCGAGGGCGACCCCTTGGCTGACTTTCTTTTCAACGTCAAAGCCGGGCATTGCGAATACTTCGCGACCGCGCTGGCCGTGATGCTGCGGACGCGCAATATCCCGGCGCGGCTCGTCAACGGCTTTCAGACCGGCGAGTACAACAGCGTTGACGACACCTGGATCGTCCGCCAGTCGGACGCGCATTCCTGGGTCGAGGTTTATTACCCGCAGCACGGGTGGGTCGCTTTTGATCCGACGCCGCCCGCCGGGCTGAATAAGTATGAAGGCGGATTACTGGCCACGATGCGTCATTACGGCGAGGCGGTTGAGTTATTCTGGATGGAGCGGGTCATCGGCTTTGACGCGCAGGAACAGCTTTCCATCGCGCTCAAGGCACAGCGCTGGCTGTCGTCAAGGCAGAACGACGCGGCGTCCCGCTGGTTCGACTGGAAAGAGCGATTCGGCGAATGGATCAGGTCGTGGCGCGACGGGAGACAGCCGAAATTCAAAGACCCGTCATCGGGCGAGGCCCCGACTGAATGGCTGCGCCACGTCGCCCTGCACCCGATCACGGTTACGTTCTATTGTATCATTGGACTGGCGGGTGCCACACTGCTCTGGCGCGCCCGCGCGCGTTCGTGGCGTCGGCGAATGAAACGCGATGCCGTCGGTTCAGCCGTCGCGTTCTATCAGGAGATGATAGAGACGCTCGATCGCGCGGGGTACAAACGCCGACCGGATCAGACGCCGCTCGAGTTCGCTGAGGTGCTTGCCATTCCCAAAGTCAGCGAGATTACACGCCTCTATCAGCAGGTGCGCTTCGGCGGCGGGCGACTGACGCCGACCGAGATCGAACTGGTCCGTCATTTGCTGAAAGACCTGAAAAAGCGAAAGCCTCAGCCGGGCCATCCGGTGCCGTAATAATTCGATCCGTCCACCAGAGATTCCCCGGACGAAAACTCACTTTCCCGGCCTTCCTGTGTTCGCTCGGGCCTGTAGGATAAATCCGGAGCTTCAGTTATCATCATCGCGCGCAATTCAGTCACGAGGCAAAGAGTCGCATAATTGAGTGACAGCGACCATTCCGGCATTCCTGTATCACCTTTGATCTTCAACCGAGCCTTCAATCAGACAGGCAGTGAGGAGGAGCCTTCCATGAAAAAGCCCGAAAGGATACTCAGCGTCTGGTTATTGATCTTCGCGCTGGCCGCGACCGCGCTGGCCGAGCAGAGTGGAAAGAAACGCGGCATCACCGCAGAGGATTATTACGCCTTTGAATCCGTCAGCGACCCACATCTTTCGCCCGACGGCAAACTGGTGGCTTACGTGGTCACGACGATAGATCAGAAACAGAATCGGCGTCATTCATCCATCTGGATGGCCGCCACCGATGGCAGCCGCGCGCCCTGGCAATTCACTACCAGCCCGCAATCTTCCACCGCGCCGCGCTGGAGCCCCGACGGGCAATCACTCGCTTTCCTTTCCGCCCGCGCTTCAGGGAGCGGCCCGGCGAACGAAACTCCCAGAAATCAGGTTTACATTCTTTCGATGCAGGGCGGCGAAGCGCGGCGCATCACGAACCTCAAAAACGGGGTCAGCAGTTTTCAATGGTCGCCTGACGGCACGCGCCTCGCCTGCCTGAGTCGCATCGGCCCCGGCGACACTCGCCCCGAACTGGCCGAACGCAGCGACGTCCGCCATTACCGCAACATCTCATACAAATTCAACGACACCGGCTGGTTCGATGACCGTCGCTCCCATCTCTGGGTGGTCGAGGTGAAGGCCGGCGCGTCGAAGCAGATCACTTCGGGCGATGACTGGAACGACACCGACCCGCAATGGTCGCCGGACGGGACGAAGATCGCTTTCGTTTCTGACCGCACGGGCAAAGCTTTCGATGACAGTCGCAACACCGACGTGTGGGTGATCGCGGCAGAAGGCGGGCCGCTCACAAAGATTTCCAACCACGCCGAAGCAGACCGCAGCCCGCGCTGGTCTCCCGACGGCAAGACCATCGCATTCGTCGGCAGCGAGAAAGAATCGAGCCACCCCAAAATCTGGATCGCGCCGGGTGCGGGCGGCGCGCCGTCAACTCTGGCCGCGAAAGATCTCGACCTGATTCCTTCGGAGATCGAATGGGCGGAGACCGGGCGCGCGATCTATTTCGAGACTGGCGTCAAAGGCGAATACCACCTGTTTCGCGTTGATCCGGCCACCAGAGAGATTCGCCCGATCACTTCCGGCCCGCGCGCGGTGCGCAACATGGACATCAACGATCAGGCGAACAAGCTCGTTTATACGGTCAATGACTTCAGGCACCTCGATGACCTTTACGTCGCCGACCTCTCGGGCCGCAACGAAAAACAACTGACGCATCTGAACGCGCCACTCTGGCAGAAACTCGAGCTTCAGGACGTTGAGCGCGTCACTTACAAGAGCGCCGACGGATGGGACGTTGACGGCTTTTTCGTCAAACCGCTCGGCTGGGAAGAGGGGAAGAAATATCCGATGATCCTGAGCGTCCACGGCGGCCCGGCGGGAATGTACGGCGTTGACTGGTTCCACGAATTTCAGGTTTACGCGGCGCGCGGCTGGGCGGTCTTCTACGCCAACCCGCGGGGCTCAACCGGCTACGGCGAAAAATTCGAGCGCGGCATCTTCGGCGAGTGGGGCGGCAAGGATTACGCCGACGTGATGAACGGCGTCGAAGCGATCCTGAAAAAACATTCGTGGATTGACCGCGACCGGCTCGGCGTGACCGGCGGGAGCTACGGCGGCTTTATGACCAACTGGATCGTCGGCCACACGAACATGTTCAAGGCCGCCGTCACCTTGCGCAGCGTCGCCAGTTTCATCAGTGACGAAGGCACGCGCGACGGGGCTTACGGTCACAAGCGCGATTTCGGCGGCGACCTGTTCGAGAAATTTGATTTGTACTGGGATCGCTCGCCGCTCAAGTACGCGAAGAATGTCAAAACCCCGACCCTGATTCTGCATTCCGATAATGACTTCCGAGTCCCGCTCGAACAGGGCGAACAGTGGTTCCGCGCACTCAAACATTTCGGCGTGACGACCGAACTCGTGATCTTCCCCCGCGAAAATCACAACCTGACGCGAACGGGCGAGCCGAAACATCTGGTCGAAAGCCTGAACTGGCAGATTTACTGGTTCGACCGCTTCCTCAACGGCAACGCGGCAGCCGTGCCGCCCGACGGGCGCGTCATCGAATAACTGCCGACCGAAGAATTTCATGAAGCCTCTATGGCGTATGCAGCCGTTCTCAGCATGTATGCCGCCTTTCTGTTTGTCGGCTGGGTTGCCGCACGCAAGGTGAGGGATGGGACTGCCGCCGACCTGATCGTCGCCGGGCGCTCGATGCCGTTGTGGATCGCGACGCTGACGATGACCGCGACGTGGGTTGACGGTGGTTACCTGCTCGGCACGGCTGAAGGCGCCTTCAAATCGAGCATCGCTTCCAGCATTCAGGGTGGCCTGTGCTTCGGCATCAGCCTGATTCTCGGCGGCCTGTTCTTTGCCCGCCGGATGCGCCGCTTTGAATTCACGACGCTCATTGACCCGTTTGAAGCGAGATTCGGAAAGAAGTGGGCCGCAGTCCTCTTCCTGCCCGCCATGCTCGGCGAGGTTTTCTGGAGCGCTGAACTTCTCGTCGCCATCGGCTCGACGTTCGGTGTGATCCTGGGGATGAAGCTGACCGCCGCGATTCTGCTCTCGGCCTTCGTCGTGACGGCCTACACGATGCTCGGCGGAATGTGGTCGGTCGCCTACACCGATGCCTTTCAGCTGGGCCTCGTCGCTCTGGGCCTCGCGTTCGCGCTGCCATACATGCTTGGCGAAGTCGGCGGTCTCGACAGCACGTGGTTTGGCTACCTTGCCTCCCGCCCGGATCGTGGCGGATTGCTGCCGCCACTCCATTCAAACGGCGGATTCTGGACGGCGCCGGCGATCATCAACTGGTGGGACGTGAGTGCGATGCTGATGCTCGGCGGCATCCCCTGGAACTGCTATTTTCAGCGCGTGCTTTCCTGCCAGACGCCCGCCAGAGCGCAGCAGCATTCAATCCTCGCCGGTCTGCTGACCATTGCTTTTACAATACCGCCGCTTCTGCTTGGCGTAGCCGCCTTCCGCTACGCGTGGCCGCCTGATCTGCTGGCACAGCTTCAGGAGCAGCCGGCGCAGACGCTGCCGATGATCCTCCGGCACGTCACGCCGCCGCTCATCAGCCTGCTCGGTCTGGCTGCGATCATCGGCGCGGTCACTTCGAGCTTCAGCTCGTCAATTCTTTCCGCCGGCTCGATGTTCGCGTGGAACTGCTGCCATCGCCTGCTGCGGCCCGACCTGTCCGTCCTTCAGATGAAGCGCCTCATTCGCCTCTCAATCGTGCTGCTCGGCGCGGGCGCCGCGGTGATGGCGCTGAAGGTGCAGAGCGTGCAGGCACTATGGTTTTTCACGAGCGACCTGATTTTCGTCCTGTTGTTTCCTCAACTGGTCTTCGCGTTGTTCGACCCGAAAGCCAACCGTATCGGCTCGATCACTGCGTTCTCTGTCTCGCTGGTGCTGCGTTTGGGTGGCGGAGAGCCGCTGCTCAGCCTGCCGCATTTTATCCCGTACCCGGAAATCTTCGCCGGACTGCTGCCCGGTGATCCGAAGGGCTGGTATGAGGCGGACACCGGCGCGATGCTGTTTCCATTCAAGACGCTGGCGGCGGCGGTCGGTGTTGTAATGTTGCCTGCGGTTTCTCGCCTGACAGTACGATGGGACAAGCCGAAGCCGCTGAGGAATGTAAAAGATGATGAGGGGATTTCTATAAAGCAGGAATCTCCCGGTGAACAGAACGCTGATTCATGATGGGTCAGCAAAGTACATAAACCGTCTCACCCTCAATCTTCACTTCATAAGTTGCAACGTGCAATTCCGGCACGCCTTCACAGGCGCCGGTTTTCAGATTGAAGTCGAAACAGTGCCAGGCGCACAGCACCTGATCGCCTTTCAGGTAGCCTTCGCTTAAAGGCGCGCCGCGGTGAGGGCAACTGTCGTCAATCGCGTAAAAGGTCCCGTCGAGATTGAAGAGCGCGATCTGCTGGCCGTTGGGATAAACAGTTTTGCCGCTGCCGGGCGCGATCTCACTTACCATGGCGACTTCGTAAAACTGCTTTGCCGGTGATGATTCCGCGCCGGTCTGTGCGTTAGCTGAGTGTGAAGAGGACATATGGACTCCTGAATGATGACTGAAATTCGGGCAGGGAGTGCGGCCAGTCGTCGGTGGCACTTGCGGGCAGGATTATCTGATATTCTTCGGGTCAGTTCAATCTGAGTTTTTGCAGGCTGCCAATACACAATAAACGCAGGGACGAAACAGTAAATTCTTTTCCTGCCCCGTCCCCGCGCCTGTTTTCCCTCGCTTTAATATTTCGGCATCGTCGGATCCACCTGATCGGCCCAGGCGAGGATGCCGCCTTTCAGGTTCCTGATTTTCTTAAAGCCGGCCTGCTTGAGCGCCTCGTAAGCCTTCGCGCTGCGCCCGCCCATCTTGCAATGCACGACGATCTCGTCGGCGCTGTTGAGTTCGTTCAGGCGGGACGGGAACTGGCCGAGCGGGATCAGCTTCGAGCCGTATTTTTCAAGATTGCTGATCTGCCATTCGTGCGGTTCGCGCACGTCAATGATCGTGAGCTGTCTGCCGGCATCAAGCTCTGTCTTGAGCTGCGCAGGCGTGACTTCCCAGTCGGAAGCCTGCGGGGCCTCGGCCGGAGCGGGAGTGATGCCGCAGAACTGATCGTAATCAATCAACTCTTTGATCGTCGGTTTCTCGCCGCACATCGGGCATTCGGGGTTGCGGCGCAGTTTCAGTTCGCGGAACTTCATCCTGAGCGCGTCGAATAGCAGCAGCCGCCCGATCAGGGGCTCGCCCTGGCCGATGATCAGCTTGATCGCTTCGGTCGCCTGAATCACGCCGATGATGCCGGGCAGGATGCCCAGGACGCCGCCTTCGGCGCACGACGGAACCAGCCCCGGCGGCGGCGGTTCGGGATACAGGCAGCGATAACACGGCCCGCCCGCCCCCGGGTAAAAGACCGACGCCTGACCGTCGAAGCGGAAGATCGAGCCGTAAACATTCGGCTTGCCCAGCAGCACGCTGGCGTCATTGACCAGATAGCGCGTCTGAAAGTTGTCCGTGCCGTCAATCACGATGTCGTAATCTTTCAGAATGTCGAGCGCGTTCTCTGACCGCAGCGCGGTTTCGTAAGTGTCAATCTGAATGTGCGGATTGACATCGGAAAGGCGATCCTTAGCAGATTGAATCTTGGGCCGCCCGACATCCTTCGTGCCGTGCAGAATCTGGCGTTGCAGGTTGCTGTGATCAACCACGTCGAAATCAACCAGCCCCAGCCTCCCGACGCCGGCCGCGGCCAGATACAGCCCGAGCGGAGAGCCAAGGCCGCCGGTGCCGACAAGCAGAATACTCCCGGCTTTGAGCTTGCGCTGACCTTCCATCCCGACTTCAGGCATGATCAGGTGGCGGCTGTAACGCGCGATCTCTTCCTTATTCAGTTCCGGCAATGATTCGGCCTTCAGGGCCTCTTCAGTAGTGACGCCGCCGGCGATGGCCGGGATGATGCTGATGTCGTCGCCTTCTTTGATCGGCGTATTTTCCTGCTGCTGGTGGCGGATGTCTTCGTCGTTGACGAAGACGTTGACGAAGCTGCGCAGTCTGCCCTGCGCGTCGTAGAGGTGCGTCCTGAGCTGTGGATGTCGCTCAGTCAGGCTCGCCAGCGCCTCGCCAATGGTGTTTCCTTCAACATCAACGGAAGCATCGCCGCCGGCGTACTGACGCAACGCGGTTGGTATGGTGATCTTCGGCATTTCACTTTCTCCTTCGGGGATTTCCGAGAGTCGTTTCCTTTGATTGCGAGTTGTTCTGACCGAGCGTCGCCTGAACTTTCTTCGGCAGCTTCGCCAGAACCATATCATAAGAGTTCCTGATCAGACTTCTGATTTCCGCCGCGCTCAATGCGTCCCAGCTTTGCAGCGCCACCCAGTGATTTCGCGCCATGTAGGGCGCGGGAATGATCTCTTCCATCTCGACGAGTTCGGCGAATTTTTCCGGCGTGCATTTGAAGGCGAGCCGGTTGGGTGAGGTCTCGTCCAGATTCACGACGGCGAACATCTTCTCGCCGATGCGGAAGAGCAGATCATTGCCCCACTGCACTTTTTCGGTGACGTGCGGCAGCGAGAGGCAGTAACTTCTGACCGATTCAATATCCATCGAATGAATCAGGCCGCCGCCTGCTCCTCGATAATCTCTTCCTCGTCAAACTGCGAGCGGTCTTCGCGCACCGTCCAGGCGCGCACTTCCGCGGACTTGCCCTCCCGCACCGAAACGATGATGTACGACCATTCGACGAAGGGCGCGTGATCCAGATCGAAGCCCGACGGGACGGCCGGGTGATCGGGGTGCGAATGATAATAGCCCCATACGCCCAAGCCCCGCTTCGTGGCTTCGCGTTCCGCGCGCGCATAATCGAGCGGGTTCAACTCCACACGATTGTGCCGCGAATCCTTGCGGATATTTTCGAGCGGCAGCACCTCACTGATCATGCGCACGCCGTTTTCAATGACGCCGAGCAGCAGGCCGCCGCACTCTTCCGGGAAAGCCTGCTCGCCGTGCTTTCTGATCTGCTCGATGTGTTCGGTTGTCATCTTAACGCTCATTACGATTGATTGTTCCGTTAGCCCTCGGCAATCAGAGGTCGACTCAGGTTCAATTGCCTTTCCCGGAAGACATGGGCGGGCTGGCAGCCCACCCTACATCTCGTCCCAGAATTTCTCGCTCAGGTATTTGCTCCCGCCGTCGCAGAGGATCGTGACGATCACGCCCTCTTCAATCGTTTGCGCGATTTTCATGGCCGCCACGATGTTGGCTGCCGCTGAAACCCCGACAAACCAGCCTTCGCGTCGCGCGAGCTGTCTGACCATCGCGTAGGCGTCTTCGGTCGCGATTTCAAGCTCCTCGTCGGCGAGCGTCGGGTCGTAGATGCCGGGCACGATGGCCGTCGCCATGTGCTTCATCCCTTCCAGCCCATGATACGGCGAATCGGGCTGCATCGAAATCAATCGCACGTCCGGTTTGAGTTCGCGCAGTCGCCGCGCGACCCCGATGAACGTGCCGCTCGTGCCAAGGCCGGCGACGAAATGCGTGATGCGGCCTTCGGTCTGCTCGAAAATCTCCACCCCGGTCGTCTCGTAATGCGCCTGCCAGTTGGCGGGGTTGTTATACTGGTCGGGGTAAAAATAGGCATCGGGGTTTTCCACGACGATGCGCCTTGTTTCAATGATCGCACCGTCGGTTCCCGACATCGGGTCAGTGAAGACGAGTTCCGCGCCGTAAGCGCGCAACATCCGCTTGCGCTCCTCGCCCGCATTCTTTGGCAGACACAACTTCACCCGGTAGCCGCCCGCGGCGCCGATCATCGCGTAGGCGATGCCGGTATTGCCGCTCGTGGCGTCAATGATGGTTTTGTCCGGCGTGAGCGCGCCCGTGCGCTCGCCTGCCAGAATCATATTCAGCGCGGGCCGATCCTTGACCGATCCTCCCGGATTCGCCCACTCCGCTTTGCCGTAAATCTCTACTCGCGGGTTTTCAACCAGATTGTTGAGTTGAAGAAGAGGGGTATTTCCGATGAGATCGAGCAATGACGCGGGCGCACTAGTGACAACAGCGCGTCGGGAGGGGAGCATAACAACAGTTGAACAGCGTCAGCGTCATAACAATGAACGTTTCAGACCTTGCTCGATAAAAGTTAATGACAGCCAGACTATAAAACACGAAGTGCTTTCAGGCAAGCGGGCAGCAGCCAGCCCCGATGGATCAGTCCCGGGAGCGTGAGCGACCGGGTTTTCGCAAGCGCGCGCCTCACAAGAACCCGGTCGCTCACGCTCCCGGGACTGATCCGCCGACACTATTTTTCCCGGCCATTCCAGTTTTTCTTCTCGGTTTCCGCTCAGGTCTTTGAGGGCTGTCACAAGGCGGTTTCACGCGGTGCCTCACCCCAATCGGCCGCGACAGCCCTCCTCAGGCAACCTGAAGCCCTGCCGGGGTGTGGGGCTTCAGGGCACAAACGAACCACGAAACAGAAGGAGAGAAGCTATGTCTCGAATCAAATCACACGTCAAATCGCGCGTCAGGCCGCTGCTGCGCCCGGGTCTCTGGCGCAAGGCATTAATCCTCGCGCTCATCGCGCTTGTCGGGCTGCCTGCGCAGCCGTTTGGCCGCGCGCAGGCACAGGATGATTCGCCGGTCAGAAAGATCGTCATCAGTCTCTCTAACGACCTGCTGCGGCACCTGCCGAGCAAGGTCAGGGCGATACTGGAGGGCTGGCAGATCAAGCGGCTTGAGGAGGCCGTGACGCGCGCTCATGCCGAATTAGCGCAGGGCGACGTCTGCCAGGCGGCGAAATCACTCGAGGCTTTCCTGCAGCTCGTCAGGACTTTCAACGAGGAGAAGCGCAGCGAAATTCTCGAAGACCTTTACAATCAGGCTTCCGGGCTGCGGCACGACATTCTGAGTACGCAGCCGAAGGGCCGGAGCTGCGAAGGCAGCGAGCGGTTCGATCAGCCGCCGCAATTGAAAGCTGATGAATCCGACATCGAACATTTTTCAGCCAGGGTCAGCTTCGGCGAACCGCGCCTGAAGAGCATTGAGGGTGATGGAAAGCTGTTCACACAGGTCGAAGTTCCCGGCATTGATACGAACATCGGCGAGCCGGGCCTGCCCGCCGTCCCGGTCTTTCATCAGTTGATCGCACTGCCGCAGGGCGCGAAGGCCGAAGTGCGCGCGAAGGTTGACGGGGGACAGAGCTTCAAGGTCAACCTCTACCCGTTCCAGCCGCAGCCGCTGGATCAAGTGAGTGATGGCAAAAATTCCAGACCGGAGTTTCAGGATCCTCCCTTCACGATTAACAAAGAGGCCTACGAGAGCGACGCGCTCTATCCGCACGAGGTCTGCACGATCACCCCGCTCGGCAAAGCGCGCGACCTGACCATCGCGCAGATTTCATGCGCCGCCGGGCAGTACAATCCGAAGACCGGGGCGCTAACGCTCTTCGATTCGATTGATTTCGACGTGCGCTTTGAGGGCGGCAACGGCGCGTTCCTCGACGAGAGTTCGGCCGGTCAGTTTGCGAACCAGAACGTCTTCGCCGAGGCGGTCATCAACAAGTCAGTCCTCGCGCGGTACCGCCTGAGCGAAAAGATCAAGTGGTTCCACTTCGGTGAGGAGTTCATGATCCTGTCCCCGCCTGCTCTGCGCCCGGCGGCGGACAAGCTGGCGGCGTGGAAGAACGCCAAGGGCATTTCCACCAAAGTATTCCAGGTCGCTGACGGCGCCGGCCCCGGCCCGGACACGAAAGAGCAGATTGACGCCCTGATCGAGAACGAATACCACACGTCGCTCATCAGGCCGTCTTACGTCCTGCTGCTCGGTGATGCTGATTGCATCCCGCCGTTCTACAAGTCAACCAGCGGCAGCGCGACGACCGGCACGGATTATCCTTACGCCCTGCTCTCAAGCGACGGCCCGGACGATCTGGTGCCCGACTTCGCCGTGGGCCGCATCCCGGTTGATACGCTGGATCAGGCGAACACCGTTGTTGACAAGGTCATCAACTACGAGAAGACGCCGCCCTTCAGCGCCTCGTTCTACAGCCACGCCTCACTGGCTTCGCAGTTCCAGAGCAATGGCTCGGGGCGCGATGAGCGCAGCTTCATCGAGACTTCCGAACTGGCGCGCAACACGCTGCTCGGGCATGGCTACAACGCTCAGCGCATCTACACGAGAACCGGTGCGGGCACGCCGCAGCGTTATTACAACAACGCGCTGCTGCCCGCAGACCTGGGCTTGGGCAGTGGGTTCGCGTGGGACGGTGACACCAACGACATCGTCAACGCCTTCAACGCGGGTCGCTTCCTGATCGTCCATCGCGATCACGGCTGGCAGTACGGCTGGTCGAACCCGTCGTTTGAAAGCACGAACGTCATCAACGACCTGCACAACGGCTCGCTGCTGCCCGTCGTCTTCAGCATCAACTGCGCGAGCGGCCTGTTTGATAACGAAACGGCGGGGGGTGATTACGGAACCACCATCAGTGAGGTTTACTTCGCCGAACACCTGCTGCGGAAGCAGAACGGCGGGGCCGTCGGGATGCTCGGTGACACGCGCAACAGCCCGACGTGGGCCAACAGCGCCCTGATGCGCGGCTTCTTCGACGCCGTGTGGTCAGATACGCTCCCGGCTTACGGCGCGGCCGTTTCGCACCGCCGGCTGGGTGACATCCTCAACTACGGCAAATGCTACCTGATGACGCAGGTCGGCGTGGCCGGGACGACCGTGGCCCCGACGGCGGATGATCTGCAGAGCGAGATGTATCTGTGGCACACGCTCGGCGATCCGACGCTGGAGATGTGGACATCGCGGCCCTGGGTATTCCCGCACTTCGAGCTGGAGGTGGAGCTGAACTGGAAGTGGTGGGAATGGGAGCGGGTCAGATTCCCGATTGAGGGCGCTGTCCTCACCGCTTTGCAGGAGACCGAAAAGGGCGTCATCCCGATCGGGCGCGCGACGGTGCAGAACGGTGAAGCCGCTTTCGAGTTCGTCGCAAGGCCGAACCTGAGATACCCGATCCAGATCAGCGTCAGCGCTGAGAATGCTGTCAGCGAGACGCTCGCCGGAAAGCAGAAGACCGGGATCTTCTGAGAGTGAGATAAGGATCGCTCACTCATCACGACTGAAGGCTGGTCAGTGCATCACGGGCATTGGCCAGCCTTCAGCTTTATTATTTTCACCCGGTATGAGCCGCAGCCGGCTATTTCACTCCGAGCAGTTCGACGTCAAAAATGAGCGTGGCATTCGGCGGAATCACTCCGCCCGCCCCGCGCGCGCCGTAACCCAACTCCGGCGGGATCGTCAGTTTGCGTTTGCCACCGATTTTCATCGTCATCACGCCTTCGTCCCAGCCCTTGATCACCTGCCCGACGCCGATTTTGAATTCAAACGGCTGGCCGCGATCAACCGAGCTGTCAAACTTCTTCCCGTTTTCCAGCGTGCCGGTGTAATGCACGGTCACAATCTGTCCCGGCTTCGGACTGGCCCCGGTTCCTTCCACGATGTCTTCGTATTTCAACCCTGATGCCGTTGTCACTTGTTTCCCTCCCATTGAGTTAGTGCCCTGACAGTCAGACGTAATCAAAGCGATGTCATCGCGATCAGGACGACCGCGATGACAAGGGTTCGCTTCATAAAAATCGCTCCTTTAGATTGCCCCGGGCAGGATGTTATTTCACTCCGAGCAGTTCGACATCGAAAACAAGCGTCGCATTTGGCGGGATGACGCCGCCAGCGCCGCGCGCACCGTAACCCAGCTCCGGCGGGATCGTCAGCCTGCGTTTGCCGCCGACCTTCATGCTCATTACTCCCTCGTCCCAGCCCTTGATCACCCGCCCGACGCCGATGGGAAAATCAAATGGCTCGTTGCGATCAACGGAGCTGTCAAACTTCGTGCCATCGGTCAATGTGCCGGTGTAATGCACGACCACAGTCTGACCTGGGCGGGGGCTCGGGCCGGTGCCGACGACGATGTCTTCGTACTGCAATCCTGAGGCCGTCGTCACTGTTTTCCCAGTGGTTTTAGCGGCCATGCCGGCGACGGGGACTGATTGCCAGGAGACCACCTGCCAGCGGTTCTGTCGCCGCACCCAGACCTCGGTGTGGCTGTCCCGACCGAGCGGCTTGTCGTTGCGCACGTAAGTCGAGCGACCGGTCACCACTGCCGTATTGCCGTAGACGCGCAACCTGAATTCATCAGTTCTGATTTCATCGAGTCTGATCTGTCCCGAAGTCATCATTGATTTCATCGCGGCCTTGTCAATGAAAGCGCCGTCGCTGTTGATGGCGACGAAGTCTTTGGCAAAGATGCGGTCAAGTGTCGCCCCGTCGTTTCTGACTACGGCATCGAACCATTCGCGCTCCAGCTTTTTCAGCCGGGCTTCAATGCCGGAGTCCTGCGGGGTGTGCCCCTTCCCTGCCCTTTTATTCTTCGCCTGACCAAAGACCATAGTCGCAGCGAGCGTCATCAGCAAAAAAACGGACAGGATTCGTTTCAGCAATTCCGGCTCCTTTTCGCGGCAAACGTGGCACGCGCGGTTGATCTGTGATATTTCGGTAGCGGCAACACCAGTTACCGCCGCCAGCATTAACCCGGAAAGTACCCGCGTGAACATACCGGATGCCCGAGCAGCCCGGCAAGGGAGGCCGTCAAATTATTGAGGAGGACTATGCCGAAAAAAACTCGCCAGAACCGCCCGGAAAGAAACAGTAAAAATTCATCAGCCATCAGCCGCCGCTCTTTCGTCAAAGCGCTGCCCGCCGCTGGGGCCGCCGGCCTCGGCGTCTCGTCGCTCGAACTCTCGCGGGCTACCGAGTCGCAGCAACAGCAACCGCAGACGCCGCAGCGCGTCAAGAAAGAGGATCTGCATTGTGCCGAAACGCTGATCGGCATTGAGCTGACGGACGCGCAGGAGGCGATGGCGCTGCCCGGCGTCAATCGCAACCTCGCGAGCTACGAGGCGCTGCGGAAAATTGACGTCCCGCTCGACACCGAGCCGGCCATCGCCTTTCACCCGGCGCCGCCGGGCAAAAAGTTCAACGTCAGGCCGGGCAAACTCAGGCTGAGCAAAGTCGAAGTCCCGAAATATAACTCGCTCGAAGACCTCGCTTTCTGCACCGTCACGCAGCTCTCTGAACTCGTCCGCACGAAAAAAGTCTCGCCGGTCGAGCTGACTAAGATGTATCTGGGGCGGCTGAAAAAATACGGGCCGAAGCTGCTCTGCGTCGTCACGCTGACTGAGGAACTCGCGCTCAAACAGGCCGAAGAGGCCGAGCAGGAGATCAAACGAGGCAAATACCGCGGCCCGCTGCACGGCATTCCCTGCGGCGTGAAGGATTTGTTTGCGACCAAAGGGATCAAAACGACGTGGGGCGCCGAACCGTACCGCGAGCAGATGATTGATTACGATTCGACAGTCGTCGAGCGGTTGCGCGCGGCGGGCGCAGTGCTGGTCGCTAAACTTTCGATGGGCGCGCTGGCCCAGGGCGGGCGCTGGTTCGCCGGGATGACGCGCAACCCGTGGCAGCCTGAAGAGACGCAGACCGGTTCGAGCGGTTCATCCGCCGGTTCAGCTTCGTCTACTTCAGCCGGGCTGGTTGGGTTCGCAATCGGAACAGAGACGCTCGGTTCGATTGTTTCGCCGTCGTCCCGCTGCGGCGTGGCCGGTCTGAGGCCGACTTACGGGCGCGTCAGTCGTTACGGCGCGATGGGGTTGAGCTGGACGATGGACAAGATCGGGCCAATCTGCCGCAGCGTTGAAGATTGCGCGATTGTGCTTGACGCAATCTACGGCCCCGACGGGCGCGACATCACGGTCGGCGACGTGCCGTTCACATGGAATCCTGATGCGCCGCTCGCGCAGATGCGGATCGGTTACGTCAAGGCCGAGTTCGAGCCGAGCGACGAGGCGCGGAAGAAGATGTATCAGGAAGCGCTCGACGCGCTGCGCTCGGCGGGCGCGAAACTTGAGCCGCTTGAGCTGCCGCAGTTTTCGTCACAGAGCCTCCGCATCATTCTGACTGCCGAAGCCGCGACGGCCTTTGACGACATCACCCGCGACGGCCGCGTCAATCAGTTGTCCGGTCAGAGTCCGGGCGACTGGCCGAATTCGTTCCGCACGGCGCGCTTCATCCCGGCGGTCGAGTACCTGCGCGCCCAGCGCGCCCGCACACTACTCATGCGCGAGATGGACAGGCTGATGGCCCGTTGGGACGTGTTCGTCACGCCGGCGCCGGGCAGCGCCAGCCTGCTCGTCACCAACCTGACCGGGCACCCGGCGGCCGTCGTGCCGTGCGGCTTCATCAACAACCTGCCGCAGGCGATTATGTTCACGGGCGGGCTGTACGATGAGGGCGCGCCGCTCCGTGTCGCGCTGGCGTTTGAGCGCGCGACGAAGTGGCACACGATGCACCCGAAGCTGGATTGATTCAGCGTTCGGCATCAGGGAAGCTGGCGATGCGCTCATGCACCCGACTGTCGTGCGCGGGGACGACGATCAGGTCGGGGTATTTCCGGATCAGCTGATGCACTCTGATGATTGAGCGCCTGACCTCCGCCTCGTCATAATCCGCCAGCCGCCGCGCGATCCACGGGCGCTCCGCCGGGAGCTGCACGCCTTCATGCGCCCACGTCAGATCGCCAGTAAACAGAAATCGTTTGCCGGAATGCAGGTTGACGAACATTCCGGTCGAGCCTTCGGTGTGGCCGGGCAGCGGCACGAAGACGACGCTGCCATCATTGAACAGGTCGAGGCTGCGCTCGAAGTTTTCATACGGCTCGCCGGTGAAATCGAAAGTGCGGACTTTGATTTTGTCAATCATCTGATCAATCAGACCGGGCATCCGACGCTGGCGAATGAATTCCAGCTCGGCCTGCGGCATGCGGACTTCGACGCCGGGGAAATCCTCCAGACCGCTGACGTGATCCCAGTGCGAGTGCGAGATAAAAATCATTCCGATCTGCCCGGGCTCGATGCCGTGCTGTCGCAACTGGTCTGCCGCGGGCTGCTCCTTGACGTAACTCGCCAGTTTTTTCATCAGGGACGGCATCGTCTCCGTGTGCCGGTCAACATTGGCTCCGAAGCCTGCGTCGAAGAGAAGGTTCACCTGCGGGTGCCGCACCAGAATCGCCACCATCCCGCTTTCATAAGTCGTGCCCCAGCTCCCGCCGCGCCACGCGAACGCCTGACGTGAAAGCATCCTCCCAGTCTTCAGAATCGAAAGCGTGACTTCCGGCAATTTCGCGGGGTCAGGTTTGCCATTCGCCGAGAATATGCCGACGGCCTCGTCAGCCGGCACATCAAGTTTCATCGGCACGAAGGTGTAAGCCGGCAGCCCCAGCAAAACGATCAGAACGAGGGCGACGGCTTTGAGCAGCCGCTTTATCATTCTCTTCATCGTTCTGTCTCCGCGACATGCCCGACCATCGCGAGCGGCTCGTCCTTGCTGACCGGCGGCGTGCCGAGGATGTAAAGCACTTCGCCGCTGAAGGGCGCGCGCAGTTCGTAAAGCCGTTTGCCGAAGAAATCGGTCACGTAACCCATCAGCGTTCCTTTAGCCACCGTGTGGCCTCGCTCGGCGAGCGGGTAAAAGATTCCGGTCGCAGCGCTGCGCAACACCTCGCTGCGGTCAATGAACATCGGGTGTTCGACCGCCTGCGCCTCGCCTTCGAGCATCTTCAGGTGGCGCATCACGTTCATCACGCCGCGCTCGATGCGCGCGATGGATTCATTGTCGGTCATCCCCAGGGCCCCGGATTCGACCGTGATTGCCGGCTTCCCGCGGGTGATGGCGGTCGTCGAGCAGTAGATTGAATTCGCCGGATCGCGCGGGCGCTCATGATCCATGACGATGTGATCCAGCCCGAAGGCCAGCGCCAGCTGCTTTGACCGCTCGACCACCGACTTGTCGGCGGCTTCGACATCCCAGTAGCTGTAAGGTCGCAGCGATTCGTTGCCGTCGCCGCAGTGGAGATCCATCACGTAATCGGCGCGCTCGATCACTTCCCTGGTGATCTGATAAGCGATCCGTTCTGAAAGCGTGCCGTCAGTCTTTCCGGGGTAGACCCGGTTCAGGTTTTTGCGATCCACCGGGCTGTAATAGATCCTGCGGCCCAGGAAAGACGGCACATTCGCGACGTGAACCAGAATCAGCGTGCCCGCCATCTGCTTCGGGTCAAGCCGCGGGAGCAGCCGTTGCAGCGCCATGATCGGCGTGTATTCGTAGCCGTGGTTGCCCGCGATCAGGGCCAGCGCCGGGCCGGGCCTCGTGCCGTGAATGACCGACACCGGAATCGTCGTGCCTTCATCCCTGCCGGCGATGGCCGGAACTTCGATCAGCCCTGAAGCTTTTTCGCCGGGCTGCGCCGTGATTTTCGCGACGGTAAAACTGTTGTGCTGCTGAGCCAGAGTCGTGATTGCAATCGGCAGCAGCACGAGTAACACGGAGAGAATGAATCGGAGCGTTTCCATTCACATACCTCCTGATGAAAAGCCCGGCTCGGCAGTTGATACCGACAGCCGGGCTGATGAAATTTCCAGGTCAGTGTCAGGGATGATTCGCTGAAGTTGCGATGCCCGCCACTCGCACCGCTCGTCAGGCAGGCTTATTCTGATACAGCCGCAACAATCGCGCAAAGGTACGCGATTGTTGCGTGTCAGCTCAGTTCCGCTCGCAGCGTCTCTGTCGTCGGAGGCTAAGGATTTATGTGTCTGAGCGTGGGCCGTTCGTCTTTGCCCTTGTTGCTTTGCGTGCCGCCTTTGGCGCGATAGCCCTCACGCGCCCGCACCACCAGATTCGGTTGATTCGCCTGGACCTTGATCCGGCGGTACGTGCCGTCATTCGCGGCGTTCGTCGGGTAATAACTCAGCGCGTACTGATACCGCAGCTCTTCGGCGATCTGCGTGAAGGCGCGCGAAAGATTGTCGAGAGTGTCAGCGTGGTACAACCGCCCGGCGCTGCGCTCGGCCAGCATTTGCAGGTAACGCCCGGCTGTCCGGTAATCATCAGACCCGTTTCCCGGCCCCCGCTGCCCCGGCCATCGCGGGCCGGGAAAAGTCGGAGGCCCGCCCCAGGGGCCACGGCCTCTGCCGCCCCTGCCGCCGGGCATTCCCCCCCCATAACCCAGGTCGTCTTCCGTGTTGTATTTGATCGGGTAGACCAGCACTCCTGATTCCTCGACCAGATCAATTGTGCTTTGATAACTCGCTTCCCGGCTGTCGGTGTCCACGCCGTCGGTGAACAGCACGATGGCCTTGCGACCCTCAATTCTGTCGAGCCGTTCAGTGATCGCCAGATCCACGGCGTCGTAGAGCCGCGTGCTGCCGCCGGTGCGCGTGTTGTAGATCGCCCGGCGCAGCTTCCTGCGGTCGTTGGTGAATTCGCAGTCAATGTAAACCTTGCTGTCGAATGAGGAGACCATGACGCGGTCGTCGGGGCGCAGCAGCTCGATGAATTCCACGGCGGCCCGCTGAATCTCTTCCATCTTGAATTTGGTGCTGCGCGAGGTGTCGAGCAGCAGCGCGACATTGAAGGGCGTCTCGACGGATTTGAAACTTTCGATCTCCTGCGCCACGCCGTCCTCGAAAATGCGGAAGTCTTCCTTCCTCATAAAAGGCACGTATCTTCCCTCGCGGTCGAGTACCGTGACAGGGATTGAAACCAGCGTGGTATCAACCTTGAGCGTCCCGTCTTCGCCGACTTCTTCCGGCTTTGTGGACGACAGTGGAGGCTGCCCTCTCTGTGACGATCCTGCCTGAGGCTGTGGCGGGGATTGCTGCTGATCAGGCTGCGACTTGCGGCCTGATTGAGCAGTCACTGAACCTGGAATGAGTTGAGCGGCGAGAAAAATGATGCTGACGATGAGTAATGCGGCAGCGGTGCGCGCGATTCTGATGCCTTTCATCGGCTTCTCCTTCTGTACTTCATTCAGGGGATGTTGAAGACCCGAGGTGCGCCACGAATTGCACGCGCCGTTGTCGCCTGAATGAGATTGACCGATTGACGGAAGGGGGAACCGCTGGCGGAGATTATAGCTTAATTGAACGACTAAGCCGAGTGCTGACCGGGCCGCCATCCCGGGAAAGCAGAAAGCCGGAGTCTTCATCGCTTTCTTTGTTGCAGCTTCGGCCTTTCCTTTTTACTTTCGGGTTGAGTGGCGTTCGCCTGAGCGCTGTTTCTGGCGCGATAACCTTCGCGCGCGCGGACGATCAGGTTGGGCTGATCCACACGCACTTTGATGCGCCGCCACGTGCCGTCCTGCGCGGCGTTGGTCGGGTAGTAACTGAGCGAATACTGATGCCGCAATTCCTCGGCGATCATCGCGAAGGCCTGCGAGACATCCCTGAGCGTGTCGGCGTTGTAAAGCCGCCCGCCGCTGCGCGAGGCCAGCATTTGCAGGTAGCGCGCCGCATTTTTGTAATCTTCGGCCGTCCCGGTCGGCGCTGAAGACGGCACTGGTTTATTCCTGCCGCCACCCGGGAGCGGAATATTGATGGGAGGTGTTCCGTAAGGCCCGCCGCCGCCTCCCCCCCGGGGCATAGGCATCGGACTGCCGGTGCCGATGGTCGGGCCATTCATCACATGGTCAGGGTCGCTCTGCGTGTCGTACCTGACCGGATAAATGATCACGTCCGATTCCTCGACCAGCTGGACTACGCCGCGCGCGGTCGCGCGACTCTTTGTGTCCCACCCGTCGGTGAACAGTACGATGGCCTTGCGGCCCTGAATCTGACTGAGCCGCTCGGTGATCGCCAGCTCAATCGCGTCGTGCAGCCTCGTGTTGCCGCCCGTCTTCGTCCGCAGAATCGCTTCGCGCAGGGCCGCACGGTCATTCGTGAACTCAGAGTCAATATAAACCTTGTCATCGAACGAAATCACCATGACGCGGTCATCGGTGCGCAACTGCCCGACGAAGGCGATGGCGGCCTGCTGAATGTCTTCGAGCCGGAACCAAGTGCTGCCTGAAGTGTCGAGCAGCAGCACGACGTGGAACGGCGTGTTGACCGACTTGAAGTCTTCAATCTCCTGCTCCACGCCTTCCTCGAAGATGTGAAACTCTTCCTTCTTCAGAAACGGGACATACTGCCCTTCGCGGTTCAGCACCGCAGCCGGGATCGAAACCATCGTCGTGTCAACTTTGATCTTCCCGTCCTCGCCGACCGGCTCAGGGGCCATGACGACTGCCGGTTTCGGCTTCGGCGTCGGTTGCGGCTGAGCCTGCTGGCCGCTTGTGCCCGGCGCGGGTCTTTGTGCTTTGCGACCCGATTGCGCGCCCGTCGAACCAGACATCAGGTGGAAGGTGAGAATGACGACACCGGCAGTGAGCAGGAAAACGAAAGCAATTCGGATGAATCTGGTGTCTTTCATCAGGCCCTCCTTAACTTCATTTTTCGACGACCACCCTCGTCCCAAACTCATCAGGCTGAACCGGTGTCCTGACCTGCTCTTCATCAGTAAACCTGCGCGGCAGGATTTCGCGCGCCGACAGATTGGCCCCGAGCAGGAGAATGAATGACGAGATAAAAAACCACGTGATGACCGTGACAATCGCAAACAGATCCCTGCCGTAACGCAGACGAAAGTTCAGGATCGGCAGCAGCAGCCGGTAGGCGAACGTCATCAGCACCCACAGCACGGCCATAGCTGCGGAGGTAAAGAAGACCCGGCTGGTCTGCACCTTCCCGTTCGGCAGCCAGTAATAGATCAGGAAGAAGACCAGCGTGATGCACGGCGCGGCGAAGATCGCGCTGGTCGAATTGAAGACGAGTTTGTGTGCCGCCTCGAAGGGCAGGATCTTTGCCAGCGCCTGATCCCAGACGCTCGCGAGCGCCACAAAGCACAGAATTACTGCGGCGCAGGTGATGACGAGCGGCAGGTAAACGAGTTGTTGTTTGATCGTGCTGCGGACCTGTTTGATGCCCCATGCACGGTTGAGTGCCAGCTCCAGCGGCATGAGTACTCCGCTGCTCGTGAAGATCAGCGCGAAGGTCGAATACAGGCTGGCGCTTTTACCGAGATTGCGCGTCACGCTGTCGAGCGCCCTGATCACTGACCCCGCTTCCGCCGGGGCGATAGCCATCATCAGACGATAGGCCGTCTCGTACCCTTCGTGCCAGCGCGCCCAGTTTTCCAGCACGTTCCCGATCAGCACCAGAAATGCGAAGAATGAGAGCAGCGCATTGAACGCCACGGCAGAGGCGTAAACGTAAGCCTCCGCCGTGCTGAGGTCATAAATCGCAGGCCACATCCGTTTGAAGAACAACCAGACGCCCCGCAGGTAAAAACCCGCTCCGTGTTCAGGCTGTGCAAGGTCGGAGACAGTTGTTGCCATAAGGACCGGTGTGGTTTCAGGTTTTGGGTTACAGAAGCGCGAGGCGCTTTTACAGGCGGACGCTCAAAAGTCGCTGCTGAGAGGCCGATTAAGCTCGGCGAGTTGCCTGTCTATTTCGGCGAGAGACCGACTGAGCATCTGCCGGTGCGCTTCGGAGCGGGCGCGGGCCATCTGCTCGATGACCCGGCTGCGCGAAAGCCGCAACGTTTCAAGGCGCTGCCGCAACTCCAGCGCCGCCGGAGAGAGGTCATCCCGGCCGTCATCACGCCTGCTGCGTTTCGCCTCCTCCATCTGATCTTCAACTGCCTTGCTTTCCCAGCCTCTGGCCATGGAAGCCGTCCTTTCGTCCAAGAATCATCAATGCAGCAGGCAACCCGCGTAACCGAGAACCTGCTCGCCCCCGCGCAGCAGACTCGGCGTCGGCTGCCAGCCTTCGCCCAAGCGCGCTTCGAGTAATTCCTGTGCCCCCGGCCGATGGTCCCAGACGGCGACCGCCGTCACCGTGCCGTGTCACGTCGTGCCGTAAACCAGCGTCAGCCCGTCGCGCCATGGGACGATGATGTCGTGCGTGTATTCGTCCTGAATGATGACGTCGGCGATCCGTACGGGCGGGCGCTGTGAGTTGCCCCATTTCACCACTTCCATCAGCGTGCCATGTTCGGGCAGTCCGCTTTCGAGGGCGGTGAGGGCTTCGGCAGCTAATCCGGCGCGGTTGGTGATTCGCATACGGGAAAGTGTAGGGCGCGCCGGAGCGCAGCGTCAAACTCACCCCGGTTGAAAATAGTGCCGGAACAGATCAAACTACTGACCCGGAGTCTGCATCTAAAGCCGTGTCAATCAGACACCTGCGGAAAGCGGGGAGTAACAAAACGATGTTCAGGAAAATTACAATCAAACAAGTCTTAACTATTGCCACTCTGCTGATCCTTTCCATTGCCGTCATTGCGCAGGCCCCTTCGGTCTCCCTGCGGACGGTGGACGGGGGCAGCTTTAACCTTGCCGACAGCCGCGGCAAAGTCGTTGTACTGTCATTCGGCGCGACGTGGGTTCCGCTGTCCGGGAAGGAACTGCCCGCCCTGCAAAAGCTCGCCGACCGGTACGCCGGTCGAAACGTGGACTTCTACTGGGTGAGTACCAACTCATTGAAAACCGGCACGCGGACTTACGCCGCGGATGCCGATCTGAAAGCCTTCGCGGCGAAGAACGGGCTGAAGATGACCGTACTGCGTGATCCTGATCAGGCGGCCTATCGGGCGCTGGGCGTGGACGCGCTGCCGACGCTGGTCATCATTGACGGCGCCGGCAAAGTCCAGCACAAGCACACCGGCTTCGATACGGATCAGCCCGACGGGTATGCCGAGGACAGCCAGATCCTTGATAAACTGGTGAAGTAATAACCTGACGGGGTGACCACGGCGACAAGGCGACTGGGCGAACGAAATGTGTTTTCGCCCCATCGCCTTGTCGCCGTGGTCACCCCGTCGTTATTATTCGGGCATGACCGTGACGACCGCAGCGATTCTGGTGATTGGGGATGAGATCCTCAGTGGCAAGACCGAGGAGCAGAACGCGCGCTTTCTGATCGGCGAGCTGCGCGATCTGGGCGTGGCGCTGCGGTGCATCCTGACGATCCCCGACGAGATTGAAACCGTCGCCGCCGCGGCCCGCGACCTTTCCGCGCGCTTTGATTACGTCTTCACTTCCGGCGGAGTCGGCCCGACCCACGACGACGTGACGATCAAAGGCATCGCGCTCGCCTTCAGCCGCCCGGTCATCCGCCACTCCGATCTGGAGAGCAGGATTCGCGCTTACTTCGGAGAAAAGACTGACGAGAGTCATCTGCGGATGGCCGACGTGCCGGAAGGTTCGGAGTTGATCGAGACGACCGAAATGCGCTGGCCGCTGCTGGCGTGTGGGAACGTCTACATCCTGCCCGGCGTGCCGGAACTGTTCAGAAAAAAATTCGGCGCGATCAGAGAGCAGTTCCGCGCCCTGCCTTTTTACGCCCACGCCGTCTACACGCAGGAAGACGAATTCGACATCGCCAGCCAGTTGCAGGAGGTGGCCAGCAGCCACCCACAGGTCACCATCGGCTCTTACCCGAATTTCTCTTCGCCTGAATACAAGGTCAAACTGACGCTTGAATCGAAGGACGAGGGCGCGCTCGAATCGGCGGTCACGGCGCTGCTGGCGATCCTCGACCCGTCGCGGCTGGTGCGGAGCGAATAGCAGATTCCGGGCCTGACAACCACCAGCCACTACGCCCGAGGCACATCCTTCAGATAAATCTCCTTCAGCTCCAGATAATTCCTCCAGTGCTGATTGATGAATTCAACGTCATCATCATTGAGCTGGCGCCTGATCACCGCCGGAATGCCGATCACGAGCGAGCGCGGGGGAACCTGCATCCTGGCAGTCACGAGCGCGCCCGCCGCCACGATTGATTCCGCGCCGATCACTGCGCCGTCCATCACCTTCGAGCCGATCCCGATCAGGCAGTGGTCTTCAATCGTGCAGCCGTGCGCGATGGCGCCATGACCGAGCGTGACGTAATTACCGATGAGCGTCGGGTATCGGTCGCGCGCCACATGAATCACGCACAAGTCCTGAATATTGGTGTGATGGCCGATGACGATCCGGTTGACGTCGCCGCGGACGACCGAGTTGAACCAGATTGAGGAATGCTCGCCAATCATGACATCGCCGATGACCTGTGCCGAAGTCTCAATGAAGCAGCCCGGCGCTATCTGCGGATGTTTGCCAAGGTAAGTTCTGATCATATGCAGGTGGGTTCAGGGGGCTGGAAACCCGGCTCTCCGGATGCGTGTTTGTCCTGATCGCCAGACCCGCCAGCCGAAATTCGTACTTCCATTTTCACGATGCACGTATGCTAGAATCCGCAGTTCAATTAAGCAAAGGCCGGAACGGCCCCTGATAACTATGATTCAAACCGTCAAAGGAACCAGAGACATCCTCCCCACAGACACGCCGGTCTGGCAGCGTGTCGAGGCCGTCGCGCGCGAGGCGTTTCGCCGGTACGGGTTTGGTGAAATTCGCACGCCGATTTTCGAGAAGACCGAACTCTTCGCGCGCGGCGTCGGCGAAGCGACTGACATCGTCCACAAGGAGATGTACACCTTCACTGATCGTGCCCGTAAAGACCGCGAAGGCGAATTACTGACGCTGCGGCCTGAAAACACCGCGCCGGTCGTCCGCGCTTACATTGAACACAAGCTCTACGCCGACAAAACGCCTGGCGAGTTGACCAGACTCTATTACATTGGCCCGATGTTCCGCCGCGAGCAGCCTCAGGCTGGCCGCTTTCGCCAGTTCTATCAGATCGGCGCCGAGGTGCTGGGTTCGAGCGACGACCCGGCGATTGAGGCCGAAGTGATTGAAATGCTCGACTGGTTTTTGAAGCAGCTCAACATCACCGACACGACGCTGCTCATCAATTCGGTCGGCGATCCGGCGAGCCGTCCGGCCTACCTGGAAAAGCTGCGGGCGGCGATTGCGGGCAACTTGGATAAGCTGTGCGGCGATTGCCACCACCGCTACGAAACCAACCCGCTGCGTGTGTTCGATTGCAAAGTCGAAAGCTGTCAGGCCGTCATCGCCACTTTGCCGACGATTACTGATAACCTCGACGACGCTTCGCGTGAACACTTCGAGCAGTTCAAGGCGCATCTTGACGCTCGCGGCATTGCGTACACGGTGAATCCGCGGATGGTGCGGGGGCTCGATTATTACACGCGCACGGCGTTTGAAATTATCGGCAGCAGTCTCGGCGCTCAGAACACGCTCGTGGGCGGCGGTCGTTACGACGGCCTGTCGGAAACGCTCGACGGACCGCCGACCAAAGGCTTCGGCTTTGCGTTCGGGCTTGATCGCATGGTGATGTCGCTGCCGGAAAGCGAAGTGGAAAAGGCCCGCGCCGCGGGCAAAGCCGATGTCTTCATCGTCTGGCTGGGTGAGGCCGCACGCCTGCACGCCTTCAAAGTCGCGAAGGATCTGCGCGCCGTCGGCTTCGCGGTCGCACTCGAATTCGAAGAGCGCAGGATGAAAAAGGCGATGGCACAGGCGAGCAAATCAAACGCGCGTTACGCGCTGATCATCGGCGAGGACGAGGTCAGGAGCGACAAATATGCGCTCAAGAATCTGGCGACCGGCGCACAGGAGACAGTCGAATTCGCCGGCCTTGTCGTCAGGCTCTCCGGCCAGCCCGCGTAGAGTTCATCCGTCAACCACCCTGCCCCGCACATCTCAACCGGAAGGTCAGGAAAGAAAGTAATGCTCGATCATTTAGGACAAACCAGACGCACTCATAACTGCGGCGAACTGCGCGCCGCGAACGTCGGAGAGACGGTCACCCTGCTCGGCTGGGTCAACGCCCGGCGCGACCACGGCCCGCTGATTTTCGTCCACCTGCGCGACCGTGCGGGCATCACTCAGATCGTCTTTAATACGTCCAGCTTCCCGGAAGCGCACGATAAGGCGGAGCAGGTGCGCAGCGAGTACGTACTGGCCGTAACTGGTAAGTGCGTGGCGCGCTCGCCCGAGACGGTCAATAAAAATATGGAGACCGGCGAGATCGAAATAGTCGCCGAGGAGGTCAAAGTCCTCAACGATTCACGCGTGCTGCCGTTTCAGCTTGAGCGCTGCGATGCGGCTGAGGATTTGCGCCTGAAGTATCGTTACCTTGATCTGCGCCGCGCCGAGATGCAGCGCAATTTCAAACTGCGCCACCGGCTCGCGCTGGCGACGCGCACTTACCTTGACGGCCAGGGTTTTTACGAGATCGAGACGCCGATCCTGACGAAATCAACCCCCGAAGGCGCGCGCGATTATCTGGTTCCGTCGCGCACCTTCCCGGGCCGTTTCTTCGCGCTGCCGCAATCGCCGCAGCTTTTCAAGCAGCTGCTGATGATCGCCGGCTACGAGCGTTACTTCCAGATCGCACGCTGCTTCCGCGACGAAGACCTGCGCGCCGACCGTCAGCCGGAGTTCACGCAGATAGACCTTGAGATGAGCTTCGTGCAGCCCGATGACGTGTTCGCTGTGATCGAGCCGCTGGTCTGCGAATTTTTCAGGGTTGCCGGGCTCCCTGAGCCGCCGCGTCCGTTTATGCGCCTGCCTTATCAGGAAGCGATGGAGCGTTTCGGCTCGGATAAACCCGACCTGCGTTTCGGACTTGAATTCACCGACCTGAGCGCACAGTTTGAGGGCAGCCCGTTCACCGTCTTCGCCGACGCCGTGAGCAAGGGCGGCGCGGTCAAGGCCATCGTCGTGCCCGGCGGCGCGAAGTATTCGCGCAAGCAGTTTGACGAACTGGTCGAACACGCGAAGCGTTACGGCGCGCCCGGTCTCGCCTACATTCAGGTGGCCGAGGGTGAATCGAAATCCGCGCTGACAAAGTTCCTCGGCGCGGACGGCATCAACGCAATCGTTCAGGCGGCAAAAGCGGGTGTCGGGGATGCGGTTCTGATGATCGGCGGCAAACGCGATGTCGTGGCGTCGAGCCTCGGCGCGGTGCGTCAGGAAGTCGCCCGTCGTGAAAACCTGATCAACGAGAACGAAACGAGACTGCTCTGGGTGACCGAGTTCCCGATGTTCGAATACCACGAAGACGACCGACGCTGGTACGCGCTGCACCACCCGTTCACTTCGCCGATTGACGAAGACATCAGAGGGCTTGAAGGCGATCTCGGCGCGGTGCGCGCGAAGGCTTATGACCTGGTGATGAACGGCAGCGAGATCGGCGGCGGCTCGATTCGTATCCACCGCTCGGACGTGCAGGCGAAGGTCTTCGCCGCGCTCGGCCTGACCGAGGCCGAGGCGCGCGAGAAGTTCGGCTTCTTCCTGGACGCCCTGAGCTACGGCACGCCGCCGCACGGGGGCATCGCGCTCGGCCTCGACCGAATAGTGATGCTGCTCGCGGGCGCGGACTCGATCCGCGACGTGATCGCCTTCCCGAAGGTTTCGAGCGCCGCCGACCTGATGACCGACAGCCCGAGCGAGGTCAGCAAACAGCAGCTCGATGAGCTGAAAATCAGGACGCTGACGTAGTTCGCGGGAAAGGAGTGTTTTTATGGCAGTATCGAAGCTCGAAATGCGTGTTGCCGCGCTGGAAGCGGAAATGGCGAGGCTGAAGCAGAAGGTGGAAGGCCCGGAGCTTCCCTGGTGGGAAAAAATCTGGGGGACTTTTGCCAATGATCCGGATTACGACAAGGCAATGGAGTTGGGCAGAAAATACCGTGAGTCATTGCGCCCCAAAGCCAAAAAGCAGGCGCAGCCGGAAATCTGTGAAGGGTAAAAAAACATAGTCATATATATTCTCGACACGGATCACATGAGTCTTCTGGAGAGAGCCGATAGTCGTGAAGCTCACCAGATACGCAATCGCCTGGGCCATCTTTTACCTTCATCGGGCGAGGTCGTGACCACCATTGTTACTTTTGAAGAGGAAGTGCGCGGATGGATGGCTCGCCTGGCCAGATCGAATTCACTTTCCTGGCAGGTTGAAAATTACCAGCGCCTCAACAGGCTGTTGGATAACTACCGCAACATCATTGTTCTTGAGTTTGACGAGAAGGCTGCACTGCAATTTCAGACGCTGTTCAAGACACGGATCCGTGTCGGTACAATGGATCTGAAAATCGCCGCCATCGCCCTGGCTCACGATGCGACGTTGCTGTCGAGAAACATCAGGGACTTCGGCAAAGTGCCGGGTCTGAAAGTGGAAGACTGATCTGCCTGAAGTTTTTTGACCCATTTCTGAAAAGCCCCAATGTCCAAAATCCGCGTCCTGCCAGACAGCCTTGCCAACAAAATCGCCGCCGGCGAAGTGGTCGAGCGCCCGGCTTCCATCGTCAAGGAACTGATCGAGAATTCGATTGATGCCGGCGCGGGGCGAATCGAGGTCGCGGTCGAGTCGGGCGGGCGCCGGCTGATCCGCGTGGCCGATGACGGCGAAGGGATGTCACGCGATGACGCGATTCTGGCTTTCGAGCGACACGCGACCAGCAAGATCAAATCCGCCGAAGACCTCGAAGCCATCCTGACGCTCGGCTTCCGCGGCGAAGCGCTCGCCTCGATTGCTTCAGTCTCGAAAGTCCGCTTGCGCACGCAGACGGCTGACGATCTGGTCGGGACTGAGATCGAAATCAGTGGCGGGCGGATGCTTAACGTCCGCGACATCGCCTTTGCGCGGGGCACCGAGTTTGAAATCCGCGACCTCTTCTTCAACGTCCCGGCGCGGCGCAAATTCCTCAAATCCGAAGCGACCGAAAGTTTTCACATCGCCAGCCTCGTCACGCATTACGCGCTCGCCCACCCGCGGCTTGCCTTCACGCTCATCAACAACGGGCGCGAGAGCATCAGCGTCACCCCGGTCGGCGACCTGCGCGAGCGCGCCTACCAGCTCTTCGGCGGCGAATTCATTGACGACCTGATCGAAGTCAGCGGTGAAAACGGCGAACTGAACGTGCGCGGGTTTGTCTCTTCGCCGTCGGTGACACGGACGACGCGGGACAGCCAGTATTTCTTCATCAACGGTCGTTATGTGCGTGACAAATTGATCAGCCGTGCCCTGGGTGAAGCCTATCGGGCGATGATGCCTGTGGGCGTTTATCCCACGGCCATGCTCTTTGTCGGCCTGCCGCCGCACGAAGTTGACGTGAACGTACATCCGGCCAAGACCGAAGTGCGCTTCGTGCGCCCGTCAATCGTCCAGGACACCCTGCGCGATGCCGTGCGCGCCGCCATCGGTGCGGCCAAAGCGGCTGTGACACCTTTTATCGAAAAGCAGCAGGAAACCAGCAGAGTTGAAACGACAACGCGGCCTCCAGGCGCGGCCTCACTTGATCAACTTTCGACCACTGCTCAGCCGCTGCCCATTTCGCGAGAAGAACTCAAAGGCGCATTCCGCATTCAGGCCCCGAAGCCGCCGCCCGCGCCTGAGCAGCGCAAAATGAACCTGAGCTTTGCGCCACAGCCCCAACAGAAAGGCGAAGCGGCATCGCCACCGATTGAAGAGCCTCTTTCAGATTATGCGATTGGAGCTGAAGACTCTGTTCTTCCGGTTCCAGTAATTGAGGGAGCTGTCAGGGAAGAGAAGCCCGAAGAGCCGGTCGTCATTTATTACGGCAGTCGGCTCGGTTGTCTGGGCGCGCGCGGCGGCGATCTGTCAAATTCCAATCTCAAACCCGCGCAGAACCTTTCGCTCAACGCCGACGAAATCAATCCGCTCGGCCAGCTCCACAACAGCTTCATTCTGGCGGCGGACCGCAACGGCCTACTCGTCATTGACCAGCATGTCGCGCACGAACGGATTCTGTTCGAGCGGCACTGGCGCGCGCTCACGCGCAACCGGGTCGAGGTGCAGCGGCTGCTGCTACCCGAAACGCTCGACCTGACCCCGGCACAGGCCGCGACGATTGACCAGATGCTGCCGGAACTGGAAGAGAACGGCTTTGAGATCGGCAGACTTTCGGGCCGCACGATTGCGATCAAGGCCGTGCCCGCCCTGCTGCCAGCCGGAACCGCGCGTGAACTGCTGGCCGAACTGCTCGATGCGATTGAGCAGGAGCGGCGCGGACTGACGATGGATGAGTTGCGCGCTGAGATCGCCGCGAGCCTCGCCTGCCGCGCGGCAATCAAAATCAATATGACGCTGGCGCCGGAAAAGATGCACTGGCTGATTGATGAACTGCTCGTCACCGATAACCCCGCCACCTGCCCGCACGGGCGCCCCATCATCCTGCGCGTCTCGACGCGCGAAATCGAAAAGGGCTTTCAGCGCTCCTGACGTTCGAGCGGGCCGCCAGCCGGTCGGACAATTTTTGCCCGCCGCAACTCTCGTCACTCTGAACGACAACTCCCGTCATCCTGCGCGACGATAAGCGCGCCAATTTGACCGATTACTCTGCCGATGAATCCAGTCGCCGCCGTGACCGGGCACTACTTTGCCTGTGACGGCAGGGAGTTAGCCTGAAAGGAATTCGTGAAGGGGCTTCTGGTACGGGAATCGCCAATATGGGAAGCGTCGGGAACGCGGCTGAGGCCGCCTGGGAACAGCCGGGCAGTCGTTTTTGACTGGGGCTTGTGGGGCTCGGGCGGCGCAGGGAACTCGGCGGCGTTTCGTGATGTGTTTGCTCCCGGTGAATGGGTTACGCCGGAGCGGACAGAGTTTTTCAGAGGGTACAAGGTTTTCGCATTTGACCTCCTTTCTTTGGTTCATTCGGGCAGCCGCAGGCGCGGCTGCTCTTTTTTTATCTGCCTTCGCGTTTTCCCGCCTGCGCCTGTACTGCCGTGATCGCGACCGCATCAACTATGTCATCGGCCTTGCATCCGCGTGACAGATCATTCGCCGGCTTGTCAAGGCCCTGCAGAATCGGGCCGATGGCCGTCGCCCCGGCGAGCCGCTCGGCCAGCTTGTAGCCGATGTTGCCCGCATTGATGTCGGGGAAGATGAGTACATTGGCCCTGCCCGCGACCGCGGAGCCGGGGGCTTTCGAGGCGCCGATGTGCGGGACGAGCGCGGCGTCGAGCTGCAACTCGCCGTCAATTTCCAGTTCGGGCGCGCGGGCGCGGACGGTGCGTGTCGCTTCAATGACCTTGTCAGCCAGCGGGTGCTGGGCACTGCCTTTGGTCGAAAATGAAAGCATCGCGACGCGTGGCTCGGCGTCGAGCAATGCGCGGCAGGTGTCTGCTGACGCGAGCGCGATTTCCGCGAGCTGTGAAGCCGTCGGGTTCACCACGACCGCCGGGTCGGCAAAAATCAGCGCGCCGTCAGCGCCGAAACTCTTATTGGGCACCACCATCACCATCACCGACGAGACCAGATTGAAATCTTTGCGCAGCCCGATGGTGAGCAGTGCCGCGCGCACCGTGTGTGCCGTCGTATTGGTCGCCCCGGCGACCGAGCCGTCGGCTTTTCCGGCGCGCACCATCATGTCGCCGAAATAAAGTGGATCGAGTATCTGTTTGCGCGCCTCGTCGAGCGTGACGCCTTTGGCGCGGCGCAGTTCGTAAAACTCCCGCGTGTAGCGGTCGAGGTCAGGCGACTGGTGATGATTGAGAATTGGCACGCTGGTCAGCGACACGCCCAGCGCGTCGGCCTGGCCGCGGATCTTCTCTTCGCCGCCGAGCAGCGTCACGCGCGCGATGCGTTCGCCGGCAATGCGCGCAGCGGCAATGATGGTGCGGTCGTCTTCGCCTTCGGGCAACACAATGTGCTGCGGCTGCGTGGCCGCACGGCTTCTGATCTTTTGCAGGATGTCCATAGTCGAGAATGAGGGATGTCGAGTGCTGAATGAATCAGGTCTGATTCCTGGCCACCCGGTTCTGCGCTCTGGCCTGACGCCGCTCGCGCCACTGATGCCGGTAACGCCACGCGAAAATCACAATGCCGATGATGACGATGGCCGTGGCGATCTCCCCGTACAGCACCAGGTAATCGCCCACCTTCCGCCAGTTGTGACCGAAGCTTTTGCCGAGCAGAATCAGAATAGTATTCCAAGCCGCCGCACTGATCGCGCACAACACGGTCGTGGCGGGCAGATTCATCCGCGACATCCCCGCCGCAACCGAGACTATCGCGCGGGGGCCTGAAATAAAGCGGTTCGCAACGATGACACCGTAGCCGAACCGCTGAAACATACTCTCCACACGGTGAATCGCCCTGACCGGCAGAAAACGACCGAAGCGGCCTTCGACGATGTGTTCCTCGAAATAGCGCCCGCCCGCGTAGGCCGTCATAAACCCGAGCGTGCCGCCCAGCGTGGACGAAATCAGCATCGGGAAGAATCCGATTGCGCCGACCCCGACCAGCGTGCCGGCGAAAACCAGCATCACGTCGCTCGGCGAAGGCGGAAAGACGTTCTCGATGTAGGCGATCAGAAACACCAGCGCCAGCACTCCCACCGGAGGCAGTTGCTGAAGCCAGCCGATCAACTGCTCAACGTCAAGCCAGCTCATTCCCGTGACTTCCTTAGTCCCGCAATCAGTTCCGCGGTCAATTCATCAATCCCGAGGCCGGAAAAATCCGCGTCGGAATTTTCCCTGAACTCACCCAGGCCGCGCGCACCGCCCTTTTCATATTCCCGCGCCTGCAGGAGCAGGTCGAGTTTGTCCGCGGCCTTGACGATGCGCGATTCGACGCTCGTGCGCTGCTCGTAATCGCGCCACAATTCCAGATACGATTCACCGGCCGGGCCTGTCGCCTCAAGCATCTCCGCCGCAATTCGTTCATCGGCGGCTTTCAGCGCGTCGTTGCCGAAATAGCGCTTGATTGTCGCCGGCAGGTCTCCCGTGCGCGCTTCCGTCAGGTCGTGCAGCAGCGCCATGCGCAGCACCCGCTCCACATTGACATGCATCCCGCGAGCCAGAGCGCGGTCGGCCAGCCACATCGCGATCAGGGCGACGCCGAACGAATGCGCAGCGACCGATTCCACGTCGCGCACGCCGCGCAGCAGCCAGCCTGTGCGCGGCACCGCCTTCAGGCGCATCATCTCTGACAAAAAATCAATGATTCGCGAAGCTTCAACTGCATTGTCCTGATTGTTTTTCACCCCGACAACGCTACCGATTTTGCGCGCGAGCGTCAACCGGCATCCATAAAGGACGCCGAAAGCCGGCCAGGGGGCCAGCAGATTTTCTTCGTGAACCTTCGTGTCCGCGGGTCAGTCTTCTGTTATATTTCACGTTTGCCTGAGCCGTCTGTACGCGCTCAATACTTTGCTAAGGGAATAATTTATGCAGTACCCGGATTCATTCGAAATTGCCGGACGCCGCCTTTCGCCGCCGCTCGTGCTGTCGCCGATGGCTGGCGTGACCGATTCGCCTTTCCGCCGCGTCGCCAAAAAGTGCGGCAGCGTTGGCCTGATCGTCACCGAATTCATCAGCGTCGAGGGCCTCACGCGCGGCAATATGCGCTCCCACGAGATGATGCGCTTTGCGCAGGAAGAGCGCCCGATTGCGATCCAGATCTTCGGTTACGACGAAGTGCGCATGCGCTGGGCCGCGGAAATAGCCCAGGAAGCGGGCGCGGATTTCGTGGACATCAACTGCGGCTGCCCCGCGAAAAAAGTGGTCAACGGCGGCGGCGGATCGAACCTGCTCCGCGACCTGCCGCAGCTCAAAAAAATTCTGCTCGCCGTCAAAGACTCTATCTCGATCCCGATGACCGTCAAGATCCGCGCGGGCTGGGACGACAAAACGATCAACTGCGTCGAAGTCGCGAAACTGATCGAAGACTGCGGCGGCTCGATGGTCACGCTCCACGGTCGCACGCGCGTGCAGGGCTACAAGGGGTTCGCCGACTGGGATCTGGTGCGCGAAATCAAAAAGACGGTTTCGATCCCAGTCTCGGGCAGCGGCGACATTCTGACGCCCGCGGACGCGATGCGCCGCTTTGAGGAAACCGGCTGCGACGCCGTGCATATCGGTCGCGGCGCGATTGCCAACCCGTACATCTTCCGCCAGACGTGGGAAGTGATGGACGGCCTCGAACCGTACCAGCCGACGCCGCGGGAGATGCACGAACTGCTGCTCGAATACATGGGCTACCTGCGCGAAGCGATGCCCGAGCGCGGCGTGATCGGGCGCATGAAGATGCTGTCCGCCCAGTTCCTGCGCGGCGTCGCGAACGGCGCGCACATCCGCACCGCCGCGCTGCGCTCGCAGACAATGGAAGAGATGCTGCCGCTCTTTGAGGAATACTTCGCGCTGGCTGAGAAGTACGGGATTGATATGGAATTGCAAAGCGCGAGGGATGAGGCGGCGGAAGAAGTGGAGTGTGGAGTGTAGCCGGATCACGCCCAAATCTACTTATCTTTCAGCAATCCCGTCGTCTGCTCAGTCACACTCGCCTGCTGAACGATCTTTGATGTGGTCGTGCGCTGCGGAGGCACATACGCGACGGGGGCGCTTTGCGCCGGTGGCAGCGGCAGCTGACGGGACTGAGGCGTTTTCACCGCCAGAGCCGGCTCTTCTTCAGAAAAGATTTTTCTCGCCAGCCGCGCGACCGGTCCGAAGAGGTTGATCAGGATCATCAGGCCGACCCAGACAAAGATCGAGCCGAAAACCAGCCCCTCGCCATCGTGTCGTCCGATGGCAAATCCGAACAACACATTGGCAATAAGCATCAGCGTAATGCCGAGCATCGCGCCTCTTCTGACCATCGAAGGGTGTCGCTCGGGTTTGCTGCCTTCACCCGCGGAGGCGTCATTCCCGACAAGAAGACCGACTGTGCCATCAAGGCGAAAGCCACAGCCGGGGCAGAACCGGGCGCTTTTTGAGGCGGGCTGATTGCCACACTGCGGGCAGAACATATTTACCTCCCGGGGTGATGATTGGATCGCTGCCGGATTTCTGGGGCAGCGACGGACTCACAAGAGACTGATTACATCCTTAAGCAGCGTCGCCGCCACCGCCGCGCGCGAGGAAGCGCCGCCAGCCACCAGCAAAGGCCCGTAAAGATCGGTCTGAAACTCAACCGCCTTGTTCGAGTGGCGCACGGAATACATCTGATCCTGTGGTGAAACGGCTTGTGGGGAGACTGATAATCTGACGCCTTCACCGTGCGGATGAGCAAGGGCGATCAGTTTAATCGCTCTTCCCGCCGAACGCGCGCCTTCGATCATGCGCTCAGGGATTTCATCAATGCCTTTGCGCTCCACCTGCTCAAGCGTGGCGTCGGCATTCATCAGGACATTGGCGAGAATCACGAGCTTCGCTGCCGAATCCCAGCCCTCCACATCGTAGCGCGGGTCGGGTTCGGCGATGCCTTTGTCCTGCGCTTCGGCCAGCGCGTCAGTGAAACTCAAGCCGTCTTCGTTCATCCGCGTCAGGATGTTATTTGTTGTGCCGTTGAGGATGCCACGAATCCTGATAATCCTCGCCCCGATCAGCTCACGGCGGGCAAAACTCAGTGTGGGCAGCGCCGCGCAGGTGGCCCCGCTGTGCGCCAGCTTCACGCCTTTGCCCGCGGCCAGGCGTTCCAGCTTCGGCCCGGCAAAGAGCAGCACGGCTTTGTTGGCAGTGACTACGTGCAGGCCCCGATTCAGTGCTTCAGTGACGATGGTGATCGCCGGTTCGCCCTGCGTCTCCAAGCCGCTCGGCAATGTTTCGATGACAGCTTGTACTCCGGCTTCTGCAAAGAGCCTGACGGCTTCTGCCGGCGTCGCGGCGACGGCGCCTGCCTTTGTCAGAGGCTGACGTGTCTCTTTCAGAAAGGCGATTGAGGTGTCTGGCGGGCGGCGACCTGTCTGATACAGGACAGACACCGGCGTCAGATCCAGGCCGTCGTCATTGATAACCACGCCGCTTCGGTCACTGACGGCGGTGACTTTGATCTCGGTCCCGAATTCTGACCTCAGCCACTCGCGCCGCTCTGCGAGCAGTCCGCCGAATGCGCGCCCGACATTACCCAGACCTGCGATTGCGATTTTCATTCTGCCGTAGTTGCCGCCGGTAACAACCCTTTGATTTCACGCACGACGCGCTGCACGTCTTCCTCATCGGCGAGCGCGATCATAAAGAACCTGTAGCCTTCGCTGATGCAGATGACGCCGTTCGCGAAAAACCAGACGCCGTTGAGCAGCGGGTTGCCGCCGAGGATCAGGCTGATGGGAAATCCCGTCGCCGTCGCGCCGGAGAAAGCCGAGGCGATCATCGTCGCGCCGGCGGCCATGCTGAATGCACCGAGCAGCGGGGCGCCGACGTATTTCGTCAGGTCGCGCTGAAACTCGATGTTCGCGCGCTCGGCTTCATCGAGTTCGCCGCTCGCGATGCGGCGTTCCTGCTCCTTCAGGTATTCGTTGTAACGCTCGGTGACTTTACGCAGGCCGATGATCGGCAGGGAACTGTGAAAGAGGAAACTGGTCGCGCCGCCCGCGCCGAGGATCGTCGCGCCGAGTGTGGGCAGCGCTGACCCGGCGCGCACACCGGCGATCATTGAAAATGTCACGACCGCAGTTTTGCCCGGATTGTTTTTGATCCACTCGCGCGCCTTTGAGTAACCGCTCACGGTCGCTTCCATAATCCGCGCGCCGCTCGTCCCGGCGCTGTATGCCTGTTCGGCGCGGCGGTAAAAGGTTTCGGCCGTGCCGAAAAACTCGCGCGCCTTTGCTTCGGCGGTCTCGGCGGCTTTGGTGGCCGTCTTCTTGAAATCCTCGGCGCCCTCCTTCGCGTCGGCACCAACCTTCGCGGCAGTGTCGCGGAGATTTTCAGTCACGCGATATTCGTCATCAATTTTCTTCGCCCGCTCGCCGGCAGCTTTCGCCGCATCATTCACCGCCTCCGCGCCCTTGCGCGCCGCGTCGCTGGCGGCTTTGCCCGCGGCGTTGGCGACGTTGCCGGCAGTGTTGATGCCCTGCTCCAGCTTCTCGCGCAGCTTGAACTGTTCGTCGAGTTCGCGGGCCTTGCGCTGCGCGGCCTCGCGCAATTCCTCAAGTTTCCTGGTGTAACTCATAATTGCCTCCGTTCTGAATCCTGTTCCGTGGCAGGAAGCTGCCAGACAGAATGATTTACGTCGCCTTGAACAGCAATGTTCTCTCCGACTTCAGGCCCTCAGTTCACGCACCAGCCCGGTGAACCGGTGTACCGCTTCGAGGTTGTTCATCGCCGCGCCAATCGCTTTGGTCGTGCCGATCATCACGACCGTTTTCTTCGCCCTCGTGAGCGCCGTGTAGAGCAGATTGCGGCTGAGCATCATGAAATGCTGCATGTGCAGCGGGATCACGACCGCCGGATATTCGCTGCCCTGCGATTTGTGACAACTGATCGCGAATCCGTGACCGAGTTCGAGTATGTCAGCATAATCGTAATTCACGATCCGGTCGGCGAAGCGGACGGCGATCATCTGATCCTCCAGATCAATCCACTCAATGCGGCCCAGGTCGCCGTTGAAGACTTCGAGCTTGTAGTTGTTGACGCGCTGAATGACTTTGTCGCCGACGCGCAGGGTGCGGTTGCCGCGCGCGTATTCGGGTTTGCGCTCGCCCGGCGGGTTGAGGTGTTGTTGCAGCAGCGCGTTCAGACTGTTCGTGCCGACCTGCCCGCGGTTCATCGGCGCCAGCACCTGAATGTCATTTACCGGGTCGTAGCCGAATCGCTTCGGCAGGGCCACGGCAACTGACTTGACGATCAGGTCGGCGACTTCGTGCGGCTCTTCGGCGGCGATGAAGTAACAATCCGTCTGCCCGGTGCCGGGTTTGACGAGCGCCGGGAACTCCCCGCGGTTGAGGCGGTGCGCATTCTGGATGATCAGACTTTCGGCGGCCTGTCTGAACACCCGCGTCAGCCGCGCGACCGGCACGGCGCGCGAATCAATCAGGTCGCGCAGCACCGTGCCGGGGCCGACCGACGGCAGTTGATCCACGTCGCCCACGAGAATGAGCTGCGAGTGAGCGGCAACGGCCTTGATCAGGTAATTCGCCAGCACCACGTCGAGCATCGAAGCCTCGTCAACGATAATGACGTCGGCTTCGAGCGGGCTCGTCTCGTCGCGCTTGAAGCCCATCCTCGACGGGTCGAATTCGAGCGTGCGGTGCAGCGTCTTCGCCTCCTCGCCTGTGACTTCCGACAACCTCTGCGCGGCGCGCCCGGTCGGGGAAGCCAGCAGCACGCGCTTCCGCATGGCGTGAAAGAGCGCAACCAGCGCGCGCAACGCGGTCGTCTTCCCGCACCCGGGGCCGCCTGTCAGCACCATCACGCGCGAGCCCGCGGCCAGCCGGATGGCGGCCCGCTGCTCGTCGGAAAGCTGGATGCCTTTGGTTTCTATGAACCGATCAAGCCACGTATCCACACGCTTCGCGTCAACGCGCACCGGCGCTTCCGCCAGCATTTTCACCCGCCGCGCGATTGCCCGTTCCGATTGCCACAAGGGAGGCAGATAAATCGCGACATCAGCCAGCGGGTCGTCGGGCTCTTCTTCGATTTTCAACAGCCCTTCATTGAGCAGCGCGTCAAGCGAAGCCGCAAGGCGCGTCTGATCTTCGACCCCCAGGGTTTCTGCGGCGCGCCTGAGCAATTCGCGCCGCGGCAGGTAACAATGCCCCTGCTCCGTCGCTTCGCCGAGTACGTGCTGCAACCCGGCGCGCAGCCGCTCTTCGGCGTCGGCCCTGATGCCTAAGTTGCGCGCGATCTGATCCGCCGTTCTGAAGCCGACGCCATAAATATCGGCGGCCAGCCGGTAGGGCGTCTTCTCGACAATCGGAATCGAGTCGTTGTTGTACTGCTTGTAGATTTTGACGGCGAAGTGGGTTGAGACGCCGTGCGATTGCAGAAAGATCATCACGTCCTTGACGGCGCGCTGCTCCTGCCACGTTTTCTGAATCAGCTCGATGCGTTTGCCGGAAACCCCTCTGACTTCGACGAGGCGCGAGATGTCGCTTTCGATGATGTCGAGCGTCTGTTCGCCGAAATGCTCGACGATGCGTCTGGCCGTGACCGGGCCAACGCCTTTAATCAGACCGGAGCCGAGATATTTCTGAATGCCGGCAACCGTCGCCGGACGGGTCACCTGATAATCCGCCGCCTTGAACTGGTCGCCGTACTGCGGGTGCGTCGTCCAGAATCCGGTCAGGCGCAGACTCTCGCCGGGAGAGACGGCGGAGAAGTTGCCGGTGACGGTGACCGGTTCGGCGTGACCGGGGATGAGGAAACGCAGCACGGTGTAGCCGTTCTGGTCGTTGTGATAAGTGATGCGCTCGACCGAGCCGGTGAGCGTCTGCTGGGCCTGTACGCCGCTTTCCATCTCGGGTGGCATGCTAATGCTTCAATAATCCCTGATCAAACAAAACACTGATCACCGTCAGGAGCAGATTATTTCCAACCGCTCCGGGGATGCTGCATCGTTACCCCTCCGAAAATCCGTAACGCGATTCAGATTTCTGAATAATCACTCCCGCGCTTCAAAACTCAGAACTAATTACGGGCCGCTGACAAGCATTCACGGCTGAACACCTTCCGCAGGCAGGACGCCGCGGCAATCCGTTGGAACACCAGTTGCGCTTCGAGACACCGGCTCGGACATAGCCGTTTTTGGATTTTTATCAAGAAACGTTTTGGAATTCTTTCCAAAAGAGTGAATCGAATCTGTCTCTGCCCGCGAGCCTGAATCAGGCGCCGCAAACAGAAGACAGAGAACTGAAGCAAAGGAGTTGAAGAAGCCGCAATGAACAATAAATCACTTCCCGGCCTTATGAGCTTTCGCAGCATTTCAATGATTGCTGTCATGACATTATTTATTCTGACCGGCCTGATGTGGTCGGGCGCGATTGCCCAGACGACCACTTCAACCGTCAGCGGGACGGTAAAGGATTCAACCGGCGCCGTCGTGCCCGACACTAAAGTCGTACTGAGAGACACGGCCACGCGCCGTGAGATTACTGTTGTCACCAATCACGAAGGGCAGTTTGTCTTTGCCAACGTGACTGCCGGGAATTATGAGATCACTGCCGAAAAGGCCAGCTTCAGAAAAGCCGATCTCAGAGACATCACCGTCAACGTCGGCGTCCCGGCCACGGTGAATATTGAATTGCAGCCGGGGACGATTGCCGAGATCGTGACGACCACGGCGACTGACTCGCAGGCGGTCGTCAACACGGAGAACGCCGAACTGCAGACGACCGTGCTGTCGCGACAGATCAATGACCTGCCGCTCAACGGGCGCAACCCGCTTGATCTGGCCAACCTGCAGGCCGGCGTCAATCAGAGCGGCGACAACCGCGAGGCCTCAGTGAACGGGCTGCGCGGGACGTTCACCAACCTGACGTGGGACGGCATCAATATCAATGACAACTTCATTCGCACCGACACCTTCTTTGGCGTGGCCGCGCCGAGTGTCGTCAGTGTTTCCGAATTCACGCTGACGACGCAGAATGGCGGGCCGACCGATGGCCTCGGCGTCGCGCAGGTCAAGCTGATCACGCCGCGCGGTTCCACCCAATTTCACGGCAGCCTGTTTGAATTCCACCGCAACGACGCGCTCGATGCAAACTCCTTCTTCAACAACGCGACGGGCGTGCCGAAAGAGAAGCTGATCCGCAACCAGTACGGCTTCAATCTGGGCGGGCCGATCAAACTCCCGAAGAAAGTCTTCGGCCCGGTCGGCTTCGATACGGACAAGCTGTTCTTCTTCACTTACTACGAAGGCACGAAGGAAAGGACTCAGGCGAGCGTGCTGCGCACTGTGCTGACGCAACCGGCGCGGCAGGGCAGTTTCACTTATCGGCGCGCCGATAACGGCCAGTTGCAGACCGTCAACCTGCTCGCCCTGGCGGGCGCGAGAGGCGTGGTTGACCCAATTGCGAAGCGGCTCATTGACCTGACTCCGCTGCCAAACGATCTGGCCTCGGGCGATCTGGCGAACACCCCAGGCGCGGCTGCGTCCTCGAACGTCGCCGGTTACCGCTTCAATACCGGTTCGGGCACTGATCAGAATTTGTGGGGCTTCCGCGTGGATTACGACGCGACGGCAAAGCACCGCTTTGAGGCGACCTTCAGCCGCTTCGATTTCAACCTGCCGAATGACCCATTCAATGCCATCGAAGAACCCTTCCCCGGCCTGCCGGGTGGCGGGCAGAAATCAACCCGCCCGCGCGGTTCGTTCGCGTGGAACTGGACGCCGACTACGAATCTCAACAATGAACTGCGTGGCGGCTTCAACAACTACGACGTCAGATTCTTCACCAGAGAGCCGTTTGCCGATGGCTTCCGCGTGACTTTCCCGCTGATCACCGACCCGGTGCAGAACACACTGCCGCAGGGGCGGAAGGCGACGAATTATGAAATCTTTGACAACGTCAACTGGGTCAAAGGCCGCCATCAGGTGCGCTTCGGCGGCAGTTACCGCCGCGTTTACACTGAGCCTTTCGATTTTGTCGGGACGATCCCGCTCTACACCATCGGCTTTAACGGCGTCGGTCTGAGCAGCCCGCTCAGGCGCAACGCGACGTCTTTCCCCGGCGGGATTTCAACTGATGATTTCAGCCGCGCGACCAACATCCTCGAGATTCTGACTGCCCCTGTCTCGCAGGCGGATCAGACATTCAACGTCGCCAGCCGCACTTCCGGGTTCACGAGCGGCGCCGAGAGCCGTCAGCGGCTTTCGTATCACACCATCTCCGGGTACGCCGGGGATACGTGGCGCGCCAGGTCGAATTTCACATTCAATGCCGGGGTGCGTTACGAATACATCTCGGTGCCGACCGAGCAGAGGGGTCTGGCGCTGCTGCCGCGCGGCGGGCTCGGAGCTTTGCGCGATCCGAATGCCGTGCTGGATTTCGCCGGGTCGGGCACGGGGCGTGCGTTCTTCAACGACGACCTCAACAACTTCGCCCCAAGCGTCAGCTTCTCGTGGGACCCGTTCGGCCACGGCAAGATGGCGATCCGCGCGGGCTATTCGATCTCATATGTGATTGACAACAACATCACGACCGTCCTGAATGCCATCACCGCCGGCGACGGCCTCGCCACCGCCGTGACGATTGATGACGTGGCCGGGACGCTGAGTGGCCGCGGGCGGGTCACGATCCCGGCGCCGCAATTCAAGGTGCCGCGCACGATCAGCGAAAATCTGGCGATCAATTCGCAGACGGCGCTCTTCACGATTGACCCGAAACTGCGGACGCCTTACGTCCAGCAGTGGAACCTGAGCATCGAGCGCCAGATCCTGCCCGACACGATCTTTGAAGTGCGCTACGTCGGCAACCGCGGGACGAAGCTGACGCGCGGCGTGGACATCAATCAGTTGAGAATTTTCGACAACGGCTTCCTGGCTGATTTCCAGCGCGCCCAGCGCAACCTTGCCGCGCACGGCGACCCGACGGTCGGCGAAACGTTGCAGATTTTCCCGAAGCT
Source organism: Blastocatellia bacterium (assembly GCA_035652435.1). Classification (GTDB taxonomy): domain Bacteria; phylum Acidobacteriota; class Blastocatellia; order RBC074; family RBC074; genus DASRDU01. Next base: position 54,481 of record DASRDU010000007.1, read on the forward strand.
CGGAGACTTCAGCGATTTCGGTCTGGGCATCGCGTTACTCGATGACCCGGGCGTCCGCTCGCTGATCGCGCAGGGGCAGGTCGGCGAACTGGCCAGATTTTATGTCGTCAACCGCGACTTCTTCCTCGACCCGAACAACGGCTTCGGCGTGCAGCTGACGCCGGGCTTTTTCCTGCCCGCGAATCCGAATACGTTCGTCGCGGATTACATCGGCAACGGCTCGTATTCGACTTATCACGGGTTGCAGGCTGAAATCCGCCGGCGGCTGAGCCATGGCTTCTATTTCCAGGCGAATTACACTTACAGCAAAGCCTTCACTGACTCCGAGGGCGGCCAGACCAACTTCGCCGGCCTGCTCGACCTGAACAAGGGGCTGGCCGTGGAAAAGCAGCGCATCAGCAACGACATCACTCATGTCTTCAAGGCCAACGGCGTGTATGAGCTTCCGTTCGGCCCGGGGAAAAGGTTCCTCGGTGCCGGCGGCGTGTCGGGTAAGGTTTTTGGCGGCTGGAGCCTCAACGGCATCTGGCGCTGGCAATCGGGCGAGCCGGTTTCGATTGTCTCGCAGCGCGGCACCGTGAATCGCGCGGCGCGATCAACGAAGAACACCGTGGATACCACGCTCCCGGTGAGTGATCTGCAGAATAAGACCGGGCTCTTCAAGGACGCCCAAGGGCGACCGATTCTGTTCGATCCGAGCCTGATCGGTTCTGACGGTCGCGCCAATTCACAGTTCTTCAAAAACCCGGAGGCGGGCCGGCTCGGCACGCTGCATCTGACTCCGGTGAGCGGCCCGAACTTCTTCAACGTGGACCTGAGCCTGATCAAGCGCACGGCGATCACCGAATCAGTGAACGTCGAATTCCGCGCCGACGCATTCAACGTCTTCAATAACGTCAACTTCAACATTGATCAGGTCCAGAACATCAACAGCACGTCCTTTGGGCGTATTACGAGTACGTTTGATCCGCGTATCTTCCAGTTCGCGCTCAAGCTCAACTTCTGAAGCTGCCCCACAATCAAAAGGCCGGCGCGAGACAAACTAATCTCGCGCCGGCCTGCTTTTTGCTACCCTTCAATGCTACCCGATCAACTCGCCATAGCAGTATGTGGTGGCGACGGCGTATTCCCTTTACTGTCGCTTTGTGGACGCAATCGCATTCCCATCCTGCCAAGCAGTCTCTGATCGTGATCCGCCTCCGGGTTTGGCGTAGTCAGCAACTTGCCGCCCATAAAGATCGAATTCGCTCCGGCGAGCAGACACAGCGCCTGCGCCTCGTCGGACATTGACAGGCGACCCGCGCTCAGTCGCACCATCGAGGCGGGCATCAGAATTCTTGCGGTCGCGATCATCCGCACCATCTCAAAAACATCAACCGGCTTTTCCTCGGCGAGTGGCGTGCCGGCGACGCGGACGAGCAGGTTGATCGGCACGCTTTCAGGATGAGGACGCTGCGTTGCCAGTTGTTCGAGCAGCCGGTAACGATCCGCTCGCTCTTCGCCCATGCCGATGATGCCGCCGCTGCACACGGTGATCCCGGCCCGGCGCACATACGCCAGCGTGTCGAGCCGCTCCTGATACGTGCGAGTCGAAATGATCTCGCCGTAAAATTCCGGTGAGGTGTCGAGGTTATGGTTGTAAGCGGTCAATCCTGCTTCGGCCAGCGCCAGCGCCTGATCGCTTTCGAGCATGCCGAGCGTGCAGCAGGCCTCCATCCCCAGCGCGCGCACTCCCCTGACCATTTCCAGCACGCGCTCGAATTCCGCGCCGCGGGGCACGTCGCGCCACGCCGCGCCCATGCAGAAGCGCGTTGCCCCCTGCCGCCGGGCGCGTTCGGCTGCCGCGAGGGTTTCTTCGACGGACATCAGTTTCTGCCGCGCGACGCCGGTTTCGTAATGGGCTGATTGCGGGCAATAGGCACAGTCTTCCGGGCATCCGCCGGTCTTGATGCTCAGCAGCGCGCAGCCCTGAACTTCGTCGGGGTTGTGATAGGCGCGCTGCGCCGACTGCGCGCGAAAAATCAGTTCGGGCAGTGGCAGGTTGTAGATGGCTTCGATTTCGTCAGGCTTCCAGTCGTAGCGGAGTTCGGCAGGCGTCGTGATCATTGGTTCGGCTCATTCCTCTGTTGATTGATGCGTTGAAGGGGGCGTGATTATAAGGGCTACTGCTTTGAGACTGCCACAGCCACATCGCGCTGAGTTTTGTTGCCGAAGAAGTCTGCGGCGATGACTCGCACGGTGTAATCGCCGGGAGAGAGCCTCGTCGTATCCCAGAAATCTTCTCTCGCTTCGCCGTCACGCAGAACGTTGGTTGCAATGTAAGCGAAAATCGTCGCCCCCTGATAACCCGACTGGCTGCCTTCGGCATAAGCCAGCGGCACCGCGTTCGGCGTTGCGGGAAGCCGTTCAAAGACCAGATTCTCGCGCGGCTGACTGAAACCTTCAGCGGGCGAGCCGTCAGCCTTCAGCACCGTGTAGCTCAATTTATAAATCCCCAGCCGCCGATAGCTCGCGTTGCCATCCGCCTGATCGTAAGCGCGCACGACGATGCGCACCCGACCGCTGACCGGTACGCGAGGACTCTTCGCCCCGGCAGGCGCAAATAGCTGCCAGCTTTCATTCATCAGAGTGACATTTTCAATCACCGGGGCAATGGTATCGCTGATGCCCGGCAATTGCAGCACCGCGAGCGCGTTGATTTCGCCTGCCGTCGGCCCGGCGATCAGATGGACGTGATTCAGGCGATTGAGCGTGCCAATCGGATCGCCTGCTTTAATGCTGGTCCCGCGGCGCACGCGCACACCCACTATCCTGCCCGTTTCATCATGCCGGAAGCTGACGCCTTCCATCCCGAGCGGCCTGTCATTCTGATCGCGCCCGATTCTGACGTGAATGTAGCCGATCACCGGCAGCCGCAATCGTTCGCGCGGGCTGCCGACGGCTTCAACCGAGAGCGGACGCGAAACACGCTCAGTGTAAATCGCGCGCACGGCTTCGCCGTAGGCCCCGGGGATGTCGAGCCCGTTGTGAAACCAGGCGTCGTGTTCGGGCAGACGCTCGCCGCGCACTTCGCCGAACGTGCCCGCGATTTCGCGCCTCGCATTCGGCGGGTCGAAAGGCCAGCGGGGCGGCAGGGCGGCGCGAATCTCATCGGCCTTGAGCAGCGCGGTCTCGGGCTTTGACCGGAAGCCGAGCTTCGACCCTTCGCTCACAAAGGCTCGCACCAGCCCGTTGCCGCTGTCGGCAAACACGAGCGCATTTTTTCTCCACCCCGAAATTACCGCGAGCCCCGTCGGGCGATTCAGCTTCACGGCTGACAATTCGCCGTCATTCAACCCGAGCGGGTAACCGCCGGCCAGCGTGCGGACCGCCGGCGGGTGGTCAGGCTGATTGCCGAATTCGCAGAGGCGCACGCTGTTGCCCGCGGCGTCGGCAACGTAAAACGAATTCTCGTCGCGAATCGTGATGGCCGTCGGCTCATTGAATGCGGCCTCCAGTGGCGGGCCGTCGCGCTCGTCCGCCGCGCCGGTGCCCGCCAGCGTGGTCACTGTGCCGTCAATCGTCACGCGGCGAATGCGATGGTTGCCGGTGTCGGCGACCAGCAGCGCGCCGTCACGCGCGACGGCGATCCCGCACGGCGTATCGAAGCGCGCTTCCGCGCCCTTGCCGTCCCTGAACCCCGGCTCACTGCCGCCGGCCAGCGTCCTCACCTGCCGGTCGGCAGTAATCATACGGATGTGGTCGTTGTAAGTATCGGCGACGTAAATCGTGCCATCTTTGCCGATAGCGACACCAACAGGCGCATTGAATCTGGCTTTGCTTGCGGGGCCGTCTGCATCACCACTCTCTTTAACTGAGCCGGCAATAAAATCGAAGTTGATCGGGCCATCTGTATCCAACCGAATGTTGGGGTTGAAGCGCTTCGGGTCAACTCGCGCAATAGTATTCGCCCCCGTGTTCGCAACGACGAGAGTCCCGTCAGGCCCGAGTGCGATAGCCGATGGCATAACCAGATGTTCAGCGATTGCCTCGGTCAGGCCTTTTTTGTCGATGCGATAAACACATCCGCTTTTGCCATCACTGACGAAGATATTACCGTCGCCGTCCGCCGCCACCCCGAAAGGGTCAGACAGGGAAGTCGCTGCAATCTTCGGCCCCGCGCCCGCGATGGTGACGACTGCCACGAGCGGCTTCGGCGGTTGCAGCCACAACCAGATGAAAAAGCCTGCGGCCACGACCAGCAGCAACAAGGCTGCGACAAGCCCACGCCGCAGGCGTGAGCGAAGTGATTTCGACTGGAATGATTCAGGTCTCATCAGGTGAGATAGTTCACCATAAAGACCGCTTTGAAACAAAGGGGAAAGGGAGAGGCACAGATAGCAACAATCAAAAGCAGGATCTGCCTGAGTGAACGCCGTGCCCGGATGCGTTCGGGCAGGGCAGGTAAAATAGTAAAAGGCCGGCCACACCTCCTGACCGGCCTTTTACATCTGACTGCCTCACACCACTCTTACTGGCAGTTTGGTGGGAAGACCGGGATCGTCAGACTCACAGTTCCCGCGGTCGTCAGACTGTGCAGGGGGTGCCCCCCATTGAAAGCTGAAGCCCTGCGGGAGCTGTTCGGATTGAAGGTGAGCATCGCCCCGACTATCGCCGGCTCGGGGTCTTCATCCGACCCGGTGGCCCAGAACTTCATCCACCCCGACGTGCCGGCCGGAATGACCGCATTCAACCTCGGCGTCGTTCTGGGGAAGGTCGAATTATTGAGGAAGCTCCTGAACTGGCACCCGCCCTCGAACGTGAAGCTGTAAGGGTTCTCGAGCTGATCAAACAGGATGCCGAAGAGCGGCCCGAGCCTCGCCGCCGATGTCCGCAGGTCGCCGCCGATGCGGTTGACCACCAGCAGAGTTGAGTTGCCATCGGCCTGACTTTGGATGCTGTCCATCGCCAGCACGCGCGGCAGGCCGTCGAGCAGAATTGTGACTTCGCTCGGAATGTCATCAGCCTGCGCCGGCGCACTCCCCCTTGTCGTGGATCCTCGCTCTGCCAGCGGCTCGCAGATCTCGCACGGCTGCAATGTCGGCGTCGGCCGTGCTTCGGCGGACAGACTGGTGGAGCTGCCGGTGCCCAGCTTGACGAGTTCATTCCCGATCAGCATCGGCGGCGGTGGCGGCGGCGGCGGTGGTTCATCCTGAGCTACTTCCTCACTGCGGGCGCCGGCTGGGGCCGCCCTGAAGAATGACGGACTCCGGTCGGTCACAGGCATCCCGTTTTCATCAACGGCGATTGCAATGATGTAGCCGGTGATGCCCGGGTCCACGTCCGAGGCGAGGAATCTCATGGTCTGACTTCTGGTCAGGCAGATGTAGGAATCGGCCACCGAGCAGGTGTCCCCGTCAACGAAGAACAGATGCACGAAGACGCTCTCCCGGTCACCGGTGTTGGTGATGGTGATGAGGGTATTTTCCGCCACAGGGTTGGTCACGCTGGAGGTGTAGAAGTTGTAAATCAAAACACTGCCGGCACCGAGCGAGCCGGTTGAGGGGAATGGCCCGCCCGGATCAGCGGCCATCCCCGAAGTCAGCATCAGGGCGGCGAGCGTCAGTGTCAGAAAAGGGAGTGTGAGTCTGCCTGTCAGGTGCATGGAGGCTTTTCCTTTCATGGCCTGAGACGATTCAATGAACCGGGGATCGGGGATGACAGCCACTCCGCCATCTTCCTGGCCATGCCGCCCGGGAGAGATACGACTCAAGGCATGTGCAGATCCCTTATGTCTGCCGACGAATTCGACCACCGGCAACTTGATGGAGAGGGGTTCAGAACAATCAACTGAAATGACTAAATCAGGTGCGAATCCACAAGACGCTGGGAATGGTGCCAGGATCGGAAGCGGAAGCTGTCCGGGCTGGCCGCGGTGAACAGACCTTTGTCGGGCGGCCCCCGAAGCCTGGGGGCGGCTGACTGGATTGCCGCTTGCAATGAGGTCGCAAGGGCACAGGTAAAACACGTGGGCGCGGCAGAAATTACTCTCTGCCGCGCTCACGTGGATTCGAGGGCTGAATCAGGACTATTCGGTTGCCAGTCGCTGAACCGCCGCCAGAGCGTGCGCGAGTTCGGCGCGGGTCAGCGGGCTGTCCGGGCGGAAGGCATTATTGGCTGGCCCCATCAATCCGTGTGAGAGCGCGACAGCCACGTAACCCCGCAATTCGGCAGGGATGCTCGAAACATCGGTGAGCGTGAACGCTGCCCCCGACTGCGCCTCGGCTTCGGCACGCAACCCGGCGGCACGCACCAGCACGATTGCCGCCGTCAGCCGATCCGCAAAATCGTACGGGCGGAAGTTATTGCCTGCAGACTCAGGGAAGAGCGAGCCGTCCGGGGCGGCTTGTGCGCTCTCGACAAAGTTGCGCGTCGTCAGGTCACGCACGTCAGCATAGCGTGGCCGGGCAGACAGATACTGCGGAACACGAGCGCCCTGCACCATTGCCGCGGCAAGTGCGGCCCGTGTGACGCCGAAGCCCGGACGGAACCTGCGTCCGTAAGGCGCCATCACGAAACTGCGGAGCGCCTGATAAATTTCCGCGCGCTCTGTTGCGCCAGGGTTGCCGAGGTCATCGAGCGGTGAATATTCGGCGCGCGTCACTTCCAGCGCGCCGGTGAACTGTTGCGACGTGAGTGCCAGGTTGAAGGTGTTGCCGACACGCGCCCGCCACACGCCGGAAGAAGGATTATTCATTGTCAGGCGCTCGCGCCTGCCGGTCAGCCCAGGCAGGTTGATCGCGTTGGCGTAGGCGCGCTCGGTGCCGCCGGGGTCGAGCATCGCCAGCCCGAGATCGTTCGGGCTCCAGAACGGCCCCCACGCAATCTGCACCGAAGCCATCAGCGTGTTTTCCGGCAGCGCTAAATTCGTTTCACTGCTCTGCCCCGGCAGGACTGTGCCGGAGAAAGTCTGCGCGGGGTCGCTGATGAACCTGACCTGCCCGCGATCAAGCGCGGCGCGCCATGCGCCCATGTGCCTCTGTGGGAATGCGGCTTCGAGAACAGCCGCGTGCGCGTTGAGCATCCCCGCGCCGACCTCGTGCAGGTAATACTCCGCGAGCGGCGTGGCCGTGCGTTGCAGGATGTCGCGCACCTGCGCCGGTGTCAGGTTCGGGTTCGCTTCGAGCATCAGCGCGACGGTCGCCGCGACCTGCGGCGCGGAGAAACTCGTCCCGCTCGCGGTCGTGTAGTAAGGCAATTCACCGGCGGCGAGCCGGCTCGTGTCAGCGCCGGCCACGCCGAGAGTCCCGGTCAGGTTCAGGCCCGCAGAGCGCAGGCTGATCACGCTGACGCCCGGGGCAACGAGTGTCGGGCGAAAGAGCGCACTCCCCAGCGCACCGCGCGACGAGAAGTCCGCCAGCCGCCCCCGGGCGTCCGTCGCGCCGACGCTGATGACCCATGGGGCGACCGCATACGGATTCAGGGTGTGCAGCCCCGACCCGGTGTTGCCGGCGGAAAAGACGACATTGATGCCTCGCTCGGTCAGCATCTTCGTGGCGACGTTGACCGGGTCGTTCGCGTCAAAGACTGTCTCGGCGGAGAAACTGCAATTGACGACGCGGACATTCAGGCCCGCGCCGCGGCTGAGCAGGTAATCAAAGCCCGAGAGGACGAATGACAGATTCAGATCGCCCGCGCTCAGGCCGACTACTTTCGCGTTCGGCGCGAGTCCCGCGTAACGTCCGCCCGAATGAGCCCCGTTGCCCGCAATCACGCCGGCCACGAACGTGCCGTGTCCGTAAGCCTGATCGGTGCTGGCGAGGTTTTCAACCTGGCTTGGGCTGCTGAAACCAATACTCAGGCTCTGCTGGTCGAGCAGCTTGACGTTCTGCACGACGCGCCCGGCCAGATCAGCATGTGTCGCGTCCACGCCCGTGTCGAGTACCGCGACGGTCACGCCGCGCCCGGAAACGGGCAGCCCGGAGTTGTGCTGCGTCAGATCCTGATCGCGCGGCACTCGCTCTGCGCCGTTGAGTTGCAGGTACGGGTCGGAATTCAATTGCAGTGTGCGATTGCCGTAAATGGAGCGCACCGAAGCGAGGCGTGAGATGCTGATGATCTGCCGCTTCGTCGCCGTCAGCGCGATCATCGGCAGTGCGCGATAACGCGTCCCGCCGAGAACGCCGATGCGCTGCAGATCGGCAATATCTGCGGCGGTAGGCAGTTGATAATAGACGACGATGGCGTTGACGTTACTGTCATCGGTCAGTTGATTGAGTTGCACAGCCAGCTCGGGGTCAACGTTCTGCAGGCCTGCCCCGACGACCGGAGAGACGAGACTTTCAGCGTCCTTCACGATAATGCTGTCTGCGCCGGTCACCGCAATGCCGTCAGCACCAGTCACGGCGATGCCGTCGGCGCCCGTGACCGCGATGCCTGAAGGCGGGATCGTATAAACCGAGCCGTCAGCGCCCGTGACCGCGATGCCGTCGGCGCCGGTCACCGCAATCCCGTTCGGGCCTCTGACGATTATGCCGTCCGCGCGCACTGCATTCATTGCGTCGGCGCCGGTGACTGCGGTGCCGTCGGCGCCCGTGACCGCAATGCCGTCGGCCCCGGTCACGGCAATTCCCGTCGGCCGCGTAATGTAAATTGAATCAGCGTGAAAAGTCTGACCGTCCGCGCCCGTCACTGCAATCCCGTCCGCGCCCGTCACCGCAATCCCATCAGCGCCAGTAACTGCAATCCCGTCGGCGCCGGTGACCGCAATGCCGTTCGCGCCAGTATGAGTGACACCGTCGGCGCCGGTCACCGCAATGCCGTCGGCCCCGGTCGTGGCGATCCCGTTCGGCGCGAAGGCCAGAAAGCCGTCTGCACCCGTAACAGCAATGCCAGATGTGTTGATGAAGGAGACGCCGTCGGCGCCGGTGACGGCGATGCCGTTCGACCTCGTCACTGTCAGCCCGGCGATGGCCTGTTCTGTCAGCAGGGCGAGTATCACGAATATCGTGATGAAACTCTCTGACCGTCTGTGAATTCGCATGATTTGCCCGCAGCCCGCCTGAAATCCGTCAGGAGGTGTATTTTTTACATTACAGCCTGTCGAAATTTCAGGAGTCGCGTTTCACTGGTCTACAGGGGGAAGATAATTATTAAGGCCAAAGCCTCAAAATGCCGGGGGTTGAGAGGCAGGGCGCAGCATTTACGTTGCTTGTCCTTGATGAATGCCAGCAACTTTCGTTCCGACTTCCAAATGCTCTGAACAGTCACTTCATCAGTTCCCGATAAACCCGCTGTGTCTCCGCCGCCGGTTCGACGCCGAGTTCCTCGCGCAGCCGCCGCCGCAGAGCTTCATACTGCTCCTTCACCGCGGCCCCCTTGCCGAGTGCGGCCTGGGCGCGCATCAGCAGGCAGTGGATGTCTTCGCGGTACGGGTCGTCGCGCAGGATCTGGCGGGCCAGTTGAATCGAGCGTGTCAGGTCTCCCACTTTCTGCGCCGCCGCCGCCAGCGCTTCGAGCGTGCGCATATATTGCTCGCGGTAATAAGCCCGCAATTCGTCCGCCCATTCGTCGTCAACGCTCTGCATAAAATCGCCGCGGTAAAGCGCCACCGCCTCTTCAAAAGCCTTCGTGTACTGCTCGCTGTTCCCGGCCCGTCGCGCCGCCTCGCCCTCTGCCAGCAGGCGGTCGAACTCCTCGGTATCAATGCGGTATGAAAACTCCGGGTTGAGCAGGTAATCGCCGTCGCGGTAGAGCAGGAAATTGAGCCTGATGAGCTGATTGCTGTTGAGCGCCTTACGGACGTGCGAAATCGTCGGGTGGAAATTCTTTTCAGTCGCGCCCGGATCGGACTCGCCCCAGAAGGTGTCAATGATGGTGTCCTTCGAGGCGCGGCGGTGGGGGCGCGTGGCGATGAAACACAGGATGTCGCGCGCGCGTCTGGTCGTCCAGGCGTCGGCGGCGAATGCCCGCTGCGGGTCGCGGAAAATCTCTATCGGGCCGAGCAGGTTGATGGTCAGGTCGGTGACGGGCTGCGCGACCGCAATTACCTTCCCTGTGCGCCGCGGCCGCGAGGCTGACGGCGCGGCCCGTTTGACCAGTTCGCGCAATTCGTCGGGCAGGAGTTCTGCGGCCTCGGGCAGCGCGAAGAGCCGCGGGTTGAGCGTGGCCTCGCGCTTCAGCCAGTATTCGTAATCGTAACGCACCGCCAGATCAGCCGCGCGGCGCAGGCTCTCAACCATCTCGACGTCGCGGCCCATCTCCAGCGCGCACGCGGCCAGGGCCATCGTCGCCTGCGCTTCATAGTAATTGAGTCCCTGCTGGCGGAAGTGAGTGCAGGCGGTCTGCAATTCCTCACTCGCGGCCACGGCATCGCCCTGCGCGAGCAGGATGCGACCGCGGGCGAGCGAGGCGGTGAAAACGCCGGGCCTGTTGCCCGCCGCCCCGCGCGCGCTGATGAGCCGGTCAATCTGCGCTCGCGCCGTCGCGAGATCGCCGACCTGCAAACAAAGGATGGCCTGCTCTTCGAGCAGTTCGTGATGCACCAGATCAATGCCCGCCTCTTCATAAGCCCGCGCGGCACGTTCGTAGAATTCCGCCGCCCGTGCCGCGTCGCCCGACTCCCGGTAGAAGTTGCCGTAAGCCTCGAAGATTTCCCCGCGCAGCACCGTCAGGTTGAAGAGCTGGCTGCATCGGAGCGCCAGATCCAGGTATTTTTCGCAGGCCGCGAGGCTGCCCTGATAGAAATAACAACGCGCGATGTTCAGGTATGCGGTCGCGTCGCGCGGAACCGGCGGCACCCCAGAAGCGGCCTCGCCCCCTTCTGTTTTTCCGCCCTCCCTCTTCCCTTCGCCGTCGCGCAGCATCCGGCGCAGCCACCGCAGCGCCCCGCCGAAATCGCCGCGGATCATCGCCGGCAGGCCCAGATTATGGGCGATCAGCCGCGCGTGATGTTCGTCGCCCTGTTCTTCGGCGAGCTGCAGCGCCGAGCGGAATTCGCGCTCCGACGCGGCCAGATCGCCGTTCGCGAGCAGGCACAGGCCGCGCGTGTTGCCACATTTGATCCTGACCGGCGAAGCCTCCGCGGTCAGCGTCACGGCCCGATCCAGATGCAGGAATGCGGTTTCATAATCGCCCCGCCGCCGGGCGATGGTGGCGAGCGAGTGCAGCGCCTCGGCTTCGCCTTCCGCATCGCCCCGCTCCAGTAAGAGCGTGGCGGCGCGGCGCAACATCTGCTGCGCCGCCGTATACTCGCCACGCAATCGCGCCACCTCCGCGCGCATCCCCAGGACGCGCGGATTCGCTTCGAGCGTGGAGGCCGGAAGTGCCTCCGTGAAAGAGTCGAGCAGGACCAGCGCGCCGGCGGTCAGCCATTGTGTTCCCCATTCAGCAATGGCTGCCGCCGCGCGGTCGTACTCTTCCGCCTCGAGCAGGTGACGCACGCCCAGCTCACCCCGTGACTGGGCCAGAAAAAAACTGGCGAGCCGCGCGTGTTCCGCCGCGAACCCGGCGCGACCGATTTCGGCGAGCAGGCGTCGCCGCAGGAAGCCCTGAAAGAGCGGGTGCAGCCGGAACTCTTCGCCGCGTTCGTCGCTGGCCACGGTCAGAAAGACGTTACGCCGCACGAGCGCGGGCAGCATCTTCTGACAATTCAGCTCCGGCCACAGCTGCGCGCAGGTCCCGGCCTCGACCCGGTCGAGTAGCGCGATTCGCAGCAGCAGGCGCCGCACGTCTTCCGCCTCGGCGGCGAAGACTTCCTCGGCGAAGTAATCGAAGATGTCGCGCTCGGACTGGCGCAGAATCTCCGACAGGTTGTGCGTGCGGCCTTCGGGCGCGCCGCCCGCGAGCGACTGCCGCTGCGCCACCTGCCGGACCAGTTGCAGCGCGGTGATCCAGCCGCTCGTCCGCTCGCGGTATTCCCTGAGCTGCTCCGGCGTCATCTCCAGATCGAAGACCCGGCGGAAGAGTTCCTGCGTCTCGGCGTCGGTGAAAAGCAGCTCTTCGCGGTCAATCACCGTCAGTGCCGATTGCGAGCGCATCCGTGCCAGATTGAGCGGGGGCATTTCGCGCGAAATAATGACGATGTGCATCACGTCCGGCACGTAAGCCAGCAGCCGATCCATCACGCGGTGGACCATCGTCTCGGGTCCGAGGTGGTGATAATCGTCCAGCACCAGCACCAGTTGCTGCTCGACGTGTTCCAGAATTTCATTGAGCAGCACGTCGGCGGCGCGTTCCGGCTGGCGGGCCATCTCGTCCGCGGACTGCTGCAGGTAAGAGAGCGTCACCCCGCCGAACTCCGGCACGTGCTGCCTGACCCCGTGCGCGATGTAGCCGAGAAAAACGGCCGGGTCCGCGTCCGTATGGTCGAGCTGGTACCAGACGTATTGCGGGACATGCTGGCGGATGAATTCGGCGACGAGTGTGGTTTTGCCGGAGCCCGCGTTGGCCGTCACCAGCGTGACGGGCCGCGCGAGATTTGCGAGCAGTCGCTCGGCCAGGCGCGGGCGCGGGAGCAGCTCGGGGACGGGGCGGGGCGGCAGTAGCTTGGTCCGCAGAAAGAAGGCCCCGGGTGGCCTCTCTGCTGCGTGCCGCGTCCTCCTGTCAGGGGCCGGAGCGCGTGGCTCTTGCTCCATATCAAATCTGTCCTCCGTCGAAATGCCTGAATTGTCATCAAGCATAACACAGGTTTCCGGCCGCCCTGGCAGAAGGCTCCCGGCCCGCACATTTTCCTTCTCCGGCAGTAATCGGCCTCGCGCATCCCCGGGCAGTCCCGGAGCGGGGCGGATTCGTCCGGCCCGTCAGATTACAGGCAGATAGATCATCTGATAAGTCGCACACAATTCGGCCTCAGCGGAGCCGCCGTCGCACAGCCGCCTCGCCAGATTATCCAGCACCGCCGCGCGCCCGTGTGAAACGACCATCGGCCTCAGGGCCGCACCTTCATCCAGTCCGTAACTCACAAACAGCTTGCAGGCCTCTTCCATCGAGAAAGCGAGGCACTGTTCGTCAACGATGGCGAGCGTCTGCTTTGACCGCATCCGCCAGAGCGGCACCGGCGGCACGCTCCGCGTCACGACGAGGAGGTGAACGTCCGCCGTGAGCAGCGGGACGAAGCGGCTGAAGAAGGGCGCCACCCATTCTTCGTCATAGACCAGATGGAGGTCTTCGATCACGATCAGGAGCGGCACGGCCGAGGATTCCTGCAAGCCGTAAACGACCGACTCGGCCAGCCGGTGGAGGTCCGCTTCGGCGAGCGGCTCGCGTAACTGCTCTTCCGGTCTCCGGTGGAAGTTCGGCCTCTGCCGCCGCACGCTTTCCAGCAGGTAGTGGAAAAAGATATGCGGGTCGTTGTCCGCCGCGTCCACCCTGAACCAGGCCACGCGTCGCCCGCATTGCCGCGCGAAATCGGCGGCCAGCAGCGTCTTGCCCGTGCCTGCGCGCCCACAAATCACGGTCGCGGAGTGGCCGTCTAGGAGCCGTTGGAGCAAAGTGAGCAGTCGTGGTCGTGAGAGACGAGGTGATTCTTTTGGGACAGAAATTTTTTCAGTGATCAGTTGCATGGCCTCTCAATCCTGACGGTTGCTGACATTGACGCAGGCACGGGCGAATTCGCTTTTAACCTATTTCCGACCCGCAGCCGCTGACGTCTGGCTGCTGCCGGTCACGGCGAGGATGAACTCGGTTCCCTTTTCAAGCTTCAGGTCTTTGCCCGTCCGCGTGAATTCGGTCGCGCCCGACGCGCTGCCTGAAGTCACCGCAGTGACGCCGTTGCTGAGGCTGAAGAGTACCTGTCCAGGCTGGCCTGTGACCCCGCCCGCCGTCGAGACAGTGCTGTTGACGGTATTCGAAAGCGTCCCTCCGGCGTTGGTCCCTGCCGCACCCCCCGTGACGCTGCCGACCGTCCGGGTAGTCGTATTCACCGCGCCGTCGAGCGTGCCGGTCACGCCACCCACTACGCCCCCACCGCCGAGCAATCCGCCGCCGCCCGAAGACTGACGCGGTGCCGAAGGTGCGGAGATCGGTGCGCTCATCTCAGAGTCGAGGGTGGATTGCGCAGTCTGCTGAATCATCCCGGTGAAGATGGCCTGGAGTGGCATCGTCTGGCCGCCCTGCTCGACGCCGTCAATCACGAGCGTCAGAGCGGATGTGCCACCGCCTTCGGCCTTGCTCTGTGCGTTCGCGACATGGCCGATGAGCGTCGAGCCTTTTTTGACGACCGTCCGGCCGCCGGCTTTGACATCCTTCGTGGTTTTCAGCAGAAATTGCTGCCCGTCCTGCGTGCGGTTGCTGTCGAGCGTGCTGCCGAGAATGGCGTTGATCTGAGTCCCGGCATCAAGGTTCAGGCTCTGCTGACCGGCCTCAGCACTGGCATTGCCCTGTGATTTGGAATTGGCGCTGGCTTCAGTCTTTCTGCCGTCGCGCCTGACATTGGCGTTCGCATCCTGCTTCGCGTCGGCGGAAGTTTTGACCTTGCCGGACTGAGCCGACCCTTGCGCCTGGCTGCTGGAACTGGTTTGTGCCGTCTGCGCCTGGGTCGCGATGGCCAGGGCGCAGACCAGACCGAGTGTGAGAGAGAATCGTCGCATAAATACCTCCAATGTTAACGATTCTGCCGGTTCGCCGGAAACGGCCTGTCAAAGGGGTAGACGGCGACAGAACCTGTATTTTCAAATTTTGCACCGTAACGACTACGGTGCTGATTCTGGCAAAACCCACTTGAGGAATTCTTGAGGCGTCCCCAGGGGGAACCCTGACGGAATCTGTCACCCGGTCGGGATTGGCGGCTGAAGCCGGGTTATCACTGACGCCTCTCCGCGAGCCTGTTCACTATGCGACGGGTTGTGTAAGATGCGCTGTGAATTTTCCCCCAAGCGGTTTTTCGGAACCGGGCCAGGCGCGACGATGAGGCACACCTCTCCCCGACAATTCATCAAAGCGGCGCTATTACTCACCCTCCTTGCCGCCGCGGGTTGCAGGCAAACGCCACGAGCCGATTCATCCGCCGGCACGCCCGCGCGCGAACGTGTCGCCGGGACGCGGGGCGGGACCATTTCAGTCCGGCTGACCTCCCTGCCCAAAACCTTCAACCCGCTGATGGTTGGCGATGAGTCATCACTGCTGGTCTGCCTGTACCTGCTCAACAGCCGGCTGATTGATTTCGATCACGACACGCAAAGCTACGTGTCGGCGCTCGCCGAACAATGGAAGACCGGCGCCGACGGGCGGACGGTTGAAATGACGCTGCGCGACGGCGCGAAGTTCTCTGACGGCTCGGCTATGACTTCAGACGACGTGCTGTTTACGCTGCGCGCGCTTTATGACGCGCGCACCGGCTCGCCCCTGATTCGTGACGCGATGATGGTGGGCGGCAGGCCCGTCGAAGCGACGGCGACGGACGCGCGGCATCTGCGGCTGGTCTTCCCCGAGAAAGTCGCCGCGCCGGAAAGCTACCTCGTGAACCTGTCAGTGCTGCCACACCGCCTGCTCGAAGAGGAATTCAACCAGGGAAAGATCGGCAGCGCCTGGGATGTCGCTACCGACCCGCAGCGCATCATCACCTGCGGGCCGTTTGTCGTTGATTCAATTCAGCCCGGCGAGCGCCTCAGGCTCAGGCGTAATCCGCATTACTGGAAGCGGGATCGGCAGGGCGTGCAATTACCTTATCTGGACGGCCTGACGCTGGAAGCCTTGAGCGATGCGAACCAGACTCTCCTGCGCCTCGGTCAGGGGGCGATTGATCTGGCCGACCGCGTGAGGCCGTCGGATTTTGCGGCGCTGCAATCGTCGCAGGGTGTGAACCGCGCCACCGACCTCGGACCAGGGCTGAGTACGGATCATCTGTGGTTCAACCTCAATCAGGGCGCGCGCAACGGCCAGCCCATCGTGAGTCCGGTCAGGCGGGCGTGGTTCAATGATGTCCGTTTCCGCCGCGCCATCTCGCACGCGATTGATCGCGAATCAATCGCCCGAACGGTGCTGCGCGGGCTGGCCACGCCGCTTTACGGCTTCGTTTCGCCCGGCAATCGCGCATGGGTGGCCAAAGACCTGCCGCGGACTGATTACAGCTTGGATCGCGCGCGGGCGTTGTTGCAGGAGGCGGGCTTTGTCCTTCGCGCTTCGGCCGACGCGCCCGAGTTGTCTGACGGGCAGGGCAACCGCGTCGAATTCACGCTGCTCGTGCAGGCTGAGAATGAGCTGCGCAAACAGATGGCGACGGTGATCCAGCAGGACCTCGCGCGACTCGGCATCAGAATGCAGATCGCCACGCTTGATGCCCAAGGGATTACGGAGCGGTGGGCAAAAACTTTCGATTATGACGCCGTGCTGATGGGCCTCACGCTGACCGACCCGGAGCCGTCTTCATACCTCAACTTTCTGCGCAGCGATTCGGCGACCCACCACTGGTTCCCCGGACAGACCAGACCGGCGACTGAATGGGAGGCGCAGGTTGATAAGTTGATCGCGGCACAGGCGGTCGAAAGCGATTTGCCGAAGCGGCAGGCCCTGTTCCGCGAGATCCAGCGCATTATGGCCGAGCAGTTGCCGGTCATCCCGATTGTCGCGCGCCACATCGTTTCAGTCGCCGGCACGCGGATTGGCAACTACCGCCCTGACGGCATCTTCCCTTACTCGCTCTGGAATGTTGACGAGCTGTTCGTCCGTCATTAGCCCGTCCGGGCGCGCCTCACCAAAACATCACCAAAGCCGCACCAAAACCTAAGGATTGAAATCGCCCGCTTTGCCAGAATCGGACTGTCGCCGATAAGTCCGGCGGCCGGAAACCGGAGAGCGATTCCAGACATACTGACGGAGGCAAATTATGACGAAGGCGAGACTGATCAAGCGAGGGAGCCCGATTAAGCAACAGGAGATGCCAATGACAATGGCTCCTCAGGCAGGCGTCACAAGAGCGGCCAGAGTGATCGTTGACTGGGTGGAGCGCGGCACGGCGGAGCGGGGTAACGCACGTACAGCCTTTGCGGCCCTGTTCGCTCAGATCTGATACTGACTCCCGTAGTCCGGAAGAAGTGTTCGCCGTAGTCGTGGAAGCAGGTAGTTAATCCCACCTCTCGGCGCTGGAGAATGACATCACGATCTGACCGACAGAGGTCAGAATTGAGATTGTGTAAGTGGCATAGTACAACTCAACTATTCCAGACAAAGGAGAACGTGCTATGCCAGTCAACATCCGACCCGAACTGATTGACGAATTGCTCAAAGACGGAGCCACTCCGGAATTGCTCTT
>DASRDU010000008.1:0-5863 GCA_035652435.1 Blastocatellia bacterium
TCGGGATCGACGCCGCCCTCTTCGTTGAGCATCGCGTTCCGCAGGAAACCGGTCGCGACGATCTGGTCCTGCGTCGCATGGGGTAGCTCGTCGCCGGCAATCTGCTGGATCAGGAACTGGTCGCAGGGCAAATCGCGGTTGAAGGCGTTGATGACCCAATCGCGGTATAACCAGATCTGACGGAGCTTGTCTTTCTCGAAGCCGTCGGTGTCGGCGTATCGAGCGGCGTCGAGCCAGTGCCGGCCCCAGCGCTCGCCGTAATGCGGGCTGGCAAGCAATTTCTCAATCACCTTCTCATAAGCCGCATCCGACGGGTCGGCGAGAAAGGCGCCTGTCTCTTCGGGCGTGGGCGGCAGCCCGGTCAGGTCAATGTACACCCGGCGCAGCAGTGCCCGCGGCTCGGCGGGCGGGGCGGGGGCGAGGTTATTCTCTTCGAGCCGCTTCAGAATGAAGGCATCTATTTCATTCCGCACCCACGCGCGGTTTTTTACCGGTGGCACCGCGGGACGCACAGGCTTTTGAAATGACCAGAATTGTCTGTCCTCGTCGGTGATTTTGTAGCCGGGCGGGCGCACCGGGACTTTCGCTTCAGCCGCGTTTTTCGCGAGGTCAGCGGGCAGGGCTTCAATCCACTGTCTGATGATTGCGATCTCCGCGTCGGTGATCTTCCCGCCGCCCATCGGCATGGCCGGCTCTTCGGCGTGAGTGACGAGGCGATAGATCAGACTCTTCGCCGGGTTGCCGGGCGTGACCGCGGCCCCGCGCGCGCCGCCACGCAGCACCGATTCCTCAGTGCGCAAATCAAGGCCCGAGCGCTGGACTTTCGAGCCGTGACAGAAGGCGCAGTTCTGCTCAAAGACGGGCAGGACTTTCTGCCTGAAGAGATCGGCATGACTTTCCGCCTGCTGCGAGGCATGTGAGGCAAAGACCCACAGCATTCCGGCGATAAAGAGGGCGAGAACTCTGGCGGCGTTTCTGGTGAGACAGGGGTTCAGCATCGGGTGTGCCTTTCCAAATCAGAACAGAGGGCGGAAGGAAATTGAGCCGCAAACAGAACTCCGAAGTGCCGGCGCAGGTCCGGAATATCGCCTTCAGGCCAGTGAGATTGATTAAGCCCCGGGAGCGCGAGCCGCCCTCGCCTGCGCCCCCGTAAATAACGGGCGCTCACTTGATATTGATCTGGACGGCGTTCGAGGGCTTGCCGTCCACCGTCAGCACAACATCAACATTGCCACGCCCGATGAGGCTCCGCGAGATGGCCAGGTTGACCTGGTCGAGTCCGACGAAGCCTCCCTGGGCTCCGGCAAAACTCACGGGCGCGTCTGTGCCACCGATTTTGGCCGTCACCGCTTCGAGCGCGGTGCGATTCCGGATCCCGGTCCCGTACAGGACCAGGAAAACCTGGTCTGACGCGGGGCCGAGGTCAATGGGGAGGGGAACGAACTTAGCCTGCGCCGCGTCGAATTGTGCGACCGGTTCGTAGCTCTGTGAGCCACCTCTGACTCGCAGGGCCTGGGCCGCAGCCACCCCGTTGCCGCTCGCGTTCGCGGAGAAGAGTGCCGGGGCGACGGCGACGACCTGGATCGCGCCGGTGGAGACGGCGCCAGTGCCGGAAGTCACAGTCACTGTCGCCGCCCCGGTCGCTGTCCCGTCGGGGTTCAGGAAATTGATCTGCCCGTTCGCAACGAAGAAGAGCGGCGCCAGGCGTTCTGCACCAGCGCTGTCCCTGACTTTGACGGTCGTCCCGGCAAGCTGGGTCGGGAGCGGTATCGTCGAGGCCATCTGAGTGCTGGTCGCCAGGCCGGAACCGAAGATGGCGTTAATGGAATTCTGCGCGATCCCGGCCCCCTGGTAGCCCGCCGCCGAGACCGTGGCGGCGTTGCCGATGCTGGTCGCCAAGAGTCCCCTGATCCCGAAGTTGCCGGTCAGCGTGCCGCCGGCAAGAGTATCGAGCTGGAGGAAGGTCGCCCCATTCGTCGAGAGGTACGAGCGCTGCTGTGACGGCGGCGTCCGGTCAACCGAGTCGGGGAAGGTTCCGGCCGAATAGGTGGTTGAATAACCGACCACGAAATCCCCGGAGTTGATCGTCACCGCCGGCACCGCGAAGACGTTGAACTGATCCAGCCCCTGAATCGTCGCCGCCGTGGTCTGGAAACTGATGTTGTCAATATTCGTCCCGCCGCCCGGATTTGTCCCGACCAGAACCGTCAGGGCGGTTCCGACCTGGGTCCCGGGCCCGCTCCTGAAGAAGATCGCCACTCGCGAGAGCGTCGCCGGGTAGGCGGTCGGGGTCAGGCGGTTGACCACGTAATCGGTCCCGCCACTGACCAGCCCGACCTGAGCCTCGAACGTCCCGTCATCAATGGCGAGTTCCGCCTGCGCACCCGTGCTGATGGTGAAGCCGCTCGTCTGCACGTCAGGGCAATCGGAACGGCTGACCGTGACGGGGCCGGTCACGGCGCCCGCCGGCACCGTGGCAGTGATCAGGGTGTCGCTCGTGACAGTGAAGGTTGCCGCCGCGTTGCCGGCAAACCTGACGGCCGTGACCTGGCTGAGGTTCGTGCCCGTAATGGCAAGCCTGGTTCCGCTTACCCCTGTGGTCGGATTGATGCCCGTCACAGTCGGGCAGCCGGTGCCCGGCACGACGAAGTTGGGACTCCGCGCGTCCGCGCAGTTCGGTTTGGTGACGGTGATGGGGCCGGTCACGGCGCCCGTCGGCACGGTGACCGTCAGCTGTGTGTCGCTGTTGACGGCGAAGGTGGCCGCCACATTATTGGCAAACCTGACTGCGGTCACGCCCGTAAAATTCGTGCCCGTGACGGTCACGCTCGACCCGACCGCCCCGGTCGTCGGGTTGATGCTCGTGACGGCGGGACAATTGGACGGCACCTGCCCTGTAATCGCGACCATCAGGTGATACGTGCCCGTCCCCGTGGGCAGAAAGTGGCTCACCCTGACGAAGTAAGTCCCCGCCGTGGGGATCGCGTAACAGGCGCCTTCGGCCGGGGGCGCGGGGAACCCTTCGTCATCCGAATTATCAATCTCAAGAAGTGTTGTACCGGTCGGCGAGATCAGAGTGATGGCGGTGTCGGTGCCGCTGCCGTCGCGCTCCGGGTCGTCATCGTTGCCGATGAAAATGATGTCGCCACTCTTCGCCTCGACCGAATAAAAATCCACGTCCCCGGCCGTGCCAATCGCGCCCGAGCGGAACCCGACTGTCGAGTTTGCGGTGACAATCGGGTTGGCATTCGCCGACGTGTCATTCGGCTCGGATTCGGCGGCGGGCGCCGCGGTCGTCAACACCACATAGAGCGTGTAAGGATCAATCACCCCCGTGCCTGCCGCCTGCTCCACCCGGAGGTAATACGTCCCGGCCGTGGTGAGCGTAGTGCCGGCAATGACCGAGGCCAGCACCGTCTCCGGCGTCCCGTCACAGCCGTTGCCGGTACCGTCGTCGTCATCCTCTTCAATGACCGTCGTCCCGTCGGAACTGAACAGGGTCAGGAATGAATCGCGCGAAGTGGAATTCGTATTCCGCGTCCCGCCCGTATCCACGTACGCCCAGACTTTCGCCCCGGCCGGCGCGGTGAATTTGAAGTAGTCCTGGTCGCCTCCCGGGAAGGTCGCCCCCAGCACGATGGCCGGAGCAGTGCCGGGGTCGAGTTGCATCGCCTGGGCCGGAGTGTTATTCGGCTCAACCTCCGAGACCAGGGCCGGGACCTGCGGGTTAAGCGCCGGAGAGGAGATGGCACGAAGCTCGGCCCTGAGCGCCTGTAATTCCCCAGACGCCTGCCCCGGTAGACCTCTTATCTCAGCGCCCTCTTTCACCGCGTAAGATTTCTCCGGCAGGCCCTCCAGTTCCCTCACCCTCTCCCGGATTACGCCGGCACGCGCGGCGACCGCCGCGTTGTAAGCAGCCAGCGCGTCATCAACCGCGGCGGTCGTTTCTTCGGCGTGCCGGCCTTTCCTGTTCGCGCGGGCCCGGTCCAGCCGGGCGCGAGCCGCCTCGACCGCCTCTCTGGTCGCCTCGCTTTGAGCCTGCCGTGCCGAACGCGCCGAGCCTGGAAGGTGCAGAGCCGCCCAGCCGATTAAAGCCGCAATTGCCAGCAGCGCCGGAAATCTGGTGAGGTGTCGGGGCAGGGTGTGCATGGTAATTATCCTTCCGTAAGTCCCATTCTGTAGCAGAGCCCCTCGGGCAGGCACCGGCCCACGCATCGGGAACATTGAATGCTGACCGGACCGGATCAAGCCCGGGAGGCCAAGCTGATGAATACAGGCCGAGGCTGCAGGATCCGGGGTCACTGATTCGAGGCCGTCGCCTGCGGAGCATTTTTACATGCTTTCCGAATCACTGTCATAGATAACGGCCGAACGGCCACGATCACCGGGCCGCGCCTGAGACAATGGTGTTGATCAAAGCATTCGTTGGCGCGGCTCTTCAGAAACAGGTTTCCGATGAGCAGAACACACCCCGCCTTTCTGCTCCCGCATAGGGCGTTTGTCAATTGACTAGCTGACTTTGCCTGGCGCTCTTTACCTTTACGCCGGTGCCGCCTGCGGTTTCAGTTCGTACCCGAACGCTTTCGCCTTCTTCTCCAGCCCTTTGATCACTCGCGTTCGGTACTTCTCTTCATAAGCCTCCGCACCCGCTTCGTCGTACTGCGTCCCCTGCGTCACCATCGCATACCAGAGCCGCGCCAGTTTATGCGCGGTCGCTGTCACCGCGGCTCCGCGTCCCAGTCTGGCGCTCATCCGCCGATAGAATGCGCCATGCGCCGTGTCTGTCTTCCCCACACTCACTGCTGCCTGCCGAAATGCGGCCGCTGCCCGACACGCGTTCGCTTTCGTCCGGCTCGACAACACCTTACCGCCGCTCTTTTTTGTTCCGGGACAGAGACCGAGCCACGAACTGAACCGCTTCTCGTTCCCGAACTGCCGCTCCAGGTCGCGTCCCGTCTCGCTGTAAATCACCAGCGCGACCTCTGCGTTCACCCCTTTGATCCGCAGGACGTCCGTGCCCAACTGCCGATAGAGATGCTCCCGGACCTCGAACGACATCGTACTCTTCTTGCCATCCGGCGGTCCCGGCAGCTTCTCGGTTCTCCGCGCTTCCAGTGTCGGCAGATACTGCTCGATCTCGCGTTCGCAAGCGGCGATCTTTTTCCGGTACTCCTCGTACAGCTCGACCGCTTGCTTTAAGGCAAACAGATGCTCGGCACGGTAGTTTCCTTGCAGCGACGCCTCTATTTCCTCCTCCGTCGCGTGACACCGATAGTTCCGATGCTGTGCCAGCCTGGCGGGATGGCGTTCGCCTTCAAGAATAGCTTTCAGGATCGCCATCCCCGTTTCGCCCGTGATGTCACTCACGACGTTATCGAGTCGCAGGTTCATCTGCTGCAGCGCCTTCTGGATGTGCTGCTTGTGCGACGCCCCGTATTTCACCAGCATCTCCCGCTGCCGCAGGCAGGCACGCAGCACCGCGATCTCCTCCGCTGGCCGAAACGCTGCGGCCAGCAGCCCGAAGGTCTGCAACTCCTGCAGCCACTGACAATCCAACACGTCCGTCTTGCGCCCAGAGACGTTCTTTACCTTCCGCGCGTCCACCAGCTTCACTTCAAAGCCACGCGCTTCCAGCACCTCATAGAGCGGGATCCAGTACACCCCGGTCGACTCCATCGCCACGCTCGTCACCTGCTGAAAAGTGACGGGTAAGCGACGGGCGAGAGGTCAGAATTGAGATTGTGTAAGTGGCATAGTACAACTCAACTATTCCAGACAAAGGAGAACGTGCTATGCCAGTCAACATCCGACCCGAACTGATTGACGAATTGCTCAAAGACGGAGCCACTCCGGAATTGCTCTT
>DASRDU010000009.1:0-19313 GCA_035652435.1 Blastocatellia bacterium
AAGAGCAATTCCGGAGTGGCTCCGTCTTTGAGCAATTCGTCAATCAGTTCGGGTCGGATGTTGACTGGCATAGCACGTTCTCCTTTGTCTGGAATAGTTGAGTTGTACTATGCCACTTACACAATCTCAATTCTGACCTCAGCGCGCCGGGCGAACGGGAGAACTGGCCTGATTCGTAATATCCACCCAATATCGAAGCAGTAGGCCGGAGGGCCTGCTTTAGAGGGGTCGAAAGGCCCCTTTTGTTTTTGTGGGATGCACGGCAGCCATCGCAAACGAAGCGCTCACCAGCGTCAGCCTGTGCGCACGGGCGGACTGATTACAGTCCGCCCCGGATTCTCGCCGTGATTCGCCGTGTAATAGTTTTGAGGTTGTAACTCACCCTGGGCCTGACCGATTACCGTGAGGGTCGCTGGTCAGGCTCTTTCTTTCCAGCCGATCACCTGCCCCCATTCCTGCCGGTTATGGAAATAAGGGCCAATTGCCCGTTTGTTTTACTTGCTACCGTATTCCAGAGGCCTGTTCTGTCACGGCCGCCTCACGAATCTACGGGCACCGGCCCGGGGTCAGGCTGAGATATAAATTCTGCCAGCCAGAGCGCTGTCGCTCCGACCCGGGGCAAACCTACTCTCACAACTATCAACTCTCTGAAGGGAGAATTTCGACATGCAACCCTCACACAAACTCACACACGCTCTGCTGGCGCTCCTCGCGCTGGTATTTCTTTCATCATCGGCCCTCGCGGCAGACCCCGGCCTGCCCATCGGGACCTCGGCCGTCAGCGACCAGAAGGCCGGCTCGATCCTGATCTACAACATCTACAGCTCGAGCGCGACGAACCCGAATGCGGGCAACACGCGCATCAGCATTACCAACACGGATCCGACCTTCGGGGTGGCAGTCCACCTGTTCCTCGTGGACGGCTCGAACTGCTCGGTCGCCGACTCCTTCCTCTGCCTGACGAAGAGTCAGACGATGAGTTTCCTCGCGTCCGATGTTGACCCGGGCGTCACCGGCTACATCGTCGCGGTGGCAGTTGACAGTCAGGGCCTGCCGTTGATGTTCAACCGGCTGATCGGCAGCGAGTACGTGCGGCTGGAGAGCGGCCACCAGGCCAGTCTCGGGGCCGAAGCCTTCGCCAAGCTCACCAACACCAACGTCGTCAGTACGGACGGCAGCCTGGCGGCCCTCTTCCTGGATGGCCTGCCGCTCGCCGGCAGCTACGACCGGGCCCCGCGTGTGCTGGCGGTTGATGACATCCCGTCGCCGGCCGACGGCAACGACACGCTGCTCGTCATCAACCGGGTCGGCGGCAACCTGGGCACCGGAGCCTCGACTCTCGGCAACCTGTTCGGGATCCTCTTCGATCAGTTGGAGAATCCCTTCAGCTTCACCTTCAGCGGCGGGTGCCAGTTCCGTGGCAGCATCTCGAATACCTTCCCGCGGACGACGCCGCGCGTCGGGAGCATCATCCCGGCGGGCAGCAGCGGCTGGATGAAGTTCTATTCGCAGTCGGACATCGGGATCATCGGCGCGGTACTCAACCGGGCGACGAGTCCGGCACCGTCCACCAGCGCTTTCAACGGCGGCCGCAATCTGCACAAGCTGACGTTCTCTGGCGCTGCCAACTACACCATCCCGGTCTTCGCAGGCAACTGCGGTTTTGGCGATGTTGTCGTTGCGCAGTGAGGTCAGGGATTGATCAGCGAGTGATTCCTGAAGGGTTGGAGGCCGCGTTTGAACCGACGCGGCCTCCAACGCGGCAAACCAGTCAGACAAAGAAAAGGGAGAGCCGTGAATCTCTCCCGATCACCGTCTCTGGTCTTTCCAACAGCCTGACTGAATCTGTCACGATGGCCGCCGCGTTCCGTCATCGTGAACGCCCTGCGCGTCCCCGTGAATGACTTGCAGGCTTGATAAACGCCGCGTTTCTGCCGGGGCGTTCACCTTTGAGCCGCGGCATCGGATTCGCAATATTGAACAGCGATGGCGCGAACAAGGGGCTCCAGTAGCGGCCTGCAAACGAGTGACCCTGCTCAGGCGAAAGCCTGAAAGACCCACAGCCGGTGACGGTAGTTGAAGCTCTTAGGCAGGCCTTTGCCATCACACTTACCGGATTGCCACACTTCAACAGTTACAAAACGAAAGGGGCGGGTCATCACCGGCCCGAATTCGACTCCCTGCTCTTGTAAGGGTGAGATGTTTGATCGGGCGTTCCCCTCTCACTGCGGCGGACGGCAGTCCGGGAAAAATAGCCTTCGGCCACTGCGGGAATCCGGGGCTACTTTTTCGCCCTCTTCTTCGCTGCCTGCTTTTTACCCGCCTTCTTTACTGCCGCACTCTTCCCGGCCTTTATTACCGGCGGGTCTCCGCCCAAGGCTTCGGCTGATGCGGCGCGCTCCCGTTCAAGTTCAAGTTGAGGCAGGAAATGCCTGACTTCCCAATCCCGCAGAGCCTCCAGCCACTCGTGCGCCGTCCCCATCATCCAGATCGTGCTGAAGCCCGGGCTCGTCAATTGCCCGGTATCGAGCAATTCGTCTATCCCGGCTTCGACGGCGGTTCTGATTTCGGCCAGGGCGGCGATCATCGGCGGGACGCTCTCCGGGGTCGCCCGCCGGTACATGGCCACAATGTAATCCTCAACCGCCTCGCATAATACGTCGTAGGGCGGCCTTTCCTCGGGTGGTTGCTCTTTCATGCGAACTCCTGTGGATTTGGAAGCTTGTCTTCTGACAGTCGGGGCAGGCCCGGGCTCGATTCCAGTCCCGCCGCTGCCCGCTATTTTCCGAGGGAAAGTCTCACAAGGCGAAGGCGGAAGCAAACGTGATCTATCGGGCTTCGGATCGGGTAGGGGGGAGCCTCACGGCTCCCGCCCTCCCACACCACCGGACGTACGGTTCCGTATCCGGCGGTTCGTGATGCCCACTCACATCGTTGCGCCTGATTCAACGATCACGCCAGTGATGCTGGCGTGCGACCATCGCTCAGATCGAGTGCTGCGACTGTGGGTTGAGGGTTCTCTCCTTGCCGTGACGTTTGACGCACCCAACTCTTACCCTCGCCACTTCCGGCGGCTGCTTTCAGAGTGGGGATCGGGCATCTCAGCCATACTGTCGGCGTCTCCTGTCGTCATCGAAATTCGAGTCTTCAATCCGTGACTTCACGTTTGGGCCTTCAGTCCGGTCGCCAGACCTGCTATGCCCGCGGCTGACTTCTGCCGTCGCTTCCCCTCACCTCTCGGTGACGGTAGTCTGTGCGAACACGACGACAGACCTCCCCGGGTAATGCGCTTTCACTTTCACACTTCTGCCCGCCACATCTACGTGCTGTCTTTCCGGACAGGGTTCGGACTTTGAAGAACTTTGCCTTCTCATCCAGCCAGCACGCCTCGTATGTGATTTCTGTTCGTCAGGCCAGTGCTTTGCTTACAGCTTCCTTCAGATTCCACCTCACGATGGACACCCTTGCTGTTCGGCTAACGATTCCTCCTGTCAGGCTCGTAAGGGACTTGCACCCTCAAGTGAATGCGCCCTGCCGGGCGCACAAAGAAAAGGGCGAGTCCCCGAAAGACTCGCCCCTCGCGCCGTGTGTCAATTCTTTGACTAACGGCTCACTCCCCTTTCACCCAACTCCGCGGCCCCAGCGCCTGCGCCCGGCGCAAGACGAGCGGATAGATCAAGGCGAGCATTTCCGGGTCGCTGTGCCAGCGGCTCCTGTTCTGAAGCTCGCACAGCCAGTCGCCCAGGTCGTTGTAAAAGTCGGGCGGCAGGAGCCGCTTGTACTGCTCAAGGGTGGCAATGGCCCCGGCGATCCGCTGGTAGCCGGCCAGATCGTCGGCGTCGGAAACGTCCTTCTCGCTGAGAATGGCGGGCGCTTCGCACAGGCTGGCGATCAGCAGGAGGAAATCGGCATCGCACGGCCTGACCATCGGGTGACGCGCGAATTCATCCACGGCGCGCCTGACACCGGCTCTGACTTCGCACAGGTCGCGCGGCGCCGGCTCGGGCTTCGGCGTGGCTTGTTTCGTTGCTTTCTTCATAAAGTCCTTTCGTGATGAATGGGGCTGAGCGGTCAGCCCCGGATGGTGATTACTGACCCGTGATTGCGCGGGCTTCGGTCTGCGCTGGCGCCTGTTGTTTCGCTTCCAGTTCGGCCAGTCGCTTCTGACAGTCGCGCAATGCGATGAGCGTTTCAGAGGCCCCGGCGTTCTCGCGCAGCGCGCCGATCTGGTCAATCCTGATGCCGTCGTCGCGGTAGCTTTTGCCCGGCAGCGTGACGGCGTACTCCTGCATCCGGTCTACAAAGTCCCACGTCTCGGCATAAAGAAACCTGACGAGCCAGTCTATGTAGTCGTGCTTCTCCCGGTCGTCCAAAGCGAGCAGGCCGCAGAAGATGCGCAGCAGGCCGTCAATGGCCCACTCGTCATACTCCGTGTGCATCAGGAAGTCCTCAATGATGATTTTCGCCGTCTCGATTGAGAGCGGCGGGTATTTGGGATCGGGCCGCGCGGGCCTTTCGGGCCGGGGCGCTTCGGCGGTTTCGGTCGTTTCTTTCTCTATCGTTGGTTTCATATGACTCCCTTTCGTGTTGGTTGGTTGTGATCGGGAGTGCTATGATCCGCGTGGTTAGTATGGATCACAGCCACTCCCGCGAGTGGTTGAATCAGGGGCTCTGGCGAGTGCTGACGACACTTTCCAGAGTCCTCGTTTTATGCGGCGACCGGCTGCCGCTGCCGCATCAGCGCGACGTGGACAGTCAGGGCCGATGCGACGTGGTGGCAGAGCATATCTTCCTGCCCGGCGCGGCAGGAGCAGGCCGCGTTCTTCTCGCCGTCCACCAGAAAGAATCTGACGGTGTACTCGCTGCTCGTTTTCCCCGACTGCACCTTGTAAGCGCGCTTACCGAGCCGTGCCACGCGGTTGTGAAACACGCGAGCCCGGTTGATTGCCCTGCCGAAGCCGCTGCTGTGAATGTTGAGTGTGATCATTGGTGGTGTCCTTTCGTTATGGGGTTATCAATCAGTGACAAGTGGCAATATGCAGCAACCTGTAGTTTTCAGTCAATGATAAAATGCAGCTTGCTGTAGTTTTTTATTCGGTTTATTATTCGGGTATGGAAAAGGACTTTTTGACGACCACAGAAGCGGCGGCGCGGTTAGGCGTGAGCTATCGCCGTGTCCATCAATTGATTGAGGCTGGCACATTGAAGGCTGAGCGGTTCGGGAAAGTGTGGCTTGTGCCTGTTAATGCGCTTGATGGAGTAACAACCTACGGCAAAGCAGGCAGACCTCCTAAGGCTGAAGGCAGGCCGGACACCAAAAAGGCCGCTGTTTCTGCTGATGCCGCATTCAAAAAACGATCAATCAGCAGCAAGAAGAATATGAGGGGAAGGCGGTCATAGCTGGACATCCATGTCATATTCGAGAAGTAAACAATTATTCGGGCAACCGCTGGCTTACGGTTACGACCAGGCGGCGCAGGCTACGGGACTCGGCACGACATTCATCAAGAATGCGATCCTCAACGGCGAACTGAAGGCGCGGATTGCCGGCGACCGCGTGCTGATCCTGCGCTGCGACCTTGAAGCCTGGCTCGAAGCCCTGCCCCTGAAACCGCTGCGTAACGGTGAGGCTGATCTGAGCAAGGATGAGCCATCGGAGAGGAAGGCGGCGAAATGAGCGGTAAGTCACCGGCCCCGGATCGCTCGGGAAAGGTATTCATTCTTGCGGGGACCAGTCACGAATACTCTATTGCGCGCCGGAAGCTGGGGCTGAATCCTGCCGGCGCTTTCTGGCTGGCCGGGCCTAAGCTCCTCGCCGGGCTCAAACGCCCGAAGGTTTACCGCTACGGCACGTGGCAGACGCTCGCCCGGATAAAGGAAATCGAAGAAGCAATGAGGGCGGCTGATGCCGAGGTGATTGAACTGACGTGAAGAGGAAGGCCAAACAATGACCACCGAAGAAACCCTTGCCCTGATTCTGGAACGCCTGACTGCTCTCGAAGCCAGGTCATCCGAGACACACGCCGCGCTGCTCGAATTCCAGCTGGAACTCAAAGAGGTCAGGGCGGAACTGGGGAGGCTGAGTCACAGATCCGACAATCAGCCAGGCCCGGAAAAGACGCGGCGAAAGGCGGCAGCAGGTCTTCATCCGGAACGAGACGAAGATACTTCCACTCTCCCTCCGACTGATTAACCAGCGCGGCTGCGGCTCGCGCCAGCGACGAAGAAACCCGCGAAGAAGAGGAAGGCCGCGAAATGAAGATTTTTATCAGCTGGTCAGGGCCGCGAAGCCAGGCCGTGGCGACCGCGTTACATGATTGGCTTCGGAAGGTCATCCACCGTCTTGAGCCCTGGGTTTCAGCCAGCGATCCGGATCAGGGGGCCGGCCATCAGGACGAAATCGGCAGACATCTGCTGGAGGCGAGATTCGGGATAGTCTGCCTGACTCCGGAGAATCTGGACTCCCGCTGGATCAGTTTCGAGGCCGGCGCAGTATCAACGGCGGTCGGGAACTCTCAGGTCTGGACTTATCTTCTCGATTTGACCCCGCCTCAGGTGGAAGGCCCGCTGAGTCATCTCAACCATATCAGGGCTGAAAAGAAAGGCACAAGGGAGTTGATTTTTACGATAAACAAGGCGCTGCACGAAAACTCGATTGACGAAGCGATTCTCAGCAAGGCTTTCAATCTGTATTGGCCGCAGCTGGAAGACGAACTGAAAAGCTGCCTGCGCCTGCGGCCCCGTCCGGATCCGCCAGGCCCGTCGGAAATGATGCAGTCGAAAGTGAGAACATAAGTAATGGGAACTACGAAAAGACAGCGATCAACGGCGACGTGCGCCAGAACCGGCAAGTACGTCCAGATTGACGCGGACATTGTAACCGGGTACGCCGAAGGCATCAGGGCGCCCGTACTCAGGAAGGCGCTGCGGATTTACGAGTGCAGCGGCAGTGAGAATTGCGGCCTCACCGATCAGGACGGCCTGCCCGTGTGCTGCGGTGACGCTCGACTGACGGTTCTGAGTTGAGAGGGCAAAGACTACAGAGCTGAAGCGGCGGAAGATGAAGCAATGAGCAGACGCACGGGACAGATCATCAAGCGCGGAGACGGCCGGTACATGGTGCGGATCTTTACGGGCCGCGATTCGGTCACCGGCAAGCGCCAGTACCACAATAAGACCGTCCGCGGCTCGAAGAAGGACGCGCAGACGTACCTCACAGCCGCGCTGCGCCGGCTCGACCTCGGCGAACTGATCGAGCCGTCGGAAAAGCTGCTCGCCGATTACCTCACCGAGTGGCTTGAAACTGCCGCCAAGCCCCGCGTCAGCGAGCGCAGCCTGGAGACTTACAGTTACGTCATCAATGAATACGTCATCCCCGACCTTGGGAAGAAGAAGATCGCCACGCTCAAGGCCATTGACCTGCAAAAATTCTACGGCAGGTTGCGCGACCGCGGCCTTTCGTCAAAGACGATTCACTACATCCACACGCTGCTGAAAGACGCGCTCCGTCAGGCCGTGCGCTGGCAGATGATCCGGCAGAACCCCGGAGACCTGATTGACGCGCCGCGCATCGAGCAGCGCGAAATGCAGGCGATGAGCAGCGACGAGGGGCGGCAGTTCCTTCAGGCGGCCAACGAAGACAGCTACGGCCTTGCGCTCATCGTCGCGCTGACCACTGGCGCGCGACCGGGCGAATACACAGCGCTCAGGTGGTCGGATGTCCACTGGCAGGCCGGGAAGGTGACGATCCAGCGCGGCATTGTCTGGCGCAGGAAGAAGCTCGACGGCGTGCGCTGGTACTTCAAGGAAGTGAAGACGACGCAGAGCAGGCGATCAATCCCGCTCCCGCCAGCCGTGATGAAATCCCTCGCCGATCACCGGCGCCGGCAGGCAGAAGAGAGACTGAAGGCCGGCAGCCTGTGGAAGAATTACGACCTCATCTTCACGAAGGATGACGGCAATCCGCTTGACCCGAAGTCAATGCGCGATCACTTCAAGGCGACACTCAAACGCGCCGGGCTGTCGGAGACGATCCGGCTTTACGACCTGCGCCACAGCTGCGCGACGATCCTTTTTGCCGAAGGTGAGAATCCGAAAGTTGTGAGCGAGCGCCTCGGCCACGCCAGCATAAAACAGACGCTCAGCACGTACACGCACGTCCTGCCGGGGATGCAGGAGAAGGCGACGGAGAGGCTCGAAAGCGCCCTCTTCAAATAGTTGGCACACTACCGGCACACAGGGAAGGTGTCGCGAGACTGTTGTTTGACAATTAAATAGTTAAGCAACTGATACTTACAAGGCCGGTGAGGAACCCGAAGAGGCAAGCGGGATATTAGCAAACGATTCCGGGCGAGGTCCACCAGCTGACGCTGGAGGGCCCATAATTGTCTGCAAGCGCCATCGGCTCCGTCCGTTCTGCCACAGGCGTGCGAAATGCAGCTGTTTTATTGGGATACCGGAATCAGGTGCTTGACACACACCAGACCCCTGTCAGACAATTTGCTCACCCTGATTTATTGATCGTTCATCACAGTAGAGCAAGTAATACCGAATGATCCGAAGGCGTCAGAGAATTTTTCATTCCTGCTTCAAATCCGCTCAGCTCCCGGACAGTTGTGAAAGGCGGTAGTTATTATGAACAGAGTATTTTCCATTCTGATCATTGGCGGCCTCTTCCTGGCAACGTCAGCGATTTCTGCTCCCCATTCGACCATCTCCGGCACAGTTGAAGCCGCTCCGGCGCTGGGCTTCATCTCCGGCACCGTGCGGAACGACAGCGGCGCACCGCTGACCGGCGCGACCGTGGCCCTGTTTGAAGCCGGCCTGAACGGCAAACTCGTCAAGAGCCTGATGACCGACCCGCAGGGCAAATTCACGACCGGCCTTGCGCCGGGCTCTTACACACTTCGCGCCGAAGCGGCCGGATACAGGGCCAAGCTGACCCGCATCAATCTGGATCGGGCCGAGAAGCTGACCTTCAACCTCGCGCTCCGACGCAGCGACACGCTGGTGGAAAAGCGCGGTGATCGTGAAGATTACCGCTGGATCGGTCGTAGCGTGCCGCGCAGCATCCTGCATTACGACGAGGAAGAAGAGATCGCTGCAAACACCGCCCCGCAGGATAAAGTTGAAGACCGTCTGACACGGTTCCACCCGTCATTCCACGGAGTCGCACAGTTCATCGGGACCAGTTCTGCCAGCCGCGGCAATCAGGCGGAGCAGAATTTCTTCGGGAGCAATTTCGCCGTCTCCGGTTCGCTCAACGGGAATTTTGAAGTGGCTCTGATCGGTCAGGGCGGCGCCGGCAACAATGCGCCGCAGAGGCTGGGCCTGATCGCCACCATGCGGCCTGACTCAAAGCATCAGATCACGACCAGCATCGGCTATGGCAGACTGGCATTACTGAATCGCGACGCCGGCAGGCAGTCTGACAACTCACTTCCCACTCCATCCGCCCTCGAACAGGCTTCGATCTCGGTCGTTGATTCGTGGCAGGTTTTCCAGCCGCTGCTGCTCGTTTACGGGGTTGATTACTCGCGTTTCGTCGGGTCGGCGGGAAGGAACCGTGAGAGCATCCTGCCGCGCGTGGCCATCCAGTACGCGCCTGCGTCCAACACGCAGCTCAGAGTCGCGGTCACGCCGGGCAAAGACTTCACACAGAATCCTGCCGAGGGGCTGAACACTGAAAACATCAATGCCGAGACAGCGCCGGAAGCCGCCTTTGAGCCGCAGCCCGATGAGGTCGCGTTCAGCGGCAGCACCCCGCTGCTCGATAACAGCCGCCGTTATGAATTCGGCATCAGGCAGCTCTTCGGCGACGGTTCATCGGCGCTGGAAGCGACAGCATTTTATGACGTCATCTCCGGTCACGGGGTCGGCGTGCTGGCGCTGCCGCTTGAGGCGACGCCGGAAACCGAAGCGGCGTTCCACCGGGTCGCCGCCATGAATGGCGCGACTCGTGGGATACGAGTGTTGTATTCACGTCACCTCAGTGATCATCTGACCGCCTCTGTCGGTTACAGCTTCGGCCGCGGCGAGCGTCTCAACAGGGCCTTCAATTCATCTGACCCCGAGGCGGTGTCGCCCGCACAGTTGTTCACAGGCGGTTTCTTTCAGGTGGCCTCAGCCAGACTCGATCTTGACCTGAGCAAAGAGACCGGGACGAACATTTCGACGGTGATCCGTTTGTCGCCCTCGGCGGTCGTGTTTGCGATTGATCCCTTCGCCGGGCGGATGAGCGTTTACGACCCGAATGTCAGCGTCTACATCACGCAGGAACTGCCGACTTTCGGTCTGCCGCTGAGGTGTCAGGCCATCATTGATGTGCGCAATCTGCTCAATCAGGCGGTCGGCACGGAGGAGGGAACGACCCAGCTGGTGGCGGCGCGCTCGGGGCGCACCGTACGTGGCGGCATCGCGTTTCGGTGGTAGGAGAAACAGTTTCAGGCTTCCGGGCCATCGCCCTTCAACTCAGCCTGAGACCTGAGGCCCGAAAACTATCAGGATTCATCCGAGATTTCGGAGGCCATCCAAAAATTTGAAAGGCTGCTCAGCCTCTGCCTGATCCGGAGCCTCATAACTTTCCCCGAATGTCTTTGAAAACAGCCCTGTACAACGATTAAGTGGTGAAGTCCTGTCAGGCTGAGTGAATAAATCAGGTGGAATGCCAGTTGCCTGAAATATGGACTGACCAATAGCAGGCGCGGTCAGCCTTGGCTGGAAATTCGGTTAAAGCGATGGTGAAAGCCCAGAGGAATACAAATCGGGTGACGACACGCACGCTGCTGCTGCTGTTTGCGGCAGCGCTGGCGCTGGCCGGTGGTGTATTCAATCTGCGTGACCGCATCGGCCAGAAGCCGGTCCCTTCCGACGGCGTGCGCTGGACGGACGTTCCCGGTGTTGGCGTAGTCGCCGCCGCAGTTGATCCGAAAGGCCCGGCAGCCGGCGGCGGGATTTACGCGGGTGACGTGCTGGTCGGCGTCAGCACTGACGGCCATGGGGACGAGTTTGATGAGATCACCGAAGCGCGCCATGTGCAACTGATTCTCGATCAGGTCAAGGATCAGGTCAGGGAAAACCACCCGCTCATTTACTGGGTCGTCAGGCGCAATGTGGCCGGCGAGGCGATGCGTGAAGGCTATGTGGACCTGTACTCCCTGAACAGCCTCGATGAATCAAGCTGGCCGCGGGCGCTTTACCTGGCGCTCGTCGGTCTGGTCTATCTCGGCATCGGCGTCTACTTTCTGCTGCGTCAGGGCGGCGCGCCTTACATCACGCACTTCTTCCTGATCTGCCTTTGTGCCTTCATCACGCACTTTTTCAGCCCGACCGCCGAATTGCGTACGCACTTTGATAAAGCGGTAGACATCACGGACATCGTCGCCTTCCTGCTGCTCGGCCCGCTGTTCGTCCATTTCGCCGCGATCTACCCGGCACGCGATCATCTTTTCAATCGCCGGCGCTGGCTCGCGGCATTGCTTTACCTGCCGGCGCTGGCGCTCGTTGTCGGTGAAATCGTGTTGCGAACCGAGAGGCTGCGCGAGCGCCTCTTATTTTCTCCGGTCAATGCCGGAGACGTGCTGGAGCGCGGCGCGGACATTCTCTTTGCCGGCGCGCTGCTCGTCAGCTTCGTGCTGTTTTTGCGGACTTTCCGTCAGGCGCGCTCGACCGTGGTGCGGCAGCAGTTGAAGTGGATCGTCTGGGGCATCGGCGTCGCGTCGCTCGTCTTCGCCGCCTTCTACATCCCGTCGCGCCTCACCAATGCCCAGGCTTCCGACCTGCTTTCCGGCATCGCCATTGCGCCGCTGATGCTGATCCCGCTGACGCTCGGCTATTCGATTGTGCGCTACCGGCTGATGGACGTGGACATTCTGGTGCGGCGTTCGGTGGCTTACATCATTGCCACACTGTCGGTGGCCCTGTTGTTTGGTTCGGTGATGGCCGTGAGTCTGGACTTCCTCCGACCGATGATGACGCCCGGCGGCGCGGCGGACGGGAAAGTCGCGGGAACGACTCTGCTGATTACGGCCATCGCGCTCTCGGCCATCGCCATGCTCTTTGCGCCGATGAAGAACTGGGTGCAGGAGCGGATTGACCGGCTCTTTTACGGCGAGAAGTATGATTACCGCATGACGCTTCAGGATTTCGGGCGGACGCTCTCTTCGACGACCGACCGCGAAGTCCTGCTCGACAGCCTGACGCGGCGCCTGAAGGATGTCCTGGGCGTCGAAAGGCTGGCCATCTTTATCGAAGACAGAAGCACGCCCTCCGGCTTCCGCCTGACGCGCAGCGAGGGGCTCGACAGCGAAGTCACTCTGCCTCCTGATTTCCTCGGCACGATTCGCGAACACAGCGGGGCCACCGGTATCGTCAGCGCCAGCGACATAGACTTTGACGAAGACCCGTTCGCGATTGACGAGGGAATGAGCGCCGACAACCGGCGGCGGCTGTATTACTTCGTGCCCTGCGCCGCGCGTTCGCGCGTCGTCGCGGTGATCGCCATCGGTCGCCTGTCCAACGGCGCCCTGCTCTCATCCGAAGACCTGAGCCTGCTTCGCGCGATTTCGGGTTACGTCGCCGTCGCGCTTGAAAACGCCATGCTCATTGAAGAGCAGGCGCAGCGCGCCGAAGAACTGGCGAGGCTCAAGGAGTTCAATGAAAACATTATCGAATCCATCAACGTCGGTGTGATGGTCGTCAACCTCCAGGGCCGCGTGGTCAACTGGAACGGCGCGCTGGAAGAAATCTATGGACTCAGACGCGAGGAGGCGATTGGCCGCCGGCTCCCCGAAGTTTTTCAGTCGGAGATGCTCGAAGCGTTGCGGGAAATGATCACCCGCAGTGAACACCAGCCGGCTGACCCGGCCAACATCTACAAGTTCCGCGCCCGCGCCTTCGACGGCCGCGAACTGACGCTCAACATCTCACTCGCGCCGCTGCATTCAAAACTCGGCGAAGTCGAAGGTACGCTCGTCGCCATCGAAGACGTCACTTCCCGCGTCCGCCTCGAAGAGCAGTTGCAGCAGTCCGACAAACTCTCATCCATCGGCCTGCTGGCCGCCGGGGTCGCGCACGAAGTCAACACCCCGCTCACCGGCATTTCGTCCTACTCGCAGATGCTCATGCAGCAGGTGCCCGAAAACGACCCGCGCCACAAGCTGCTCGAAAAGATTCACCGCCAGACTTCGCGGGCGTCGTCAATCGTCAACAACCTGCTCAATTTCTCGCGCGTCAGCGACGCGCGAATGACCGAGGTTGATCTGAACCGCGTCTTGGATGATACGATCCAGCTGCTTGAAGCGCAGCTCCGCAACACGCAGATTGAAGTCGTGCGCGATTACGACGACGGGTTGCCGCCCGCGCTCGGCAATGCGCCCAAGCTGCAACAGGTGTTCATGAACCTGATCCTCAACGCACGTGACGCAATGCCCAACGGCGGGCTGCTGAAAATCTCGACGACGGCCGGCCGCACCACGGCCACTATCAGCTTCTCCGATTCCGGCACCGGCATCGCGCCCGAACACCTCGCGAAAATTTACGACCCGTTCTTCACCACCAAGCAGATCGGCCAGGGAACCGGTCTCGGGCTGGCCGTCAGTTACGGCATCGTCCAGGATCACGGCGGGAACATTCAGGTTGAAAGCAACCCGGGTGAAGGGACGCATTTTCACATCACCCTCCCACTCGCCACGGTCAGGCAGCAGCTCGCCACAGCCAGCGATTAGACCCGGTCTGCCCCGTTTCTTCTGTCAAAAAAGCGCCTGATGAGATTCTGGCTCTCCAAAAGCAGCGAAGTCCCGATTCG
The DNA here is from genome assembly GCA_035652435.1 of Blastocatellia bacterium. GTDB lineage: Bacteria > Acidobacteriota > Blastocatellia > RBC074 > RBC074 > DASRDU01. The sequence goes on from DASRDU010000009.1 coordinate 13,805, forward strand.
CGAACAGCTCGCCACACAACTTATCCTTGGCATCGCCAGCAACGACCTGAAGCCGGGTCAGAAGCTGCCCAGCACGCGCGAGATGGCGCGGCGCTTTCGCATTCACGCCAACACCGTCAGCGCGGTTTACAGCGATCTGGCGCGCCGCGGCTGGGTTGATTTCCGCAAGGGCAGCGGCGTCTACGTGCGAGCCTTCGAGGACCGGGCCAGAGACAATGCGAAGCTGGATGCGACGCTCGAACTCGATCATCTGATCTCAAACTTCTTTCAGATCGCGCGCGGCAAGGGGTATTCGCTCAACGAAATTCAGGCGCGTGTCGAACGACTGCTGACGATGCAACCGCCCGACCATTTTCTGGTGATCGAACCCGACCCCGAACTGCGGCAGATTATGGTGGAGGAGATCAGGGAAGGGACCGGCTTCCGGGTGATTGGCGCTGACCTCAAGGATTGCGTTTATTCCGGCGCACTGACCGGCGCGGCGCTCGTGGCCCTGTACACGCACGCGGAAACGGTGCGCGGCGCACTTCCCGCCAACCTCCCCTGCACGCTCGTGCATTCGCGCTCAATCCCCGAAGCAGTGGGCGGACAGAAACGTCCGGAGCCGGATGAACTGGTGGCGGTCGCTTCGCGCTGGCCCGATTTCCTGCGCTGGGCGCGCGCTTTTCTGGTTGCTGCCGGACTTGATCCCGATGCTCTGAGCTTCCGCGACGCGCGGGAAAAAGGCTGGCAAAAAGGGTTGCGCTCCAGCGTTTTTGTGATTACAGACGTGGTCACGGGAAAGCAGCTGCCGGAAGGGTGCAAGGCGCGAGTCTTCCGCGTCATTTCAGATTCATCACTGGTCGAGTTGCGGGAGATGGTCGGATACCTGTCCCTGATTGCGACATCAACCGGCTGATGACTGACCTGATCTGAAATCTCAATCCCTGCCTCACTGACAGGTCGCTGAAAGAGCGAAGAGCGAAAAGCGGGATGGGACAGTTCCCCATCCCGCTTTTCGCTCTTCGCTCTTTCAGCGACCTGTCAGCAACTGCTGTCCGGGCTAGATGGTGATTTTAGTGCCATCGAACTTGGTCAGCGACATCGTGACATTGTCGTTGTAAGTGAGTTTCTGCTCTTCGAGGATGCAGATGGCCACTTCTTCACCGAGCCTCAGCGAATTGACGGCATCCGTCCGCCAGTGGATGCTGGCGCCGTTACGGCCGTTGGCGACGTTTGAGGCAACCTTGTTGAGTTCTCCACCAATTGTCAGCGGCGGGCCAGCGTAAGGAACAAGTGCGGTGCCATCCGCATTCACCACCATGGGATTCTTGATGGTGTCGGTCTCGTCGAAGAATGCCTTGAGTGCTGTCACGCACGCTCCGGCAACCGTCGCGTGGCCTGAGCCGTAGGACGAGTGCGTCGGTGAGCCTTCGGGGAAGGCCTGCGGCAGCAGATAGGTTCCATACTTGCTGAAGGTCTCGGCAACTGCGCGGGAGTTCAGGATGTCGGAATGAAGAGGGTATTTCGTCGCACCTGACAAATGGTTATGCACGCGCCCGCCGAACTCTTCGGGCCTGAGGCGATGATGAACGAACCACTTCTGGTACCAGACGGCCTTGAGTGCGCGGGTCGCCACCTCGGTCACGAGAGTCAGGATGTGCGGGCCGCCGCATTGCGCGAACGGGGCCTGCGTCTTTGAATCGTAGAGTGGCAGACCCGGATCGAGGCGCGTGCCCTGTCCCATAATGATGAGACATGCATGCAGATACGCCTGGTAGAGCGCATCAACGTGTACCCATTGCGCCATGTCACGCAGGTTACGGATGTAGCGCGGCGTCGGGTCATATTGGATATTGGCGCTCGGATCGGCTCCGTTCTGCACGTTGAGCCAATCCTGGTAATGCGTCATATAGTCAACGCCAGGAACCAGCGTCTTCATCTTCTGCGAGACGAAGTTGGCGCCGAAGGAGAAGTCCAGAGTCAGAAACTGTGAGAGCCAGGGGCCGGCTAAATCACCCGGCGTGCTATTCCGAAAGATCGTGTTGGGGGTAACTCGCCCGTTCTCCTTCGGCCCGCGGAAATCTGACAGACCCGAAAGCTCCTCCGCAGCGCGGGCGATCACCGGACTCGTCGCGTAGTCGGTAAAGTTAACGTCACGCGCGAGCGCCATCCAGTAATGCTCGACTGATTCTCCCGCTTCTTCGGCACTAGCGAATTGTGGGGGCGGAGGCAAAGTCACATGGTGCGAATCCGGCCCCTCCAGATCCATTGCCAGCCCGGCCTGCGGGCTGGTCAGCTTGCGACCAAGTCCGAGCTGGATCGCCTCGAAGTCATCCGGATTCTCCGTCTGTCTCGCTTTGACGAGCGTGGCGTAAGCGGCCAGGTCAACCTCACCCAGCTGGTTGTGTGGCAATGCCTTGGTGTAGCTGCCGATCTTATTCGCGTAACGGTCATCATCGCCATTGCTAAGGTGCAGGACGAGCTGCCTGCTTCTGGCCAGCTTCGCCGCATCCTGTCGGCATTTATATGATTGCATGAACCGGTTCGAGGCATGGGACGGCGGCTCGCTCCCGAAGGGGAAAATGACATCATCGCACTGTTTTGCCCTGGAGATCTGCGCAGAGGCAGGCTCTCCAACGACGCTGGCGGCAATCGTCGCGGCGGTGACGCTGCCGACGCTGCTCAGAAATTTACGGCGGCTGCCAGACGGAGCCATTCGCCTGCGGTCTGGAGACTGATCATTCCGGGACGGAGCGGTCTGGTCGGGTGAACCCGGGAGTGGGGCCGCACCTCCGTCAGTGTTTGCCGGGGCCATTTTTTTCTTTTTCACTTTGAGACCTCCTTGGTCCGGCCGGTTCTGTGAGACAGCCGGAAATGATTGTGTAGGGAAAGGTGATTTACATTCAGCGGCGGTAAGTTCACTTACCACGGCAGGGGAAGGGACAGAGTTGAAAGTCTGCGAGTCTGCCGTTACGGTTACGAACTTTGGCCGTTATCTGATGATGCAGAAATTTGTGCCTGCCGATAAGAAATACGCTCAATTACCAGTCTGTTCCGGCTACTGATGACCAGACTCGCACAGTTGATTATTGTGGGTTCAGCCGACCTTGTCCTGATCGGGGTAATCACAAAGATGAAGAGAGAAATTTGAAGTTTCCGCTTAACTGCCGGGCGTGTGTCACCACCGGGGCTCAAGCGCCGGAAATCCTGGTGAGGCGCTTTTACTGTGCCGGTGCCACAGCCATTTGATAAATGGGGAGACTGTCTTTTGTGCCGGTGCGCGAAGAATACGATAAGCTGCTAATCAAAGGCAATACTTATTTCAGACCGGAGAGCAGCAGGTGGCTGACAAAAAAAAGGAGGGATGGGGTGGAAGGCTTCAGCGGGATAAAAGTTGTGTAGGGGATATTTATTTTAGGTATTGCATCCGCCGCCACAGCCTCAGGAGCTGGAATCTTTGCTGACTTACTATCGAGACGTCAGCGACGTTGCGTTGGGGTAGGATAAACGGAAAGGGCGCCCGGTGGCCCCGGACTGCCGCCGCTGAACAACCCAAGCTAAACTACGACGGCAGCAACCGAACGCCATCTTTCCGCGCTCACTAAAAGCGATTCGCGTGCCGCAGCCGCCGGCTGCCGTCGGATCAGAGTGAAGTACAGTGTTGATGCGAAGTTGCTGCCGGGCAGGCCGGGCGGGTGCCTAGTCAAAGCGAACGAAACATGACGTGTTATGTCACAATGACCTGCCAGGTTGCGTCTTCCTGAATAACTCGTGATGAAATCGTCTCGCTGAAGTGCTGACCGGCAGCGAGCAAGGGACGGCAACCCGGCAAGTGCGGCTGCCCGTCAGGCCTTCTTCTTCGAAAGTTTGATCGGGTTGATCGGGCGCGGCGCGCGCGCCTTGGCCAGAGCGTCGGCGTAGCTTTTACAGTCGTGTGAATCGGCCTTCTCTTTGACCCATTTATCAACGTCTATCGTGTGATAGACCGAGGCAAAGACCGGGAAATTATGCTGACACTTCTGGCAGAAGATGTTGTACCTCTTAACGCTTGCCATGGATTTACTTTCTCCTCAAAAATGAAGTTAAATCAAAACACCGGGTCGGGAAGAGGCGGGCCCCTTCCCGCTTCAGGCTCTCACATGGGAACCCGAGTTTGCCCATGAGCAAACTCGTAATTTAACCGCACGAGCGCGACCCGGTCAACCGCAAATGGCAGGAAAACCACGAGCGGCCAATGAGTCCGGGCTGATTCAGTCAGGTGGTTGCGACCGGACGTTTCAGAAAAAGCCGGTTTCAAAGATTGACTGGCACTTTCGCTGATGAAGACAGATAACACTCACACCCGGGTGGGCATGGGGGTTTTGGTGATGCGGGAAGGCCGCGTCCTGCTCGGGCGGCGGCGCGGCTCGCACGGGGACGGGTACTACGCCGCGCCCGGGGGACACATTGAATTCGGGGAAAGCTTTGCCGAGGCGGCGCGGCGCGAGGTGCGCGAGGAAACGGGGCTTGAGGTCACTCAGCTGCGCCTGCTGTCGGTCGGCAATTATCTGTTCGACGGCTCGCGCCACTACGTGGATGTGGATTTCGTGTGTGAGGCCCCGGGCGGCGAGCCGCAATTATGCGAGCCGGAAAAATGTGACGGCTGGGCGTGGTACGACCCGGATGCTCTGCCCGAGCCGCTGTTCGTCGTCACCCGCCGGATGATCGAAAGTCTGCGCTCAGGCGTCATCCTGCACAGCGCCGACGCAGTCGAGCGGCAGTAATTTCTGGCCCGGGTCACTCTCTTTGTTGAATCCTGACCGATGACGAATTACACTTTGTCCGTCTCTATTCCAGAGCGATTCATCAGAGTCTATGCAGGTCACAATCAGAGCGGTCGTCTTAACCATCAGCGATTCAGCCGCGCGGGGCGAGCGCGAAGATTTATCAGGCCCGACAGTCGCCGCGGAGTTGCAGAAACTGAAGGCCGACATCATCGCCACCGGGATTGTGGCCGATGATCGCGCGACAATTGCCGCGCGCCTGCGTCAGCATAGCGACGCGGGAACCGCGGATTTGATTGTGACGACGGGCGGCACGGGGTTCGCCCCACGGGACGTGACCCCCGAGGCGACGCGGGATGTCATTGAACGTGAAGCACCGGGCGTGGCCGAACTGATGCGCGCCGAGAGCCTGAAGATTACGCCGCTCGCCGCGCTTTCACGCTCGGTCTGTGGGATTCGGGGAAGAACACTGATTGTCAACCTGCCGGGCAGCGTGCGCGGCGCACGGGAAAATCTGGCGGCGATTGCCAGAATCCTCCCCCACGCGATAGAGTTGCTGTCAAAGCCGGGGGAAACCTGAACGCTGCTTACGCAGAGCTGTCGGAAATGAAACGCGATAATTTAATTAGGACTTACGCAGAAGCCATTTTGAGAGACGGCTTCTTCAGTTGTTGAATGAGGTACTCATCCAGCAGCCCATGTTTGAGTTGATACACCGTGCGACCGGCTTCGGTCGCCAGTTCTTTGAGCCGGACCCAGACCAG
>DASRDU010000010.1:0-14184 GCA_035652435.1 Blastocatellia bacterium
ATGACGAAGAGACAGATGTACGGGCGAGCTAATCCTGATCTATTGCGGGCGCGGGTCTTGTCCGCAGCCTGAGAAATAGAAGCTGTATCGGAAGAGAGTTGATGAAGACCAGACTGGCTTCACCAAAAGCGCGTGAGAACCGGGCGCGGACCTGATGCAATTGCCGGTAACCTGTCTCAATGCCGAAGCGCCGCCGGTATTGTTCATAGACCTGACTTAACTCCGTCCGCCCGAGCCGGTAGACGGCGTAGGCGAAGTAGCGCGCCTGGCGTTCTTTGAACTCTTTCCGGACGATCACCACCTCGGTCGTGTAGGGCTGCTTCGTCGCCCGATTGAACGTGTAGTGGACCCGTCGCGACTGACGGCCCCGAAAGAACTGTTTGAGACCATGCTCGCCGCCACGCGCCGGGACGGCGACCAGATACGCAATCCGCCGCTGCCGCAGCAGGCGGAAGACGGCGACGCTGGCAAAGCCCTTGTCAAAGTAGGCACGTCTGATCCGAATGCCCCGGGCACGCGCCAGCCGGAGCAGTCGCGCGACGACCGCGTCCATCTTCTCGCCCTTCCGAACGAAGGTCACGCCGAACGTCAGGCGCTGGCGGTGATGGACGATCTGGAGCGTGGCATAGCTGTGAAAATGGGTCGTCCCGGCTTTCGCCTGCGCGCGGCGGACTTCCTGCTCACTGACGAGCGGCTGACCGTGATAGGGCAGGTCGGTCAGATCGCCCGCGACTTCGACGCGCCGCCGCCGGACGAGCCGCCGCGCAAAGGGCGGCAGTTGTGCGGCGAGCGTCTGGTTGATGAGCGCCTCGAGTGCAGCGAGCCCTGCCGGGGTCGGATCCAACACGGCGTTGAGATGCTCGCGCACAGTATTAGCCGACGGCGCGTCAGCCAGAGCGAGTGCGGCCTGTTCAAGCGAAGTGCGGCGCGTGGCGGCGTAGCAGAGAATCTCCCACGCGACCTCGTCATTGATTTTGTCGCCCGTGATGCCAGGCGGCAGGTGCCTCAGCACCAGTTCAAGGAGCAGGGAACGGACTTGCTGCCCGAAGGACGGGCTGGTAATGTCGAGTTGACGCTGACTCATCGAAGGATCTCCTTTCAGTGACTTTCCCAGTCCGGGATCATTCTGATAAGTCAGCGTCATTTCAAGCAATTATCAAACAACGATTTCGTGATCTACTGAAAATGAATTCCCGGGTTCAGAACGAAATTCAGCAAAGCCCGGTTACGCATCTCTCAGGGAACCAATAAAAACAGGCTGTTTCAAAAGACCGATTCGTAAAAGGGCCTGTTTTCAATGATTCCGGGGCCAAAATCACGCGAAACCAGCTATTCATGCAGGTTCCAGCGTCTGGAATGCCCTTCACCCGTCACTTTTCAGTAAGATAAATTTATGAACCAAAAAGAAGCCAAACGTGAAGAGCAAAGGACGCAAAGCAACAGAGAAGAGCTGGTCGAGCGAATTGCACAAGCCCTTCCCGAAGACGGAACATTGGATGCATTCCCTGGCTTTCGGCTCGCTCGTTCATCCAGACCGACGGAGCCGATTCATTCCATGTACCAGCCTGCCTTTTGCTTTGTCGCCCAGGGCCGCAAACAGGCGCTTTTAGGCGAGGAAGTATTCCGATACGATCCGGGACATTACCTGATCTACACGGTTGACCTGCCCCTCACCTTCCAGGTGGAAGAAGCGTCAAAAGAACGACCTTATCTTGGTTTCCGGCTGAACCTGGATTCTTCTCTCGTCGCCTCGGTCATGATGGAATCCGGCATCGAACCGAAAAAGGGCGACGCGAGCCTGAAGGCAATGGACGTCGGCCCGACGGACGCCGATCTGCTTGACGCGGTGGTCAGACTGGTCCGGCTGCTCGACGCGCCGGTTGAACGCAAGGTTCTCGCGCCGCTCATCGTCAGAGAGATTGTTTTCCGGCTGTTGGCGGGCGGGCAAAGCGCGCGGCTGGAGCATCTCCTGGCTTTGGGAGCAGACACCCGCCGCATTTCCAAAGCGATCGGGCATCTGCGCGAGAATTTCGACCGGCCGCTCAGAATTGATGATCTCGCGCGCGAACTCGGCATGAGCGTTTCCGGCTTCCATCATCACTTCAAGTCCGTCACGGCGATGAGCCCTTTGCAGTTCCAGAAGCAGATCCGGCTCCAGGAGGCGCGCCGCCTGATGCTCGGCGAAGACCTGGACGCGGCGAGCGCCGGGTTCCGCGTGGGCTATGAAGACCCGTCGTACTTCAGCCGCGAGTACAAAAAGCTTTTCGGCGCTCCGCCGCAGCGTGACATCGCCAGGCTTCGCAGCCACCTTGAACTTTAAGAAAGCGTAAGGGGAGAATGTACAGGCCGCTTACCCTTCTGGCGTTTGCCCGTTCGCGTACATTTCCTGCCAGATTCTACGAGACCCTGCTCTGCGACGCGATGCCCCTGATGCTGCTGCCCCTGCACAAAAACATAAGATTTGATTGGTGACGCGAGTCGGTCGTGATCCACAGGTTTCGTGAAGTGGCGGTCGAGGACTGCCTCCTTTGTTCGCCCGGCGGTCGCGTTGCGCGTCAAAGCCGATGGAACGCGAAGCCGTGGCGCAATTCAGCGCGGCGACCAGCCGTTATGAGGCCGTGCCGATTGATCCGGGCGCGGCAGCGCGGACGTGGTGGTGCGCGCGGATGGAAAAACCGCGAATGCCGTGACTACCAGCATCAAATGATCGTCCGGTAACCCGACGGGGAACGAACCTGAAAAAACGATATATTTTCCGCATTCTCGCGGCGGTCATCGCTGCCGGCCGGCGCCTTTTTCGAGACAGCCCGACACGCAAAATTCCCGTTGACATTTCTAAACTAAACCGTTTAGTATTCGTGCCATCCGACAACCTCTCAATGACAACCAGGAAGTGACCGGTTCTTTTTTACGCTTATGATCCGAGTAGAACACCTGACTAAAACGTATGGCGAGTTTACCGCCGTTGATAACGTTTCCTTTGAAGTTCAGCGGGGCGAGATTTTTGCCTTTCTCGGCCCGAATGGCGCGGGCAAGACGACCACGATCAAGATGCTGACCACGCTGCTCAAACCCACGGGCGGGAAAATCGCATTGGACGGCCTTGATCCGACCGTCGAACAGCATCGGGCGCGGCAGAGTTTTGGCATTGTCTTCCAGGACCCGAGCCTCGATTCCGAATTGACCGCGTATGAAAACATGGAGTTGCACGGCGTGTTGTATCACGTGCCGCGCAAGGTTCGCGCCGGGCGGATCGAAACCCTGCTCAGGCTGTTTGAACTGTGGGATAAGCGCGACAAGTACGTCAAAGAGTTTTCGGGCGGGATGCGGCGACGCCTGGAAATTGCCCGCGGCTTCCTGCACACGCCGAAAATCCTCTTTCTGGATGAGCCGACGCTCGGCCTCGACCCGCAGAGCCGCAATCAATTGTGGACGCACGTCAGGCACCTGAACGAAACCGAAAGTGTGACCGTTTTTTTGACCACGCATTATATGGACGAAGCCGACCGCGTCGCGCACCGCATTGCGATCATTGATCACGGGAAGATCGTGGCGCAGGGCACCTCGGCGGAACTCAAGGAACAAACGAAAACCGGGTCGTTGGAAGACGCTTTCCTGGCGCTGACCGGCTCGACGATTCGCGATGAAAAAGCCGGTTCGATAGACCAGATGCGACAAGTCGTGAAAATGTGGAAGAGATAAAACCTATGGGTGCAATCTATATTCTTTGGCTGCGGGAATTGAAACGCTACACGCGTTCGCGCGCACAAATCATTGCCTCGCTGGGCCAGCCGCTGCTGTATCTGCTGGTCCTGGGATTCGGCCTTGGCCCGGTTTTTCAACAGGCCGGCAAAGGCAGTTATATTCAGTTCGTCGCGCCCGGTGTGGTCGGGATGAGCATTCTTTTCACCTCGATCTTTTCCGGCATCGGGTTGCTGTGGGATCGGCAATTCGGCTTTCTGAAGGAAACTTTAGTCGCTCCCGTGCCGCGCACGACCGTGATGATCGGGCGGACGCTGGGCGGCGCAACCGTGGCGACGATTCAAGGCACGCTGATCTTTACCGTCTGTGTGATCGCGGGCTTTCGCCCGGTGCAGTGGGCAACGGTTCCGCTGGCCTTTCTGTTTATGATCCTGACGGCGATTGTATTTGGCGGCCTGGGCACGGCGATTGGCTCGTTGCTGCAGGATATGCAGGGCTTCCAATTGATCATGAACTTTCTGGTCATGCCGATCTTCTTCTTGTCGGGCGCCTTGTTTCCGTTGACCAATCTGCCCAGGCTGCTGAGCGTCGTGACGAGTCTCGATCCTTTGTCGTATGGCATAGATGGATTGCGCGGCGCGCTGATTGGCCTGTCGCATTACGGGTTCCTGATGAACGTCTCGGTGTTGAGCCTCGTCGCGATTTTATTCGTAGCGCTGGGCGGGTATTTCTTTTCCAGGATTCAAATCTGATATGGGCAGGCCGCGAAGCGAGCGTGCGCATCAACAGGTGTTGGAAGCAGCGTTGAAGCTGTTCTCTGAACGCGGCATTGCCGCGACCAGTATGGATGCGATTGCGGAAGCTTCGGGCGTCAGCAAGGCCACCATCTACAAACACTGGGCTGACAAGGATGCGCTTTGTCTGGAGGCGATGGCGCACGCGCACGGGCTGGACGAAGAGCCGCCACACTTTCATGGGGATGATGTGCGCACCGCGCTGATCAGGGTTTTGAGCCATCGCCCCCGCGAAGAATACGCGGCGCAGCGCGCTCGTCTGGTGCCGCATTTCATTGCGCATGCGGCGCGCAATCCCGACTTTGGGATGGCCTGGCGTTCGCGGGCGATGGAACCGCCGCGACGGTATTTGAGGCAAATACTGAAACGGGGCGTGGAAGAAGGCTTGTTCCCGGCTGACCTGAATTACGACCTGTCCCTGGCCTTGTTGATCGGGCCGATTATGTACAGCCATTTTCTCAGCCCGTCAAAAAACAACACCAAAACGCTGCCGGAAGGCTTGCCCGAACAGATCGTCGAAGCGTTCTGGAAAGCCCACGCCATCACAAAGCCGGCGCGGGGCCGGGCGAGAGAAACTCATCGCAGCAGGAAGCATAAAAGTTGAATGCGGGCGAGTTGCTTTGAGAAGACGAACGCCAAATCAAAAGTAATGGAAATACGACTTATGCGAGGCAAAGGCATCCGTCTGCCGCACCGCAGTGACCCGCGCGAGGACCTGGACCTGGCCAGTTACGGAGTGGTCAGGGTTCTCGAGGGCCGATTGGGCTACACTTATCCAGACATGGCCTGGGAGCCTAAGGCCGCGTTCACTGCCCTTGCAGACTATTATCACGGCTGACCGCACCAGGAATGTGTAACGCTTGGCCTGCCCTTGCGATTTCCCGGTCGGGATCGCACACTTCAGCGGCCTTCCCAATTCATCAGCGGGGCCGGAGAGTTACCTTCTGCCCCGCTTCAATCTCATGCGAGGAGACAGAATGGAACGAAAACAAGCATCCGATTATCCGCAGGAGTTGTTGGACCTGTTTCACGAATACCAGCACGGCGACATGGATCGCCGTACCTTCATTGATCATCTCGGCAAGTTCGCCACCGGCGGACTCACCGCGATGGCGATCTTTGAGAGTCTGACGCCGAACTACGCCTGGGCGCAGCAGGTGCCGGCGGATGATAAACGCATCAAGGTGGGCTACGAAACCGTGCAATCGCCCGCAGGAAACGGTTCGATCAAAGGTTATCTGGCGCGTCCGGCAAAAACCGGGAAACTGCCTGTAGTCCTCGTCGTTCACGAAAATCGCGGACTCAATCCCTATATCGAGGACGTCGCGCGTCGCCTCGCCCTCGCTAATTTCATCGCCTTTGCGCCCGACGGCCTGACTTCGGTCGGCGGCTATCCGGGCACTGATGAGAAAGGCGCCGCCGCCTTCCGCACGGTGGACGGAAAGAAGATGACCGAAGATTTCGTCGCGGCGGCCAAATGGCTCAAGGCACGCCCCGATTCCACCGGCAAACTCGGCGCGGTCGGGTTCTGTTTTGGCGGCGGGATGGTGAATCAGCTGGCTGTGCGACTGGGGGCTGATCTGAATGCCGGGGTTGCGTTCTATGGCCGCCAGGCGGGTGCAGACGACGTCCCGAAAATTTCCGCGCCGTTGTTGCTTCATTACGCCGGCAATGACCAGGGCATTAACGCCGGCATCGCGGCTTACGAGGCGGCGCTCAAGGCCAACAACAAGGTCTACACAGTGCATATGTACGAAGGCAAACAACACGGCTTTCACAACGACACGACGCCTCGCTATGACGAGGAGTCAGCAAAACTTGCGTGGACGCGCACCCTCGAATTTTTCAACAAACACCTGCGGTGACGCCTGATTACGCAACGGCCAGCAAGACTAAGGCGCAACGCCTGACCGCGCCGCCGTGCCCGCAGCGCAGTGATCAAACCGTTGCGAGCAGGGCGGTGCGGCGCCCTCTGATCTCCCTGGCAATGCGCGCCAGCAGCGGTGATGTGTTGTCGCGCCGCCACGCGGCAATCGAACGACCTCTGCCGCGCGCCGGAAATTCAATTCTTCGGCGACGGCGACGAAATATTTCAGATGGCGCAGTTCCATGCCCCTCCGGGTTATGTGACGGCAGAAGCCTGTCGGCCCAGGGCCGACCTGGAAGATCGCCCCGGGAATCATCGCACGGAACACCCTTCGCACCTTCCACCATTTGCGCGATGCCCGAATCCGCCGCCACGCCAGCGACCGGGCAATTCGGGCAGATCGCGTCAGGGTTCTGTTCTCCCTCTCACCGGCTTGAAAAAGATTTCAGGAAAACTTTATCTAAATCTCAACTCGCCTTAAAGATTTCATCACCTGCCGGAACCTATTCTTCACGGCGGACGGAATGACCCGTTCAACTTGAAAACCCGGGAAGGAGAAGGTTATGACTCGATTGAAGCATGGTTCGTCACTTGTATACGGTGGGTTGTTGCTGGCGCTGCTCGCCGTGTGCTGTCCGGCGCAGACGGTCGGCGGGAGTAGCAGTATAGCGGGCGCGGAACTCAGCGGTGCCTGCCCGGCGGACTGCCAGATTACGGGAACGATCAGCAACATTGTGAGCCGACAAACGGCCGACGGCCGCGAAATTGACGTGTCGTGGCAGATCAGCAATGTGCCGGGCGACCTGAAACTCAAAAACGTTTCGGTCATCGTGAAAGTCCAGCTTGAAAGCGGGAAGACCCTGGATGGCAGTCTGTTCGTGGGGACGGCGCTCGGCGGGCAGACGACGATCCCGGTCAAGGGCGGATTTCTGGGCCTCAACAAAGGCAGGCGCGAAAAAGCGACCGCCATCACGGCGAAACTGGCGGCGTTTGCCGACCTGAAGAATCCGAATTCTCCGGCCATCAACGTCCTCTCGACCAAAGTGAATGGTGAAAAGGGCGACCACGTGGACGTGCTGTGGGAAGTCGGTCCGATCAGCCCCTGCGACACGACGACCGGGTTTGAGGTGGAGGTAGAGGCAGAGACCAGACTGGGGACGACGCTCCACGGCTCTGTAACCAAGCCTCGCAACTTCCGTCTGGCGACCGTCTCGCTGAAAGGGCTGGGCCGGAGAGTCACGAGTGAGCTGAAAAACATCAGAGCCACCGTGAAATTCGCCGGGCGAACCGGCACGATCTGCGTCACCTCAAAAACAATCCCGGTTGCTGAATGATCTGAATTGCAGGCCGTGCTTCTGGTAATTCACAGGTCGGGCCGGAAAACGTTATTACTCGTACCCGATTCGAGTGATGGTTTATTCGCCTGACGATTGAAGCTTATCGGCTCGACCCGGCCTGAAAGATCGCCTTGGGGATCATGGCGTGGACGCCTTTGGTCCCGTCTACCAGTTGCGTGATGCTCAGATCTGCCGCCACGCTTGCGAGCATGTAAGCGTCCTCGCGGCTGAGCTTCTTTTCGGTGACCAGAAAATCTATCATCTCCCGCACCGCGATTTTGGTCGCTTCGTTCAGGTCTTCGTTGATCCCCATCGTCATAAACGACGTTGGCGTTTCGGCCCTCGGCCAGCGCAGTTTCATATCCTTCCGCACGACGAACTGGAGTTTGCCGACGAGCGACGTTTCGAGCGCGGTGATGCAGACTTCGCCGTCGCCCTGGCCGGCGTGGCCGTCGCCGACTTCAAATAATGCGCCGCGCACGTGAACGGGGATGAAGAGCGTCGTGCCCGCGACCAGCTCCTTGTTATCGAGGTTGCCGGCGTGAATGCCCGGCGGCGCGCTGCTGATGCGACCACTCGCCTCGGGCGGCGCCACGCCCATGCTGCCGAAAAACGGGCGCAGCGGGATCTCTATCGTGTCGCTGAAATGCGCGACCATCCGCTTTTCGTCGAGCGGAATGATCTTCATCTTCGAGGTCGGGAAGTCTTCGGGCAGGAAGCCGCGCCCCGGCCCGAAGGCGGTGTAGGCGTAAGGGATCGCCAGTTTGATTGACTGGATGCGCACTTCGAGGACGTCGCCGGCTTCGGCACCTTCAACGTAGACGGGGCCGGTGAGGATGTGTCCGCCGGGGCCTTTGTTGGTGACGGTCGTGAAAATCTCGCGGAGCGCCGGCTCGATCTGATCGGGCTTGACGCCCGCGCCTTCGAGTCTCGGCGGCGTGGAGGTGATCAGCGTATGCACCTCGACCGTGTCGCCCGATTTGATGCGCAGCACCGGCGGGGCCGCGGCGTCATAGTAGCCCCACGCGACCGTTTTGGGCGTCGGCTTCAGGACGTGAGAATTCCCTGCCCCGGTCTGCGCGTAGCCACTCGCAGTAAAGAGAGCGATCACACAAACGACGAGAAGAAATGAAGCCATCCGGCGATTCAAGAGCATTCTGTTTCGCATTGTCCGGGCCCTCCGATTTACAGGTGAACTGTCGGCTGAAAGAAAAGCCTCTGGTGAAGTTTTGACGGCGCGATTATACGCGTTCCGTCGCGTGATTGTCCCGGAAGAGGAACCGACAGTGAAGTGATTCGGAGAGAAAAGCGGATTCAGGAAGTATGTTCGGAGTACCGGCTTCAGCCGGGTTTCGCGGTCGTGCAGAGTAAAACCCGGCTGAAGCCGGTACTCCAAACACTCTACTCCGAACATTGTCATTCGTATCTGAGCGCGACAATCGGATCCACCTTCATCGCACGCCGCGCCGGCACAAAGCACGCCACGAGTGCGATGACGACGAGCAGCACGGACACGCCGGCGAACGTCAGCGGATCGCTCGCTGTCACGCCAAACAGCAGGCCCCTTATCAGGCGCGTCAGCCCGAGCGCCCCGGCGACGCCCGCGCCCACACCGATCAAGGTCAGCATCAGCCCCTGCCCGACGACCAGTTTCACCACGTCACGCCCTTGTGCGCCCAGGGCCATCCGGATGCCGATCTCACGCGTGTGCCGGGTGACGGTGTATGACATCACGCCGTAGATGCCCACCGCGGCGAGCGCCACCGCGATGACGGCGAAGGCCGCGAGCAGCAGCGCATTGAAGCGCGGGCGTGAGATGACTTCTGCCAGTACCCGCTCCATCGTACTGACGGTCGAAATGGCGGCGTCGGGGTCGCCTTCCCAGACGGCCCTCTGCGCCGCCACGACCAGCGCGTTCGGGTCGCCGGCCGTGCGGATGATCAGCATCAGCGTGCCCCGCGGGTTCTGGGCGAGCGGGGCGTACATCCGTTCCGCCTCGTCCTCCGCCGGCGACGTGTGTTTGACGTTGGCGGCGACGCCGACGATCTCGCGCGTCACCCGCCCGACGATGATCCTGCGGCCCAGCGGGTCCGCGTTCGGGAACCAGCGGCGCGCGAAATTTTCGCTGATGATGGCGACCGGCGGGGCGTCGCGCGTGTCGCGCTCGTTGAAGGCGCGGCCCCTGACGAGCGCAATGCCCAGCGTGCGGAAATAGTCGGGGCTCGTGACGCCATACCAGGCGGTGGGCGCGCGGCCCGGCTCCGCGGGCTGGCCCTCGATTTCAAAGCCGCTCCAGAACCCGCCGAGCCTGATCATCGGCGGACTGGAAGTGACGGTGGCGCTCTCGACGCCGGGCAGTTTCTCGACTCGCGCGAGCAGTTGCTGATAAAAATCGGCGACCCGGCGGCGCTCGGGGTATTTCGAATCGAGCAGCGAGACGCGGAGCGTCAGCAGCCGGGCCGGGTTGAAGCCGAGGTCCACGCGCTGCATCCGCAGCAGGCTGCGCACGAGCAGTCCGGAGCCGACCAGCAGCACGAGCGTAAGCGCGATCTCCGCCACGACCAGCACGCTGCGCAGGCCCTGGCCCCGCGCCGTGCCGCGCCCGCCTTCCTTGAGCGATTCGTTGAGGTTGACGCGCGCCGACTGCCACGCGGGCACGAGGCCAAAGAGCAGCACCGTCAGCAGCGCGAGCGCGAGCGTGAAGCCGAGTACCCGCCCGTCCATGCCGATCTCGTCGAGCCGCGGGATGTCGCGCGGCGCAACCGACACGAGCAGATCAATCCCCCAGTACGCGAGCAGGAGCCCGGCGGCCCCTCCCGCCACGGCCAGCACCACGCTTTCGGCCAGCAGCAGGCGCACGATCTGCCAGCGGCTCGCGCCGAGCGCCGCGCGAATCGCCAGTTCCGGCGCGCGCAGCGTCATGCGCGCGAGCAGCAGGTTCGCGACGTTGGTGCAGGCGACGAGCAGCACGAGCAGCGTCGCGCATTGCAGCACCAATAGCGCCCAGCGGACGTGGCCGGTGACCTGTTCGTGCAGCGGCACCAGGCTGACTCCGCGATTCCGGTTGGTGTCGGGGTAAGCCTGTTCGAGTTGGCGCGCAATGGCCGTCATCTCGGTTTGCGCCTGCCCGGGGCTGACGCCTGATTTCAGGCGCCCGATGACGCCGAGGTAATGGCTCGCGCGCCGGTTCTCCGCCGCGTTGACCGCCTCGGGCGTCCACACCTCCGCGCCGTAATCCGTGGCCAGCTCGGTCTGCCGGAAATCAGGCCTCAGCACCCCGATGACGGTATAGCTGCCGTCATCGAGCCTGAGCGTCTGCCCGATGGCTGCGGCGTTGCCGCCGAAGCGGCGCTGCCAGAAGCCGTGACTGATGACCGCGACGCGGTTGCGGTCGGGTTGCTCTTCTTCGGGCAAAAAGGTACGGCCCAGCTGCGGCGTGACGCCGAGTACATTGAAAAAGCTGGTGGAGACTTTCATGCCGGCGACTTCGGTCGGCTCAGTCGTCCCCGTCAGCGTGTAGAGCCAGAGCCAGTACGCGCCCAGTTCGTCAAAGCTCTGCGCCTGCCTGCGCCAGTCCGCGAAGTTGTTCGGCGAGACGTTGCCGGAGTAGACGGCGCCCGGCGGCCACGTCTCCCAGACCTGCACCAGCGCCGCGGGCTCCCGGTACGGCAGCGGACGCAGCAGCACCGCATTGACGACGCTGAAGAGGGTGGTGTTCGCGCCGATCCCGAGCGCCAGCGTGAGGACAGCGACAAAAGTGAAGCCGGGCTTCCTCGCCAGCATCCGCGTGCCATAGCGCAGGTCCTGCCAGAGTGTCTGCATTTGTCACCTCCGGGAAAAATCAAAAGGCAAAAGGCAAAGATCAAAAGGCAAAAGTGGGATAAGGAAGGAAGCCTTTATTTGAAAAAGCAAGTGCCGACCTTTTGCCTTTTGATCTTTGCCTTTTGCCTTGCTCTTCATCATTCGTATCTCAGCGCGACCAGCGGGTCCACCTTCGTCGCACGCCGCGCCGGCAGCCAGCAGGCCGCGAGCGCCACCACTGTCAACAGCAATGGGACCGCGACGAATGTCAGGGGGTCGGTCGCGCCGACGCCGAAGAGCATGCCCGCCAGCACCCGCGTCAGCGCGAAAGCCCCGGCGACCCCGATGACGAGGCCGGTCAGGATGAGTTTGAGGCCCGCGCCGACGATCAGCCTGACGACGTTGCCCCTTTGTGCGCCCAGGGCCATGCGGACGCCGATTTCATGAGTGCGCTGCGTGACCGAATACGCGATCACGCCGTAAATGCCGGTGACCGCCAGCGCGAGCGCGACTATGGCGAAGACCGCAAAGATCACCAGGCTGAAGCGGCGCTGGTCGAGCGACGAAGAAAAAATCTGGCCCAGCGTGCGGAAGTTGAGCGGCAGATCGCTCGCGAGTTGCTGCGCCTCGCGCCGCATCTCGGGGATGAGCGCGGCCGGGTCGGCGTGGGCGCGGGCGACGATGGAAAAATCATACGTCCGGCGCGGGCGCTGGAAGCCGTTCACATAAACCGTCGCGCTCGGCCTGGCGTCGAGCCCGTAATCGCGCACGCTGCCGACGACGCCGACGATGGTGATCAGGTCGCGATAGCCATCCATATTGGCATACTGAATCCGTTGGCCGATGGGATCTTCATTCGGCCAGACCTTGCGGGCGAGCGCTTCGCTGATGACGGCGACGTGTGGCGCGCCGGCCCGGTCTTCAGGCTCGAAGAGGCGCCCGCGCTCAAGCGGGATGCCCATCGCCGCGAAATAGCCCGGCGTGGCGACGCGGTATTCGGCGTAGCCTTTCCTGTTCGGATCGTTGTCAATCAGGAACTGCCCGTCGGTGCCACTGTCGGTGAGCGGCAGGGCGTCTATGCCGCCGACCGCGGTCACGCCGGGCAGCCGGCCGAAGCGTTCGATCAGTTGCTCGTGAAACCGGGCGAGCCGCCCGGCCTGCTCATCGTCATCCGGGAACGGCAGCGAAATATCGAGCGCCACAGCGCTCTCGGGCCGGAAGCCGGGGTCAACCTGGAGCAGTTTCAGAAAGCTCTTCGAGAGGAGCCCCGCGCCAACGAGCAGCACGAGCGTCAGCGCGACCTGTGCGACCACGAGCAGCCCGCGCAACCGGCTGCGCGCCGGGTTCGCCGACTGCCCGCGCGCATTCTCCTTGAGGTGGCGGTGCAGGTCCGTTGGCGAAATCCTGAGCGCGGTCGCGAGGCCCAGCGCGACCGCGACGAGCAGCGCGAGCAGGAACGTGAAACCGAGTACACGCCTGTCAATGCCGATCTCATCAGCACGCGGCAGATTCCCGTGACTGAGGCTGAGCAGCCAGTCAACGCCCCACAATGAAAGCAGCAGCCCCAGCGCCCCCGCCGTCAGCGTGAGCAGCAGGTTTTCGCTGATTGACTGCACCGCCAGCCGCAGCCTTCCGGCGCCGAGCGCGACACGCACGGCGAATTCTTTCTGCCGCGCGGCGGCCTGCGCCAGTTGCATGTTGGCGACGTTCGCGCACGCCACGAGCAGCAGGAATCCGACCGCCGCGAACATAATCAGCAGCGCTTCCCTGACCTTCCCCGTGAGCGCTTCGCGCAGCGGAGTCATGGCGAAATCAACGGCGTCAACTCCCTTGCCGAACTGCTGACGGAGCTGTTTGCCGATGGCACTCACGTCAGCGCGTGCCGCCCCCAGCGGGACCTCTGAACGCAACCGGCCGATGACGCGCGCGCTGTGCGCGGTGCGTGACGGGATCGGCGGATAGACGACTTCACGCGGGACCCAGGCTTCGGCGTCGGCGGGGAATTTGAAGCCGGGCGGCATCACCCCGATGACCGTGAAGAGGTCGTTATCAATGCGTAGCGCCTTCCCGGCAAAATCCGACCCGCCCAGCAGCCGCTGCCAGAAGCCGTAGCTGACCACCACCGTCTTGTCGCCGGAGTTGCCCGCTTCTGGCGTAAAGACGCGCCCGGCCAGCGGCTGCACGCCCATCACCCTGAAGAATTCATTCGATACGACGTAGACCGGGGTGCGCACCGGCTGGGTGCCGCCCGTCACGGTGGTCAGCCCGCCGTTGTACTGGGCCACCGCCTCAAGGCTGTGATTCTGAGCGCGCAGATCGGAGAAATTCGGGTCGGCGAAATTCACCATCCCGCCTTTCTCGTTGACCTCCCGGAGCTGAACGATGCGCTCCGGCTCGGGGTAAGGCAGCGCACGCAGCAGCACGCCGTTGACGATGCTGAAGATCACCGTACAGGCGCTGATCCCGAGCGCGAGTGAAAAGACCGCCACGGCGGCGAAGGCCGGCTTTGTCCACAGCACTCGCGCCGCATATCTGAAATCGTGCCCAGAAGCGTTCGGCATAGAAATTGAAATAACAAAAGATGATTGAGTCGGCGAGAGTTCATCGGCGACACTCTGGTCAAGCGACCAAACTTAACCGGAGTCAACCTGATGAATCTCGCCACACAGATCACAGCAGAACC
>DASRDU010000011.1:0-34878 GCA_035652435.1 Blastocatellia bacterium
GCGGGCAGACCATCGCGCATTTGCCGCACTGGATGCAGACCTGCGGGTCCCACGCCGGGATCTCGGCCGCCAGATTGCGCTTCTCCCATTTCGCCGTCCCGCTCGGGTAAGTCCCGTCGCAGGGCAGGGCGCTCACCGGCAACTCATCGCCGCGGGTCGCGATCATCCTCCCCAGCACGTCGCGCACGAAAGGCGGCGCTTCCGGCGAGACCGGCGGGGGCATGGTGACCTGACTGGTGAGTTGTTCGGGGACGGCCACTGCACGCAGTTGCGAGAGGGTCTGATCGACCGCCTGAATATTCATCTCGACGACTTCATCGCCCTTGCTGCCGTAGCTCTTTCTGATCGCCTGCTTGATGGCGGCAATCGCCGCGTCCTGAGACATTCTCATCTCCGCCACTTTCAATCGTTCTTCAATACGTTCCGCCACCGGCCACTTTCAGCGGGTCGGGCAAAATCAAGCACCTCCCGCTGCCACTCCAGATTATTATTCAGCCATCCTTGTCATCTGGCTGGCGGGCATCGTGGTCAGGTAAAGCAATGCCCTGACCAATTCGTGTTGCAGTAGTTGTGCAAGGCCAGGGTGGGGAAATTGCCGATTTATTCAGCAGGAAGGGGTGATTGCAAGAGGTATTATTGAGGCATTTTCCGCGGGGGGGGCAAAATCCCGAACGGCTGTGAGAATTCACTCGCCTTCAGAAATCGTTTGAATCCATGTCGTAGCGGCTCAGCATCAGCTGAAGCCCCCGGCGCGTCATCTTCAGCTCGCGGGCAGTGCGGGAGATGTTGCCGCCGTTTTTCCGCAGCGCTTCGCTGATCATCAGGCGCTTGAGGTGATCAACCGCTTCCGGGATCGTCATCTCCTGCCAGAAGGCATAGCCGGCGGCGTCGGCTGAAGAGGGTGAGGCGGAGAGCGAGCCGGGCAGCGCATTGCGCCTGAGTTCGGGCGAGAGATGATCGGGCGTGATCACCGCCCCGTCTTCGGCGCGCGCGAGGGTGCGCTGGATTTCGTTGGTCAATTGCCGCACGTTGCCCGGCCAGTCGAAGACCATCAGCAGGTCGAGCGCCTGCGGGCTGACCTGAATGCCGCGGCGGCCGAATTTTTCCGAGTAATGTCTGATGTAATGGCTGACGATGGACGGGATTTCCGAGCGGCGTTCGCGCAGCGGTGGGACTTTCAGGCGGATGACGTTGAGGCGGTAATAGAGGTCCTCGCGAAAGCGTCCGCCCGCAACCATCTCTTCCAGATCGGTATTGGTCGCCGCGATCACGCGCACGTCAACTTTGACCGGGCGCTGCTCGCCGAGCGGCTGAATCTCGCCCTCCTGCAGAAAGCGCAGCAGCTTCGGCTGGATTTCGAGCGGCAGGTCGCCGACTTCGTCCAGAAAGAGCGTCCCGCCTTCGGCCGCGCGAATCACGCCCGCGGAATCGGCCACCGCGCCCGTGAACGCGCCGCGTTTGTAGCCGAACAGGAAGGCGTCGGACAGCTCCTTCGGCACGGCGGTGCAATTGAACGGCACGAAGACTTTCGCGCGGCGCGACGAATGCGCATGGATGGCGCGCGCGACCAGTTCCTTGCCCGTGCCCGACTCACCCGTCACCAGCACCGTCACGTCTGACGAACGGATTTTGTAAATCTCCTCGACCAGCCGGGTCATCGCCGGGCTCGAGTGAATGAAGCCGGGCATCAGGTCCTGAGTCGAAGCCGATGATTGTTCCTGATCGTCAGCGCCGGCGCGCTCTTTCTCGTGCAGCGCGCAGGTGTTCAGCCCCAGCTCCGCGACGCGCAGGAGCGAACTGATGGAAAGGCCGAACGGGAGTCTGGCCGAGTCGCGAGGCGCGGTAAGGACGACAGCCGGCGATGCCTTCGTCGGTTTGAGAAGGAATAGTGAGAGGTTGTGTTCGGTCGCAAATCTTTCCTGCTCGCCCTCACCCGCCGCTTCGCCGAACTGTTTTGCCAGAGCGGCGGCCTCATTCTCAGTCCACCCGGAAGCCAGCGCCACTTTGTTCCCGCGCCTTTCATTGTTGTGCTGTGGCTCGATGATCAGTATCTGCCGCGTGCCGGTCTCTTCGCGAATCACGGCGGCCAGTTCGTGCAGGAGCAGTTCGCGCGAGGCCGTGGCTTCGGTCAGGCGGAGCGTGAGCATCTGGACGAGCGCGGCCACTTCGTCCTGCCGCGCCGGCGCGCTCCGGTCGAGCGAGGCGAGCGCTTCTTCGGCCTGCGCGAGCGCGAGTCGCGCGCCCAGTTTCTGAAAGCTTTTGATCGAAGCGGAGAGGTGTTCGGCGGCGCGTTCGGGTTGCGCGACGGCGTGAGCGCGGCCGAGCAGGTAATGCGCGAGCGCGCCACGATACACGTCGCCGAGCAGCTCGAAGATTGAAATGCAGCGCCCGAAATGATGCGCCGCCCGCGCCGAATCCCGCCCGGCGAGCGCCACGAGCCCGTGCAGCCGCTGCGCCTCGCCGGTGATCGCCAGGTCTTCAGGCGAATCCTTAGTCTCTTCGGCGAGAGCCTGCAATTCGGCTTCGCATTCAGAGAGTGTGCCCGACTGAAGTTGTGCTTCCGCGAGCAGCAGGCGCGATTCACAGACGGCCTGCCGGTCACTGATTCGCTCGCCGAGCGCGAGCGCCCGCCGTGCCTCGTCGAGCGCGCGGGCCGGGTCGTTCATCGCCAGATGGCACTGGCTCAGCGTGCGTAGCGCCTGGCTCTCGTACCACTTGTTGCCGTGTTCGGTCGCAATCGTGACGGCCCGTTCGAGCATCTGCTCCGCTTCTTCAACGTCGCCGCGCATCAGGCGCAGCTCGCCGAGCGAATCAAGGATCATCGGCACCCGCGCCTGTCGCTCGTCAATTTCGGAAGCGAGCGCGAGCGCGCGTTCGAGCGCTTCCTGCGCGCGATCCCATTCGCCGATCAGCGTCAGGTTGATGCCCAGATTGTTGTAACCGTCAATCGCGTTCGATTTGTGTTCGGTGGTCTCAAAATAGCTGACGGCCTTTTCGAGGTAGCTGATGCCTTCGTGCGGGCGTTTGAGGAACCAGCACGACCCGGCCATGTTGATGTAAATCTTCCCGAGCAGGTATGAGGCCGGGCGCTCGCCGATCAGCGTGCGGGCTTGCCCGAAGCCGTCGAGCGCCGTCTCCCAGCGGCCCTCGTAAAAATCCGCCATCGCCACCGCGAACCAGGCTTCGGCCAGCCCGCGCCAGTCGCCCGTCGTGCGGAAATGTTCGAGCGCCTTCCGCCCGTGGTCGCGCGCAATCGTGTACTCATTGATGCTGCGATAGACGCGCGCCAGGGCGACGTAAACATTTCCGATCTGCGTGTCCGAGCCGGTCTCAGCGGCCTCGCGCAGCGCCGTGTTGAGAACCGCGATGGCCTTCGGGTGGTCACCGGTGTAATTGCAGGCGAGGCCGATGTGGACGCGCACCGAGGCGAGCGCCTCCGCATCAAGGCCGGCCCGGCCCTCCTGCGTTTCGTAGGGGGCGACGGCTTCCAGCGATTCGCGATAACGCCCCTGCATTTCGAGCGACATTGACAGCGCGCAGCGCGCCCGGGCAGTCAGTGAAGCGTCGTGGCGGGCGGCCTTCATCAATGCGGCAATACGCTTCTGCGCTTCGGTTGCCAGCCCCTGATCGAGCAGCAGGCGGATTTCTTCAAGCCGCTGGTTCGGTGATTCGCGCACCGCGTTTTTGGATAAACGCGCCTCGGCCAGGTGAATGACGCTGGAGCCTGAGGCAGGAGCCTTTCGATCGGCTTCAGATTTCGAGATCAGTGAGCGCTTGGGCATAACGTTCTTTGGGCGTGCAGCGGGTACGGCACCGGGAGCGCGCGCGAACTGGCGCTTCCAGAGAAGGCACCTCGCCAATCCACCCAGTCGCGCGCGCTCCCGGTGCCGTACTCAGGTTCTTCAGTATCCAGAAAATCTTTCCCGTCATCCAGCACGACAGACATAGCGGCGGTTGCGTCGCCATTCCTTTGCGCCGCTTGGGCAATCAGGAAAACGTCGGCGGCCAGCACGCCGTCAGCAGCGAGTACTCCGTCGGCCGCCAGCACCCCGTCGGCCGCCAGCACACCATCGGCGGCGAGTACTCCGGTGCTGATGAAATACGTCCCGCCACCGAGTGGCCCGCCCTGACTGGTCAGGATGCGATCACTGAGCAGGATGCCACTCGACAACATCGTCGTGTCCGCGGCCAGCACCCCGTCGGCGGCGAGTACTCCGTCCGCGGCCAGCACTCCCAGCCCGTAGATTCGCTGGTATTGTGTGATCAGACTGCTGCCGGTGCCGAAGGTGTAACCGAGCAGAATCCCCCCGGCCCAGGGGAACGTGTAGCCGCTGATCGTCGTCCCGGGGAATTGTGCTTCAGTCGTCGTGAGCAGCGGCGCGCCTAGGACCGTATTGCTGTTCAGATCGGTGCGGACGAGTCCGGCCAGCCGCACCGCGCCCTCGATGTTGATCTCACCCGCGCCCTGTTCGAGCAGGTTGAATCCGGCGAGCGGCTGCGCAGTGTACGCCAGAATCGCCCTGATCAGATTCGGTGTGAGAGTCGGATTGGCCTGCAGCATCAGCGCGACGGCACCGGCGACTACCGGCGCGGCGACCGACGTGCCGTTGAGCGTCATCATATTCCGCTCGCGGTCGGTGCTGACGGCAGCATTCAGCTGCGGGTTCTCCATCACCAGCGTGTTACCTTCCGCCATCGCGGCGATGATTTTGTTGCCGGGGGCGACCAGATCAGGTTTGAGCAGATTGTCGTGATGCCTCAGCCCTTGCGCGTCGGTCCAGAAACTCCGTGTTGGGCCGCGCGAACTGTAACTTGTCACCGCGTCATCACCGCGCCAGTCGGTGCCAAAAGTGTTGGCCGCCCCGACCGTAATCGCCGATGGCTCGTTGCCCGGCGAATGGATCAGGCCGTAAACCTTCCTGCCCTCATTGTCCCGCCCGTTGTTGCCCGCCGCCGCGACGACCACCACGCCCGCGTCAACCAGCCGCCTGACGGCGCGACACACCGGGTCATTGCGGTATGAATCAACCGCCGGAGTCCCCAGACTGAGGTTGACGACGCGGATGTTGTAAGCCGCGTGGTTTTCCATTACCCATTCGAGCGCCCGCAGCACGCTCGACACACTCCCTCTGCCCTGCGCGTCGAGGACGCGCAGGTTAATGATCCTCGCATTCGGCGCGATGCCCAGGTAAGCGGCCCCGGCGATGCGGCCGTTGCCGGCCGCGATGGAAGCGACGTGCGTGCCGTGACCGTAAAGGTCGTTTTCGTCCTTTTCATTCTCCGGGCTGACGAGATCCATTCCGGCGATGATCCGTTCCTTGTTGTCCTGGTCGCGGAACGATTTGTGTTCCCCGTAAATCCCCGAATCCAGAATCGCGATGCCGATGCCGCTTCCATCAAGCCCAGTTGCCGAGCCGCCGACCAGACCGCGGGCCGCATCCGCGCCCGTCGTCAGCGAAATGTGGCCGAGCGATTTCACCTCACGATCCGGCGAGACGAAGGCGACTTCGTCGAGTTTCGCCAACTCGCGCACCGTCCCGGTCGGCAGCTCGACCGTGCGCGAATTGAAGCTCGCGAAGTTGTCTTTGACCTGCACTCCAGCGCCGTTAAGCAGCGCCTGTGCCGCGCTGCCCGGCTCCCTGTTGAACTGAAGAATGACCTGCTCGCGGCCCGTCGTAGTGTCAACGCGGTCGCGCAAATCGTCGGAAATTTTGTCATCGTGTTCGTGATGCCCGGACACCACCGCACGGCGCGGAACTGTCCGCCGCCCGGTGGTAATCGTGCCGCCCGGTCGTCCGCGTTGCGACTGCGCCTGAATGTCGGGCAGTGCGCCGGGGCACATTGCCAGGATTACCAGCAGGGCAGTCAGACGGGTCAGGGGGATACTCAGAATGCGCTTGCCTGTTTTCATTTCGTTTCCCTGGTGTGGGCAGGAAATCCTCAGGAATTACTCGGTCTGGTGAGGGCCGGGCGGTCATCGGCCACATCCCGTCATCGCCCCACTCGAAATGCCATCACCATTGCTGAATGATCGCTCCGGCTCTCGTGCTGTCCACTCATTTTACAAGAGCAACGTGCGTGCCAGCCTCGAAAACAGCCGTCACGGCGCATAGTCCCCAGGCGACATCTCTCAGCCCGTCTGGAAGGGCGGCAGTAAATTCAGTGATCTCAACACCGGGGGAAATTTGGTAAGGCGGGTTGCCCATATATAACATCAGTTCGCGTGAGAAATTATCTTCGCACTGCGAATCGGATTTCGCACCGTGGAGATAAAGCCAGTGTTTTACGCGTAAAATTGCGAATTATTACATCCAGGAGGTGCGAAGTCGCAGATTGTGTGAAACTGCGTTCGCACCCCGGGGGCCGGAAAATGAATCCGCACTGTCTCAGAAATCAAATCTAACTGTCTCAGCTTCGTTGCACTTGTCTCTCTCCATCCGCTCCGTCTGATCTCCGGCACAACAGTTGTGATTGCTGATCCGCGATTGCCCCCTGCGCCAGGCAGAAATGATCGCACCGGCCGTCGCTGTTTTCATTCGGCAGCGGGTACGTGTGCGACGACGCAATCATCAACTCCGCTCCAGCGGGGACTCGTGCGAAACCAGACCTTCTTCCAATTGAGGTGATTTTATGAGACAGCTGTTGCAACCACTGACCAATACCCGAAGTCGCAAATCACGATCAGCCGCCCGATCATGGCTGGCTGTATTACTCCTGCTCGTCGGCATGTTTCCCGCCAGCCCGGCCCTGGCCGTCGAAGATTCGGGCGGGAACGAGGGCTTTGAATTGAATGGCACAATCATCGCGCTGCCCTCCGCCGCCGGGTTCATCGGCGACTGGACGGTCGCCGGCAAGACTATTCACGTCACCGCGACGACCAGGATCGAGCAGGAGAACGGCGCGCCCGCCGTCGGTGCGCTCGTCGAAGTGAAAGGCGCGCTGCAAGCCGACGGCTCGGTCAACGCGACGAAAATCGAAGTCAGACTCGCTTCGGCCGGCGGGGCGGAAATAAAAATTTCCGGCAACATCGAACAACTGCCGAGTACGCCGGGTCGCGTCGGTGACTGGAAAGTTGCCGGCAAAACGGTTCACGTTTCGGCCACCACGCGCATCGAGCAGGAAGACGTTCAGCCGGCCGTCGGCGTCTTCGTCAGTGTCGAAGGCATGCAGCAGAGCGACGGCTCGATCAATGCACTCGAAATCGAAACGAAATCGGGCCTCAGCAGTGAAACGAGGCTGATCGGAAAGGTAGAAGAGCTGCCGAGTACGACCGGTCGCATCGGCGACTGGAAGGTGAGCGGGCGCACGGTTCACGTCTCAGCCGGCACGAAGATCAATCAACAGGACGAGGCCGTCGCCATCGGCGTGACCGTAAAAGTCGAAGGCATTCCGCAGGCCGATGGTTCGATCAATGCCACCGAAATCGAGACGAAGTCAGAAGCAGATGACAACGAAGACAATCACGTCAGTTTTCGCGGCACGGTCGAGGCTCTGCCCGGCACCGCGGGGCAGATCGGCGACTGGAAAGTGAGCGGGCGCACGGTTCACGTCACTGCCGGCACCAGGGTCAAACTCGAATTCGGCCCGGTCGCGGTCGGCTCCGTCGTCGAAGTTGAAGGCTCGCGGCAGACTGACGGCTCAATCAATGCCAGTAAGATCGAAACCGAAGATCCGGTTTCAGCCGGGGTCGGCAACAATCCGGGCTTCAGCAAATTCTTCGGCAAAATCAACAGCCTGCCTTCGACCCAGGGCTTCATCGGCGAATGGAATGTCGGCGGTCAGAAACTCAATGTGACCGCGTCAACACGCATCGAGCAGGAACATGGACAGGTGGTCGTCGGCGCGCTCGTCGAAGTGGTGGCTGTGATGAAAGTCAGCGGCCTTGAAGCGGTCAGGGTCGAAGTCAAACAATCCAGCGGCAACAGCGCCGGATTTCTGAAGTTCTTCGGCACGGTCAGCGCGCTGCCCGCGGCGCAGAGCCTCGTCGGCGACTGGACAGTCGGCGGCAAAACCATTCACGTCACCGCCTCGACGCGCATTGAGCAGGAGAAGGGCAAGGTCGCCGTCGGCGCTTTCGTCGAGGTCGTCGGGAATCAGCGCGCGGACGGTTCGATAGACGCCACCGAAATCGAAGTCAAAACTGAGAACGGCCTGCCGCAGGGCAGCACCGGCTTCGTCAGCTTCCATGAGAAGATCGTCAGCCTGCCTGCCACCGCGGGCTTCATCGGTGACTGGACGGTCGGCGCGAAGACGGTTCACGTCACCGCCACGACGAAGATCGAACAGGAGCGCGGCGCGCCGGTCGTTGGTGCGCTCGTCGAAGTCAAAGGCAGCGTCCGCACCGATGGGTCAATTGATGCCACGAAGATCGAAGTGAAAGCCACTTCACCGATTGGCGGCGCGGGCGCGACCTTTATCGAATTCGTCGGCACGATCAAGGCGCTGCCGGCGACCACCAGTCTGGTGGGGAACTGGACGGTTGACGCCCGCACCGTGCGCGTCAGCGCGACGACCTTCATCAGGCGTGAAGACGGCCCGGTCGTGGTCGGCGCGCTCGTCGAAGTGAAAGGCGCGCTCGAGGCCGACGGCTCGATTGATGCGACGAAGATCGAAGTCAAACGCAGCAGCTATTATTCGTCGTTCGCTCAGGTGACTTCGGTGAGCGCCAGCAGTTACGAGGCCGACAACTCCGCCGAATCCATCATCGCCTCCTTCGGCAGCAATCTGGCGCCCACTACTCAGGCGGCCACGAAACTGCCGCTGCCGACCACCCTGGGCGGCGTGAGCGTGCTGGTTGATGACAAGCCGGCGGGCCTCTTCTTCGTCTCGCCGACGCAGATCAACTATCAGGTTCCGGACGGCGTCGCGGTCGGCAGCGCCCAAGTGACGATCCTCAGCGGCAACCGCGTCGTGGCCCAAGGGTCACTCTCGCTGCCCGGCGTCTCGCCGAGCCTCTTCACGGCTGACTCAAGCGGTCAGGGCGTACCTGCCGGGCTGCTCTTGCGCGTCAAAGCGAATCAGTCGCAGAGTTACGAGCCTCTGTCGCGCTACGATTCCGGTCAGGGCAAAGTCGTGGCCGTGCCGGTCGTGCGCCAGTCGGGCGATTCGCTCTACCTGGTACTCTTCGGCACCGGGTTCCGCCATGCGCCCGACGCCGATGGCAACAACGGCAACGGCGTGGCTGAGAACGTGCAGGCGACCATCGGCGGCGCGAGCGCGCCGGTGCTGTACGCCGGAGCCGCCCCGGGTTATGCCGGTCTGGATCAGATCAACATTCAACTCCCGGCTGATGTCGTTGCCGGATCGAGCATCACCGTCCTGCTCAAGGTCAGCGACGGCGAGGGCAATCTGCTCCGCTCCAATACGGTGACGATTGCGATTCAGTAAACGGCGGCGTCATTCAAAGGAAGCGCATTCATCCGCGTCCCCGGACGTGGATGAATGCGCTTTGGCGAATGCATCCGGCGAAGCATCGCTGCCGATTTATAGCATTTTCGGTTTGGATGTTCAGGAATACGAACCACGGGGGACATGGGGACATACTGACTTTATTTTCCCCGTGGTTGATTCAGCCTGCACATTCCTGTCGAAAACGCTGTAGATTGCTGTGCAATCGAGTGTACGGCTTAGCCGAACGGTTCAGCCCACGATGGTGGGACAAGACGCCGTCTTTGCAGGACGGATGATGACTGATGATCTTCAGGAGGTCAGGCAGTCCGGGCGGAACAGAGAGTACAGCACCGGATCGAATGACCATTGATCTCACGAGGGGTGAAAACCGCCCGGGTCATAACGGCCGAGCTTCAGCTGGAGCCCGCGTCTGGTCATCCCCAGCTCGCGCGCGGCGCGTGAGATGTTGCCGTTGTGCCTGCCGAGCGCCTCACTGATCATGAGGCGCTCGAGATGATCTATGGCTTCGGGCAGCGTCTTGTTTTGCCAGAAAGACCCGTTGCAGACGCTGACCTGTGCGCCCGAAGCCGGTGAGACCGGGACGGAGGTTCGCCTGAGTTCGGATGACAGGTGGTCGGGAGTGATCAGCGTGCCGTCCTCTGCACGGGCCATGATGCGCTGGATCTCATTGGTGAGTTGCCGCACGTTGCCCGGCCAGTCGCAGACCATCAGCAGGTCCACCGCCTGCGGGCTGATCTGGATGTCGCGGCGGCCAAACTTCCCGGAGTAGTAGTTGATGTAATAATTGACGATGGACGGAATTTCCGAGCGACGCTCTCTGAGCGGCGGCACCCTCAGGCGGATCACGTTGAGGCGGTAATAAAGGTCTTCGCGGAACCGGCCCGCCGCGACCATTTCTTCCAGATCACAGTTCGTCGCCGCGATGATGCGCACGTCAACCTTGATCTGGCGCTGCTCACCGAGCGGCTGAATCTCGCCTTCCTGCAGGAAGCGCAGGAGCTTGGGCTGAATCTCCAGCGGCAGGTCGCCGATCTCATCCAGAAACAGTGTGCCGCCCGCCGCCGCGCGAATCACGCCCGGCGAATCAGCCACGGCGCCGGTAAAGGAGCCGCGCCGGTAACCGAACAGGTATGCGTCGGACAGTTCTTTGGGCACCGCCGTGCAGTTGAAGGGCACGAAGGTCTTCGACCGCCGCGTTGAATGGGCGTGAATGGCGCGCGCGACCAGCTCCTTGCCCGTCCCGGATTCGCCAGTGACCAGCACCGTCACGTCAGAGGATCGGATCTTGAGAATCTCTTCCACCAGGCGCGTCATGGCCGGGCTGGAGTGGATAAAACCCGGCATCAGGTTCTGGCCGGCGTGAGGCGTCTGCTCCTGATTGCCCTGCCCCGCGCGTTCCTTCTCACGAAACGCGCAATTGTCCAGGCCGAGTTCCACCACCCGCAGCAGCGATTCGATTGACAGGCCGCAGGGCAGCTTGAGCGGGTCCCGGGGCGTGACCAGCACGGTCGCGGGCAACGCGTTCACTGGCCGTAACGCGATCAGGGATATGTTTCTCGTGGCGGCCAGCCGCTCGCGCTCGGCTTCACTCTTCACCAGGCTCAGGACTTCGGCCAGTCGCGCGCTTTCGGCCTCCGTCCATCCGTAAGTCACGACCACCCTGCTGGAGCAGTGTTCGCCCGGTTCGGCGATCAGCAGCCGATGCGCATTGGTCTCCTCACGGATCACCGCGGCGAGTTCACGCAGCAGCAATTCACGTGAGGCGACGGCCTCCGTCAGGCGGAGGGTGAGCAATTGCAGCAGCCCGGCGACCTCATTCTGCCGTTGAGGACTGGCGTAATCGAGCGCCGTGAGCGCCTCTTCGGTGCGGGCGAGGTCGAGGCGCGCCCCGAGTTTCTGGAAGCTGTGGAGGGCGATCTGGAGGCGTTCCGCCGCACGCTCCGGCTGCGCACCGGCGTAGGCGCGACCGAGCCAGTAATGGGCCAGCGCGCCGCGGTAGCGATCACCGAGCATCTCGAAAATGGAGATGCTGCGGCCGAAGTGGTGCGCGGCCCGCGTGGCGTCGCCCTGTTCGAGGGCGAGCAGTCCGTAAAGCCGCTGGGCGTCGCCCGAGACGGCCATGTTGGCTGAAGAGTCCGGAGTCGCGTCGGCAATCAACTGCAACTCGGCGGCGCACTCCGCCGGGTGGCCGCACCGCAGGTGGGCTTCCGCCAGCAGCAGGCGCGATTCGCTCGTGGCCTGTCGGTCGCCGATCCGCTCGCCGAGCGCGAGCGCCTGCCTTCCGTTCTCCAGCGCCAGCGCCGGCTCACTCATCGCCAGATGACACCGGCCCAGCGTGCGCAGCGGCTGCCACGCGTACCACTTGTTCCCATGTTCGTCAGAGATCCTGACGGCACGTTCGAGGTATCCCCTGGCCTCCGCGAGGTCGCCGCGCAGCATCAGCAGCTCGCCGAGAGAATCAAGGATCATCGGCACCTTCGCTCCGCGCTCGTCAATCTCGGAGGCCAGCGCGAGTGCCTGCTCCAGGGCCGCCTGCGCCCGGTCCCAGTCGCCAACGAGGATCAGCGTCTCGCCGAGGTTGTTGTAACCGTCCGTGGCGTTCGCCTTGTGCTCGGTGCGCTCGTAGTAACCGATCGCCTTTTCCAGATAGCCAATGCCTTCCTGCGGGCGTTTGAGGAACCAGCAGGCGCCGGCCATGTTGGTGTAGATCTTGCCGAGCAGGTAGGGCGCAGTGCGGTCGCCGATCAGTTTCAGGGCCTGCTGCAGGTGTCCGAGTGAAGGTTCATAGTTGCCCTCGAACAGTTCCGCGAGGGCGATCCCGAAATAACTTTCGGCCAGCCCGCGCCAGTCACCCGTGTGCCGGAAATGTTCGAGCGCCTTCTGCGCATGATCGCGCGCAATCGTGTACTCGTTGATGCTGCGGTAGACGCGCGCCAGCGCCACGAAGGCCGCCCCGATCTGCGCGTCCGAACCGTTCTCGTTCGCCTCGCGCAACGCTGCGTTGAGCAGCGCAATGGCTTTCGGATGATCGCCCGTGTAGTTGTAAGCCAGGCCGATCTGGACGCGGATGCAGGAGGCCGCTTCAGCATCCAGACCCGCCCGCGATTCCGGCGTCTCGTACATCGAAACCGCTTCGAGCGATTCGCGGTAGCGGCCCTGCATCTCGAGCGACACCGAGAGCGCACACCGCGCTTTGGCCGTCAGTGAGGTGTCCGCGCGCGCCGTCCTGAGCAGCGACGTGATGCGTGACTGGACTTCGCTTGACAGCCCCTGATCGAGCAGGAGCCGCACCTCTTCAAGCCTGCCTGCCGGCGAGTCGCGCGACGCGCTCGCGCGTGAGCCCGGGCGCACGTTGGCGAGACTGATGGCGCCGGAATTCGAATTGACCGTTTCCTTCTTCACACCCGTTACAGCCTGATAATGAGCGCCTGGTGATCCGCACACCGATAACTCCTGCCGGTTGCGGCAATCACCAGCTTAACTGCCCGGAGGGGGTGAGAAACCGGCCTGCTCTCCCCCGAGCCCCTCGTCAGCAGTAGCAGCTGCAGAGGTAACCAACCACAAGTACAGGGCAATAGATGTACCAGGCCAATCAGCAGTTTTTATGGGGATTTGTCCGTGGAAACGACAGGTTCCGCTCTTGTCCCGCACCGGTCACTGAGGATCTTTACACACCGGGCTGTTTTTTTCCGCACCTGAACTGGTCTTCCAGACCGATGACCACGCTGTTACTGTGACGGCATGGCAGAGGATAGTGAGGCGACTCAGGCTGATGGGTGCAGGAAGATGGTCTCGTAGCAACTGGTCGCAATGTAGCCCACTTTGCGATAAAGGGCCTGTGCCGCCCGGTTATGTTCACTCACCAGCAGACAGAGTACCTGCGTGCGCGCCAGCAGGTTCCGGCTGACCTGCGCCAGACAGCGCCCTCCATACCCCCTGCCTCGCTCCCGCGGGTCAACATAGAGGCCTTCGAGGTAGATAACTTCGGGCGTGTCGGAGATGACATCGGCTTTGAAGATCAGTCTCCCATGCCTGATCCAGACCCACACCCGGCCCCGCTCGATGCGGCGGGCGCAACGAAGGCGAAAGCCCTGGGGGTCGGTCAGGAGCGGGTTCACACCAAGTTCCTCTTCGGCCATCCGGGAGTGCGCCGTCATTACCGGCGTGAGGTCGTCGGGCGTGGCGAGGCGCAGACCACGGACGACATCGGGGGCCGGGAACGGCCACCGCTGCTCGAACAACAACTCGCGGCAGCGTGAATGCGGGACCTGCTTCCACTCCGCGTAATGATTCCAGAACCTCCCGATCTTCTCCTGCTCGCCTATGATCATACGGATGTCCGGATTATCGCGCGCGAGGTGGGCGAAGGCTGCGAGGGCTGTCTCGCTGCGCACTTCGATGAGTGTGGAATGGCCGATCAGGGCGACTCCCTCAAGCTGACCCTCCGCGCTGCGGCAGGCGTAGAATGCCCCGCGGTTGAGCGGGCTTTCCAGCCCGTTGTCGCGGATGAACCCGGACATGATGATGGTGTGAATCGGGCGCTCGCCGAGAAACGCGAGAACCTCTTCCTCACACCCTGCGGTAAGCTTGTGAGTCGCTCCGGAGTTGCTGGTATCCAATGGTGAGCGGGACAAAGTTAACGCGCCTTCTTCAAACACACTCAGAAATGCAGGCTGTCGCATGGCATTACTCCTCAGGCAACTGAACCGCGAAATCCTGACATCTGGCAGCGCACAGGGAGGTCAGTAGCCGAGGTAATCAACTCCCGGATCCTGCATCACGGCCATGGAAGACGTCGCATCGCCATTGATCATCGCCGACCGTGCCTGCACATTGGCGTCGCTGACGAGGACGCCGTCACTGATGAGTATTCCATCACTGATCAATATCCCGTCGCTGATCAGAATGCCGGCGCTCAGGTAAACCGAGCCGCCGCCCAAGGGGGTACCGTCGCTGGTCAGGATATTATCGCTGATCAGAATCCCGCTCGACAGCATCGTCGTGTCGCTGACGAGGATGCCGTCACTGATGAGTATTCCGTCGCTGATCAGGATGCCGAGGCCGTAGATCTTCTGATACCTGGTAAAGAGGTCGCCGCCCGTGGCGAATGTCCGGCTCAGGTTGATGCCCTGCGCCCACAGGAAAGTGGAGCCGGCAATCGTCGTCCAGGGCGAAGGCGGATCGGTCTTGAGCAGGGGAG
Source organism: Blastocatellia bacterium (assembly GCA_035652435.1). Taxonomy (GTDB): domain Bacteria; phylum Acidobacteriota; class Blastocatellia; order RBC074; family RBC074; genus DASRDU01. Next base: position 14,612 of record DASRDU010000011.1, read on the forward strand.
CGCCGAGTGGCGTGTTCGCCGACAGGTCGCTGCGAATCACTCGGGCCAGCCGCACTGCGCCTTCGATGTTAACCTCGCCGGCGCCCTGCTCGAACATGTTGTAGCCGGCGAGCGGCTGCGCCGTGTACATCAGAATCGTCCTGACCAGATTGGGCGTCAGCTTCGGATTCGCCTGGAGCATCAGGGCGGCGGCGCCCGCCACCACGGGCGCGGCCATTGACGTGCCGTTGAGCGACATCATCCTGCGACTGTCATCCGCGCTCACCCCGGCATCCAGCTGCGGATTCTGAGTCACAAGGACATTCAGTTCAGCTTCAGCAGCCACTATTTTGTTTCCCGGCGCGACCAGATCCGGCTTGATCAGATTGTCGTGGTGTTCTACGCCAAGGGCGTCGGTCAGGTAACTGCGCGTCGGGCCGCGTGAGCTGTAGCTCGCCACCGCGTCGTCGTTGCGCGTGTCGGTGCCACAGGTGTTGGAGGCGCCGACGGTGATCGCCGCCGGCTCGTTGCCGGGCGACTGAATCATTCCATAAACTTTATTGCCCGCGCCGTCCTTGCCGTTATTGCCAGCCGCGACCACCACGGTCACACCCGCATCAACCAGGCGGCGCACGGCGCGGCAGACCGGGTCATTCCTGTAGGAGTCAACGGCCGGCATGCCCAAACTCAGGTTGACAACGCGGATGTTCCAGCTCGCGCGGTTGTTCAGCACCCAGTCCAGCGCGCCCAGCACGCTGGAGGCCGTGCCCACACCCTGAGAGTTCAGCACGCGCAGGCTGATGATGCTGGCGTTCGGCGCAATTCCCAGATAGCTGGCATTGGAGACGCGGCCACCGCCGGCCGCAATCGAAGCGACGTGAGTGCCGTGGCCGTAATAGTCGCGCGCATTGCCGCCCTCGCCGGTGAAGTCCTGACTGAAGACAACCCGCATTTTTCCGCTCCGGTCGAGGAACGATTTGTGATTGGAGTAAATGCCGGAATCGAGTACGGCGATGCCAACGCCGGAGCCGTCAAGCTCATTCGGCCCGGTGCCGCCGGCCTGCGTTCGCGCCGCGTCGGCGCCGGTTGTCGCCGAGAGATGGCCGCAGGTCTGCACCTCCCGGTCCGGCGAGACGAATGACACCTCGCCGAGCGCCGTCAGGTCATTGATCACGCTCGCCGGCAGTTCCACCGCCCGCGTATTGAGATTCCGGAAATCGCCCTTGACCCGCACCCCGCTGCGCTTGAGGATTGTTTCCGCCGCGCTGCTCGGCTGCCCATTGAATTGCAGGACGATCTGCACCCGGTCCTGACTGGCCGTGGGGCTGCTTACGCGCTCCCACAGGTCGTGAGAAACTTTATCCTTTGAACCGCCCCCACCCGAACGGGGCCCGGAATTTTCGCCGGATCGCGCACTCGTGCGGCTCGTGGCGACGCCGCTCAGGCACAGGAGCAGCAACAACAGGCAGACGGCACAACGCCGCAGGGAGGGACAGTAAATTCTATTTTTGATTCTCATCTCGATTTCTCAGTGCAGTGAAGGGTGATCCCGAATTGAGCATCCGGTTCGCCACTCTTTGATCAGCGGCGTAGTAGAAGAACAACAAAACATTCACAGGCTCTTTTTATAAAGAGCAATCGTTGTGCCAGCTGATGGCCCGGTAAAATCACAACCTTTCGCCCCTCCCGCGGGATGTCGGTAAAACAACAAGTCCAGTCAAGCCAACGCCGCCGCCTTCATAGAACTGCCGGTCGTTATCTTCGCGGCTAATACCTCACGTCTGAATGGCGTGATAGCCCATTCGCATGCGAACGGCGTTCGCGCCCTGGTCGAAACCTCTTTATTCACTACTGAAAGACCCTGAACAAGCACTCTCGCTCAAGCGAAGTGCGAAACCGGTTCGCACTTCCAGGGTTCTGTCTGCCTGCCCGGCGTGAGTCGGCCCGGGCAGGCATAACTGCCTTTTTTCACTTGTTCTTCTCAGACACTGGCGGGCACTGCTATGCGCGCGGAATGGCTGTTGCCCAGTCACTCGTGCGAGCGAAATCCGAGAAGAGCCACAGCGGTTACTCACAGGGCAACGCTGAGGCAGTTGACAATTATTCCCAAAAAAGGAGACCAGAGATGAACAGGAAACTGATGATGATTGCAGCAGGTCTGGTAATGACATTCGCGCTGGTGACGCAGGTTCCGGCCCAGAGCGGCCAGCAGCCTGTTGATGATCACGGCAACAAAGGCGCGCAGGTGGACGATCGCGGTAAAAACAAGCAGCCACGGCCCGCTGATGACCGCAACCAGAAAGGGCCGCAGCCCGGCGATGATCGGGGGAAGAAGGGCGTGATCGAACAGGTCCTGCGCCTCCTCGGCATCATCCAGGAGACCAGCAATTGAAGGTATGGGTCTGCGCATAAGTTACCAGGTAAAAGCCCGGCGCTCCGCGGCATAGCAGGCGCCCGCCAGTTGATAGATTGCACTGCCTGCTTATGCGTAGACCTGCAGCCGTCAGATTGGGGCCCGTAACCCTCCGGCTCCGGTTACGAAGGATAACGTTCTTCAACTTTCATAGGAAAAAACGCACTTTTCATAGGAAAAACAACGCACTCAAAAGGAGAAAAACCATGTACTCGTATCATCCCTGTAAAGAATTTTCCTGCCGCAGGAAGTCAGTTTGGGAAACCACGCTTCCTTCGATCCTGCTGGCGCTGGCCCTGCTTATCATTCCTGTCGCCGCGCAGGCACAGTCGGCAACAATCGTGGGTTACCTGTCGAACTTTGATGCCGTCAACAACACAGGACAGGACGTCCACGGCCTCGAGATCCAGCTTGAAGGGCTCAGCCCCGCGGACATTTACTATACGTTCAGCGTCAATCGCTATGGCGCCCCGACCGTCGTCCCGTACGCAACCGGTGTCTACGTCCGCTGGATGAGCCCTTTTGATTCCAGCGCACAACAATTCACGGCGACCACGGTGCCGCATGCCCCGAACACCGCCTTTGGGGGCACCTGCTATCAGTGGCAGTTCAATTACGCCACCTGCGGTTGTGAGCATTTTGGCGTTACCTTGCGCGCCAATGCCCTGGCGACTACATATCGCTGGCTCGTCGCCGACCCGCAAACGCCCGGCGCGCTGACTACGTATGGCACCCCTGTCGCCATCCCGGGCCCGGTCTGGGTGATCGCGCCACCGGCTCAGCCAGAGGCGCCCCCCGTGGTAGTTGCCGAAATCGCCGCGCCGGAAGCCCCCAACCCTGAACTGCAATGGGGTGACGCGCAGTGGGTGAAGGTCTTCAAGACGGAGATGCCGCGTGAGGTCGGCCTCGATGAGCTGGTGGGCGACAATCCAGTAGTGCCGCAGGATCCCGGTCATGTCGAGACCGCCTGGAAACTCATTCAAAATAGTCCGCCGACCTCGCAGAAGCAGAAAGGGCGTCTGGCGAATCAGGGTCAACTGGGTGGGGGCTCGCAATCCGTGATCCGGCGGTACGAGTTTTATGCCTACACTGGTGCGTACAACCCGGTAACACACGAGGCGATGTGTGGCGGAGACGGCTCTTGCAATGCTCCCCTGGATGGTGAACTGGGCGACGCCATCGGCGCACAAATGGCGGCAGCCAATATCGCGGTTCCATCAATCACGGTAACCACTGCTGGCAATGGCAGCGTGTCATCCGCGGACAAGGTCATCAGCTGCGGCAACAAGTGTTCGGCGGTCTATCCCCTGGGGACGGTAGTGACGATGGTGGCCAGCCCCGCATCGGGCTACGTCTTCACGGGCTGGGGCGGCGCCTGCACCGGAGCCCAGGCCACCTGCTCGGTGGCAGTGAATGACGCGCTGAACGTCACGGCGACGTTTACACCGCAATTCACATTATCAATTGGCCGCGGCGGGTCAGGGACGGTGACCAGCGCCCCGGCAGGCATTGATTGTGGGAAAAACTGTTCAGCCAAATTTGCCCAGGGCACAACAGTAACGCTCAACGCCACGCCGGCAGCCGGCCTTCGATTCATCAACTGGACCGGGGACTGCTCGGGCACCACGCCGACCTGCAATGTGACGATCACCAGAAGTACTTCAGTGCAGGCGAACTTTGCCAAATAGTCAGTTGCGGGCAGTATCTCTTGTGGGGCGGGGCAGCAGTTGTTACGGGCATGCTGCTCCGCCCCCGGACGTTCCAGGCCTCGGCCCAATCGCCAGCACCGGCAGCAGCACAGAACTGTCCGACGGCGAAACAGCAGAAATCGGAGCCTTCAGGCCCGTATCAGCAATTCTCAACTGCAATTGTTTCCCCCTGCAGCCTGAGCGACTTCAATCGTGACAGTATTGAGCTTCACCCGACCGGGCAGCGCCAGACCCGGAATGAATGGGTAATGTTTCCCACCACGCCGGGGGAATTCGCCCACTCGCCTTCCAGTCACGGCGGAATCAGCAACAGAACAGGCGGTTGGTATGAAAAAAAGCGTCCCGCCAGATCGGCATACGGATTGCCCCGTCCTGATCGAAGCGCAATATGAATCAGGAGACACAAACCATGAAAATTCTACTGGCAGTTGACGGTTCGGAATTCAGTGATGCGGCAGTGCGGGAGGTTACCGACCGGCCCTGGCCTGTGTTTTCGGTCATCAGGGTTATCTCGGCAGTCGAGATGCCCGTCGTCCCGGCGACCGAGCCCTGGGCTTTACCGGCGAGCTATTTCTGGGAGTGGGAACGGTCAGAGAAGGCGAAGGCGCACGACGCAGTTGACAGGGCAGTGGCGCGGCTTCGCGAGGGACTTGAGATGACGATTGAAGTCACCACCGTGATCAGGGAAGGGCATGTTGAGGAGGTGATTCTCGACGAGGCTGAAAAGTGGGGGGCCGATCTGATCGTCCTCGGCTCGCATGGGTATCGCGGATTCAGGCGCTTTCTGCTGGGCTCCACATCACAGGCCGTCGCTTCGCACGCGAAATGCTCGGTCGAAATCGTGCGTACCCCTGAATGCGCGGGGAAACAGGCGTTTCCTCATTACCGATGAATTTGATTGTCCCGGCCAAAGGGGGATTGAGAATGATTGAAGCAATAGGCAACAGAGAAGCACAGGCCATGTTGCGCAGGAACCTGATCGGGCATCTGGGATGCAACGTTGACGGTGAACCGTACGTCCTGCCGATCAATTACATCTATGACGGCGACTGTGTGTTTATTCACTCCCTGCCGGGGCGCAAGATCAATGCCCTGCGCGACGACCCGCGCTGCTGTCTGCAGGTTGAAGAGATCAGGGATGAATACAACTGGCGGAGCGTCATCGCCTTCGGCAGGTATGAAGAGATCACCAACGCCGAAGAGCGTGAGCGCATTCTGGGCGCTTTGTACAAACGATTCCCCCACCTGACCCCGGTCGAATCAGGGATGACGAAGGGCCTTCCGGAAATTATCGTCTTTCGCCTTCGTGTCGAACAGATCACCGGTGTCAGCGAAGACTGGAAATAAAGAAACGAGTGGAACCTGATGCCACCCTTCACTGTCGAACAGTTTCAGGACGTGTTCTCTGCCTATAACAAGGCCATCTGGCCGTCACAGATATTCCTTATCGCTTTTACTCTGGCAACGGTTTTCCCTGCAATAAAGCCGGGCTCACTCTCAAACAGATTGATTTCAGGCTGGCTGGCTTTCCTCTGGTTGTGGGCGGGTGTCGTTTATCATCTCGCATTTTTTGCGCGGATAAATCGGGCAGCTCTTATCTTCGGTACTCTGTTCATTGTGCAGGCACTCGTCTTTCTTTTTGTCGGCGTGGTTCAGTTGCGACTGACCTTTCAGGCCCGGTGGGATCGGCACGGGATCAGCGGGGCCGTGTTGATCTGCTATGCGCTGATCGTATATCCGGTGCTGAGCTTCCTGATGGGGCATCAGTATCCCGCAGCCCCGACTTTCGGCGCGCCCTGCCCGACGACGATTTTTACATTTGGCCTGATACTGTGGGCGGATGGGAAGATTCCACAATACGTTCTGGTCATCCCGTTGCTATGGTCCTTGACCGGGCTTTCTGCCGTCGTTTATCTGGGGATGACAGAGGATCTGGGCCTCGTTGTCGCCGGGGCCGCTGGGACGACGCTGGTTCTCTGGCGTAACAGACATCCCGGAGCGCGAACGGGCGCCAGACTGTCAGGCGGTTGAGGGGAAGCTGGCAATTGCTGACGGCGGCTTTGTCATGAAAGGGGAATGTATGAGGCGGAAGAAACTTTTCCTCGCAGTCGTGGTCAGCGCCGTTGTGCTGTCTCTTTATGCAGCGGCGCAATCCGGGGCTGTGACAGTGGGGCGTTCGGACGAACAGGGCAGGAAACAGATTCCGGAGGGTCGGGAACTGTATATGAATTACTGCGCCAGTTGTCACGGCCCCGAGGCGAGAGGTAACGGGCAGGTCACCCCGGCCCTGAAAAAACGGCCGGCTGATCTGACGCGGATTCGGAAAAGAGACGGACGCTTCCCCGCCGAACACATCAAAAAGATCATCACTGGCGAGACCGTCCTCCCGGTTCACGGCGAAAGAGAGATGCCGGTGTGGGGAAGTGTGCTGAAGGAGCCGGAGTTGACCAGTCTGGTGAAATACCTTGAATCAATTCAGCGATTCCCGGATCTCTATCCCAACTGACCAGGGTAAAACCCGGCAAAAGACACCAAAGTCTCAAGTGAAGCAGAAAAGGGCCTGAGTCTTTATCTCTCGTCGCGAGACCGCGGGAATTTCCTCACGACCCTGATGAGCCGACTGATACGACCGGGTAATTTGACACGGCCTGCGTGCATTTCCACACTTCACGGTTACTGACCGGCATAGACCAGAGATTCAAAGCCGCCCTGCCTCAGGTCTGTCCGTCAGACTTATCAAGCAGGAGCCTCAAGGAGATTTCGCAAACGCTGCTCAGGCCTGCGGAATTATCCACATTCCGTTCGGGCAGCAGATCTTTCTCCAATTTGCATCAGCTTCAAATAAAGCTGGTTGATCAGGGTACGCTGGTTGCCTGTTTGCTTGTAATTGTGTGTTGAGGAGGCCGGTTGTTTCGTAATGAGCGAAGGAAAGAACAAGGGATGAAAATCCTGATTGCCTATGATGGTTCAGCTTGTGCTGATGCGGCGCTGGAGGAGTTACAACGAGCAGGGCTGCCGCGTGAGGCTGAAGTGGTGATCATTTCAGTGGCTGAGCATTGGCTGCTCCTTCCTCTGCTATTGAGCCATGAGATTTTTGAGCCGCATTTCTCATATGGACTACGCAGCGGAGAGGAGGCAGCCCTCCTCCTGTCACGGCGCGCTTGCGCCTGCATTCGATCAGCATTCCCCGGCTGGAACGTACGCGCCGAAGCGGCATCCGGCTCACCCGCCCGGAAAGTGATCGAGAAGGCTGAACAGTGGAAGCCGGATCTGATCATAATCGGTTCACACGGTCGCACCGCGCCGGGCCGCCTGATGCCGGGCAGTGTGTCGCAGAAGGTAGTGACTGAGGCCTACTGCTCAGTGCGTGTCGCGCGGGGCCGCACAAATTCCGGTGATCGTCCGGTGCGCATCATCATCGGTGTTGATGGCTCTCCCGATGCGGAGGCGGCGGTGGATGCAGTCGCGGCGCGCAAGTGGCTGCCGGGCAGTGAGGCGAGAGTGGTAATGGCAGGCGATCCCATCAGGCCAACAACGATCGGCCACCCTGAGTTGTTAGCCAGGATCGAAGAGGCAAACACGGCAATGCTGGCCAGAGAACAGAGTATTACCGCGGCGGCGGCGGCAAAGTTGAGGGCCGCAGGGCTTGCAGCTTCCATCGCCGTTACGGTGGGCGACCCGAGGCAGGTTCTTCCTGCCGAAGCGGAAGGCTGGAATGCAGACTGTATCTTCATTGGGGCACGCGGCCTCAGTCGCCTTGAAAGGTTCTGGCTGGGCAGTGTTTCCACCGCCGTGGTTGCGCGTGCCCACTGCTCAGTCGAGATCGTGCGCACAGATGAGCAGAAACAGCATCCCGACAATTACACGAGGAGAGAACGATGAAAATCCTGCTTGCGGTGGATGGATCAGCCTGTAGTGATGCAGCAGTCAATGAAGTCGCCGCGCGACCGTGGCCGGAGGGCAGCGAGGTTAAAATCATTTCCGTCATTGAGCTGCCCTTCACTCCGACTGAAGAGACCCGTTCGCTTCCCGGCAGCGACTACTCAGGGATGGAGCGGGCCGGGAGAGAGCAGGCGCAAACTGCGATCAACCGCGCGGCCGAGCGACTGCGCGACCGCGACGGCGAGCCGCTGACCATCACCGCCGAATCCGTCATTGGCCGCGCCGAAGACAGCATTCTTGATGCGGCTGAAGAGTGGGGCGCTGACCTGATCGTCCTCGGCTCGCACGGCTACCGCGGCTTCAAACGGTTTCTGCTCGGCTCGGTGGCGCTGGCAGTTGCCACCTATGCGAAGTGTTCGGCTGAGATTGTGCGCAACCGCGTAGCAGATAACGACGGCCGGGCTGCGTGACCTGCAAGGACGACCAACGGCCTGAGTCCAGACACGCACAGGCCGGAGGAAAGTAGCGAAAGGAAGAATTCAGCCCAGTCTGTCAGATAAGCAATATAGAGGTCGTTATGAAAATTCTGGTGGCGGTAGATGGTTCCATTTGCAGCTATGCAATGACGAGCGACGTTGCCCGGCGGCCGTGGCCCGCCGGCAGCCGGGTGAAAATAATCACTGTGGTCGAGCCGCGCCCGTCGGTCATACCGAGAGTCCGTGTTCTGCCTGATAATGATCCGCACCTGGAGCAGGCAGGACGATCTACCATAGATAAAGCCATTGCTCATTTCGACGCGGGTAGACCGCTCGAAATCGAGAGTGCAGTCATTCACGGCCATCCGCCGGAAGCGATTCTGAGAGAGGCTGAGGAGTGGGGCGCTGACCTGATTGTTCTCGGCTCACATGGACACCGCGGTATTGAACGTTTCCTGCTGGGGTCGGTCTCGCAGAAGGTGGCTGCGCACGCGAAGTGTTCGGTTGAGATTGTGCGTTGCCGCTTCGCACAAGCCTCATGAGTGGCAGGGGACAGGACTCTGGTCACGAAACGAAGCGTACACGGCGACGCCTGCGTGGTGAGGACATCGTGAGTATTCGTTCTTCAACCGGAGCAGTGAGGTCACTCTCCAACAGCCAGCCGCATAATCTTCAGGCTGGGCAGTCGCCGCACGCGATGGATGCGGCGGCGGTCGCCAGGGGCTTCGAGGTCAACCCGTCGTCCGGCCTGAGTTCGGCCGAGGCTGAAGGACAGCGCGCCCGCTTCGGCGCGAACACGCTGCAATCCATCCGCCCGCGTCCGGCATGGCGCATTCTGATTGACCAGTTTGCGAGCCTCATGGTCGCGCTGCTCGCGGCAGCGGCCCTTGTGGCGCTGGCAACCGGCGACCTGACAGACGCGCTGGCAATCATGGTCGTCCTCGTGCTGAACGCGCTTGTCGGGTTTGCGACGGAATGGAAGGCCGGGCGTGCGCTGGATGCGTTGCGCCGCGAGGCTCGCACGACGGCGCGAGTCCGCCGGGATGGTCACGAGAGTACCGTAGATGCTGTAGACCTCGTGCCGGGCGATGTTGTCATCCTGAATGCCGGCGACCGTGTGCCGGCCGATGCCCGGATACTTGAATCCGCCAGTCTTCGGGTAGAAGAGTCTGCCCTGACCGGAGAGAGTACCACCGTCGAAAAGTCACCTCAGCCGGTGGCCTTCGATGCAATGCTCGCCGAGCGATGCTCAATGCTTTATCTGGGCACCGCCATCGCGGCAGGCCGCGCCACAGCACTCGTAACAGGAACGGGAGCGCTGACGGAACTCGGGCGGATCGGACGGCTCGTCGCCGATGCGCCTGACGAAACAACCCCGCTCAAACGCAAACTCGATGACCTGGGCCGCCGCCTCGTTTACCTTGTCCTGATTATCGGCGCCATCGTCACGCTGACCGGCTGGCTGCGCGGCGACAATCTGTGGATGATGATCGAGGTTGGAATCAGTCTGGCAGTTGCGGCGGTGCCGGAAGCCCTGCCGGCAGTGACAACGCTCGTCCTGGCGCTCGGTGTGCTGCGGATGGCTCGCCAGCGCGCCATCGTGCGGCGGCTTGCGTCCGTGGAAACACTCGGCAGCGCCACGATCATCTGTTCGGACAAGACGGGGACGCTCACCGAGAACCGCATGACGGTGCGCGAGTATCACCTGGCCGACGGCCGGACCGTAGACCTCCACGCGCAGACATTCGCGCTCGGCGATGACGGGTTGCTGGCTCGCGCCGTGCGTGTCAGCGTACTCTGCAACGAAGCATCATTTAACTCGAAGGCGACTGATGAGGCGCTATCCGTCGGTGATCCGACGGAGACCGCGTTGCTCGTCGCCGCCAATGCGCTCGGTCTTGACGTCTCCCGCGAACGAGCTGCATATCCGAAGTTCGATGAGCGTCCGTTCGACGCTGCCACAAAACGAATGATCACTGCGCATCGCACGGCCGGCGGTGGAGGTCTGGCCGCACTCAAGGGGGCGCCCAACGTGGTGCTCGATGCCTGCACGACTTACGCCGTGAGTGCGACCGCCGTGCGTGCGCTCGATGTGGAAGCGCGTGAGCGTCTGCTCAATGCCAATCAGCACATGGCTGACCGCGCGTTGCGTGTGCTTGGCCTTGCGGAAAAACGGCTCGACCGTGACGAGAGCGGAATCGAGCGTGGCTACACGTTCCTCGGATTCGTCGGGATGATTGACCCGCCGCGGCCTGAAGTCGCCGGCGCGATCCGGCAGGCACGGGAAGCCGGAATCCGCGTGGTCATGCTCACTGGTGATCAGATCAACACTGCGCGGGCCATTGCGCGGGAGTTAAGACTGAGCGGCGAGGCTGAACCGGAGGTGCATCACGCCCGTGATCTGGAAAACGCCAGTCATGATCAGATAGCCGAACTCGCACTCAGGACAGATGTCTTCGCGCGCGTCTCGCCCGAAGACAAGCTTCGGATCGTCGAGGCATTACAGCAGTCCGGCGAAATCGTGGCCGTCACTGGCGATGGCGTCAACGACGCGCCCGCGCTGAAGCGGGCAGACATCGGCGTCGCGATGGGAATGCGCGGGACTGAGGTCGCTAAAGAGGCAGCCGACATCGTGCTGGCCGACGATAACTTTGCGACGCTCCTGCGCGCGGTCGAAGGCGGTCGGACGATTTACGCCAACATCATCAGGTTCGTCCACCTCATGTTCTCCAAGAATCTCGGCGCGGTGCTGGCGATCTTTGTGGCAATCGCCGTCGGATGGCCGCTGCCTCTGCTGCCACTGCAGATTCTGTGGATCAATCTCGTCACTGATGTCTTCCCCGCGCTCGCGCTCGCGCTGGAACCAACGGCGTCCGGCGTGATGCAGCGCCCGCCGCGCTCACCGGAAGCCCCCCTGCTTTCGCGCCCGTTTCTGATCCTCATCGGATGGCAGGGCGTAATGCTGGCCGCGATCATTCTCGCGGCCTACGGCTGGGCGCTCTCCACTTACGGCGCCGGCGCACACGCGCAGACTGTCGCGTTGTTTGTCCTCGTCGGTGTGCAACTTGGCCACATGTTCAATTGTCGTTCACGCACACGCTCGGCGTTTGACGGACTCTTCAATAACGGTTTCGTCTGGGGCGCGGCTGCCCTGGTGCTCGTGCTGCAATTGCTTGCCGTCTGGCTGCCACCTCTGGCGCGTGTGTTACGTACCGTCCCGCCTGTGGCGACGGACTGGGGGATCATCGGGCTGTCGGTGATTATGCCTGTGATCATCGTTGAGCTGACGAAATTCATCTTACGCAGGGTGAGCGTGGGACAAACCGACTAACTGAGAAGGAGAAGTGAAATGAGCAGGATGCGAGCTAACGTATTTCATGGGGTGAATCAGATCAGCATTGATGAAGTAGAAAAGCCCCGCGCCGGCGCTGGCGAGGCGGTGATTCGCGTGACGCTGACGACGATCTGCGGCACTGATCTGCATATCGTGCGCGGCGAGTACCCGGTTAATCCGGGCCTCATCATCGGCCACGAGCCGGTGGGCGTGATCGAAGAACTCGGCCCCGGCATCACCGGCTATGAAATCGGTGATCGCGTGCTTGTGGGGGCCATCACTCCCTGCGGTCAATGCCATGCCTGTTTGTCAGCTCATCAGTCACAATGCGGCCACGGCAGCGGCTACGAGCCAATCGGCGGCTGGCGCTTCGGCAACACGATCAACGGCGCGCAGGCCGAGTACCTGCTCGTTCCGCATGCGCAGGCGAACCTGGCGAAGATCCCCGACGAACTGAGCGACGAACAGGTCGTACTCCTGGCCGACATTGCCTCGACCGGGTTCAGCGGCGCCGAATCAGGCGGCGTGAAGATCGGCGATGCGGTTGTGGTCTTCGCGCAGGGGCCGATTGGGCTGTGCGCGACGGCTGGCGCGAGGCTGATGGGTGCTTCACTCGTCATCGGGGTGGACGGCGATGAGACGCGCCTTACGATGGCGAAGAAGATGGGTGCCGATGTCGTACTCGATTACCGCGCCGCTGACGTCGTCGCGGAAGTGAAGCGGCTGACGGGCGGCGGGGCGGACGTGGCGATAGAAGCTCTCGGCACGCAGCAGACGTTCGAGCAGTCGCTGCGTGCCCTGCGGCCCGGCGGCACGCTCTCCAGCCTCGGCGTCTATTCGGGCAAGCTGAGCGTCCCCTACGAGGCGTTTGCCGCGGGACTCGGCGATCACCGCATCGTGACGACCCTCTGCCCCGGCGGCAAAGAGCGGATGCGAAGGTTGATGGAAATTATCAGGCACGGGCGGGTGGATCTCACGCCGCTGCTGACGCACACGTTCTCGCTTGATGAAATCGGTGAAGGCTACCGCGTCTTCGGCGAGCGGCTTGAGGGGGTACTCAAGGTGGCGATCAAGCCATGAGAGACCGAGTGCAGGTTAAGCGGACAGGCAGAATCGCTATGAAGCCCTGTCCCGCTGATCCGCCGTCAACCCCGGCAGGACTTTTCGCCCGTTGCCGGGTTTTACCCTGATAAGAGCCGGTAGTCTGACGGGCACGAAAGTTCCCAGCGCAGGGGCGAAAAGAAGCCTCCGAAACGTTCCGGGAACGATTTCAGCGCCCGTCAGACCAGACCACACCGCCAGCGCCCTGACCAGATACACACTATTCCTTTACGGATGCATCCCACTCACCGGGGACAGCAGTTGTTTCTGCCGCGGGTGACCAGCATGCCGGTCAGCACTCCCAGACCGAGTCCGACCCCGAACACCAGGCCGGCAGACTCAAAAGGATGCTTTTTGATCTGACGGGCCGCATCATCCGCCAGGTCTTCAGCCGCATCACGCCCGCGCCTGACCGCCCGCCGGGCCACGCGCATTCCATCTTCGGCGGCGTGAATCACCGTCTCCTTCATTCTTCCGACCTCAACCCCGACCTGTGCAGCTTTGGTCGCGACACTGGTGGTTTTTTCCAGCAAGTCTGCAGGCATAATTAGTTCCTCCTTGTTTTGAAAATTCTGCCATCGACAGCAACGCAAGGCTGATGCCAGCCAAAAAAAATAACTGAAGGGCTGTATTCCGGTCTGTACTGGGAAAAACCGCTCAGGATCGTGCGCGGTATTACGCAGGGTGTGTGGGTGTCCGGATTGGTTCACCCCATCAACAGTGTCGCGGGCGGAGCGGATAAGTTTTCGCGCCCGGCAGGCCAGTGGAATGCCTGTTGCTCTATAGCTCCAGAGTGATTGCAGAGATTGTTCCTGACGCATTGAAGACGCAAATGCTGCGGAGGAGAAAAGTATGCCTGAAGGATTAGTGGAAATAATGGCCGGGATCCCGGAATCCGAGCGCGGTCTGTCCGGAGCAGAAGCGAAAAAACGTCTGGCTGAAGTCGGCCCGAATGAACCGGCCGCACACCGTCGCACCGCGACGGTGATTCAGGTTCTGCTCCCCTTTGCCAACCCGCTGGTCATCATCCTGCTGATCGCCAGCGCCGTCTCGGCTTTCGTCGGTGAAATCGTCAATGCCGCGATCATCGCCCTGATCGTCGTCGTCAGCGTGGTCGTCAACTTCCTTCAGACCTGGCGGTCACAGCGCTCCGCCGAACGCCTCCGCGCTCAGGTCGCCCCGACTGCGACAGTTCTGCGCGACGGCCAGTGGGTTGAGATTCACCGGCGCGAACTGGTGCCGGGCGATCTCATTCGTCTTTCGGCGGGAGACCTGGTGCCCGCCGACGCGCGTCTCCTGCACGCCAAAGACCTGCACGTCAATCAGGCCGCGCTCACCGGAGAGTCGCTGCCGGTCGAGAAGGAAGCCGCCACTACCGAGACAAAGCACCAGAACGACGCTGAGGCGCGCGACGCGGTCTTCCTCGGCACCTCGGTCGTCAGCGGGACGGCCACCGCACTGGTCACCGCGACCGGCCCACGGACGGCCTTCGGAGACATCGCGGCGCACCTGGCCGCCCGCCCGCCCGAGACCGGTTTCGAGCGCGGCACCAGACAGTTCGGCTTTCTGATTATGAAGACCATCTTCTTCCTGGTCTTCTTCGTGCTGCTCGTCAGCATCGCGCTCAGGCATGACCCTTTCGAATCGCTGCTCTTCGCTCTCGCGCTGGCCGTCGGACTGACGCCAGAATTCCTGCCGATGATCACGACGGTGACGCTCGGCCGGGGCGCCGTCCACATGGCGCGTGAGAAAGTGATCGTCAAACATCTGGAGGCGATTCAGAACTTCGGCAGCATGGACATCCTGTGCAGCGACAAGACCGGCACGCTCACGAGCGGCGAGATGGCGCTCGACGAGTGCCTTGATCCTTTCGGCAACCCGAATGACGAAGTGCTGCTGCTCGCCTGCCTGAACAGCTCCTTTGAGACCGGCATCAAAAACCCGCTCGATGCGGCGATCCTCCGGCGTGGTCACGCCGGGATACAGGGCTGGCGCAAACTCGACGAGATCCCGTTCGATTTCGAGCGCCGGCGACTTTCGGTCGTGGTTGAGAACAACAGTGAGCGGTGGATGATTACAAAGGGCGCGCCTGAAAGCATCCTGTCGTGCTGCTCTTTCATTGAAGCGAACGGGCGACATCAGCCGCTCGACGGTGACGTGCTGGCTCAGGCGAGAGCCACCTTCCAGGGGCTCGGCGCGATGGGATGTCGCACGCTGGCCGTGGCTTTCAAATCTGTCCCGCGGCAGGAGGCCTGGCACGTTGCCGACGAAGCCGGCCTGACGCTCGCCGGCTTTCTGGCCTTCTCAGACCCGCCGACGCCCGACGCCGCCGAGGTGATCGAAGCGCTACGCCGGGACGGGGTCAGGGTGAAGATTCTGACCGGCGACAGTGAACTGGTCGCGGAGCATGTCTGCTCAGCCGTCGGATTAAAGCATGGCCGGATCGTGCCGGGTGATGAACTCGACCGGATGGGTGAAACCGCGCTGGCTCACGTGGCGGAAAAGACGACCGTCTTCGCCCGCGTCTCGCCTGCCCAGAAGCACCGCATCATCATCGCACTCAAACGGCGCGGCCACGTCGTCGGCTTTCTCGGCGACGGGATCAACGACGCGCCGTCGCTGCATGCCGCCGACGTCGGCATCTCAGTTTCGACCGGGGTTGACGTCGCCAAAGACGCCGCCGAAATCATCCTGCTCGAACGCAGCCTGCGCGTGCTGCATCAGGGCGTGATCGAAGGGCGCAAGGCCTTCGGCAACGTGATGAAGTATCTGCTGATGGGCACGAGTTCCAACTTCGGCAACATGTTCAGCATGGCCGCCGCCGTGCTGTTCCTGCCGTTCCTGCCGATGCTGCCCACGCAAATCCTGCTCAACAATTTCCTTTACGACCTCGCCCAGATCACGATCCCGACCGACAACGTGGACGCAACGTACATCCACAAGCCGAAGCGCTGGGACGTCGGGCTGATCAGAAACTTCATGCTCTCGATCGGCCCGATCAGTTCAATCTACGATTTCCTGACCTTCTTCGTGCTGCTCAAAATCTTCCACGCATCCGAATCGTTCTTCCACACCGGCTGGTTCGTCGAGTCGCTGGCGACGCAGACGCTCGTGCTGTTCGTTATCCGCACGGCGGGCAACCCGTTCCGCAGTCGCCCCAGCGCGCCGCTGGCGATCACAACTGTGCTGATCGTCCTCGTCGGCGTTGCACTGCCGTTCACGCCACTGGCCGGACTGCTCGGATTCACACCGCTGCCGGCGACGTTCTTCCTCTTCCTGACGGGCATCGTGGGGACTTACCTGCTGCTGGTCGAACTGGTCAAGCGCCGGCTGATGAAGCGAATTTGATGTGATGATGGCCTGATTCGGGCCGGGGGATTTCACGCACCAGTCGGGAAAATTCGCCCAATAAAATGCCGGTCGAGGCGGATCAGGTAGCCGGCGCTGCTGGAACGGTGATTGCACCCGCGAGTGGAGTGAAACCGATTCGCACCTTCAACGTTGTTCCTTTCCTGCCGCCCGCTCTGGAGCGGTTGCGCGAGATTGCCCGCAACCTGCGCTGGTCGTGGAATCATGACGCGATTGAGTTGTGCCGCTGGGATGACGAGCTGTGGGAGGCCACGCGCAACAATCCGGTGCTGATGCTCGGCACGATTGATCAGGCACGGCTCGAAGCCGCCGCCAGTGACGAGGGCTTTCTCGCCCACCTTGATCGTGTGGCGCAGGACTTCGATGCTTACCGGAAGAGCGATGCGACGTGGTTCCGCAAAACTCACGGCAGGGTTGATCACCCGCTGGTCGCGTACTTTTCCGCCGAGTTTGGCATCACGGACTGCCTTTCGATCTTTGCCGGTGGACTCGGCGTTCTGGCGGGCGATCATCTGAAATCGGCGAGCGACCTGGGCGTCCCGCTCGTCGGCGTCGGGCTGCTCTATCAGCAGGGTTATTTCCGCCAGTACCTGAACGAAGCCGGGTGGCAGCAGGAGGTTTATGAAGACAACGATTTTCACAACCTGCCGCTCGCGCTCGAACGCCGCGCCGACGGCTCCCCGCTCATCATTGAAGTCGCTTATCCGGGCCGGAACGTGAAGGCGCAAATCTGGCGGGCGCAGGTGGGGCGCGTGGCGCTCTACCTGCTTGATACCAATATCGCGGACAATCCGCGCCGGGAAGACCAAGACATTACTGATCAGCTTTACGGCGGCGACAGCGTGATGCGACTTGAACAGGAGATCATGCTCGGCATCGGCGGTTACCGGGCGCTTGAGGCGCTGGGGTGTTCGCCGGGCGTTTATCACCTGAACGAAGGTCATTCGGCTTTCCTCGCGCTCGAAAGAATCCGCCGCGAGATGGAAACGCACGGCCTCACCTTTGCCGAAGCCCGCGAGGAAGTCTCTGCCGGTCTCGTCTTCACCACCCACACCTCTGTCCCCGCCGGGCACGATTATTTTCAGCCCGACCTGATGGGCCGATACTTCACCGAATACGCTCGCAGCCTCGGTCTGTCGTGGCGTGAGTTCATGGCGCTGGGCAGAAAAGCCCTGGACAACGACGGCGAACCATTCTGCATGACGGTGCTGGCTTTACGCATGGCGCGCGGCAGCAACGGCGTCAGCCGCCTGCACGGTCAGGTCAGCCGGAAGATGTGGCAGAGTTTGTGGCCCGGAGTTCCCGAAGACGAAGTCCCCATCGGCTCCGTGTCGAATGGCGTCCATTTCCGGTCGTGGATTTCACAGGAGATGGACGAGTTGTACAACCGCTATCTGGGGCCGCGCTGGCGCCATGAGCCGGCGGATCAGGCTCTGTGGGCGCGCTCGGAGCGCATCTCCGCCGAGGAGTTGTGGCGGACGCATGAGAGGAGGCGCGAACGGCTGGTGGCCTTCGCCCGCCGCCGCCTGCGCGCACAACTTGAAAGACGCGGCGCGCCACAGGCCGAGATCGAGGCCGCCGATGAAGTCCTCGACCCCGACATCCTGACCATCGGCTTCGCGCGGCGCTTTGCCACCTACAAGCGCGCCACGCTGCTGCTCCGTGATCCTGACCGGCTGGAGCGGACCCTCAATCACCCGGCGCATCCGGTGCAGATCATTTTTGCCGGCACCGCGCACCCGCGCGACAACGAAGGCAAGGCGCTGATCCAGCGCATCATTCAGCTGGCGCGTGAGCCGAGGTTTCGTCGCCGTCTGGTCTTCCTCGAAGGTTACAACATGTCCGTGACCCGCCCGATGGTGCAGGGCGCGGACGTCTGGCTCAACACCCCGCGCCGCCCGCTCGAAGCCAGCGGGACGAGCGGAATGAAGGCCGCCGCCAACGGGGTGCTGAACGTGAGTACGCTCGACGGCTGGTGGGCCGAAGCGTGGAACTTTGAATTTCAGCGGGCAAAGAGTGAAGTGAGCGGTGAAGATTACCCGTCCGGTCAGCAGCCCGTCGGCTGGGCAATCGGGAGAGGAGAGACCTGGTCTGACCCGGAACATCAGGATGAGGTTGAAGCTGAAGCCCTGTATGACCTGCTGGAGCGTGACGTAGTGCCGACGTTTTATGACCGCGGGCCGGACAAGCTGCCGCGCGGCTGGATCGCGCGGATGAAAGCTTCCATCGGCAATCTCTGTTACTTCTACAACACGCACCGCATGGTGCGCGAATACACCGAACATTACTACCTGCCCGCGGCGAAGCATTACGAACAACTCCGGGCTGACGGGATGGCGCGGGCGAAATCGCTGGCCGCGTGGAAAGCGAAGGTGAGGGACAACTGGTCTCAGGTTCGCGTCGCGGCAGTCGAACTTCCCTCGCTCGCGGAGTTGCAGGTCGGAAGGGAAGTGAAAGTCCGGGCGCGCGTCCAGCTCGGAACACTCGGCCCCAATGACGTGACCGTTGAATTGTACGCCGGGCTGGTTGATGCGGGCGGCGAGATTGCCCGGGCAGAGGTCATCACGATGCAGCCTGTGGCAGGGCAGAGCGCTGAGGGCTTTATCTTTGAGACGACATCCGCTCCGCACCACAGCGGGCTGCACGGTTACACGGTGCGGGTGCGGCCCCGCCACGCCGATCTGTCAGCTGAATTCCTGCCGGGCCTGATCGTCTGGGCCGGCTCTGAAGTCGGCGCCGCGGCCGGGTGAAGAGAGGCGAATGATTGCTCCTGCCGGGTGGCGTGCCGAAACGCAGGGGCGGCCCGGTTTGAGGCTGGAGGAAACTGATGAAACGAATTACCGTGATAACGAGTGGCGGAGACGCCGCGGGGATGAACGCCGCCATCAGAGCCGTCGTTCGCACGGGGCTGGACAGAGGCTGGGAGGTCTTTGGTGTCCGCCACGGCTATCAGGGGCTGATCGCCGGCGACTTCGTGTCCCTGAGTGCGCGCGACGTCGGCGGCATCATCCACCGCGGAGGGACGATGCTCGGCAGCGCCCGGTGTCTCGAATTCAAGACTGAAGAGGGGCAGCAGAAAGCGCTCGGGCAACTCAGGCGGCGTGACGTCTCGGGCCTCGTGGTCATCGGCGGTGACGGCTCGCAGGCAGGTTCGCACGCGCTCGTGCGGCATGGATTCCCGGTCGTAGGCATGGCCTCGACGATTGATAACGACCTGTCGGGTTCTGAGATCACCCTCGGAGTGGACACCGCGCTCAACATCGCGCTCGAAGCGATTGACCGCCTGAAGGTCACGGCATCATCGCACCAGCGGGCTTTCCTCGTCGAGACGATGGGGCGCGACTGCGGCTACCTGGCACTGATGGCCGGGATCGCCGGGGGCGCTGAAGCCATCTCCATCCCGGAAGTCGAAACGCACCCCGAAGTCATCGCCGACGAGATTCGGATGGCTTACGAGCGGGGCAAGCCACACGCGATCGTCGTCGTGGCCGAAGGCGCGAAGTACAATGCCGAAGGGCTGGTCACTTACTTCCGCGAACACCGCGAACGACTGGGCTTCGACCTGCGCGCCACGAAACTCGGCCACGTGCAGCGCGGCGGCGCGCCGGGAGTCTTTGACCGTCTGCTCGCCACGCGGATGGGGGCGGCGGCGACAGGATGTCTGGAGAGGGGCGAGTTCGGTGTACTCGTCGGGCTGAAAAAGGGAGAGATCACCACGACGCCACTCAGTGAAGTTGTTGCAACCCGGAAGACGCTCGATCTGGATCTGCTCGATCTGGGGCGAGTGCTGGCGAAATGAGTTGCTCAGCATCTGACTTTCCATGAACAATTCATGGGAGCGGCCCACGCAGGGCTGAACAAGGGGTTCTCACGCGCTTTTGGTGAAGCCAGTCTGGTCTTCATCAACTCTCTTCCGATACAGCTTCTATTTCTCAGGCTGCGGACAAGACCCGCGCCCGCAATAGATCAGGATTAGCTCGCCCGTACATCTGTCTCTTCGTCAT
>DASRDU010000012.1:0-10952 GCA_035652435.1 Blastocatellia bacterium
ACCGGGTGTCGGTGATCCCGCTCGAGTTGCCGCCGTTGCGCGAGCGGCGGGAGGACATCCCGGAGCTGGTGCAGCACTTCCTGGGGAAGTTCGCGGGGCAGTCGGGGAGGCCGGTCAAGCAGTGCGCGGCGGAGGTGATGAGGTACCTGGAGGAGTACGACTGGCCGGGTAACGTGCGGGAGCTGGAGAACACGATCGAGCGGGCGGTGGCGCTGGAGGCGGGCGAGGAGATCCAGTCGGCGCGGCTGCCCGAGCGCATCCTCCGTTATTCGCCGCAACGGTTGAGCGGAGAATTCAACCTGCAGGAGAGCGGGATTGATCTTGAGCGCTACATGCGCGAACTGGAGAAGAAGTATCTGGTCGAGGCGCTGCGCCGGACCCAGGGCAATCAGACGCGCGCGGCCGGGCTGCTGCGGATGAGCGTGCGCTGTTTCCGTCATTCGCTCGACAAGCACGAGATTCGTCAGGTTGCCAGCCGGCTCCGTGTCGCCGCCACACAGTGAAAAGAGTCCGACGGTTGACGAATCAGGCAGGCCATCGTGCGGGGGAGGATTTGAAGCCATTCGGGCGCAATGCGGCAGCGTCGGCTGTCAGGGGGCAGACTGAAAGATTACTCTCAATCACAAGGGCAGGAACATTGGAACAGAAGCATCTTGACAACACCGGAAGGCGGTCTGAAGCCGAATGGCAGCAGAGCGAGGGTTTTTACCGCCAGATCGTTGAGACCGCCACCGAGGGCGTGTGGGTGTTTGATGCCGATGCCAATACCAGCTATGTCAACCGCCGCATGGCCGAGATGCTCGGCTGCACGAAATCGGAGATGATGGGCCGCCCGATTTATGACTTCATGGACGAAGGAGTCCGCGCCGAAGTCGAGCAGGCCCTCGGGCGAAACAATCAGACGGGCAGAGAGCAGTCTGACCTCTGCTTCCGGCGGAAGGACGGGTCGGAACTCTGGACGATTGTGACCTTGAGCCCGATGTTTGACGAGCGGGGGAAGTTTTCCGGCACGATGGGCATGGTCACCGACATCACTCAGCGCCGTCAGGCCGAAGCCGTCCATCAGCAGCTCGAAGCGCAGTTGTTCCAGGCGCAGAAGATGGAATCCATCGGCGTGCTGGCCGGCGGGGTCGCGCATGACTTCAACAACCTGCTGACGGCGATCCTCGGTAATTCGCAGCTCATGCACCGCCGGCTCCAGGGCGACCAGGAGCGATTGGAGCTGCTCTCGGACATTGAAGCCGCCGCCCGGCGCGCCACCGCGCTGACGCAGCAGCTGCTGACGCTCAGCCGCCGCCAGCACCTCAAGCGCTCGACCATCTACCTGAACGAACTGGCCGGCAACTGCATGCGGATGCTGCGTCGCATCATCGGCGAGGACATTGACGTGCGGTTCCACACGACTTCCCGCCCGTTTCCCGTCTTCGTTGACCCGGTGCAGATCGAGCAGGTGATTATGAACCTCGCCATCAACGCCCGCGACGCGATGCCGCTCGGGGGGCAGCTGATCATTGAAACCTCCAACATCACGCTCGACGAGACGTTCTGCCGGATACACCCGTGGGCGCGGCCCGGCCGGTTCGTGCAACTGAGCGTCAGCGACACGGGCAGCGGCATGAGTGAGGAAACGCAGCAGCACATCTTCGAGCCGTTCTTCACCACGAAGGGGCCCGGCAACGGGACCGGCCTCGGCCTCTCGGTCGTCTACGGCATCGTCAGGCAGCACGACGCGCTGATTCACGTCTACAGCGAGGTCGGGCACGGGTCCGCCTTCAAAATCTTCTTCCCCGTCGCCGAACAGAAGGTCGTCACCGAACCGCCGAAGTCGGAAGACGAGTTGCGGGGCGGGACCGAAACCATCCTGATCGCCGAGGACGACGAGGCGCTGTGCAAGATCACGCGCAACATCCTCGGCAAACTCGGGTACGAAATCCTCGTCGCGCGAACCGGCCGCGAGGCCGTGGATATTGTCGCCGCGCGGGCCGGCCGGGTTGATTTGCTGATCCTCGACGTCATCATGCCGCGGCTGGGCGGGCCGGACGCTTACGAGCAGATCCGGAGGATGAACGTCGAGTGTCCGGCCATCTTCATGACGGGCTACGGCAGCGAGCGGGCCCGCAGCATGAACGAGAAGCTGGCCGACGCGGTCATCCTCGAAAAGCCTTACCTGATTGACACGATCGGCCGGCGGGTGCGCGAGGTCCTCGACCAGGAGGCGCGGAACAGAAATCTTGTGAAGCAGCAGTAGGTGACAATTCGGACAGGGGTCTGACGAAGTCAGACTTCGGCGGGAGGCGTCTGCTTACGCGAGGCCATCCATTTCTCGTAACATTCCGGGCAGATGCCGTGGCTGAAGTCGGTGCCGGTGTGGTGGTGGATGTAGGATTCCATCTGGTGCCAGTAATCCTGATCGTCGCGGATTTTCTTGCAGTACATGCAGATCGGGAGCAGGCCTTTCAACTGCCTGACCTGGACGAGGGCCTGCTCGAGGTCCGTGACCTGCCGGGCGAGCGCCTGTTCGAGGGCCAGCACCCGCTCGCCGACCTTGATCCTTGAGCGCAGCTCCTGCTGGTTGAAAGGCTTGTTGACGTAATCGTCGGCCCCCGCTTCAAGGCCCGAAGCGATGTCTTCCTTATCGCTTTTGGCCGTCAGCAGGACCATGTAAGTGTAGGGGGCGTTTTCTCTGGCCCTCACCCGGCTGCAGACTTCCACGCCGTCCATTCCGGGCATCATCCAGTCGAGGATGGCGAGGCGCGGGGCGCCTTCCGCCGTCAATGCATTCAAGGCTTCAGTGCCGTCACAGGCGGCGACTACTTCGTAACCCCAGCGGGTCAGTACGGTTTCGAGCAGCCTCCGGGAGACTGCATCATCTTCCGCAATCAGAATCCTCATAGCGCGTTCTCTTTGACGAAAGTATCCAGGATATTCCTGAGACGCGCAAGCTCTGTTTCAAGTTCATTGGCCAATTCTCTGGCGGCTGAGAGGTCACATTTCCGGCCCATCATTTCCAGCCTGAAGGCCGCCTCCTGGGCCGGGCTCTCCCCGAAATTGCTGACCACGCCTTTGATCGCATGGGCGGCCCGCTCGACCGCGAATTCGTTGCCGCTGGCGATGGCCGTGTTCATCGTCGAAAGCATCTCCGGCAGGCCGTCAAGAAACATGGATGAGATTTCCGACAGCAGATTGATGTCGCCCCCGAACCGGTCGAGCGTCTCGGCGGAGGGGAAAACCTCCTGCGCTGGCACAATCGTCGTAACATTTCCTTCGGCCATAAACTTATTCATCATTGCTTTGATACTCCTCGATGCTCTTTGATTGATCTGACTGGAGGGCAGGGAAACCCTGCCGGCAGCCGCCCCGAAGCCGGCGACTGGAGAAGGGGCGCCATCGGCGCCGCGCATGTGAGAAGCCGCCCGCACATCCCGGATGCGCAGGCGGCAGGCCCGGTCGTGGGGGGTCAGCGGACTCTCAGCGGCTGAGTGCGTGCCGTCAGGTGTCTTCTCCGCGGGCTGTAGCCGGCCATCCCGTAGCTGCCTGAGTCGGAGCCCCTGAAGAGCGCGACTATCCGGCTGACCCACGGGAACCAGGGCTTCGCCTTTGCGCGGAACAACCCCGGCGCCGTCTTGTCGGCCACCACCTCGTCGCCCGTGAGCGGCAGCACGATGCAATCCGGCCAGTGGTGCCAGATCTCTGTGAACACGTCATTCATCCCCGGCGCGCTCTGGTCGGAAAGGATCAGCGTCACCGGGTTGTGTTCGATGGCCTCGACCGCGTCGTTGCCGCTGCTGGCTTTCATCACGTCCCTGCCGCCCTCGGCAAAGACCCTGGCGAGCGGATTCAGGATGGACTCTTCTCTGGCTGCGATGAAAAGGATTTCTTTATTCATATTCGTTTTATGCAGGGTTGGGACAGGACAGTGCCAGCGGTGCTGAGAGGCGTCCCGTCTTATGAGTAACAATCAGTGAACGGATGCTCCGGAGGATGTCGGGGGTCAGGCTGCCGCCGTTGCTTTCAACGGACTGCCGAATCTGCCGCCACTCGTCGAGCGGAATGGAGAGGAACGTTTCGACTACCTCCGGGTCGAAGTGAGTGCCGGTCGCGGCCGTGATTTCGCGGGCCGCTTCCTCGAAGGATCTGGCCTTGTGGTAGGGGCGGTCGGAGGTGATGGCGTCGAGCGCGTCGGCGACAGCGAAGATCCGGGCGTTGAGCGAAATCTGCCTGCCGCGCAGGCCGAGCGGGTAGCCCGACCCGTCCCACCGCTCGTGGTGCTGGGTGACGACCGGCAGCGCGTCGGCGAGGAAGGCGATGCCGCGCAGGATCGCGGCCCCGTTATCAATGTGGCCGCGCATGATCTTCCACTCCTCCGGCGTCAGCTTGTCGGGCTTGAGCAGGATCGAGTCGGGCGTGCCGATCTTGCCGATGTCGTGGAGCAGCGCCCCGTGTTCGAGCGCGACCATTTCGAGGTCGCTCAGGCCGAGCTGCTGGCCGAACCTGAGGCAGTAGGTCACGACGCGCTGCGAGTGGCCGTGCGTTTCCACGTCGCGCATCTCGATGGCCGAGGCGAGCGCCTGCAGCGTCGCCCGGTAGTTGAGGTACAGATCCTGGAACATGTCGTTCATCGTCGCGTTCAGCTGCCTGAGCTGCCCGGCGCGCTGCTCGACCAGTTCCTCCAGATGCTCCTTGTAACAGCGGTTCTCATACACGATGGCCTGCTGTTTGAGCGCCCGCTCGACGGCCATCTCGGCCTGCTCGAGGGTGAAGGGCTTGACGATGTAATCGAACGCCCCGCGCCGCTGCGCCTGGATGGCGTTCTCGATGTTCTGCGCGCCCGAAACCATCAACACGGACATGTCAGGCTTGAGGGCTATTGCTTCTGACAGCAACTCCAACCCGTTGCGGCCCTGCATCGCGATGTCGCTCAGCATCAGTTGATAGTCACCTTCCCGCAGCAGAGCCATGGCTTCATCAAAGCAGGACGCCGTCTCGCACCTGTAGCGCCCGGAGAGCATCATCAGCAGGATTTCGCGGATGGATGGCTCATCATCAACGATCAGAATTTTTGGCTGACTTGTTTGTGCAACTGGTTGCATGTTTTCTCCTACACCTCGACTAATTGGTTTTCCGCCGGCTGTTTCACCGGGTCACTGTCCAGAATCTCACGCACCATTTTCGCGAGTTCGTCGCCCCGGTACGGTTTCTGCAGGAAGGGGAAACCCTCGGTGATGGCTTTTTTGAGGTCCGGGCTGACGCTGTAACCGCTGGTGAGCAGCACGCGGACGTCCGGGTTGGTGCGCCTGAGTTCGCAGAGCAGGTCGGTCCCGGTCATCTCCGGCATCCACATATCCGTAATGACCAGGCTGATCTCGCCCGGGCGGTTGCGGAACGTCGCCAGCGCGTCGCGCCCGTTGGCCGCCGCGAGCAGCGTGTAGCCGTAATCTGACAGCACCTGCTGGGCGACGAGCAGGACTATCGGCTCGTCCTCGACCACCAGAATCGTCTCGCGCCCGCCTTTGGTCGTGGCCGCCTGCGGGGCGGCGACCTGAACGGCCTCACGACACAGTGGCAGGTAGACGCGGAATGTCGCGCCCCTGCCGGGCTCGCTCTCGACGGTGATGTATCCGTCGTGGCTTTTGACGATGCCGTAAACCATCGAGAGGCCCAAGCCCGTGCCCTTGCCGACCTCCTTGGTGGTGAAGAACGGCTCGAAGATGCGCTGCTTTGTAAATTCGTCCATCCCCGAGCCCGTGTCGGTGATGCTGAAGTAAGCGTAGTCGCCGGCTTTCGAGCCGAGGTGAGTGCGGATGAACTCCTCGTCAAACCTGGCGCGGCCGGTCTCGATGGTGAGCGTCCCGGTGCCGTTCATCGCGTCGCGCGCGTTGACGCAGAGGTTGAGCAGGACCTGATGGATCTGGCCCGGGTCGGCCTTGACCGTGGTCTGTTCGTCGCTCAGCTGGACGTTGACCTTGACGGTTTCCGTGAGCGTCCGGGTAAGAAACCCGGCGTTCTCACGGATCAGCTGGTTGAGGTCTGTGGGGACGGGCTTGCCGATCTGGCGGCGGCTGTAAGCCAGGAGCTGTGAGACCAGCTTGGCCGCGCCCTGGGCGGCTTTTTCGATCTCGGCCAGATTGCGTGCGACCGGGTTGTCAGGCCCCAGTTGCCGGAGCGAGAGGCCGCTGAAACCGAGAATCCCGGTGATCAGATTGTTGAAGTCGTGCGCGATCCCGCCGACCAGCCGCCCGACGCTCTCGACCTTCTGGGCCTGGATGAGCTGGGCCAGCAGTTGCTTCTCGTGGCTGATGTCACGGATCGTCGCGTGATAAAGCACGCGCTCGCCGGGCGTCCTGAAAGCGGCTCTGGCGATCACCTGAACCGGCGTTTTATTCCCGCCCCTGGCGACCAGTTCGGCCTCGAGACTCGCCCGGCCGTCCTCCACCAGCCTGTTCAGGAAGTCCCCGTAATCACCCCGATTGCCCGTCACGATCAGTTCGTCCAGATGCAGTTTGCCGATCACCTCGGGCGAGGAGAAGCCGGTCCACTTGAGCAGCGTCTCGTTGGTCCTCGTGATGACCTCGTCGGAAGTGAAGGAGATGTAGCCGTCCGGGGCGTGGTGATAAAGGGCCTGCTGCTCTGCGCGCAGGGCCTCAAGCGTGGCGCTCTGGTTCTGCCGCCCCGCCTGCTGCTCAAGCACCTCGTGGGCCGCCTGAATCAACGCTTCAACGTCCCACGGCTTGGAAACGAAGCGGTGAACGCTCCCCTCGTTGATGGCGGAGATGGTGGATTCAAGGTCAACGAAGGCGGTCGTCAGAATGCGCGCGCATTCGGGCCAGCGGCGGCTCGTCTCGCCGAGCAGTTCGACGCCTTTCATCCCCGGCATTCTGTTGTCGGTAAGGACCAGTGAGACCGGCTGGGAATTCAGCACATCGAGCGCCTGGTCGGCGCAGCTCGCGGTCAGCGTGTTGTACCCGGCCCCGGAGAATGCCCGCTCCAGCACCCTGAGGGCGAGGTCATCGTCATCAACCAGCAGGATGGTGTGGCTTTTCATAAGTAGTTTATCGCTGCCTTAAAAGTGGCCGCCTAGCTCCGTGAGGGGCAGGTCCGGTCTCGAAATCAGCAAAGTATCAGGCGGGTGACTGAAAGGATTGGCGGATGGTACGAGTGACAGGTGGTACGATACTGCTGATTTCGACATAGAACTGCCCCTGCAGAGTCAGGATGCCCGGGTCGTTTCAGTCAGGTGATGAATCATCGTGCAGGGACACGAGAACTACACAGGGTGGGACCAAAGCCTGAGTTCTACGCGGACTGCCTGCAATTACCCTGCCGCAGGTGTGAAAACGTCAGGTGGCTGATGCCGCTGGGGATAGCCGGAGAGGTCTGGATAGCGTAAGAGAAAAAGGCCTGGGAATGCAGCAATCGCCCCGCGGCTGATTGCTGCAAATTCAGGCAACCGGCCGCTGAGGCGTCAGGCGAGATAAGACGGATGAGGGCGACCTGCCCGGGGTCAGATGAGGGCGGTATCGTAATCGTGTCATGGAGTAGTTGACGATAATCTTCTGACCTGCCCGGGTCAGCGCTCAGTCGAGTTAATGGCCTCACGGTCAGCTCGTCCCGTCCTTTCTTCGTCGTGTCTGGTCGTGGGGGCGCCGCCCCGGCGGCGGACCCACTTCCTGACGGTAAAGAAACTGCCAACGGCCGCGACGGCGATGAACCCATAGACCAGATAGTCGAGAACGTCCGACTTGAAGTACGACAGCAGCTTCCGCCCGAAGTGGATCGCCAGCAGGGCTTCAACGGTGAACCTCACGAGCCTGCCGCAGCAGACGGCCACGAGCAGTTTCCAGCGTGAATATTGCAGGGCCGAAGCAGTCATCACCACCGCCGTAAACGGGAAGGGCGGGGGAATGAGCGGCGCCAGGAAGAGTACCCAGCCGGCATGCATTTCGATCTTCGACCTGAGCCGCTTTATCAGGCCGGGCCTGACGAACTTCCTGAGGCCCTCCTCGCCCGCCTTTCGCATCAACAGGTCAACCAGAAAAACGCCCAGGATCGAACCCAGCACTGCCATCAGGACGTAAGGAATCCACGCCGTGCTGTTGCGGTGAGAACTGACCAGAGCAATCAGTAACAGGTCATTGCCGAAAGGCAGGAAGAGGAAGGAAGAATCCAGCACCCCCAGCAGCAACAGGCCGAACGCGCCCAGTCCGCGGAAGAAACGGAAGATCGAGTGGGCCGCCGAACCGGCGAGAAAGACCGCCTGGAATGTTAACAATCGCCTTCTCCTGCGCGCGTTATTGCGGGCGCGATCCGGACGTGAAAGAGCCCGGGTCAATGGCCGCCCCGGGCCCGGTGGTGAAAGTCATTCTTCAGGAGAGCGACGCGTTCCACTCTTCCCGCAGCCGGTCGCGGATCTGCTCGTAACTCTGCCCCGCGTCCCAGGCGCGGCGCACCGCCGGCCTGAAGACCCGCTGGTAGAAAGTCTTCCCCATCCGCGCGATGATCTTCTTTTCAAACTCCTGACCGGAACCAGGGTGTTCCCACCAGCGCTCGCCGGGCTCGTCCTTCCGGGCGCGCTGCTTCCATTCCTTCACCTGCTCCGGACGGTAGCCGTAGAACTTGCGCGCGGCAACCACCTTCGCCACGGCCAGCCCGTAGGCGCAGGCTTCCGCTTCAGGCAGCTTGTAACATTCGTGCGCCTTGATTCGATTCCACTCCGCGAAAATATCAAAGCGGCGGATCTCCGCCCCGGGCCGGGCTCGCTTCGTTACTGCCACAACGTCAGACTCCTTTCCGGGCAATTGTCCCCGTCCTGATTCCGTTACATTTCTGTCCCGACACAAGGCAGTGCAAAAGACACACCACACCGGGAAGTGGAGAAAAGCAAAAGGCGCGCCAGCGCCTTCTATTCGGAGCGGCGCCGAATTTGCTATACATCAGTCCATGAAAGACCAGCCACCGGATCTTGCCGCGCGGTTATCAATCCGCAGCCGCCCCGCCGGGTCACCCGTCATGTATCAATCCTGGAGCAGGCTGCTTTTTATGCACTGGCAGATGCCGGTCGAGCGGCTTCGGCCGCTGATACCCGGGCGTCTGGCCATTGACACTTTCGAAGGCAGAGCGTGGGTCGGCGTGACGCCATTCACCATCTCGGGCGCGCGCCCGGTCTTTACGCCCCCGCTGCCCTGGGTGAGCGACTTTCACGAGATCAACGTGCGCACGTACGTGCATCTGGATGGCGTCCCCGGGGTCTGGTTCTTCTCGCTCGACGCCAACAGCCTGGTGGCGGTGATGGGCGCGCACACTTTCTTCCGCCTGCCGTACTATCACGCGAGCATCAACCTTGAGGAGCAGGGTGGGACGATCATCTACACTTCAAGGAGGGAGCAGGCGGCGTCGCGCGCTGAGTTCAATGCCACGTGGCAGATCGGCGCCGCGCTGCCCGAAGCCGGACCCGGTTCGCTGGATTTCTTTCTCATTGAGCGTTACTGCCTCTACACGTCTGCCGAAGAGAAACTCTACCGGTGTCGAATCTTTCACGCGCCCTGGCCTTTGCAGGCGGCGAGTCTTGCGACGTATCAGTCGGGCATGATCGAGGCGGCCGGCCTGCCATCACCCGCGGGTGAGCCGTTGCTGCATTGCGGCGGGCCCGTCAATGTGGAGGTCTGGCCCCTCGAAGAGGTCTGAGGATCAGCACGCCGGAGCAATACAGATGCAAGCGGGCCATGCGGCCCGCACTTGCATTACTCGGTCGCCCGGTCTCTGACCAGTCGTCCGGCCAGACTGGCAATGACTGCGGCCAGTTCCTCCGGGTCAACCGGTTTGGCCACGTGCATCTGATAGCCTGCCGAGAGCGCCCGCAGCCGGTCTTCGCTTCGCGCATACGCCGTCAACGCCACCGCCGGCGTCAGTCCGCCGCGCTCCGGTCCGAGCGCCCTCAAGCGGCGGATCAGCGCGTGGCCGTCCTCGACCGGCATCCCGATGTCTGAGACCAGCACATGCGGACGCCACTGCTCGATTGCGGTCAGGGCCTCGGCCGCCGAGGCGGCGGCTTTCACTTCGGCCCCGCTTTGTGCCAGCACGACCGAGAGCAGGTCGCGCGCGTCAGCCTCATCATCAACGACCAGTACCCGCACCCCTTTCAGGTCTGATGACAGCCCGAGCCCACCCTTACTGAGGGCCGCGGGGGGGCGCCTTCCGGGGCCCTCAGTCTCCCCGCGGACGGCCACGAGCGGGAGCCTCACACGGAAAGTCGCGCCCTGCCCCTCGCCCCCGCTCTCGGCGGAAACGGCCCCGCCGTGCAGTTCCACCAGGTGGCGCACGATGGCGAGCCCGAGCCCGAGGCCCCCATGCATTCTGGTGGATGAGCTGTCGGCCTGCCGGAAGCGGTCGAAGACATAGGGGAGGAATTCCGATCGAATCCCGACCCCGGTGTCGCTCACCGTGATTTCGATGTGCGAGTTGATCCGCTCAAGTGCGATCCGGACGCGCCCGCCGCGCGGAGTGAACTTGATGGCATTCGAGAGCAGGTTCCAGATCACCTGCTGGATGCGCTGGGGGTCGCCCGAGACGTGGCTGACCGCGGCGTCGAGCCGCTGCTCGATCAGAACCCCTCTGGACTCTGCCGCCGGCCGCACCGAATCAACGGCCGCCTCAATGACGGGCTGGAGGTCAACGGTCTGGAAATCGAGCCGGAGTCGGCCGGTGATGATGCGTGAGACGTCGAGGATGTCTTCGATGATCCCGGCCTGCGATCTGGCGTTCCGCTCGATGGTCTCTATGGCGCGGGCGGCGGCCTGGGCGTCAAGCTTCCCGCTGCGGAGCATCCGGGCCCAGCCAAGGATTGAGTTCAGTGGCGTCCTGAGTTCGTGCGAGACGGTGGCGAGAAAATCGTCCTTGAGGCGGCTGGCCTCTTCGGCCTGGGAGCGCGCCGCCTGCTCGCGGGCGAGTAGCTGTTC
>DASRDU010000013.1:0-16846 GCA_035652435.1 Blastocatellia bacterium
GCGGGCAGACCATCGCGCATTTGCCGCACTGGATGCAGACCTGCGGGTCCCACGCCGGGATCTCGGCCGCCAGATTGCGCTTCTCCCATTTCGCCGTCCCGCTCGGGTAAGTCCCGTCGCAGGGCAGGGCGCTCACCGGCAGCTCATTGCCGCGGGTCGCGATCATCCTCCCCAGCACGTCGCGCACGAAAGGCGGCGCTTCCGGCGAGACCGGCGGGGGCATGGTGACCTGACTGGTGAGTTGTTCGGGGACGGCCACTGCACACAGTTGCGAGAGGGTCTGATCGACCGCCTGAATATTCATCTCGACGACTTCATCGCCCTTGCTGCCGTAGCTCTTTCTGATCGCCTGCTTGATGGCGGCAATCGCCGCGTCGCGCGGCAGCACGCCCGCAAGCGCGAAGAAACAGACCTGCATCACCGTGTTGATGCGGTTGCCCATCCCGCTTTCGCGCGCGACTTTCGCCGCGTCAATGACGTGGAACTGAATCTGCTTTCCGACGATCTGTTCCTGCATCGGGCGCGGCAGGTGATCCCAGACTTCCGACGGCGCAAGTGGCGTGTTGAGCAGAAACGTCCCGCCCGGCACGAGCGGAGTGAGCATGTCGTAGCGCTCCAGAAAGACCGGCTGGTGACAGGCGACGAAGCTGGCCTGAGTGATCAGGTAGCTCGAACGGATCGGCTGCGGCCCGAAGCGCAGGTGCGAAACCGTCATCGCGCCCGATTTTTTGGAGTCGTAAACGAAATACCCCTGGGCGTAATTGTCGGTGTTCTCGCCGATGATCCTGATCGAATTTTTATTCGCACCGACCGTCCCGTCCGCGCCCAGCCCGTAGAACAGCGCGCGAACCACCGTATCCGGCTCGGTCGAGAAGCCCTCGTCGTAAGGCAGGCTCGAATGCGTCAGGTCGTCGTTGATGCCGACGGTGAAATGATTCTTCGGGCGTTCGAGCGAGAGGTGATCGAAGACCGCCCTGGCCATCGCCGGCGTGAATTCCTTCGAGGCCAGCCCGTAACGCCCGCCCACGACCCTGGGAGCGGATTGCAACTCTCCCCAGCCCTGACTGATGCCTTCGTGAATGGCCGTGACGCAATCGAGGTAAAGCGGCTCGCCGGCGCTGCCCGGTTCTTTCGTCCGATCAAGCACGGCAATGGCTCTGGTCGAAGCGGGGAGCGCCTCGATGAAGCGCCTGACATCGAACGGGCGGTACAGGCGGACTTTGAGCAGGCCGACTTTTTCGCCGCGCGCGTTGAGGTAATCAACCGTCTCGTGCGCCGTTTCAGCGCCCGACCCCATCAGCACGATGACGCGTTCGGCGTCGGGCGCGCCGTGGTACTCGAACAGGCGGTAGCTCCGCCCCGTGAGTCGTGCGAATCTGTCCATCGCCCGCTGAGTAATGTCCGGGCAGGCGTCGTAGAAGGGATTGACCGTCTCGCGCGCCTGAAAGTAAACGTCGGGATTCTGCGCCGTACCGCGGACGACGGGGTGATCGGGCGAGAGTGCGCGCGCTCGGTGGGCGAGTACGAGTTCCGTGTCAATCATCTGGCGCAGGTCGTCGTCGGAGAGCATCTCGACCTTCGCCACCTCGTGCGAGGTGCGGAAGCCGTCGAAGAAATGCAGGAACGGGACGCGCGATCCGAGCGAGGCCGCCTGGGCGACGAGCGCGAAGTCCATCGCCTCCTGCACCGACGCCGAGCAGATCAGCGCGAAGCCCGTCGTCCGCGCCGCCATCACGTCGCTGTGGTCGCCGAAGATCGAAAGCCCCTGCGCCGCGAGCGCCCGCGCCGCGACGTGAAAGACCGCCGGAGTCAGCTCGCCGGCGATCTTGTACATGTTCGGGATCATCAGCAGGAGGCCCTGCGAGGCGGTGAAGGTCGTGGTCAGGGAGCCGGTCTGCAGCGCCCCGTGAACGACGCCCGCCGCGCCGCCCTCGCTCTGCATTTCGACGACTGACGGGACGGCGCCCCAGAGGTTGGGCTTTGTGGCCGAAGCCCACGCGTCGGACCATTCGCCCATCGGTGATGAGGGTGTGATCGGGTAGATGGCGATCACTTCACTCAGGCGGTAAGCCACGTCTGCCACGGCTTCATTGGCGTCAATTGTCTTTTGGACTCTCATCCTTCAGTCTCCGGAGCTCCGGGCCAGTTTCATCTCCGCCCCCTTCAGGCGCTCTTCAATAAGTTCTGCCGCCAGGCTCAGGAAGTCCTGAGCGGTGATGATCCCGACCAGGCGGCCGTCGTCAGTAACGGGCAGGCAGCCGATGTTGTGCCGGCGCATGATCTCGATTGCCTCGATGGTCGGGGTGTCGGGCGTGACCGTCACCGGGTGAGGTTTCATGATCTCTTTCACGGCGACCGGCGCGGTCTGCTGCCCCGTCATCCCGCGGGACATCAGGTGGAGCAGGTCGCGGTGTGAAACCACGCCGACCAGCAGCCCGTCGTCGTCCTCGACCGGCACATGCCGCACGTGTTTCCAATCCATCACGCTCGCCGCCAGATCAACCAGATCGTCGGGCCGCACCGTGAAGAGGTCGGTGGACATAAACTGGCCGACCGTCTGATAGCTCTGACCCCAGTCCTGCGCTCCCTGGAGCGAAGCCACGGGCCACGTGTGAACGGGTGAGCCGCGCTGCTGCTCGTCAAGCGCCGTCGCTGCGAGCGCCCGGTAACGCTGCTCGCGCGTCCCTTTCCCGCCCATCGCGGCCAGCGACCGCAGCGCCCACAGCGACCCGGTCTGCTCGCGCCGCACCCGCTCCTCGATCAGCCCCAGGTAACGGCCGTTGTCTTCGGCGGCGATGCCGGCCCGCGCGAGCCCTTCGCGCGCCAGCGGCAGCAGGTGTTCGAGGATCAGTGTTGACGCGGGCGTACTGCGCCAGCCCGGCCAGGTGAATTGCGCCTTGAGGCCCTGCCTGGCCGCCGCGAGGAAATTTTCCCGGGCGTCATCGAACGACATCAGCCGATCTATCTCGCCGTATTCGCCGGGCAGTGCCGACATCAGGCCGAGGAAGAAGGCGGCGTTGGCAATTTCGTCGGGAATCGAAGGGCCCGCGGGCAGGGCGCGCATCTCGATGCGCAGGTGCGGGCGACCGTCAATGATGCCGTAGCAGGGGCGGTTCCAGCGCCAGACCGTGCCGTTGTGCAGCCGCAGCGCGGCCAGCCCGGGCAATTCGCCCCGGGCCAGCACCGCGAGCGAATCCTCCTCGATCTTCTTCGTCAGGATGACGCGGAAGCGCGCGATCTCTTCGCGGAAGATTTCGAGGACCGATTCCTTCACCCACCCCTGACCGAAACTGACGCGGGGCGGGTGGCCGCGCATCTGCCGCGAACTCGAACGCTCGTCCACCGAGTGCTGGAAGAGCGCGATCCGCGTCTCATGCCACAGCCGGCGGCCGAGCAGCAGCGGCGAATTGGTCGCGACCGCCAGCACCGGCGCGAGGATCGCCTGCGCCAGGTTGTAAAGCCGGGCGAACTCCTGCGGCCCGACCTGCAGGTGGACCTGAAAGCTCGTGCAGCACGCTTCGAGCATCAGGTTATCGTGCGTGACCCGCAGCTCGTCGAGCCCCTTGAGGTAAACGTTGAAGGTGCCGCCGCGCATCCGAGTCATCACCCGGTTCATCTCCTCGTAGCGCGGGAGGGGAGTCAGGTTGTCGAGCGTCAGGTCGGACTGGCGCAGCGTCGGCAGGATGCCGGCGAGCAGCACGTCGGCCCCGCAGCCCCGGGCGGCCCGGCGCGCTGCGTCAACAGCTTCCGCCGTCTCTCGTTCGAGCGCGTCGAGGCAGCGGCCTTCAAAAAAACGCGGGGTGAGGTTGGCTTCCAGATTGAACCTGCCAATTTCGGTCGTCAGTCGCGCGTCGCCCGCCCGCTGCAACACTTCCATCACCACCGGGGCGGGCCGCATCCGGCTGTCCACGAGAAACATCTCCTGCTCAGCGCCGATGCGCCGCACGTCGCTTTCGATCAGGCCGGTTTCGAGCATCTGCTGGAGCGCCGACAAATCGGCCAGCAGCGCTTTCATGAAGCTTCGGGCCTGACGGTCTTCGTGTTCGGTGGAAACGTCGTGTTCGCCCATAATGTTGCAGGCTCGATGTCGGGCACTCCAGGGCCCGGGGTACACAGAATCTCCGGCCCGCCGTTAACCTCCGGCGGCCGGGGCGAAATCGAGCATCTCACGCTGCCAGGCCAGATCGGCCCGCAGGAAGCCGCCCAGCGCTTCAAAGAGTCTCTGGTAAAAATCGGACGAGGTGTTTGCCCGCACGCCCTCCTGCACCTGCCTGTACCATCCGCTCAGGTGCTGTTGCAGGAAATCGTACTGCGCGACCTGACAGGCCAGCGCCTCGTTGGGGTCGGCTGACTGTCCCTCCAGATAAGTCAGGCACTGCATGAATTCCAACTGGGCCGACAGGTGATCCGGCTGCCACCGGAACTCATCGTGCGGGTCGTAGCCGAAGAAGTCATAGAAGGAGATCAGTTCCTCCCAGTCGCCGTCAAAAAAACTGTTCCTCGCTGACCCTTCGCGGATCGGCACCGGCGTGCCGCCCGTGCCCGCTTCAAACAGTCTCGCGTATTCGCCCTTCAGGGCGGTGAAACCTTCCCCGGTCAGGCGCTCTTCCGCTTTGGCCAGGGCGTAGAAATCAATCTCATACGGCAGAGCCTCCTCGACCTCTTCCAGGGCGTAAGGCAGGTCCGCGGGCAGGAAGTGATCGGGGTCCGTCGCAAGGTGATCCGGCGAGGCAGTCAGCCGGGAGAAGAGCCCGTAGGCCGCACTCCGGGCAATCGCGCTCTCTTTGTTTCGTTCTTCCCGAAATGTAATTCCCGACCCTGCAACCACCGGACAAACGGTCATCATAATTCGGTCCTCCTCGTCATCGGGCTGTCAGGTTAATCAGGTAAAACGGCGCCCTCAGGTAATCAGCGTTGCAGTAGTTATGCCAGGCCGGGGCGGGGAAAATTGCCGGGTTATTGGTCAGAAGGGGGTAATTGCAGGAGGTTTCACTGAGGCATTTCTCGCAGGGGGTGGGCAAAATCCCGGACGGTTGTGAGAATTCACTCCCCAGCGGATCATTCGGCCGGCGGATTTCCAACCACATCATCAATCAACCTTTGTGCCCGAAAATTGCGGTTGTCAACGCGGGTCGGTGCCTGTCCCGTACCGACCCGTCACCCAAAGGAGAAAACATGACAACTGAAGTTGAGGCCGGCCAGTCAGCATCAACCGTTTACGGCCCGGTCGAGTCGTGGCGCCTTGGCCGGTCGCTGGGCGTTGATCTGCTCTGTGTCAATTCGATCTGTTCGTTCAAATGCATTTACTGCCAGCTCGGGCGGATCAACCTCCACACGATGACGCGGCGGATTTTTGTGCCGACCGAAAGGGTGATGGCCGACCTGAGGGCGAGCGCGTGGCAATCAGCCGACGTCATCACGCTCTCGGGCAACGGCGAGCCGACGCTCGCGGCCAACCTGGGCGAAGTGATTCGCGGGGTCAGGCGCTTCACGGGCAAGCCGGTCGTCGTGCTGACCAACGCGACGACTCTGAATGACCCGGCGGTGAGGTGTGAGCTGGCCGGGGCCGATAAAATCTTCTGCAAACTGGATGCGGCCGACGAGCGGACGTTCAGGCTCATCAACCGCCCGGTCGAAGGCGTGACGCTGCACAGCGTCATCGAAGGCATCAAAAAACTGAGGACGGAATACCCGGGCTGGCTGGCGGTGCAGACGATGCTCATGCCGATCAACAGCTGGGAACTGGAAGAACTCGCGGCACTGCTCAGGAAACTCCGCCCGGATGAGGTCCAGCTCAACACCCCGCTGCGCCCCGTCCCCCGCGAGTGGTCAGTCGCGACGCGCGGGAATCATTCCCCCGGCGCGCCGAATTCCGCCCGGCTCAAAGTGATTGATCGTGACGAAGCCGAGCGCATCAGGAAAATGCTGCACGAGATGACCGGGCTCAGAGTCGTTTCTGTTTACCGGCAGAACTGAGGCGCGCGCTGTCCGGTTAGTGACGATGGCAGGCCGGGGCGGACGATTGGGCAAGCGGTGTTGAGGGCAGCTCCGGACTGAGGTAAGGAATGCCCAGCGACAATCCGCGCACGATCAGCAGCACCGCGACCAGGCCCGTGCCGAGCGGCAGCAGGCGGCGGATGGACGCACGCGAATCAGGTGAAAAGAATCCCGGCGCGAGCGAGACCGCCAGCATCGCGGGCAATGTCCCCAGGCCGAAGAGCGCCATGAACGCCGCGCTCGCCGTCACGCTCGATTGCGCGAGCGCCCCGGCCAGCCCGACATAGACGAATCCGCACGGCAGGAGGCCGTTGAGCGCCCCCATCCCGAATTGCGCGGCGAAACGGTGCGAGCGCATGAGCGGTGAGAACCACGATTTCAGGTTTGCGATGCCGCCGGCCGCCGCGCGCGACGCCGCCACGCGCCGGGTCAACTGCTTCGGCAGCACGAGCCAGAGCAGAATTACTACGCCGGTGCCAATCGAGAGCGCCTGCTGCACGCCGGCCAGCCGCGCCGCGCTCCCCGCGAGCCCGAACGCCGCGCCGAGCAGCGCGTACGTCGTCACGCGACCGAGGTTGTACAACACGCGTCCGGCGTGGAAGTGGCCGCGCGCGTTGCCCGCGCGTGGCAGCGCGAGCGCGAGCGGCCCGCACATCCCGACGCAGTGCAGTGACCCGAAAAGCCCCAGTGCCAGTGCCGCCCACAGTCCCATTATTACCTCACCGTCAGTGAATACTCGTTGTAATATCCCCGCCCGCCCGACTGCCAGTGCAGCTTCGCGCGCCAGTAACCTTTCGCCAGTTTGTCAGCCGGAATGAGCTGACGGCCCCCGGCGTCGGGCGCAAGCGTGACCTCGCGATCGAGCGAAGAGTCTGACGGGCGATAAAGCGTGAGCGTCCCGCGAACGTCAGTGAGCGCGGCAGGGAAGCGCGCTTCGATGAATCTGCCGTCAGTGGTCAGCTGGCACGTGACCTGCTGCCCCATCGCATTCGTCTGTCGCAGGCGCTCGATCTGCTGCTCACAGGTGACCTCTTTCTCGTAGTAATCCTTCGAGACCAGCTCGACTTTCTGCGTCAGCGAAAAGGCCACCACGCCGAGCGTCGCCAGCGCGAAGATCGAATAGACCGCGGCGATGCCGTAGCCCCAGAGCGATTTGCGTTGCGCGGTATTATCAGGAGGCATAGGGAAATCTCCACTTTGTATGTTACGCGTCACTGTCAGTTCGCCTTCAGTGCCAGAAATCTGGTATCCACTTCTTTCAGCAGTTGCCCGTCTGAATAGACGCCGAATTTCACATTCGTATCTGCTGAAGTGATCTCTTCTGCGGGCAGCGCGAGGAAGAATCGCCCGCCGCGCTCGCTCAGGCGCGGCACCGACGACATTTCGCCCAGCATCGTGACCGCGCCACGCCGCGGGGAGAGCAGCCTGACCTCGACCGGCACGTCATACGAATGCTTGTTGACGACCTGTAAAACGTAGAAGTTGATGAAATCGCCGTTGGCCTGCCGCTCGGACACCGTCCCCGCCTGGCGCAGGATCAGCACTTCGGTCATCGGGCGCGTCAGCAGGAAATACGCGAAGAGGGAAGTGATCAGAACCCAGACCGCCGCGTACCCGATGACACGCGGCGTGATCCAGCGTGCGAGGCCCGCCTCCACCGCCGTCTGTGAAGTCAGGCGGATCAGGCCGCGCGGCTTTCTGACCTTGTCCATCACCGCGTCGCAGGCGTCAATGCACGCCGTGCAGTTGACGCATTCGAGCTGGATGCCGTTGCGAATGTCAATCCCGGTCGGGCAGACCTCCACGCACTGATGACAGTCAACACAGTCGCCGCGCTGCGGCAGCGGATCGTTGCTCCGGAGCCGCCGGTCAATCCTGACGAGCTTCCCGCGCGGCTCGCCGCGTTTGAAGTCGTAGGTCACGACGACTGTATTCTCGTCCATCAGCGCCGACTGGTACCGCCCGTACGGGCAGACGACGATGCAGGCCTGCTCGCGGAACCAGGCGAACACGCCGTAAAACAGAAAACTGAAGAGCAGCATGAACGCGAGCCCGACCACGTGCCGCCCGGGCGGGTCGGTGACGATCCGCCAGAGTTCGTCGCCGCCGATGAGGTAGGCCAGAAACGTGTTGCCGATCAGAAACGAGAGGCCGAAGAAGATGGCGTGCTTCGCGCCTTTCTTTATCAGCTTCGCCGGTGTCATCGGCTCCGAGTCGAGCCGGCGCTGCCTGAGGTGGCTGCCCTCGATGAGGTATTCGATCCGGCGAAAGAGCATCTCCAGAAAGACCGTCTGCGGGCAGAGCCAGCCGCACCAGACCCTGCCGAACAGGGCGGTGAAGAGAAAGATCGAAACCAGCAGCGTCAGGGCCCCGAGTACCACGAGGTAAAAGTCCTGCGGGAAAAAAGCCAGGCCGAACAGGACGAACCGTCGCCCGATCAGGTCGAAGAGCATAAACGGGTGGCCGTCCACGCGGATGAACGGCGCGCCGAACAGGAAGGCGAGCAGGAAAACGCTGACGACCGTCCGCGCCGTGTAAAATCTGCCGGCCGGCTGCTTCGGGTAAAGCCACTTCCGCCCGCCGTCTTTTTCAAGGCTTGTGGTTCGTTCGCGAAAACTTTCCGGCGCGTCTGCTGGTACATCTGTGAGTGACATCATCCCTCTCACCGGCTTCTTCGATCACGGCTCCGGGCTGCGGGCTCACTTTTTCCGCTCATCCTTTTTGCCATCGTGTTTCTCGCGTCTCTCATGATCGTCCTTCCCGGCCTTCTCTTCTTTCTCCTTCGCCGCGTCTGCCTGGGCCTGATCGCCGCCGCACTGGACGTCGCGTTCCGGGTCAATGGGCTTGGGGTTGGGCGGATTCGACCCCTTCTTTGAAAGGATGAAGCTCGCGACCTGGAGTACCTGCTGGTCGGTGAGCCGGGCGCCCGTCCCGTAAGGCAGCATCCCTTTGTCCCGGAAGCCGGTGGTGATGTTCTTCATAATGGTCCGCAGGTCGCATCCATGAATCCAGTAATCATCCGTCAGGTTCGGCCCGACCTGACCGCCGAGGTCTGAGCGGTGGCAGGTGAAGCAGTTATTGGTCGCGCCCGTAAAAATAATCCGGCCCGCATCGAGCGAGGCAAAGTCTGTGAGCGGCTCAATCGGCCCCTGGGCCTGGGCCTCGGCGCCCTCCGGCTCGTGCGTGAAGGCCGCGACTTCGCTCCGGTATTCGTCTTTTGACGACGGCCCCCAGGCGAGGTGGTAATTCACCATATAACAAACCGCGAACACTACCGTGATCACGAAGCCGACGAACCACCACAGCGGCAGGTCGTTGTCGAGTTCCTGAATCCCATCCGCCTCATGATCCTGAAGCAGTTTCTCATTGGCAGACATAGTGCTTTTTATTCCTCCTGATGATTCTGTGTGGCCGGTGTCGTCGCGTTGTCCGCGTCAAGCGGCAGATCCGCCATTCTCTTCAGGTGCGCCTTGTCGGCCTTGAAAAACCACACGACCACCGCAGTAAAAAACAGTATGAAGATCAGCATTGAAATCACTGGATAAATCTCGATGCCCTGGATGGCCTGCAACACGTTCTTGTACATCTTCCCCTCCGGTTATTTTCTGGCAGTCTCCTGCGGGCCGGCCTGCCTGGCGGCAAGTGGCGGCACCGGTTTCTGCACTTTGATATCCGTGCCGAGGCGTTGCAGGTACGCGATCAGCGCGATGATCTCGGCATCGGCTGCGACGTTGACGCCTTCCCTCTTCAGGTTCGCAGCTATTTGCGCCGCCTGCGCCTGAGCGTCGGCGACCGCCTGCGCCTCATAACCTTCCGGGTAAGGCACGCCGAGCCTGCGCAGCGTGATGATCTTGCCTTCGGTGTGGCTGAGGTCGAGCTTCTGATCGTAGAGCCACGCGTAGGCAGGCATAATCGAATTCGGCGAGGTCGAGCGCGGGTCTTTCATGTGCAGGTAATGCCACGAGTCCGGATACTTCCCGCCCACGCGGTGCAGGTCGGGGCCGGTGCGCTTCGACCCCCAGAGGAACGGGTGGTCGTAGACGAACTCCCCGGCCTTCGAGTAATCGCCGTAACGCTCGGTCTCGGAGCGGAACGGGCGCACCATCTGCGAGTGGCATCCGACGCAGCCTTCGCGGATGTAGAGGTCACGTCCCTCGACTTCGAGCGGTTTGTACGGGTGGACGCTCGCGATGGTCGGGACGTTCGATTTGACGAGCGCGGTCGGCATATACTCAAGCACGCCCCCGACCAGCACGGCCACTAGTGACAGCACGGTGAAGCGCAGTGGGCGGCCTTCGAGGAAGCGGTGATACGCGACTTTCTTCTCGGCCAGGACCTGCTCGGTCTTCACGCGCTCGAGCGCCGGGGCTTCCGCGGCTTCGTCGGCCACTAATTTGCCCTGTCTCGCCGTCCTGTAGAGGTTGTACGTGGCGAAGAGGGCGCCAACGATGTAAAGCGTCCCGCCCACGACGCGCAGCATGTACATCGGCAGGATCTGCGTCACGGTTTCGAGGAAGTTCGGGTAACGGAGCGCGCCCTCGGCGGTGAACTCCTTCCACATCAGGCTCTGCGTGATACCGGCCACGTACATCGGGATCACGTAAAAGAGGATCCCGAGCGTGGCGAACCAGAAGTGCGCGTTCCCGAGCTTCTTCGAGAAGAGTTCAGTCCGGTAGATCCGGGGGATGATGTAATAGAGCATCGCGAAGGCGAGCCCGCCGTTCCACGTGAGCGCGCCCAGGTGAACATGCCCGATGGTGTAGTCAGTATAGTGCGTGATCGCGTTGACGTTCTTGAGCGACATCATCGGCCCCTCGAACGTCGCCATGCCGTAAGCCGTGATGCCGATCACCAGGAATTTCAGCTCAACACTTTCGCGCACCTTGTCCCACGCGCCGCGCAGTGTGAGCAGCCCGTTGATCATCCCGCCCCACGACGGCGCGATCAGCATCACCGAAAACACAGTCCCGAGCGACTGCGCCCAGTCCGGCAACGACGTGTAGAGCAGGTGGTGCGGCCCCGCCCAGATGTAAAGGAAGATCAAAGCCCAGAAGTGAATGATCGAGAGCCGGTATGAATAGACCGGCCGGCCGGCGGCTTTCGGGATGAAGTAGTACATGATCCCGAGGAACGGCGTCGTCAGGAAAAACGCGACCGCGTTGTGACCGTACCACCACTGCACGAGCGCGTCCTGCACTCCGGCATAGGCCGAATAGCTTTTCAGGAAGGTGACAGGCAACTCCAGCGAGTTGACCACGTGCAGCAGCGCGACCGTGATGAACGTGGCGATGTAAAACCAGATGGCGACGTACATGTGCCGCTCGCGCCGCCGGAAGATCGTCCCCATCATATTGACGCCGAACGCCACCCAGACGAGCGTGATCGCGATGTCAATCGGCCACTCCAGCTCCGCGTACTCCTTGCTCGTCGTGAAGCCCAGGGGGAGTGTGAGCGCGGCGGATACGATGATGAGCTGCCACCCCCAGAAATGAATCCGGCTGAGCGTGTCGCTGAACATCCGCGCCTTGCAGAGTCGTTGCAGCGAGTAATAGACGCCGACGAAAATGGCGTTGCCGGCGAAGGCGAAGATCACGGCGTTCGTGTGCAGCGGGCGCAGCCGCCCGTATGAAAGCTGGGGGATGGAGCCGAGAAACCCCGGCGCTGTCAGCTTGATGGCGACGATCAGGCCGACCAGAAACCCGACTATTCCCCACACAACCATGGCGATGGCGAAGTCCCTGACGATTTTGTTGTCGTACTCGAACTTCTCCACGCGCAGGCTCTCACTCTGCATAAGTTATTCCTCCGAATGACTCGATGATTTGGTCGAGGATGATTTCGTCTGCGGCTCGTCGAAGAGCATTCTGACGGCGGGCGTGTAGCGGTCTTCGTACTGACCGGACCTGACGGCCCAGACGAAGGCCCCGAGAAACAGCAGGGCGACGATCAGACTGAACACGATGAGCATAAAAAGCACTTCCATCGCAAAAATCCTCACCCGTGACTTGAGCATTTACCGTGCCTCGCTCCCGGCGCTTGTAAATTGAATTGCCTGTGGTGTTGTGTGCGGGAATTTCCGCTTCCGGGTGAGGAATTTTGCGTGGGGCGCTGAAAATGTCCCCTCAGGAATGGTGACATTCAGAAGCTGTTTGAAGGCGCGCCTTCGCTTCGCTCTCCGTCCCCGAAGGGGACAAATTCAATAGCCGTGGGTGAAACCCACGGAGAAGAGGCAACACGACCCCCAACCCTGAAAGGGTTGTAGTTGTTGAATGTGATCTGCGACCCCTTCAGGGTCGAAAAACTATGGTGCTGCCTTCCGTGGGTTTCACCCACGGCTATTGAATCCCGGCCCTGAAAGGGCCGAAATCGGCACTTCTCAAATTACCTGTGCGCTACGCTACACGGTGCGGGAGAAGATCTGATTTTGCGGCTGCGGCTTTCTGTTCAGGTAAGCATCAAACACCATCGCCACGTTGCGGATGAAAATGCGCCCGAGCGCGGTGACTTCGATCCGGTCAGGCGTGACGCGCAGCAGCCCGTCGCGCTCCAGTTCACTCAGCCGCGGCAGTTCGGGCGCAAAGTAATCATTGAAGCTGATGCCGAATTCACGTTCAATCTCTGACCTGACCAGGACGCAATGACACAGCAGGCGGTTGATGACCGCGCGCCGCAGCTTGTCATCAGTGTTCACGCGCATCCCGCGCATCGTCGCGAGATGCTGCGCTTCAACCGCCGCGTAATACTTCGGCAGTTCGCGCCAGTTCTGGGCGTAGGTGTCTTCGAGCGCACTGATCGAACTGACGCCCATCCCGTACAGGTCGCAGCCGCCCCTGGTCGTGTAGCCCTGAAAGTTGCGGTGCAGCGTGCGGTCATCCTGCGCGCAGCACAGCTCGTCTTCCGGCCTCGCGAAATGATCCAGACCGATGTAGCGGTAGCCGGCTTCGGTGAGCTTCTCGATGGCCGTGTGAAAGATGCGGAACTTCTCGAACCCCTCGGGCAGGTGGCGGGCGAAGCTGCCCTGCTGCTTCTTGAGCCAGGGCACGTGCGCGTAGCTGAAGAGCGCGATCCGGTCGGGGTTAATCGCGATGACCTTGTCCACGGTCTCGGCGAAGCTCCCGACCGTCTGGTGCGGCAGGCCGTAGATCAGATCAATGTTGATACTCTCGAAACCGAGTCCGCG
Source organism: Blastocatellia bacterium (assembly GCA_035652435.1). Classification (GTDB taxonomy): domain Bacteria; phylum Acidobacteriota; class Blastocatellia; order RBC074; family RBC074; genus DASRDU01. The sequence goes on from DASRDU010000013.1 coordinate 13,178, forward strand.
GCAGTAATCAAAGAGCCCTCTGGTCATCTCGTAAGGCTGGATGCGCCGCACGGTCTGCTGCACGAGCGGGTTGAAATCCTGCACGCCCATGCTCAGCCTGTTGAAGCCGAGGCGGCGCAGCACGCGGCACTGCTCCTGGGTGGTGGCTCGCGGGTCAATTTCGATGCCGATTTCGGCGTCGGGCGAGAGTTCAAACCGGGTGCTGATGTGATTGAAGAGTTCTTCAATCTGCGCGGCGGAAATGTAAGTCGGTGTGCCCCCGCCCCAGTGCAACTGCCTGACCGGGCGGCCCGGCGCGACCTGCCGGCTGACGCAGTCAATCTCGCATTTGAGGTGATCGAGATAGGGGGCGGCGACCTCGTGGTTTTTGTTGATGATGACGTTGCAGCCGCAGTATAGGCAGAGCGACTCGCAGAAGGGGAGGTGGAAGTAGAGCGAGACCGGCGCGGCTTTGGCGTTCGCCGCCGCGAATGCCTCGACGAGTTCGGCGGGGCCGAAACTGTCGTCCCATTCCGGCGCGGTCGGGTAGCTCGTGTAACGCGGCCCGGGCTGATTATATTTATCGAGCAGAGCGGGCGTGACCGCGGCCCGCTCTCCGTTAAGGTTGATTTCGACGGTCTCTTTCATTGGACGATCTCTTTCTCTCTGAGCTTCATTGCGCCCCACGCGATGGCGATCACCGAAAGTGAGCTGACGGGCATGAAGATCGCAGTGACCAGCGGCGAAAGCCTGCCCGTCACCGCGAACGTCAGGCCGACCGCGTTATAGACAAGCGAAACGAGGAAGCACGCGAGGAGTACTCGTAGCGCGTAGCGCGCAAAGCCGATGTAAACGGGCAGGCGCTGCAAATTATCCGCCGCCAGAATCGCGTCGCAGGCGGGCGAGAAGGCGCCCGTGTCTTCGGCCAGGGCAATGCCGACGTTGCTTTGCTTCAGGGCCCCGGCGTCGTTCAGCCCGTCGCCGATCATCCCGACCACTTTGCCCTGATCCTGAAGTTTCTTTACAAAGCGCAGTTTGTCTTCGGGCGACTGGTGGAAGGCCAGACGGCGCGCGTCGGCGAAGAGGGGTTCGAGTCGCGCGCGCCCGTGATCGTTGTCGCCGGAGAGCAGGTAAAGCTCGCGTTCGGGTGCGAGCGCGGCAAAGAGCCCGTCCAGGCCGTCGCGGTAAGCGTTGCCGACGCGGAAGCCGCCTCGGTATGTGCCGTTAAGCTCCAGACAGACCAGAGATGTTTTGCCGTCCGGCGGAGGCATTATCCCGGTGCGTTCGGCGATCCACGCCGCCGAACCGAGCGCGACGGCGAGCCCGCCCGCCCCGGCTTCGACGCCGCGACTTGCGACCTCGCGGAAGTGCGCCACGTCCGCCGCGCGCGCGTCGCCGAGTGACGAGAGAATCCGCCGCCCGAGCGGGTGCGTCGAGTGTTTCAGCACTGCGGCGATGACAGCGCGTTCATCGTCCGAAAGCGGCGCGCCGTCGAAGCGAACATCGCCCTGCTCCGAGCGCGTCAGCGTCCCTGTCTTGTCGAAGACGATGGCATCGAGCGCGGCGAGGTCGGGCACGACGCCGACATTTTTCAGATAAAACTTCGCCTTGCCAAAAATCGCAACCGCCGCGCCGAGCGTGAACGGCGCGGCCAGCGTGAGCGCACACGGGCAGGCGATGATCAGCACGGCTGTAAAGACGCTGATCGCCTTATCAACGTCGGGCAGCCGGTAGAGCGCGGCCCCGGCGGCGATAATGCCCACGATGATCGTGAAGTATTTGCCGAACGCGTCGGAAAGATCCACAAGCGACGAGCGCTTCTCCTTGCGGAAAGCCTCATCGTTCCAGAGTTGTGTGAGGTAGCTGTGTGAGACTTCCTTCGTCACTTCGAGTTCGGCGCCCGCGCCGGCCACGCGCCCGCCCGCGTACACCACGGCGCCGCCCGTCACCTCGACCGGCTCCGATTCGCCCGTCACGAAGCTGTAATCAATCCGCGCCTCGGGCGAAAGCAGCACGGCGTCGGCGGGCACGAGTTCACGATTCCGCACGAAGATACGGCTGCCGACACTGAGTTTTGAGACGGGCACCGAGCGTTCGCTGCCGCCCTCAATCGTCGTCACCGAGAGCGGGAAGTACGAGGCGTAATTGCGATCAAAGGAGAGTGAATCGAATGTTTTTTTCTGAAAAAGTTTCCCGATCAGGAGGAAGAAGACGAGACCTGTGAAGGAATCCAGATAGCCCGTGCCCGTGCCGCCAAGGATGTCGAAGACGCTGCGCAGGTAGAGCGCCAGGATGCCGAGCGCCACGGGCACTTCGAGCGAGATCCTGCGCCCCCTGAGCGCGTACCACGAGGAGACGAAATAGTCCGACGCGCTGTAGAGCAGCACCGGCGTCGCGAGCGCGATGCTGAGCCAGCCGAAGAGCGTTTTGAATCCAGCGCCGAGCGCGCCCGACCCGTCGAGGTAGTCGGGGAAACTCAGGAGCATGACGTTGCCGAACGCAAAACCGGCCAGCCCGACCTTCAAGTAAAGTTTGCGACTGCCGGAGTCAGCGGGTTGCCTGGTAGCTTTGTCGAGGTGTTCGAGCCGGATGTCCGGCTCGTAGCCGAGCCTGGCGAGCAGTGCGACCACCTCGCGCAGTGAAACCTCGCGTTCGCGGAAGGTGACGGCAATCTCCTTTTTGAGGAAGTTCACCTCAGTGCGCAGCACGCCCGGATTGATCCGGTAGAGGTTTTCGAGCAGCCAGATGCACGACGTGCAGTGGATCTGCGGCAGGCGGAAAGTGGTCTTCGCTATTATTCCGTCGCTGTATTGGATGAGCGCGCGCCGCACCGCCTCATCGTCGAGGTATTCGAAACGTCCGGCGCGCGATTTTTTGAATGAGACGCCGGCCTGCGCCTCGATGTCGTAGTAAGCGCAGAGGTCACTCTCCTGCAGGAGTTCGTAAACCGTCCGACAGCCCGTGCAGCAGAAAGCCCTGCCGCCCGCCGTGACGGAATCATCGTCGCATTCTTCACCGCAGTGAAAGCATAAGGTTCTGACGCCGGGAGGCGCTGTGTCTGTCAGCATATCAATCGGCAGAGTCATGACGCAGGCATAAATAATCCCAGTACCCGTCACTGATCCGGCTCAAAAAGGCGATCCCCGTGATCGCCGACAGGCGTATTTCACGGATCGCCAGTCGTCACCCGAGACAAACAGGCCGGACGACGGGTACTGGGAAAGCAGATATCAAAGGAGAAGGATTGATTACCTCTCCACACTGGTCGCAGGAGCAAGCCTCGTTCCATGTAATCAGGCTGCCCGAACCGCAGGGTTTTACCCGGAAGCTGTGGGCGCCGGGGAAAACAGGTGGGGAATTTCACCCGGCTACCTGAGTGTGATTCCACAATCAGACACGGAAACAGATCCGCAGGGCAACAATCGGCATGGCATCAGCATTGCCGAGTACGCGAATGACGCTGCTCAGACCGGGTCAACAGTTGCTTCCCGCACCCTCACAGCACCTGTTGTTCGGTTGTGACATCCTGCTCCCGCAGTGCCGGCCCGACGCGTTCGAGCGCGGCCTGGAGGTCGGCGACCTGCACGGGCTTGCTGATGTAGTCGTCCATCCCGGCCTCCAGACACTCCTCGCGGTCGCCCTGCATCGCGTTCGCAGTCATCGCGATAATCCGCGGCCGACTCTCAGCCG
>DASRDU010000014.1:0-206186 GCA_035652435.1 Blastocatellia bacterium
TGGTCAGGGTGTAGTTGATCTGGCTGACCAGCAAGTATTGACAATAGTCGAGTCGGCTCACGGAATCGCTCATGAGCCGAGACTGTACCCGGTTTTCAATGATCAAGCGACTCTTAACGTCGCCTCTGCGTAAGTCCTAGATATGAAAATTACTTTGCTCGGAACCGGGACGCCCGCGCCGTCGCTTGAGCGGCAGAGTTCGGGTTACCTGATCGAAGTCGGCGCCGACCTGATCGTGATGGATCACGGCCCGGGCGCGCATCACCGGCTGATCGAGAGCGGTCACCGCGCCGTGGACGTGAGCCACGCCTTCATCAGCCACCTGCATTATGACCACTGCATGGATTACCCGCGGCTGGTGCTGCAGCGTTGGGACATGGGGGCGGACCGGATCCCCGACCTGAAGGTGTACGGGCCGGCGCCGCTTGGGCGGATGACCGAACTGCTCTTCGGCGAGGAGGGCGTCTATGGCCCGGACATCCGCGCGCGCATCGAACACGAGAGCAGCATCTTCGTGTTCCGGGAGCGCGGCGGGGAGCCGCCACGCCAGCGCCCCGCGCCGCACGTCAGGGAGGTGCATGCGGGCGACGTGGTCGAGGGCGACGGGTGGACAGTGACCGTGGCGAACGCCTCGCACGTGCAGCCGCAGCTTGAGTGTCTGGCCTTCCGCCTCGACAGCAAGGAAGGCTCGGTGTGCTATTCCGGCGACAGCGGCGGGGTGTGCAAAGAGGTGATCGAGCTGGCGCGCGGCTGCGACGTGGCCATCCTGATGAACCATTACCTGAGCGGGACGGAGCCGACCGCGAGCTACCGCCGGGCGTGCGGCAACCACCGGGACAACGCGGTGATCGCGCGTCGGGCGGGGGTGAAGACGCTGGTACTCACGCATGTTCTCTCCCGGATAGACCGGGTCGGCGTCCGCGAGCAGATCGTCCGCGAAGTCTCGCAGGAATTCGACGGCCGGGTCGTCTGGGGCGAGGACCTGATGCAGCTCACGCTCGCCGAACACGGTCTTGTGAAGATAGAACAAGTCAACTCATTGCTTACCCGCTGAGCCGCTCCTATACTTCGCGCCGTTGCACTGTCACTTGATCCATTTTCTGTATTCGGAAAGTTTCGGTGTTCGCCTCAATCGTCGTTAAGCAGCAGTGCAATTGCCGCGACTTAACCGAAAGCTGTAATCCCGGTAAAACCGATGAAAAAGCTGATGCTCATCGTCGCCCTGCTGGCTCACGGCTCCATTTCGGCCCAGACGTGGAGAGCCGACAACGGCAACGGAACGTTTACAAACCCGCTCTTCTATGATGAATTCTCAGACCCGGACCTGATCCGCGTGGGCGAGGATTACTACCTGACAGGCACGACGATGCACTCGATGCCGGGGTTGCCCGTGCTGCATTCCAAAGACCTGGTGAATTGGAAGCTCCTTGGCTATGCGTTCGACCGTTTGGACCTCGGGCCGGAATTCCGGCTGGAAGACGGGAAGGAAGCTTATGGCCAGGGCATCTGGGCGCCGTGCTTTCGTTATCACAACGGGACTTTTTACATCTTCTCCAACGTCAACCGGCACCGCACGCAACTGTTCCGCGCCAGTAACCCTGCCGGCCCCTGGACTCGCACGGAACTCAGGCGCTCCTTCCACGATCTCTCCGTCCTCTTCGATACGGACGGCAGGGTTTACGTCGTCTGGGGCTATCAGAACATCAATTTCGCCCGGCTCAATGACGAACTCACCGACATTATTCCCGGCACCGAGCGCGTGATCATGCCGAAAGAGGCGGGTATGGGCGAGGGGCTTCACTTCTACAGGATTGATGGGAAGTATTACATTACCAGCGCATGGTTCGCCGGACGCATGCGGATGCCCTGCGCCCGCGCCGACAAACCTGAAGGCCCATATGAAGTGAACCAGGCAATCAGCACGGATGAAGATTTCGGCCTCGCGGAGGGCTACCGCTTGCAGCGCGGCACGCCGCCGCCGTTCAACGCGATCCCGCCGAACTCCGCGGATCGAGGCCGAATGTCGCTGCATCAGGGCGGCATCGTGAACACGCCGAGCGGCGAGTGGTGGGGCTTTTCGATGATGGATTACAACTCCGTCGGGCGGCTCACGTGCCTCTCGCCCGTCACGTGGCAGGACGGCTGGCCCTGGTTCGGTCTGCCGGGCAATCTTAAGCGCACGCCACGCACCTGGGTCAAACCCGATACCGGCCACACGTCGCCCCCGGCAGCGCCGTATGAACGCAGCGACGATTTCTCCGGGCCGAAGCTGAAAAATGTCTGGCAGTGGAATTACCTGCCCGACGACACGAAATGGTCTCTGTCGGAGCGCCCCGGTTTCCTGCGCCTGCATTCGCTGCCGGCCTCGGATCTCTGGCGGGCGCGAAACACGTTGACGCAGCGCGCCGTCGGCCCCGTCTCCTTTCCCACCGCAGAACTGGACACGCGCGGAATGAAGGTGGGCGACGTTGCCGGACTGGCGCTCTTCAACTTCCCGTATGCGTGGATCGGCATCAGCCGGCAGTCCGACGGGGCGATGGTTGAACAGTTCGACCAGACGACCGGCAGGACGTCGCGCGTCCCCCTCAAAGGAGCGCGGGTGTGGCTGCGCGCGCATTGCGATTTCCTGACGGAGAAGGCGCGGTTCAGCTACAGCACGGACGGGAAGAAATTCGAGCCGCTGGGCGACGAGTTCACCATGGTTTTCCAGCTCAAAACCTTCCAGGGCGTCCGCTACTCACTCTTCCACTACCACACCGGCGCCGGAGCAGGCGGCTATGCGGATTTCGACAGGCTGACGGTAGACGAACCGCATCCGCATGGCCTGATGAGGCCGATCCCCTTCGGCAAAAAGATCACGCTCTCGGTCTCCGGCGACGGCCCGGTACTCGTGGTGAAAGACGGCGGACTATCCGCCGTGCCTGCCGGAGACCCGCTGGCCGGCGGGGCGGCGGCGCAATTCAAAGTGGTGGATCGGGGGCTCGGCCGTGTCGCGCTGCAATGGGGCGAGGCATTCGTTTCGGTGGCAGCGTCGGGAGGCAACGGGCGGGTGACGTTAAGATCAGGGCGACCGACCGACGCTGAAACCTTTCAATGGACCGAAACACCGTATGGTGACCTGATCCTGCTTTCGCTCGTCACTCACCGCCACCTGCGGATTGATCCCGGCAGCGGCGCTCTCACCGCCGATCATCCTGGCCCACAGCCGGACCGAAAAGATGGCTCGTGCCTGAGATGGAAGGAGAGCAGCAATTACTGATTCTGCCCGCGGGGCAGCGGCTCAGTCCTGACCCAATACATTTATGAAGCAATGGCTGCGATTTACTTTCTGCTTTGCAGCGCTGGTCTCAATCCTGCCCGGCGCTGACTCGACGGCCTTACGGCTCCAGCATGCTCCGCCCGACGCTGTGGTGCAAGCGGCGGCGCGCGCTGCTCAGCAACGGCGACCGAATATTGTTCTGATCTTCCCCGACAACCCTGGCTGGGGCGAAGTGGGCGTCTTCGGCAGCGTGCGCGGCGTGCGGACGCCGCGCCTTGACCGGCTCGCCGCCCAGGGGATTCGGCTCAATAACTACGGCCAGGCGTAAGAAGTAATGGCGGCAGGAGCGCTCAACGCCGCCATCTAACAAGGCGTTGCAGCGGAGGCCACGAAGCAGGTTTCTTATGGTTCTCTGAGTGCCGTTCGTGGCCCCGCTGAACGCGGGCGTCAGGCGGCCTGCTGGCGGCGCACGACATGGAGGAGATTATGGACACACAAAAGTTGATAGCTTCTTTAGAGGCTGCACCCGGTATTATCATTGGGCTCGTCCGCGAGGTGCCGCCCCAGAACCTTAAGCGCCGCCCTGCGCCGAACAAGTGGTCCGCTCACGAGCATGCCTGCCACATATCTGGCGGCGACGCGGCGTTCCTCTCACGCCTGGAGTTGATGCTCTCTGACCCGCACCCCCAAATAAAGTCTATGAAACCATCACCGGACGAGGAGGCCGGCTCACTACTGAGCGTTGATCTGGACGAAGCGCTGAGCCGGTACGTGCGCGAGCGGGCACTGGTCGTTAAGCGGTTGAAGGAGCTATCCGCAGAGGATTGGCAGCGGACCGCCGAACACGAGGCGTTCAGCCACTACTCGGTGTATATAATGTTCAGGCACCTGCTGATGCATGAGATGCTTCACGCCTACAGGATAGATGAGCTGATGCTGAAAAAGGATTGGGAGTAAATAACTGGCTGGACAGTCGCCGCCTGGCAACTCGTTCGAGCGGACCAATCCTCGCTCCCTCGCTGCACTCGGTCTCTGCGGTTGGCCGCTCAACGCGGGCGTCAGATATCTGCAGCTCTCAACAAATAAAATTCCGCAATCGTTGAAACCAATAAACCAACAATCTTTGTCAGGATTGATCTGAACTTATGCCGCGTAGCATGTTCCGATCAAATATGAAGTCCTTTATTTGAACTGCCAGGAAGGAATCTACACCCCATGAACCGCCGCCACTTCATCAAAACCGCCGCCCTGAGCGCCGCCTCCTTCACCACTTCACCCTTCCCGCGCACCGATGACGCCGAGTTGCAACCCATCTGGGCGCAGATCGAAAAGCGCCGCGACGAAAGCCTGCGGCGGTTGCAGGAATGGATTCGCCAGCCCGCGATTGCCGCCGAAAATCGCGGCATGCACGAAGGCTGCGAGTTGATGATGCAACTGCTCCGCGAAACCGGGTTCACCCAGGTCACCAAAATCCCGACCGACGGGCATCCCGGCGTATTCGCGCTGCACGACGCGGGCGCGCCGCGTACGCTGGGCATTTATTTCATGTACGACGTGAAGCAGGTTGATCCCGCCGAGTGGTCGTCGCCGCCGTTTGACGCGGCGTTGATGGACAAGCCGGGCCTGGGCAAGGTACTCGTAGGGCGCGGCGCAACCAATCAGAAAGGCCCGCAGGCGACCTTGCTGGCCGCGCTGCACGCCATACGCGGCGCGGGCAAACGGCTGCCGGTCAATCTGGTCTTCGTGGCCGAAGGCGAAGAGGAGATCGGTTCGCCGCATTTCCCCCAGGTCATCGCGCGCGCCGAAGTCAACGCCGCCCTGCGCCGTTGCAGCGGCGTCTTCATGCCCTTCCCCTCGCAAGACCCCGGCGGCGAAGTCACGATCAATCTGGGCGCGAAGGGCGTGATCGAACTCGAACTCGTGGCGAGCGGCGAACGCTGGGGGCGCGGGCCACGGCGCGACACGCATTCGAGCAACAAGGCGCGGCTGGATAGTCCGGCCTGGCATCTGGTGCAGGCGCTCAATACGCTGGTCGCCGCCGACGGCAATACGCCCGCGATTGCACATTACACCGACAAGGTGCGCCCGCTTACCGACGCCGAGAAAAAGATGATCGCCACGGCGGCGAGCCGCCTGAATGAAGCCGCGACGAAAAAATCGCTTGGCGTAGAGCGTTGGATGCGCGACGCGAGTTTCCGCGAATCGCTGGAGATGCTGGTGTCACAGCCTACGATCAACATCGAAGGACTGGTGGGCGGCTACACCGGGCCGGGCGGCAAGACCATCCTGCCGCACCGGGCCGTCGCCAAACTCGACCTGCGGCTGGTGCCGGATATGACCGCCGCTGAGGCGTTGGCCGCGCTCAAGGCGCATTTGGCGCAACGCGGGTTTGGCGATCTTGAAGTGAATATGACGGGCGGCTATGACCCTACGAGTACGGCAGCGGATTCTGCTTTGGTGCGCGCGCAGGTGGCGGTGTACAAGCGTGCGGGGATTGAGCCGATCATCATGCCGCGGCTGGCGGGTTCGTGGCCGGGCTATGTGTTCACGGGCGCGCCGCTGCGCTTGCCGGCGGGACATTTCGGACTTGGACACGGTGGCGGAGCGCATGCGCCGGATGAGTACTACGTGATCGAATCGGCCAATCCGAAGGTGGCGGGGATGGTGGGGGCAACGCGGTCGTATGTGGAGTATCTTTACGAACTGGGCCGACAGGCTTAATGGCGTAGCGTTGCCATTTGCGAGCCGGCCCACGTACGTGAAGTGGCTCCCGGATGCACAGGCAAAGCATCGATTACGGATCTAACGGGTCGACATAGATGCGTGTTACGACGACTTGCCCAGCATGACCGTCGGCTTGATATCAGTGAAGGTGGCGACATCGGCCCGGACTTCAGCCATGCGTGGATTATCGAGAGCAGCCTTCAGGGCCTCCGGTGACGCGAACTGGAAATGAGCAATCATCGCATAGGGTGCGGCGGAGGCGCCCATCGGTACCCCCTCGATGAGAATGACGCCGTCGGCCTTCATGACCTTCATCGCCAGAGGGATGTGGGTGTCACGATAGTAGCGCATATCGAATCGCGCGCCATCGTGGTTCGGATAGATCACGTTCAGACTCATCGTCTGTTTCGCTGCCGCCTTCACTATCCTGGATGACATGACCGTCATCGCACCGACACCTGTCGCCGCCCCGAGAACGAAACTGCGTCTATTCGGCATTGATTTCCTCCCTTGTCTGATGAGCTGCAATCAATCACGCTGTCCTTCCTGACGCACAGCAAGACACAAGCGACCGGTAGCCGACCGTCCTGAGGCGAACGACAGCGATGTGTTTACGGAGGGGGCCAATATACGCCCATCAGAGGCTTAGTCAAGGACAGCCGTACAAGTCAGCGGCAGATGCGATCGTGACCAGTTGGGCCTGGTCAAAGCAGCGAAGTGGAAAGAAGTGCGGCTTTACTCCCCAGGACCTTGACCCTTTGACCCTTTGTATTGGAAAGGCTTCCTTGCAGCACTCAAGCGAGTTGAATCTCGATGGCCGCGACGGCTTGCCTGGGAATGTCTACGGCGAGGGTCTCACCGCTGATTTTGACCGGCAAGGAAGCGGGCCTGACTTCGTTGGTATTTTGGAAGGTATTGCGGGCGCGCATGTCGCTGTGGGTGAGTACGGTGCCGCGCCCCTCGCTGGCCCGCGCACCGCCCGCCAGGCGGATGCGAGCAATAATGGGCGAATCCACGGACGCATTGGTGAGCGTGACCGTCAGGCGTTTCTCGCGGAGCGAGGCGGAACCCGTCAGTCCCGCTATTTTCGCTGTGCTGTCTTGCACCGGGACGGTCAATTGATCTGCTCGAATCTGCATTGGCACTGAGCGCGCGCCCAGATGTGGGCGATACATCTCGAACACGTAATAAGGCGGGGTGCGCGTGTACTTGTCTTCAAGCGCCAGGAAGAGCGAATGAATGCAGTTGACCGTCTGCGCGACGTTGGCCATCTCGATCTTGTCGGCGTGCCGGTTGAAGATGTCGAAAGTGATGGCCGTGTGCAACGCGTCACGCAGCGTGACGGGCTGGCTCAGGATGTAACCGGGCGTAATCTCTTCGCCCGGCTGATACCAGACGCCCCATTCGTCAATCACGAGCCTGGTGCGGTGCTGCGGGTCGTACTTGCCCATCACTTTCCAGTGTTCCTCGATGATTGCCTCGGTGCGCAATCCTTCGAGCAGCACGGCGTACCAATCGGGCGCTTTGAAATCCGCCACCCTCATTTTGTTGTTACGGAAGTCGGTGTAGAAGTGCAGCGAGAAGCCATTTACCTGGCTGCGGTGCCCGCCCTGCATCGCCGCGAAGAATCCGTCCGTCCAGCCCAGGTCCATATCGCGTGAATGCCCGCGCGGGCCGGTCGCGACCAGGAACGGCGTCACATAAACGGGGAACTGCGTGACGAACTTGCGATACTCGACGGCGTATTCGCCCGGCTTCATATCGCCCCCGCAGCCCCACGATTCATTGCCGACGCCCCAATATTTCACGCGGAACGGCTCCTTGTCGCCGTTGGCCGCGCGCTCGTCGGCCAGGCTTTCCGTACCCGCCGGGGCATTGCAATAAGAGACCCAGTCGTGAAACTCCCTGGGCGTGCCCGAACCGACGTTGGCCGCCAGGTAAGGTTCGGCACCGATGAGGCGGCAGAGTCGCATGAACTCGTGAATGCCGAACTGATTGGTCTCGGTCGCGTGCAGCCCCTGGGGCATGCGACTCTCCCAAAAGTTATAAGTCCGCGGGCGCCTGGCGGCGGGGCCGATGCCGTCGCGCCAGTGATAGCCGTCGGCGAAGCAGCCGCCGGGCCAGCGTAAATTCGGCGCGCCGATGCGCTTCATGTCGTCAATGAATTGCCTGCGCATTCCGTCCACGTTCGGGATCCTGGAATTGCGCCCCACCCAGATGCCGTCATAGATCACCCCGCCGAGATGCTCGATGAAATGCCCGTAGATGTGAGGGTTGATGACCGCGCCCGCCCTGTCCGGCGCTAATTCGATTTCGGCGTCTGCGGCCGGCGTGCGCCGTGAGGCCGCCCACGCGCCGAGTCCGGTGCCGAGTCCCGTGTAAGCTGCTGACTTGAGGAAAGTGCGTCTTTGCATAATCGGTGATTTGATGATGATTGAGTCTGATGGAGCGAATGATCGTTCACTTATTCGCAGGGCTTATTTCCTCGCCCCAATTCGTTCGGCGTGGCCCCGTCCATTGATCCACATTCGCGCGTTTGGCCCACGCCTCCCACGCGCCCGCAAGTTTTTTGACGAGGTCTGGATGTTTTGCTGCCAGGTCGTTGCGCTCAACTCGGTCGGCTGTGATGTCATATAGCTCCCAGCCATCCAGATACTTTGAGACGAGCTTCCACTTGCCTGAGCGAATCGCGCGATTGCCTTCGTGTTCCCAGCAGATGGGTTGTGTTCGTTTGAGCGGGCGCCCGGCAAAGGCGGGACGCAGACTGACGCCTTCCAGCGGCTGAATGCTCTTGCCCTTGAACTCGCGCGGATACCTGGCTCCGGTCACGTCAACGACCGTCGCCATCAGGTCTGCCACGTGTCCGGGTTGAGGTTCGAGTTGGTTGTGACGAGCGCGCGGGATGCCTTGCGGCCAGTGCGCGATCAGTGGAGTAGAAATGCCGCCTTCGTGCGTGAAGTGCTTGAACCGCCGGAAGGGCGTGTTGTTGAGCGCCGCCCAATTCATGCCCAGATAGAGGTTTGAATTCGGCCCGCCGGGAGGATCACCGTTGAAGCGCCCCGCCGGGCCTGATTCGGCGTTGCCGCCATTGTCCGAAAGAAAGAGAATCAACGTATTGTCCAATGCGCCACGCGCCTGCAATCCTTTCACCAGGGTGCCAACGCTGGTGTCAATCGCTTCGATCATCGCCGCATACACGGCCATCAGATGATCGAAGCGTTCCTGCTCTTCGTGCGAGAGCGAATCCCAGGCTGGTGATTCCGCTGCGCGCGGGCTGAGCGGCCACCTGGCGTCAATCAATCCCATTTTGATCTGCCGGCGGTAACGCTCTTCGCGCAGCTTGTCCCAGCCGGCTTTGTATTTGCCGCGATATTTGGCGATCAGTTCCCGCGGCGCCATCAAGGGGAAATGCGGCGCGTTGTGTGGCAGGTAAAGAAAGAACGGCTTCCCGGCTTTCCGCGCCTCGTCCACAAACTTCAACCCAAAATCCGCCCACAGAAAAGTCGCATACCAGTTCTGCCCCAGCAGCGCTGAGTCGTGCGGGAGGGGCTGGCCGTCAAGGTAAAGCGGCTCCTGCGCGCGCCGGGTCAATTCATCATTACCACCCTGAAAATTCTGATGGGGAAAGAAGATGCCCCCGGCGCGCAAATTCAGCACCCGTTCAAAGCCACGCTGCCAGGGCGGCGTGCCGTTCTGCTGACCGAGATGCCACTTGCCGGCCATCGCAGTGAAATAGCCGGACGCGCCGAGTACTTCGGCCATCGTGACGCAATGTTCGTTGAGCTTACCCGTAGTGCCTGACGAACCTTCACGGACAACGTTGTCGAGATGCCCCATCCCGGCCTGATGCGGATAGAGTCCGGTCAGCAAACTGGCGCGCGTGGGCGAGCAACGGGGCGTGTTGTAAAACTGTGTGAAGCGCACTCCCCTTGCTGCCAGTGCATCGAGATTGGGCGTCGGAATCTCGCCGCCATAACACCCGATGTCCGACCAGCCCATGTCATCTACGAGAATGACGACGACATTGGGGCGGGCGTTCCTCTGCGCGACAAGAGTTGACGCGCAGAGGGCGCTCAGCGCCAGGGCGATGAACGCCTGTTTGAGTAGATTGATTATGCTTTCGTGGTTCATTTCATGGTTCCACTCCAGCTCTTTTGGTAGACGATCCGCGTCGTCGAGGGCGGCCCGCCCGACACACCGCTCCGCGTTGTTTCAACCGCCAGCGTCGTGGGCGAAGTGAGTGCGAGGGTTTGTTTCACTTCGACCTTCAGCGGCTGACCAGTCGCCGGGTTGTCAAAGCTGTGCGTTGTGGTGATGACCAGCTTGTCGCTTTCCCACGCGGTCTTCGACGTTTGCGCCTGAATGCCGCGCCCCATCATGACGGAGTTTTTCGTTTCCGACCCGTCGAGCGCGTAGACGAATTTCAGCGGCGGCTGCCTGTCGCCGCGCGCGAAGAATTCATACGTGACCGTCAGCCGCTCCGCCGTCTGGGCGATGGTGATGTTCGACCCCCAGCCGCTGCCCATATTGCCGGCGCGTGCGCTGCCGGCGGCTCGCGGCGTGTCCGGCTCAACCGCCCAGCGGCCGGAGAAGTCCGGCCCCGTCCGGGCCATCGCATTGACGGCTGACAGGACGAGGAGCGCACCATTCAAAAAATTTGTCAGGCGTTTCATCAATGTTGACTCCTTCAACAATACTCAGCTCTCGAATGGAGAATGGTCGCCATCCTGGCACGGCGGCCGGAAAGTAACAATGCCTCAGTCGCCGTGTCGCTAATCCGGTTCAAGCAGCCTTACGTTCATCCAAGACACCGCTGTTCCGGCGCGTATTCTTTACAGAACCCGGCCCGGATAACGTCGCATCGCCCGTAAGGGCGCCGGAGTCATTGATCGCACCGGCAGGGGAGGACAACTATGAAAAGAACCGCGAAAAGGTCGCTTCTGTCAGGGTTGGTCTGGACAGTTTTAGCGATTGCAGTTCCGGCCCAGGTCGCCACGACCGGACAACTGGTCGGCACCGTGCAGGATCAATCGGGCGCAACCGTCCCCGGCGTCGGGTTGCGGCTGCAGAATGAAGACACGAAAGCCGTGCTGACCGCCACGGCCGGCGCCGAAGGGGGCTTCGTCTTTCCGACTTTGTCGCCGGGCAGCTACACCCTGACCGTCAGCAAACAGGGGTTCGAGACGACGGTTTACCGCAGGCTCATCATCTACGCGGCGCGCACGACCGATCAGACTGTGGTTTTGAATATCGGCACCGTCACGCAGACCGTCGAAGTGCAGGGCGAAGGGCAGGTCCTCCAGACGACAACCAACACCATCGCCAGCACGGTGGATCAGAAATACCTGCAGGACCTGCCGCTGCCGGGGCGCAACGCATTGCCCTTCGTGTTGCTCTCGGCGGGAGCGCAGCAGGGCGTCACCTCGCGCGACAGCACGATTAACGGGTTGCCGGGCGCTTCGCTCAACATCACGCTCAACGGCGTCGCCAACAACGCGCAGCGCTTCAAGAGCGGCGGCACCAGCTTCTTCGCGTTTGTTGCGCCCCGTCTGGAGAGCGTGCAGGAAGTTACCATTGCCACATCAAACCTCGGCGCGAATAGTACCGGACAGGGCGCGGTTCAGATTCAATTCGTCACCAGATCGGGCACGAACGCCTGGCACGGCGAGGTCTTCTGGCAGCACCAGAACTCGGCGCTCAACGCCAACAACTGGTTCAATAACGCGCGCGGCATCAAGCGACCCGTGTTCATACAGAACGACCAGGGCGGGGCGCTCGGCGGGCCAGTCATCAAAAACAAACTCTTCTTCTTTGTCAGTTATGCGCACGTGAAGACGCCGCAATCGTCAGACTACGAAGCCCGCGTCCTCGCGCCGGCCGCGCAAACGGGCGTCTTCACCTACGTCGGCAGCGACGGCACGACGCGGAGCGTGAACCTGCTTCAGATCGCCGGGGCGAGCGGCTTACCGAGTACCGTCAACCCGATCATCGCCGCGCAGCTGCAGAAGATTCAATCGTCCACTTCGGCAGGTGCCGTCTCCACCTTCGATCTGTTCCGCAACCGATTACGCTGGGTCGCGCCGTCGCCCACCACCAACCAGTTTATGACGGCGCGATTTGACTATCAGCCCTCGGAAAAGCTGCGCCTGAGCGTCTCCGACACCTATAACCGGAATGTGAACGACCGGGGATTTCGCGGGACGGTCCTGCCCGGCGTCTTCACCGAGGAGCAGTCGGTCGGGCAAATCTCCAACCCCTACATTGCCGGCGCCAGCGCCAACTGGACGCTCAGCCCGAACAAGGTCAACGAGTTCAATTTCGGCATTCAGAGCAATCAGGAGACTTTCAGCATCGGCTACGACCGCAGCCTCTTCAAGCCACGGCTGCTGAACTTTCCGCTGTCGCTGGCGAGCGGGCTGGAGGCGCAGAACAGCATCGGCAGCGGCATTACCTTCCAGCCGCGCAACAACCCCGTCTACAATCTGGCGGACAATTTCTTTTACCAGCGTGGCAACCATCCTCGACGGCGTGATCGGCGGCTGGACGGTCGGCGCGATCTTCCGCATGCAGTCGGGTCTGCCCT
Organism: Blastocatellia bacterium; assembly: GCA_035652435.1. Lineage (GTDB taxonomy): Bacteria > Acidobacteriota > Blastocatellia > RBC074 > RBC074 > DASRDU01. The sequence goes on from DASRDU010000014.1 coordinate 12,567, forward strand.
TCAAGCTGAGCAGCGGTCGCCTGACAGTCAACCAGTCGGATGCGGGCGTGGTTTTGAATGGGGTGACGACTTCTGACCTGCAAAAGCTGGTCGGCGTCTTCAAAGGCTCCGGCCCGGATGTCTTCTTCCTCGACCCGAAGCTCACAGGCAGTGACGGGCGCGCGAGCAGCAGTTTCCTCACCTCGCCCGCAACGCCGGGCCAGTTCGGGGCCTTCGTCTATTTGCACGGGCCGCGGTTTGTGACGACGGACCTGTCGCTCGCGAAGGTGGTGCCGCTCATCAGGGAACGCGTGCGGATGGAGATCAGGGCCGAGATGGTCAACGCCTTCAACCACCCGATCTTTGAAGTGCCGACGGGCGGAACATTTGGTGTCACGCCCGTCAGTATTACGGCAACGAACTTTGGCCGCACGACGACCACCACGTCAGTCCCACGCCAGGTGCAGTTCAGGATTCGATTCACGTTTTAAGAGGGGGAGCGAAGCGTAAACATTTCGCGAAACGGCAGAGGACGCCGCTGGTGCGGATTTGAATGGCTGGTCCCGGCGCGCGCTCGCCTCCACCGAAGAGTTGGATTACAGTGAAGCGCTCAGGTTGGTACGGGCCGCGCTTTGCAAACTGCAGATGGAACACGGCCCAAAAATAAATGGGAGCCTGAAATCTGCGAGGACGCGACGGAAGCGCAAAAGATGCGCTTACAAAGGTTGATTGGGCATACAGGGGAAGTGGGGCCGCGACCACTCTCGCAGTCCTCTTCGCCTGCCGCCCGGCGACGACCTGGCCGGGGCTGGTGATCGTGCTGGCGGGCGTGCCGGTCTATTACCCGCTCTTGTTACGCGGGGCCGGGAAGGCCCCGAAAGGAGTCACGACGTGAGACGCATTGCGACCGCGGCCTTCATTCTGCTGATCGCCGCGCAAGTGATCGCGCCCGCCGGTCCGGGCGCGCGGGGAGAAGGGAAGGAGAAAGTTCAGTTCAAGGCGCGCGAATTCGAGCCGGGCGCCGTCAGGCTGCTCGACGGCCCGTTCCGCGAGGCGATGCTGCGCGATCAGAAATACCTGCTCAGCCTGGACAACGACCGGCTGCTGCACAATTTCCGCGTCAACGCCGGGCTGCCCTCGTCGGCCAGGCCGCTCGGCGGGTGGGAGGCGCCCGATGTCGAGTTGCGCGGCCACAGCGTCGGCCACTTTCTGACTGCACTGGCGCTGATGTACGCGGGCACGGGCGACGAGCGGTTCAAGGCGAAAGGTGACGCGCTGGTCGCCGAACTGGCCAGAGTGCAGCAGGCGCTGCCCTCGCGCGGGGCGAATCCCGGATACCTCTCCGCCTTCCCGGAAGAGTTTTTTGACCGCGTGGACAAGCGGCAGCGCGTCTGGGCCCCTTACTACACGCTGCATAAGATCATGGCCGGTCTGCTCGACATGCGTCAGCTCGCGGGCAACCGGCAGGCGCTCGACGTACTCCTGAAGCTGGCCGACTGGGTCAGGTTCCGCGTGGACCGGCTGAGCGACGACGAGCAGCAGGCCGTGCTGCAGACCGAATTCGGCGGGATGAATGACGTACTCGCGAGCCTCTACGCTGTCACCGGCAACCCGGAGTACCTGCGCATCGCGCGCAAGTTCGATCACCGCCGCGTCTTCGACCCGCTCGCGCGCGGCGAAGACCCACTGAGCGGGCTGCACGCCAACACGCAAATCCCGAAGGCCATCGGCGCGGCGCGCGAATACGAAGTGACCGGCGAGCAGCGCTACCACGACATCGCCAGCTTCTTCTGGGAGCGCGTGGCCGGGCATCGTTCCTACGTCATCGGCGGCAACAGCGACAACGAGAGCTTCTTCCCGCCCGAACAGTTCTCGAAGCATCTGGGGGCGTCCAGCACGGAGACGTGCAACACCTACAACATGCTCAAACTGTCGCGCCACCTCTTCGCCTGGGAGCCGTCGGCGCGGACGATGGACTTCTACGAACGCGGCCTCTACAACCACATCCTCGCCTCGCAGGACCCGCCGACCGGGATGATGACCTATTACGTGCCGCTGCGGCCGGGCGCGTTCCGGACTTACTCCACGCCCGACGCTTCGTTCTGGTGCTGCGTCGGCACGGGGATGGAGAACCATGCGAAGTACGGCGACACGATCTACTTCCGCGCCGATCAGGCCCTCTACGTCAACCTCTTCATCGCCTCGGAGCTGAACTGGAAGGAGAAGGGCCTCACCGTCCGCCAGGAGACCCGGTTCCCCGAAGAGGACACGACGAGACTGACGGTCAAAACGGCCAAGCCACTTAAACTGGCCTTCAGGATTCGCTACCCGTCGTGGGCGCAATCGGGGATGACGCTCGCGGTCAACGGCAGGAAAGAGACCGTGACGGCCGGCCCCGGCTCTTACGTCACGGTCGAGCGCGAATGGAAGAACGGTGACACCATCGAAGTGAAACTGCCGATGAGTCTGCGGCTCGAAGCGATGCCGGACGACCCGCGGATGGTGGCGTTGTTGTATGGCCCGATAGTGCTTGGCGGCGATCTGGGCAAAGAGGATCTGACCGACGAGCGGCGCTACGGCCCCAGCGCGCCGCAGATGGGCCGCGTCAAGCCGATCCAGGTTCCAGTCTTCATCGGCGAGGTCAGGGACGTGCTGGCGAAGGTGAAGCCGGTGGCGGGCTCGCCGCTCCACTTCCGCACCGAGGGGCTGGCCCGGCCGCAGGAAGTCTCGCTCGCGCCTTTCTATTCGCTCCACGTCCGCCGGTACAACGTCTACTGGAAAGTCTGGCAGCCGGCCGAGTGGGAGAAGCTCAAAGGAGAGCTGGCCGCCGCCGAGGCGCGCCGGAAGGTGATCGAGCGCCACACCGTTGACGCCGTCAACCTGAATGACAGGCAGAGCGAGCAGGCCCACAACCTGAAGGGTGAAGGGCTCGTGGACGGCGAATTCGACGGCAAACGCTGGCGCGCCGCGCGCGGCTGGTTCAGCTATGAATTGAAAGTCGTGCCGGACAAGCCGGTGACGCTCGTGTGTACTTACCGCGGCAGCGAAGGCCGCCTGCGTTCATTCGACGTGATCGTGGAAGGCGAGAAGGTCGCCACGCAGACGCTCGAAATCCACCCGGGCGAATTGTTCGATTTCGAATACCCGCTGCCCGAAGCGTTGACGCGCGGCAGGCAGCGCATCACGGTCAAATTCCAGGCGCGCCCCGATTCGATAGCGGGCAGCCTGTTCGACGTGCGCGTGGCGCAGCTCGATGGAGGAGAAAAGTAGCGGCGCGGTTGAGAGCGTAATCAGCCCTCGAATGTAATGCTGCGTGATGAAGGATTTACCGCAGAGGCGCAGAGAGAGCAGAGACGGCGCAGAGGTGGAAGAGTCTGCCAATGCCTTCTCTGCGCTACCTCCGCGTTCTCTGCGCCTCTGCGGTGAATCAGGCTCACGCAGCTCGAAGCATCACTTTTTATCCACTCCCTCCTGAGGGAACCATGAAACGACTGATCCCCTGGCTGGCAATTGTCCTCGCGGGATTCCCGCTCCAGGCGAATCCGCAGCAGCGCCTTGATGACGTGCTGCGCGACGGCTTTCATTACCGCAACCTCGGCCCGTTCCGCGCGGGCGGGTGGGTCTCGGAGATCGTCGTGCCCGACGCACCGGCGAAGGCGCACCTATACACCTTCTACGTCGCCGCCCGGCACGGCGGCGTGTGGAAGACGACCAACAACGGCACGACCTTCGAGCCGGTCCTCGACAGTCAGGGCGTCTTTTCGGTCGGCTCGATTGCCGTCGCGCCCTCGAACGCAGATCACGTCTGGGTGGGCGCGGGCGACGCTTCGTGCGCGCGCAGCGCCTGGCGCGGCGACGGCGTCTACAAGTCCACCGACGCCGGAAAGACCTGGCAGCACGTCGGCCTGGAAGAGAGCCACCACATCGCGCGGATCGTCATTCACCCGGCCGACCCCGACGTCGTTTACGTCGCCGCGATGGGCCACCTCTTCTCGGGCAATGAGGAGCGCGGGGTTTTCAAGACGACCGACGGCGGCAGGAGCTGGAAGAAGATTCTCTACGTCAATGACAGAACGGGCGCGGTTGATCTGGTCATCAACCGCAGCGAGCCGAACACGCTTTACGCGGCGATGTACGAATGCCTGCGCGACCCGTGGCGCATTCAGGACGGCGGGCCGGGCAGCGGCGTGTACAAGACGACCGACGGCGGCGCGAACTGGAAGAGGCTGGACAGTGGCTTGCCCGCGGGCACAATCGGCCGCATCGGGCTCGATATCTATCAGAAGAAGCCGGACACGCTCTACGCCGTGGTTGACAACCGCAACAGCCGCGCGGGCGCCGCAGAGGGCCGGGCCGCCCTGATCGGCGGCGAAGTCTACCGCACGGATGACGGCGGCGGCGCGTGGCGCAAAATGAGCGCGGAGAAGGACGACGTGAGCCGCAAATCCGGCTACGCCTTCAATCAGATTCGGATTGATCCCGGCAACCCCGACCACGCTTTCATCACGGGCTCAAACCTGATCGAGACGAGTGACGGCGGCCGGACCTGGGCCGGTCTCGCGGCGGGGCCGCCGCCCCAGCAGCCTCAACAGCCCCAGCCGTTTCAACCGCAGGGCAATCGCGCGTTCCGCCGCGCGTTCGGCGATTTCCGCACGCTCTGGATTGACCCGCAGAATCCCGAACGCATGATGGCCGGCTCTGACGGCGGCGTGTTCGTCTCTTACGACGGCGGCCGGACGTGCGACCACCTGAACAACCTGCCGCTCGGCGAGGTCTACGCGCTCGCGGTGGATATGGAAGAGCCATACAACATCTACGCGGGGTTGCAGGACCACGAGTCGTGGAAGGGCCCGAGCAACGGCTGGTCGGGCAGCAGCGGCCTGGAAGACTGGACGACCGTGGGCATGGGCGACGGGATGTACAACCAGGTTGACCCGACCGACAGCCGCTGGGTCTTCAACACGCAGGAATTCGGGCGTCACGCGCGGCTGGATCAGCGGACGCGCGAGCGCAAAATCATCGCGCCCTCCAGAGCGCAGGGGCAGCCGATGCTGCGGTTCAACTGGGTCGCGCCGCTGCGCCTCTCGCCGCACGACCCGAAGACGCTCTACGCCGGAGCGCAGGTACTCTTCCGCTCGCGTGACCGCGGCGACCACTGGGAAGAGATCAGCCCCGACCTGACGACCAACGATCCGAACAAGGTCAGCCCGCCCGGCGCGGCCATTCAATTCTGCACGATCACGACCATCGCCGAATCCCCCGCGCAGGCCGGCGTCATCTGGGTCGGCACGGACGACGGCAAAGTGCAGGTGACGAAAGACGCAGGTAAGAATTGGAATGATGTGACCAGAGCCGTGGCGCATGCTGGCGGCCCCGAAGACGCCTGGGTGACGCGCGTTTTCGCGTCGCATCACAGTCCGGGCACGGCTTACGTGGCCAAATCGCGCCACCGACAGGACGACTTCCGCCCGTTCCTCTACAAGACCACCGATTTCGGCGCGACGTGGACGCAGATCACCGACGGCCTGCCCGCCCGGCCCGTCAACGTGGTCTTTGAAGATCAGAAGAACCCGGACCTGCTCTTCGTCGGCAACGACGCGGGCGTGTACGTCTCGCTCGACGGCGGCCCGCGGTGGGCGGCGCTGAAAGGCAACATGCCGGCCGTGCCCGTGCATGACCTGATCATTCACCCGCGCGAAGGCGATCTGGTGGCGGGGACATTCGGGCGCGGCATCTGGACCACCAATATCACTCCGCTGCGCGAACTCGGCGCGGCGCTCGCGCAGGACGCGTACCTCTTCGCCGTCGAACCGAAAGCCCGCCGCCGCGAAGGCGCACTGGGCAATTACCGGTTGCATGGCGACCGCCTCGTCGTGACGCCGAACGAGCCGAACGGCGTGACAATCACTTACTACCTGAAGGAAGCGCCGAAAGAGAAAGTCATGCTGACCGTGACGGACGCGGCCGGCAAAACGGTGCGGACGATGGAGCTGGCGGCGAAGGCTGGGATCAACCGCGCCACTTGGGAGATGATTGAAGGCGGCGCAGGGCCCGTGCCCGGCGGCGGGTTCCGGCCCGGACTGGGCGCGGCCTTGCGGACAGTGCCCGCCGGGGAGTATACGGTGACACTTCAGATCGGCGAAAAGAAGCTGACGCAAAAGGCGCGCGTGCCGGCGGCCAGAAATGGCGAGCCCTGACGCGTGAAATGAACTTCTGTCTTCTGACGAAGGAGATTACATTGATGCGACTGATCATCAGACTTGCGGCGGGTTGTGCGCTGCTGCTCGTGCCGCTGGCGACGGGCGGCCTGCCTGTGCATGCCGGCAGAACCGTTGATAACGCCAAAAACTATCGCGTACTCGGCGCGGACAAGAAGCGCGTCGCCATCGTGAACGCGAAGGGCGAAATCGAGTGGGAGATTCCCAACCCCGCGCCCGAAACGCACGACATCCAGATGTTGCCCAACGGCAACGTCCTCTTCCAGACCAGCTACACGACCGTGGTCGAAGTCAACCGTGACAGGCAGGTCGTCTGGCAGTACGAGGCTAAGCCGAAGGAAGGCTACACCGGGCGCGTCGAAATCCACTCGTATCAGAGGCTGAAGGACGGGCTGACGATGGTCTCTGAGAGCGGCAACGCCCGCGTCGTTGAGGTGGATCAGAAGGGCGCGATTGCGAGAACGCTCGAACTGACCGTTGACAAGCCGAACCCGCACCGCGACACACGCATGGTGCGCAAGCTCGACAACGGCCATTACCTCGTCTGCCACGAGGGCGACGGCAAGCTGCGCGAGTATGACCGGGCGGGCAAGGTCGTGTGGACTTACGAGGTGGATTTGAACGGCCGGCCCGCCTCGCCGGGCCACGGCCCCGAAGGCCACGGCACCGCGGTCTTCGGCGCGATCCGGCTGCCGAACGGCAACACGCTGATCGCGGGCGGCAACAACAACCGCGTCATAGAGGTCACGCCCGCGGGTAAGGTCGTCTGGAGCATTGACCAGAAGGAACTGCCCGGCATCACGCTGGCCTGGGTGACGACGCTCGAACTCCTGCCCAACGGCAACCTGATCTTCGGCAACACGCACGCGGGGCCGGAAAATCCGCAACTCATCGAGGTCACGCGCGATAAGCGGGTGGTCTGGACTTTCAGGGACTTCCAGAATTTCGGCAACAACCTGGTGGCGGCGCAGGTGCTGACCGAGGGGAAAGTGATTCGATAGGAAGCAGGAGGGACCGCGATGGTCATCCGCAAATGTATCAAGCTTGTCTTTCTTGCGGGCGTGTGCTGTCTGGTCGTGTTTTTCACCCGGCTGCCGCGCGTCGGCGCCGAGCTGCGGCAGGATGAGGCGCAGGACATCTCGAGGCAGGCGTACGCCATTCTGAAGAAGAACTGCCTCGCCTGCCACGGCGCGGCCAGAACTTCCGGCCTCGACCTGCGGACGGGCGAAGGCGTGACGATGGGCGGCGACAACGGACCCGTCATCGTGCCTTCCGACGCCGAGGCCAGCAAACTCTTCCAACTCGTCACGCACGAGCGGAAGCCGACGATGCCGCCGGGCAAAAAGCTTGCGGACGCCGAGATTGAAACGCTGCGGCGCTGGATCGAAGCGGGCGCCCCGACCGACGGGTTTGAGAAGACTGCCGCCGCCCCTTCGGGGGATGCCGGCAAAGCCGAACTCGCCAGACTGGAAGATCGTCCCATCACACCCGAAGAGCGCCGCTACTGGGCGTTCCAGCCGCCGCGGCGCGCGACACCGCCGCGCGTCGCCCCGGCCGACTGGAACAAAAACCCAATAGACACCTTTCTGCTTTCGGCGATGAAGGCGAAAGGCCTGAAGCCGTCGCCGCGCGCGGACCGCCGCACGCTCGTCCGCCGCGCTTACCTCGATCTGCTCGGCCTGCCGCCGAGCCCCGAAGAGGTGGCGGCCTTTGAAAAAGACACGGCGCCCGATGCCTGGGAGCGGCTCTTGGAGAGGCTGCTCGCCAGCCCGCATTACGGGGAGCGGTGGGCGCGCCACTGGCTCGACCTCGTGCGCTACGCCGATTCCGGCGGCTTCGAGTTTGACGTGGACCGGCCCGACGCCTGGCGCTACCGCGATTACGTCGTCAAATCCTTCAACGACGACAAGCCATATGACCAGTTCGTTAAGGAACAGCTCGCCGGGGATGAGTACGCGCCCGATTCACAGGAGGCGATGATCGCGACCGGGTTCCTGCGCCTCGGGCCGGAAGGCGGCGGGGGCGGCGAGCGCGGGCGGCAGGATTCGCTTGACGACATCATCACGACCACCACGCTGACGTTCCTGGGGCTGACGGTCGGCTGCGCGCGCTGCCATAATCATAAGTTTGACCCGATCCCGCAGAAGGACTATTACCGCATTCAGGCAGTCTTCTACTCGACGCGGCCCGCCAGTTATCCGCTCGTCGGCGCAGACGTGGTGGCGGCGCACAGGGCCGAAACGCAGCGTATCGAGAGTATGCAGCGGCCATTGAAGAAGGCCAAATCGGATCTGGAGGCGCCTTACCTGAAGGCGCTCGTGGAAGAGGCCGTCAGCCGGCTGCCCGAATACATGCAAATCGCCTGGCGCACGCCCCCTGAGAAGCGCACGCCCGGCCAGCGCCTCAACGTGCAGCAGATCAGGAAGACGCTCGAAGACGATGCGCTCTCGCAGAAGCTGACCGAAAAAGACATCGTCGCACGCATGACGCCCGAGGACAGGCGCAGGCACGAGGAGCTGGTCGAACAGATCAAGACGCTCGAACGGCAGAAGCCGAAGCCGTACCCGACGGCGCGGGCCATCGGAGAGGACGGACCCCGGGCGCGGCCTTCGTATTTCCTGCATCGCGGCAGCGTGGACGCGAAAGGATCGCTCGTCAGCCCGGGCGTACTCTCGGTCGCCTGCGAGAGCGAATACCAGTTCCCGGCGCCGCCCGCGAACGCGAAATCGAGTTTCAGGCGGCGTGGGTTTGCCGAGTGGCTGGTCGCACCAGACAACCCGCTCACCGCGCGCGTCATGGTCAACCGCATCTGGCAGCACCATTTCGGCGAGGGCATCGTCCGCACGCCCGGCAATTTCGGCCGGATGGGTGAGCCGCCCACACACCCCGAACTGCTCGACTGGCTGGCCACGGAGTTCGTCGCGCGCGGCTGGAGCATTAAGCAGATGCACCGCCAGATGATGACCTCGCAGGCCTATCAGATGGCGAGCAATGACACGCCCGCGAACGCGGCCATTGACCCCGAGAATCGCTTCTTCTGGCGCATGCCGCGCGTGCGGCTGGAAGCCGAGATCATCCGCGATCAGATTCTGGCCGTCGCGGGCAACCTGGATCGCACGCTGGGCGGCCCGTGCGTCTATCCGTACATTGATCCGAAGCTTTTCCAGTCGAGTACCAAACGCACGTGGCCGGGTAAGCCCGACGATGACCCTTCAACATGGCGGCGTAGCCTGTACGTCTACTCCAAGCGGAGCATCCGCTACCCGCTTTTTGAAGCCTTCGACCAGCCGAACCTGATCAACTCCTGCGAACGCCGTAACCGCTCGACCATCGCGCCGCAGGCGCTGCTGCTGATGAACAACAACTTCGTCATCATGGAGTCGAAGTTCTTCGCCGAGCGTTTGCGGAAGGAGGCGGGCGACGACGCGCGGGCGCAGGCCGAACGGGCCTTTCGGCTGACGCTGGCGCGCGCGCCGACTGCGTTTGAGCTGACGAAAGCCGTGGAGTTCATTCGGAGCGGCCCGGACGGGCTCGCCGGATTCTGTCAGGCGTTATTCAATCTGAATGAATTCGTCTACTGGCAATAAACATCCCCGGGAGCGCACGCGGCCCGCGTGCTGGTTTGGGTCTGAAGCCCCTTGAGCGACAGATGAGTCTCTCGTCACTGGCACGCGAGCCGCGTGCGCTCCCGGGATAGATACTGGCAATGAAGCAATACTTCTGTTCGAGACGAGAGCTTTTGCAGCAGCTGGGCGGCGGCATCGCCGGCGTCGCCTTCGCCGACCTGCTCTGCCGCAACGGGCTGCTGGCGCAGACCAGATCGCCGCTCGCGCCCAAAGCGCCGCACTTCCCGGCCAAAGCCAAAGCGGTGATCTCGATCTTCTGTTACGGCGGCGTCAGCCAGGTGGACACCTTCGACCCCAAGCCCGAACTGCTCAGACGCCAGGGCGAGGCGATGACGGGCGTGGGCGAAGTGCGCCCGACGATGGGCACGCCCGGCGGGCTGATGCCCTCGCCGTGGGAGTTCAAAAAGCGCGGGCAGTGCGGGATGGAGATTTCAGAGCTGTTCCCTCGCGTGGCCGAACACGCCGACGACCTGGCGCTGATCCGCTCGATGACGGCGCTCAGCCCGGCGCACGGCCCCGCGCTATTCCAGATGAACACGGGCAGCATCCTCGCCGGGCACCCGAGCGTCGGCAGCTGGGTGACGTACGGGCTGGGCAGCGAGAACGAAAATCTCCCGGGCTTCATCGTCTTCACGGATTATCGCGGCGGCCCGATCAACGGCGCGCCCAACTGGGGCAACGGCTACATGCCGGCGGCGTATCAGGGCACGCCGTTCCGCGACACCGGCGACCCGATCGTTGACCTGCGCCCGCCCGAAGGGCGCACGCCGGAAGGGCAGCAGAAATGGCTGCGGCTCCTGCGCGAACTCAATGAAAAGCACCTCGACCACAACCCCGAAGACGGCGAGCTGGCGGCGCGCATCCACTCCTATGAACTGGCTTTCCGCATGCAGACGCACGCCACCGACGCGATTGACATCAGCAGGGAATCCGCCGCGACGCTGAAAGCTTACGGCGTGGGCGAGCAGCCGACCGATTACTTTGGCCGCCAGGCCCTGATGGCACGGCGGCTGGTCGAACGCGGCGTGCGCTTCGTGCAGATCTTTTCGGGCGGCGGCAACTTCGAGCCGAGCTGGGACGCGCACTGGGATTTGAAGGGCAACCACGGCCTGCATTGCGCCGAGACCGACAAGCCCATCGCCGGCCTGATCAGTGACCTCAAGGGCCGCGGCCTCTTCGATTCGACGCTCATCCTCTGGCACGGCGAGTTCGGGCGCCTGCCGATTTCCGAGCGGATGGACGGGCGCGATCACAACGCCGCAGGCTTCAGCGTCTGGCTGGCCGGGGGCGGCGTCAAAGGCGGCACGGTCGTCGGCGCGACTGACGAGTACGGCTACCGCGCCGTCGAGAACAAAAAGACGATCTACGAACTGCACGCAACGTTGCTGCACCTGCTCGGGCTCGATTACGAGAAGCTGACCTACCGTTTCGGCGGGCGCGACATGCGGCTGACCGATGTCCACGGGCGCGTGATCAGGGAGGTTCTGGCCTGAGAGTCAAAGGGGCGATTCAGCCGGCCCCTCACTAAGCTCATTCAAGCCTGCTTAAGCCGGTACAAGACCTGCTGACGAAGGCAGTGTTTTATTGACACTGTTCTCACTTCTTAAGGAATCGCGTGACGGGTTTGATCGAAATTGATAGAAATGAGCATTCCCGAAAATCGCGGATCAACTGACTGACACTACCTTTAGCTGGCTTTGCGGGGTTCAGTGGGCCGGACGCCGCGTCCTTTGGCAGACGACAACAGGCCGGATGTGGCGTCCGGTTCCGAATAAATTTGTGTTCCCCGCTCGAAGGCGGGGGAGGGGATTGGACTCTCACCTATCAATTACCTGAGGGGGGTTGGTTATGGAACGACCACATGCGAGAAAGCTGAATCAGAGCCGGGCAGTGATCGGAATGTTGTTGCTGCTGGCCGTACTCTTAATTCCTGCCACCACGGCCCGGGCGCAGTTGCGGATTGTCGGGTCGGTCTCCGGGACGGTCCAGGATTCGACCGGGGGCGTGATCCCGAACGCCAGGGTTGTTTTGAAAGACTCGAAAACCGGCATCACGAAGGAAGTCACCTCGACCGAGAGAGGTACATTCCTGTTTCCGGATCTGCCCAGCGGCTTGTACGAGGTGACGGTGACGGCGCCGGGATTTCGGACGGCGCTCCTCAATAACATCTCCGTTTCGACCAACCAGACGACGGACGTGCGGATCAGCATGGAGGTCGGCGCCACGTCGGAAACCATCACGGTGAGTGGCGGAGATGCGCAGACGCTCGAAACCTCCTCTCAACTGGTGGCGAGTACCCTGACGACACAGACGCTCGCTCAACTGCCGGTCGCCAATCGCAGCAATGTTCTGGCGCTGGCCCGGCTCGCTCCCGGCGCCTCACCTCCCACGGGCGGCAGCACGCGCTACAACAACCTGGCGGGCGGCGCGGTCAACGTCACCGTGGACGGCATCAACAATGCCTCGAATGGGTTCAAGAGCGGCGGGACCGTCTTCTTCGCAACCGTGCCTTCCCGCCTGGGGGCGGTGGAAGAGGTGACGGTGGAGACCGGCGGTCTGGGCGCGGACTCCGGCGCGCAGAGCGGCGCGAATATCAAATTCACCACCCGGCGCGGCGGCAACCAGTATCACGGCAGCGGCTTTTACGAATTGCGCAGCGAGCAGCTCAGCGCGAACAGCTGGTCGAGAAACGCCCAGGGGTTGCCGCGAGTTTACAACCGCAATCACGAGTTCGGCGGGAATTTCGGCGGGCCGCTGGTTCCATTCTTCGGGTTGAGAGAGAAGCTCTTCTTCTTCGTCAACTATGAATACCGGTACAACCCGCAATTCAACAGCACGACACTGGCCATCCCGACGCCCGACGCGCTGAAAGGCATCTACACGTATGTCGTCAGCGGCACGACCAATCAGCTGCGGACGGCCAACGTGCTGGACCTGGCCGCCGCGCGGGGCCTGCGGACGACGCTCGATCCGGTCGCGCAGGCAATCCTCAACATCAATAACCAGATTCCGAAATACAGCCGGCAGATTGCGGATAACGATTTCAACCGCGATTTCTACACCTGGGATGCGGAGAACAATCTGAAACAATACTTCCCCACCACGCGGGTGGATTATTTCGTGACGCCGAAACAGCAGCTGACGTTCACCTGGAACTACTACCACAGCTGGCAGCCGGGCGCGCGGCGCCTGCCGGTGCCGGACATCGAAAGAACCAACCCGTTCCGCATCGGCTATTTCGTCTATTCCGGCGCGCTGCAATCCACGTTCGGGACGCGCACCTTCAACGAATTCCGCTACGGCGTGCAGCACAGCGGGGACACCAACACGCGCGATGAGTACGGCCCCTACTATCAGTTCAACAACAAGCCGTTGCGCATCGGCGCGACGTTGCCGTTCAGCCTCGCGAGCCCGCAGGGCCCTCTGGTTCCGTTCATTGACCAGCAGAACGTGACGGGCCGGCACTTCATCACGACGATGTACGACACGATGACGCTCAACCGCGGGCAGCATACGATCACGCTCGGTGGCAGCTACCGCAAAACCTCCTGGAACGATGTCGCCGTGGTTTATCAGGTCCCGACGTACGCCACCGGCACGCCGTCGGGCGATCCGCTGCAAGTGTCACAGGCGTACACCACCACCACCCTGCCCGGGATCAACAGCACCCTGCTGGGCGATCCCCTGGCGCTCTACAACCTGTTGACCGGCAGAGTCGCCTCGTCAGGCTTCACCCGTGTCGTCAACCCTGAGACGCTCAAATACGACGGCATCCAGGAGCAGAACTACACCTGGACCAACTCGAAAATGGGCGGCCTCTACGCGCAGGATCGCTGGCGCATCCGGCGAAGCCTGACCTTGAATTACGGCTTACGCTGGGAGGTGCAGGGCCCGATGAAGGACGGCAAGGGGCTGACGGCAGTCCCGGATCTGGCGAGCCTGTTCGGGCCTTCGAAGAGATTGTTTGCGCCGGGCGACCTGAGCGGTAACAACAACCCGACGGTCGAAGTCGGCCGGGTGCCCTACGACACGGACTGGCTCAATTTCGCGCCCAACATCGGTTTTGCCTGGAATCCCAATAAAACCGACGGCCTGCTGGGCAAAGTGCTGGGCGGTCAGAAGACCGTCTTCCGTGGTTCCTATTCGACCATTGTCTACGACGAAGGGACGCAGTTTTTTGCGGCCAACTTGGGGCCGAATGCAGGCAAAACAATCGGGGCCACCACGCTCATACCGGGGACGGCGGGCGCGACCAGTCTGCCGGCCTTCTACACGCTCTCGGACATCGTGGGCAATCCGCTGACCGTTTCAAATTTCGCGTTCACGACGACCGAGTACAAGAAGGTCATCAACCAGGCGGATCAGACTTTCGCGCGGACGATCAATGGTTTTGACCCCAACCTGCGCGCGCCGTACACCGAAAATTATACCTTCGGCATTCAGCGCGAGTTGTGGAAGAACACGGTGCTGGAAGTTCGCTACGTGGGCAACCAGTCGAAACTCGCCTGGCGCACCAGCAATTTGAACGAGGTCAATATCTTTGAAAATGGCTTCCTGAACGAGTTCAAGAACGCGAAGAAGAACCTGGACATTAACGTGGCGGCCGGCGTCAACAGCTTCCAGAATCTGGGGCGTTCGGGGCAGGTGGCGCTGCCGATCTTCGACGCCGCTTTCGGCGCTCGCGGCGCGCTCGCGGCAATCGCGGCCGGCTCCGGTTACCAGTCCACGGCCTTCATCACCAACCTGCAAAACGGCGAGGCCGGCGCCCTGGCCAACACGCTGGCCACTAACCAGAACTACGTGTGCCGCATGTTCGGCAGCAACTTCAGCCCCTGCGCCCGGGTGCTGCCGACCGCCAACGCACCGGGGCCTTACCCGATCAACTTCTTCCTGCTCAACCCCTACGTGGCCGGCCGCATGAGCATTGTGGATAACGGCGGCTGGCACGGCTACAATGGCCTGCAGATTCAGTTCCGGCAGCGGCTCTCGCAGGGAGTGAACTGGACGACCAATTACACCTTCAGCAAGAGCCTGACCAATCTGGCCGCAGACAACCAGAACCAGAGCCTCGATTATGTGACTTTGCGTGATCCCGGACTGAACCGCCGGTTGTCTCAGTTCGACATCCGCCACGTCATCCAGACCTACGGGACCTATGAGCTGCCAATCGGTCGAGGGAAGTGGCTGGACCTTAATAACCGCTGGCTCGATACCGCAATCGGCGGCTGGACGCTGGGCTCGATCTTTGTGTTTAATACGGGCCAGCCCATCCAGTTGACGGGGGGATTTCAGACCGTCAACAATAGCAACAACCCGACGCAGAACGGCGTCAGGCTGGCACCGGGCGTCACGCTCGACCAGATTCAGAAGCTGTTTGACGCGGAGCGGACGCGCCTGACCGGCAGAGCAGGCATTACGGACCTGCAACGGCTGGCCGTTGATCCGAGCCTGATCGGCCCCGACGGCCGCGCCAACCCGCAGTTCCTGCTCCCGAACACGACTCCCGGTGAATTCGGGCAGTTGCTTTTCCTGCGCGACAAGAATACGTTCCAGTGGGACGTTTCGCTGACGAAGGCATTCAGGATCACTGAGAAGACGCGTTTCGAGCTGTTTGCCACCTTCAACAACGTCCTGAATCACCCGCGGTGGGGCTTCCCCGATACGAACGTCTTCAGCACGACGTTCGGCGTGGTGGGCGCTCCCTCAGGGAATCGCACGATCAACCTGCGCGGGACGCTCAGCTTCTGAATCAGACTCGCAGGGATGGGACAGGCGCTCACCACGGAGGGCAGGAGAGGGTCACGGAGGCTTATCCCGCCCTCCGTGGTGAGCGCCTGTCCCGGAGTCTCAGGGGCTGATCTGGTACACATCATTTGAGTAGATCTCCTGCAAAAGCCCTTTCGAGGGTGACGCGCGGCTTCGAGTGCGGTAGCGCAAACTGTCGAGTTTGCGTCGTTTCGATAACGAACCGCTTGATGAAGCGACACAAACTCGACAGTTTGCGCTACCCTTTGTGTGACTTCAGTCTCTTCCGGGGTGCCTGGCTCTAAAGTTTGGACTACTTTTGCAAGAAGTCTGCCGAACCCTTAATGGTCGCGGCTCGGAAGGTTACGCCACGCCCATGAAGGGCCGGCACAACTGGAAATTGAGTCTCAAAACCGGAGGGGCAGGATTGAGGGGCGAAGGGACAAGGACTTTGTCTCTTCGCCCGTTTGTGCTAACCGGGATGGCTGATTATGCCGGATCACGATTTTGATCAGCTTCATCAACTGGCGAGTGACTTCTGGCGGTGGCGCGCCTTTCACCAGCCGAATTCGAGTGACGACCTCCCGCGCGTTGAACGCCCGCGCAGCTGGGAGCCTGACTGGTCGGCCGCCGCCGTCGCGCGCCAGCGCCATGCGCTCGCCATGTTCGAAGCGCGCTGGCGGGAGATAGACGTCTCCACATGGCCGGTCCCGCAACGGGTGGACTACAGGCTGATCGGGTCGGCGCTGGCGCGCGTGCGCTGGGAGCTGGACGTCCTGCGTTCCTGGGAGCGCAATCCGAGGTTCTACGTCTATCAGTCGCTCGGACAGCTCTTTGAAGAGTTGCTCAGGAACAAGCCTTTCGACCATGACCGCAGCGCGGAGGTCGTCAATTGCTTCAGGCGGGTCCCCGGACTGCTCGCCGACGGGAAAGCCAACCTGGCAGAGACTGCCGTGAGGCCTTTCGCGGCGGCGACGCTGGAGGTTCTGGAAGACATCGGCCCGCGGCTGAGGAAGGTGGCGCATGAACTCAAGCCACTGCTCGCGGGCGAAAGCGCCGGCCGGCTTGCCCCGGGTGCGGAGGAAGCCGTCACGGCCCTGGAGTCGTTCCGCGACTGGCTCCGGGAGCGGCTGCCCGCGATGACGGAAGAGATGGCGGTCGGGTGTGACGGCTACGCATGGTTTCTCCGCCACGTCGCGCTGATGCCGTTCACCTCAGGGCAACTGCTGGCCATGGGCAGGCAGGAGTGGGAGCGGTCGGTCGCCTGCGAGGCCATCGCGCGGGAGCGGGCGAAGGGCTCGCCCGAACTCCCACTCTTCCCCGATCAGGCGACACAGATGGCCCGCGAGGAGGAGGACGAGAAAGCGATCCGGCGGTTTCTGGAGGAGAACGATCTTCTGACAGTGCCTGCTCGGGTGCGGCATTACCGCAACCTGCCGCTCCCGGCGTACGTCGAGCCGCTCGCCGGGCTCGGCGTGGTGGATGACCTGACCTCCCCCACGCGGCTTGATGAGTACGGCATCCGTTACATTCCGCAGCCCTCGCCCGCCCTGGGCTACTTCGAGCTTTCCTCGGCGCGCGACCCTCGCCCGCTCATCGTGCATGAAGGTGTCCCCGGACATTACTTTCAGATGTCGCTTGCGTGGGCGCACGAAGACCCGATCCGCCGGCACTACTACGATTCGGGACCCAACGAAGGCATCGGCTTTTACGCCGAAGAGATGCTGCTCGAGGCTGGTCTGTTTGACTCGAGTCCCCGGACGCGGGAGATAATCTACAACTTCATGCGCCTGCGCGCCCTGCGGGTCGAGGTGGACGTCAGGCTCGCACTCGGGGCGTTCAGCATTGATGAGGCAACGGAGTGCCTGCGGGCCAGAGCGCCGATGGATTACGAGACGGCGCGGGCCGAGGCCATCTTCTTCGCCTCACTGCCCGGACAGGCCATCACCTACCAGATCGGCAAGCTGCAAATCATAAGGTTCCTGGCCGACGCGCGGCAGGCGATGGGCGAGCGCTTCAGCCTGCGCGCCTTCCACGACTACCTCTGGAAGAACGGGAACATCCCCATCGCGCTGCTGCGGTGGGAGTACCTCGGGCTGGAGGACGAAGTCACCAGTCTCGACGCCGATCAGCCGGATACTACACCCGGACGCTGAAACTGGAACGCCATTCGGTCATCGAATATTTACTTGTCGACGCAATGTTCAATCGAACAAAGCCGGCGTGTTAACGCCTCGCAGGAAATCGCAATGCCAATCACCCGAAGAAGAATAGTGCCTGTCAATCTCGCCATCGTCTCGCTCATTCTCGTGTGCGCTGCCCCGGCCCAGAAGATAACCAATGCCATCCCCGATGTTGCGCGCCCGCTGCCACTCGCGGCAGTCCGCCTGACGGGCGGGCCGCTCAAGCGCGCGCAGGATCTGGACGCGGACTACCTGCTCAAACTCGAACCGGATCGCATGCTGGCTTTCTATCGCAAGCGGGCGGGGCTCGAACCGAAGGCGCAGCCTTACGGCGGCTGGGACGGCGACGGCAGGAACCTGACCGGCCATATTGCCGGGCACTACCTCTCCGGCGTGAGCATGATGTACGCCGCGACAGGCGACGCGCGCTTCAAGGAGCGCGCCGATTACATCGTCCGCGAGTTCAAGGAAGTGCAGGACAAGTACGGCGACGGTTACCTCGGCGCGCTGGCCAACGGCAAAGAGCAGTTCATCGAAGTCTCCAAAGGCAACATCCGCTCGTCGGGCTTTGACCTGAACGGGCTCTGGTCGCCGTGGTACGTGTTGCACAAGACCTACGCGGGCCTGCGCGACGCGTACCGCTACACGGGTAACCGCGCGGCGCTCGAAGTCGAGACCAGATTCGCCGCCTGGGCCGAGGGGATTTTAGCGAAACTCGACGACGCGCAGTTGCAGAAGATGCTCAACACCGAATTCGGCGGCATGCCCGAAGTGCTGGCCGACCTCTACGCCGACACGGGCGACAAGCGCTGGCTCGCGCTGTCACATCGTTTCGATCACCGCGCCGTACTCGATCCGCTCGCGCGCCACGAGAACATCCTGCCCGGGCTGCACGGCAACACGCAGGTGCCGAAGATCCAGGGCTCGCTCGTGCGCTACGCTTACACGGGCGACAAGGCCGACGGCGACGCGGCGCATTTCTTCTGGGAGACTGTCGTCAGGCATCACAGCTTCGCCACGGGGGGCCACGGCAAGGACGAATACTTCGGCCCGCCCGACCGGTTGAGCGACCGCGTTGACGGGCGCACCGCCGAGACCTGCAACGTCTACAACATGATCAAGATGACGCGAAAGCTCTTCGCGCTCCACCCCGACATCAAATACGCCGAGTTCCACGAGCGCGCGCTCTTCAACCACATCCTGGGCTCGATGGACCCGGAGGACGGGCGGACCTGTTACATGGTGCCCGTCGGGCACGGCGTCCAGCACGAGTACCAGGATATGTTCCGCAGCTTCACCTGCTGCGTCGGCTCCGGCATGGAGAGCCACGCGCTGCACGGCGACGGGCTCTATTACGAATCGGGCGACAAGCTCTGGGTCAACATCTACGCGCCCTCGACGGCCAGATGGGAGGCGGCGGGCGCAGACCTCGTGATGGACACCAATTTCCCCGAAGGCGAAGCGGCGACGCTCAAGCTGACGCTCAAGGCGCCCCGACAGTTCACGCTGGCGCTGCGCCGCCCTTCGTGGGCGGGCGACGGGTTCACCGTCAGGGTCAACGGTCAGCCCGTCAAACAGGTTGCTCCTCCCGGCTCGTATGTCGAACTCAGCCGGAAATGGAAGACGGGCGACACGGTCGCGTTGGCCCTGCCGAAGGCGCTGTGGCTGGAGCCGTTGCCCGACAACAAACGTGTGACCGCGATTATGTGGGGGCCGCTCGTCCTGGCGGGTGACCTGGGGCCGGAGCGCGCTCGCGGCCGCGGCGCCCAGGGGGCAGGTCAGGCGGGCGCGCAACCGCTCAGCATCCCTTCGCTCGTCGCGGCGGAGCGGCCCTTGTCGGAGTGGGTTAAGGCGGCTGACAATCCGGCCACCTTCCGCACCGCCGGAGTCGGGCGCGAGCAGGACGTGGATCTCGTGCCGTTTTACCGCCTGCACCGGCGCGCGTACTCAATCTACTTTGACCTGTTCACACCCGCGGAGTGGGAGAAGAAGGCCGCCGAGCTGCTCGCCGAGCGGGAGCGGCAGCGCAGGCTGGAAGCGGCGACGGTCGCCTTCGTGCAGCCGGGCGAGATGCAACCCGAACGCGATTTCAACCAGCAGGGCGAAGAGACCAGCCCGGTGCGCATCGCCGGCCGGCCCGGCCGCAGCGCCAGAAAATGGTTCTCCTTCGACCTGCCGGTTGACCCGGCCCACCCGGTGAAACTGATCGCGACTTACCACGACGAAGAGCGGGCGACCCGCACGTTCGACGTCCTGGTGGACGGCACGCGCGTCGGCGAACAACGCGTCGAGCGGCACCGCCCCGGCAGTCCGAGCAAAGGCTTCTTCGATGTCGAATACACCATTCCCGCCGACCTGGCCAGGGGAAAACAGAAAGTGACGGTGCGCTTCCAGGCGACGGGCGGGAATGAGACCGCCGGCGTCTTCGGCGTCCGCATGGTCCGCGCGGACAAGTGAAGTTGAGACAGGAGCGCCCGGCCTATTTCAACCGCAGCCGCAGAATAGTCAGCGAATGCGCCGGGAAGGTATAACTGAAGCCGTTATTTTCCACTGACGCAGAAAATGTGCGCGTGACGGGCCGGACTTTTTTGTCGTCGCCGAAAGTGTGCGTCGCTTTCAGGTCGGGGTGATTCATCTCCCAGACGCCGACCTCGCTTTCCAGCCGGCCCTCCTGATTATCAATCCGCGTCGCAATGTCTTTATCCTTGCTGCGATTCAGGACGTTCACGCAGATCGCGCGTTCCGTCGCGTTGTACGTCGTCGAAACGTCCAGATAACGCAGCGGCGGCCGGTTGCCGACTTTGTAGGTCGGCGCGGAGACGAAAACGTCGAGAGCCTTGTTCCCGCGCTGTTTTGAGAACTCCGCCAGCGGGAAGTAGATCGGTTGCAGGAACAGCCCCTGTTTATTGGTCATGATCGGCGCAATCACATTGACCATCTGTGCCAGGTTGGCCATCTTCACGACGTCGGCATGGCGGAAGAACGAGTTGAAGAACATCCCCATCGCCAGCGCGTCCTCGAAGTTATAAACCTCCTCCAGCTTCTCGCGGTTCCCGGTGCGGTACCAGACGTTCCATTCGTCGTAGGCGATGTAGAGCGGCCGCGGGCTCGGGTTGCCCGACTGCGCCTGGCGGATCAGCCCCGCGGTGATCTCGATGTAATGGTCAATCGTCTGCGACCACGCCAGGAATTTTTCCAGATCGTTGTCGCGGTTGTTGATGTAGGTGTGGATCGCGATGTAGTCGGCGGTGTTCCTGAGCGTCTGGAGTACGGTGCGATTCCAGTGAATCCAGTCGGCGCCGTAGTTGCTCGACCCGCTGGCGACCAGTTTGATGTCGCGGTCCACGAGTCGCATCGCCTTGGCCGCTTCGAGCGCGAATTTTGAATACTCCTCGGCGCTCTTGTTGCCGAGCTGCCACGGGCCGTCAATCTCATTGCCGAGCGCCCAGTATTTGACCTTCCAGGGCTGCTCGCGCCCGTTCCTGCGCCGCTGGTCGGCCCACCAGGTGTGGCGCGACTCGTTGCAGTACTCGACCCAGTGGCGCGCGTCGTCAATCGTGCCGAGGCCCGCGTTGATGCAGATGTAGGGCTCGGCCCCGATCATCTCGCAATACCTCAAAAACTCATCGGTGCCGAAGCGGTTGCTTTCCAGATCGTTCCAGGCCAGCTCGGGCCGCACCGGGCGCTGATCCTTCGGCCCGATGCCATCCTTCCAGTTGTAGCCCGACGCGAAGTTCCCGCCCGGCCAGCGCAGGATCGAAACGTTCAGCTGTTTGACCACATCCAGCACGTCCCTGCGGTAGCCGTCCCTGTCGGCAAGCGGGCTGCCTTCTTCATAGATGCCGCCGTAGATCATCCGCCCCAGGTGTTCGGTGAAGTTGCCGAAGAGCAGCGGACTGACTTCGCCGATGGTGCGGTCAACGTCAATCTTGATGCGCGCCTGCGGCGCCACCGCGGACTGCCCCTCGGCGGCGGGCAGTCCGACGAACAGCGGGCAGGCGACGATGATGATCGTGAGCAAACGAGTCGCAAGAGTGCGCATGTAATGTTCTCCTGATTAATGTGTCGTATGCGTTCGGCGTGGTTCGTGAC
Organism: Blastocatellia bacterium; assembly: GCA_035652435.1. Taxonomy (GTDB): domain Bacteria; phylum Acidobacteriota; class Blastocatellia; order RBC074; family RBC074; genus DASRDU01. The sequence continues at coordinate 34,410 of DASRDU010000014.1, forward strand.
GCGCGGCTTCACAAACCGCGCAGTAATCAGGCTACTCGATCTTCGCCACGCCATTGCCCGGCTTCGGAAACTTCACAAAGACCGCCGGATCATGGCCGGGCACGATCAGCCGGGGAGTGGAAGCGAGTTGCTTCATCCGCTCCTGCGCCCGCAGGTTCGACGCGGCGTCGAGCGTTTGCGCGATGGGCGCGCCTTTGTCGAGGTTCTCGTACAGATACAGATTATCCGAAGCCACGACCGCCCTGCCGCTGCGTGTGTTGACGCTGACGTACTGCGAGGCGTAAGTGTGGCGACCGCCTGTGAAGCAGCGGATGCCGGGGATCGGCTCCTGATTATCGCCCCTGACGAACCCGACGCGGCCTTCGGTGTTGAGTCTGACCAGCGCCAGCACGTCTTCCGATTCGATGCCGCCGTGCGTGTTGCGCGCCTGCCACGCTTCGCCCGCGTAGTAGCTGAACTCTTCCTGCTGAATCCAGATGCGTGCCCTGGGGAACAAGTCCACGCCGTCCGCGTGATCCCAGTGCATGTGCGTGATGATGAGGTCGGCGACGTCTTCCGGCCTGAGTCCGACTTTGGCGATGGCTTCCGAAGGCTTGACGTAATCCCTGACCTTCCATTGCCGGAAAAACTTGTCGCGGTAAAAGCCCGCGTCTACGAGGATGTTGCGCCCGCCCGGCCCTTTGAGCAGCCAGACCATCATTTGAATATCCAGCTTGCGCAACTTGTCCGCGCCCGCGACCAGCGACGAAACCGGGAAGTCAGGAATGACGCCGTAGCTGATCGCGTAGATTTCATAGACTGGCGGCTCTGGCGGCGGCGTTTGCTGTCGGGTCACAGCCAGGGGGAGCGTTGCCGTGCAGCAAAGCAATAGTGCGAAGAAGGAAAGCATCAATCGTTGCATTTTTGCTGGTACCTTCGTCCGGTGCGGTTTGTGATGTGCGACTTCACAGACTGAACAGCGATCCTACAATATAACGCGCCCCTTCAGCTACCACGGCGCAGGCGAAATCAGCCAGGGCAACTTCGAGCAGAATTGGTTTGCCGCAGTCAGGTTCAACTCAAGTCCCGGCTGCTTCACCGAGCCGCGTCCGTATCCAGCACCGCCTTCAATTTCGCCAGCGTATGCAACCGGCTTGTAGTGAGAGGATGATTGGCCTGCCCGGAGGCGCAGTACTCACAATCTGACTTCAATCGGTCGCCCCGAAAACACAACTTTGCGGGTCGTCTTTTCAGCCGCAAGCCGAACTTCGATTTCGCGTCGCGATGGCGGCAGCATTTTTGAGCCTTGTGCCAGGCGCAACGACAGCGTGCGGCGCGCGTTGTTCCAGACGATCTGCATCTTCATCCATTCCCCGCGGCGGTAATTGAAAGTCGCGCCGTCATCTTCATAAAGCGTGAACGCCCCGTCAGCGCCGGGGTAGACCACGAGCGTCAGCGGGCCGTCCACAGGCTCGCCCGTGTACTGTCTGAGCGGGCCGAACGGGATGATCGCCCCGGCGCGGACGTGAAGCGGCATCGTCGCCGGATCCACCGGGCGGTTGACCTCGCGCCCGCCCGCGACCTTCTCTTCGGTCCAGAAGTCATACCAGTCGCCGCGCGGCAAATACAACTGGCGCGAGCTTGCGCCTTTTTCCGTGACGGGCGCGACCAGCACGTCGCGGCCCCATAAATACTCATCGCCGCGCGCGACCGCCGCCGCGTCGTCGGGGTAATGCAGCCAGAGCGCGCGCATGATCGGCAACCCCGTCTCGTGACATTCGCGCACGGCGGAGTAGAGGTACGGCATCATCCGGTAACGCAGCTCCAGATACTTTTTGCAGATCGGTTCAACCTCGGCGTTGTGCAATTCACCCGGATCGGGATTGGCCGCGCCGCCGGTGTAACTGGCGATCTCGTCATGTCCGAGTTCGCCCGTGTTCCACCCCCACGGCAGCCGCAGGTGCCACGTCCGCCCGTGCGCGCGAAAGAGCGGGCAGAAGGCGCCGAACTGGAACCAGCGCACATGCAGTTCGCCCGTATATTCTTTAGTGGGCACGAAACCGCCGATGTCGGTGCCCCACCAAGGAATGCCCGTCAGCGCCGTGTTGACGGCGATGGGCACGTGTACTTTCAGCGTCTCCCACGTCGAATAGACGTCGCCCGACCAGAGGAAGGCGGCGTAACGCTGCATCCCCGCGTGTCCGTTGCGGTGGAGCGCGAAGACGCGCTGGTTCGGGCGCAGTTGCTGCGAGCCCTCGTAATACATGCGGATGCGGGCGAGCCGCGACGGCGCATCCAGCCCGTCGCCCTGATCGGGCCACCAGCCGTCAATGCCCGTATCATAGAGCGGTTTGTGTGCCGGCCAGTAGCAACTGACCTGCCGGTCGTCAGGCCACCTGCCGTCGGGCGTGCGCCCGCCCGGCAGCGGCGCGGCGGTGCAGGGATCGTTGACGGTGCCAGTCAGCCGCCGCCCTTCCAGCACGGTGTGGAGTACGACTTTGAAATGCTGCGCATGGAGTTCGTTAATCATCCCCTTCGGGTCGGGGAAATTCTTCGGGTGCCAGGTGAACTCGCCGTTGTGTGTGTTCCAGCCCGATGGCGTGAAATCGGTGCCCAGGTAGATCAGCGCATCGCACGGCAGCTTCTTCTCACGGAAGTTGCGCGCCACCCGCCTGATTTCTTCAGGGCCGGCCAGCGTGCGGTGTGATTGCAGATAGCCGAATGACCAGAGCGGCGGCAGTTCCGGCCAGCCCGTCAGCCGCGCGTATTCGGCCATCACCTGCGCCGGCTCTTCCGCGCTGACGACGAAAACATCGAGCGGCAGCGCCCCGACGGGACTGCCCTCCAACGCGCCCGCCACGCTGCTTGCCGGCCTGTCGATGCCTCTGGGAGTCAGCCGGCCTTCCTTCCCCGTGAGGTCAAAGGAGCCCAGAGGGTGATGGATGAACATCGCCCAGCCGCCCGTCCCGATCAGCCATTGAATCGGCACGCGCCCGCCGTGCGTCCGCAACTGGTAGCCGCCCTGCCCGTTGCGATTGCTGTAGGTCTGGCCGCGCCGGTCGAACTGCGGCCCGCCCTCGCCGAAGCCGAGGATCGGCTGATCGCCTGCAAGAAAATTCAGCACGCCCGTCCGCTGATCCAGCCGCAATTGTTGCACCAGCCGCCCGTCGCCTGCTTCCACGCGAATCGTCAGTGGCTCCGGCGACAACTTCACCCGCAGATTCCCACAACGCACGCTCTGTTCAGGCGCCAGCTTCGTCAGCCGTGCGACCGGCGCCGGCCACGATTGCTGCGCCAGGGAGCCATCGAGCGGGATCGGTTGTGGTTTGCCGTCTTCGACGGGTACGACGCTCAGGCGCACCGTCCGGGCGCTCACCGAAGTGACGGCAATCTCGACGGGCCTCCCCACAACGCGAATCCCGGCATCCTGCGGCGGGTGGGCCAGCCGGGAATTCAACAGCGCGCAGGCGCCCGCCGAGCTAAAACTTTTCAACGCGTCCCTGCGAGAGATTGGTTTTGTCATCGGTTTGTTTCCGGCCGGCGGGGTGCAGCCGGCGCAAGGGACAGCCAGGTTAAAAACGAACGATCCGGTTCCGCGTAGAGAGTCTGCGCATGCCCCACAAAGGCGCGCATTCCGCATAATGAAAGCGCGGGGGAAAGTAATTCGTCTTGTATTCACTCAGGGGCGATTGGATGGCATTGCAGGGGCACTTTAGAGAAACATCGCCAGCCTCTTCCCCTGACGCCCGGACACACAATCGCAGACCGATCCGGGATTACTTCCGCTGTTGCTTGATGAACTCCTTCATATCACACCCCGCTTTCGTGATGTGACGTTCCAGCAGCCGGCTGGCCGCCCCGGCGTCGCGCCGGCGGCACAGCTCCAGAATCGTCCGGTGTTCATCCCTCGCGTGACGGTGGGCATCACGCGAGAAGAGGATGTGCAGGCGGATGTAACGATCCGCGTTGTTGTTGATCGTCTGGATGAGCGAGAGCGAGCGCGCCCGGCCCGCCGCCCGATAAAGTGTCGAATGAAACTGCCAGTGCAGTTCGCCCCAGACGTCGAAGTCCGATTCGTCGTTGAGCGCCCGCTCGTAGTCCTCCAGCACCTTTTCGGCGCGCGCGAGGTCTTCGTCAGTCAGGCGCGGAACGGCCCGGCGCAGGGTGAGGCTCTCGATCGCCGCGCGAATCTCGAACAGCTCCTCGATCTCCTCAGGGGAGAGCGCGGCCACGACTGCGCCACGATGATCAATGATCTTGATCAGGCCTTCGGCCTCGAGCTGGCGAAAGGCCTCACGCAGGGGGATCCGGCTGACCGCGAATTCCTCGGCGATGGCGTGCTGGCGCAACTGCTCCCCCTCGCGTAATTCGCCGCGCAGGATCTTCTCCCGCAGCCGGTCGGCCACGGCGGAGGTCAGCGTCTGGCGGCGAATCGGCTGGCGGGAGTCGAGACCCCCATTGGGTTGTGCGTTCATCTGCCTCAGCATTGCTCAGCCTCCGGGATTCGGGAGTCGCTATTCAAGGTCGCACTGATGTGATAACACAACGCCCATGCCGCCTCAAGAGAGGACTACTCGTTTCAGCCGGAAAGTCCTGGAGAAGTGAAAGCCGGCTTGAACCGGCTCAGGGAAAAAATCGGCGGCCGACGGTCCCGGCACATCCGCCCTACTTCACCTTCCACTCCTGCAGGCCCGCCGACCAGTTGGACTGCATCGTCACTTCCAGGCGCAGCCCCGTCGTCATCACCGGCTTGAAACTGACCCTGTTGTACTGATCCTTCGCGACGCCGTAAGGATCAGTATTCTCGACCGGCTTCCACTCGCTGCCGTCCTTATAGAGGACGCGCCAGGACTGCGGCACGCGCACCTCGCCGCGCCCGGTGTCGTCGAACCAGTAGACCTCGACCTGCGAAACGGTCGCCTGCTTCGCAAACGAATACTCGACCCACTCGGTCGTGCCTTTGCGCGGCCACCAGTCGAAATACGAGGCCGGGTCATTGGACGCCGCCGGCTCCTCGCCGTCATTGATCATCCGCGGGTCGCGCCTCGCCCGGTTCGAGACCGTGACCGTGCTGGTAGTGGCGATGGTCGGGAACGGGCGCGGTCTGGCGCTCGCCTCGCTGTCCGGAATCCAGACCAGCATCTCGCCGCGCCCGCGGTTGGCCCAGGCGTAATACGGGATCGCGGTGAAATCCTGCTCCTGTCTGATCAATTTGCCCTGCGCGTCGAACGAAAGGCCGAAGGCCATGCCCCTGATCACTGTGACGCCCTTGAGCAGATCGGGTTTGAATTCAGTTGTCAGCTTCGCGCCGTCGGGCAGCAGCAGGTTACGCACATGGCCGTCAGGGTTATCGGGCCACTCGGCGCAATAGACGATGGGGCCGCGCTGCAGGGCGACGCGCCCGCGGTCAGCGCCCACCTGATCATTGGCGATGACGCGGCGGACCGGCATCGGCAGTGCCAGTTCGATCACGTCGCCTTTCTTCCACGTGCGGCTCAAACCGGCGTAGCCTTTATCGAGTTTGAGCGGGACGGCCTTGCCGTTGACTTTGAGCGTGACGGATTCACCGATTTGATCGGCGAAACGATACAGGTCGCTCGGCACGGCCTCGTTGCGCGCCCAGCCGGGGATGCGCACGTTGATCGTAAACGGGCCGGCTTTGTCGGGACTGACCGTCATCTTCACCGCGCCGTCCCAGGGGTAGCGCGTCTCCTGCTGTATCTTCACCGTGCGGCCGTTGTCCATCCTGATGTCGCCCGTGCTGCCGACGAACAGGTTGACGTAGAGCGTGTCGCCCTGCTCGGCGTAGACGTAGCCGGGCACTGACGCGATGAAGCGCGTAATGTTGCCCGGGCAGCAGGCGACGCCGAACCACGGGCTGCGCTGGTGCTGCCCCGCAGATTCGAGCGGGTTGGGGTAGAAGAACAACTTGCCGTCGAGCGAGACGCCCGAGATCAGCCCGTTGTAGAGCGTCCGCTCCATCACGTCTATGTACTTCGCATCCGCGTGCAGCAGGAAGAGCCGGTAGTTCCAGTAATCGTTGCCGACGGCGGCACAGGTCTCATTGTAGGCGGTCATATTCGGCAACTCGAACGCGCGCCCGAAGGCTTCGCCCGACCCCGTCGCGCCGATGCCGCCCGTGATGTAGAGCTTCCGTCCGACCACGTCTTCCCAGATTTTATCGATCGCGTTGACGTAGGAAGTGTCGCCCGTGAGCGCCGCCACGTCGGCCATCCCCGAATACATGTAGGTCGCGCGCACCGCGTGGCCGACCGCCTCGGTCTGTTCGGTCACTTTCTTGTGCGACTGGTTGTAGGTGCGCCCCGCGCCGCGCGAGCCGTCCGGCCCGCGCACGTCGAGCATGAATTTCGCCAGGTTCAGGTAACGGTCGTCACCCGTCGCGCGGTAGAGCTTCGCGAGGCCCATCTCGGTGATCTGGTGTCCCGGCCAGATGGACTGCTTGCCGGGGCCGAAGGTCTGATCGAGCAGTTCCGCCGTCCTGAGTGCGATGTCGAGCAGCGAGCGTTTGCCTGTCGCCTGGTAGTGCGCGACGGCGGCTTCGTACAGGTGACCGAGGTCGTAGAGTTCGTGGCTGTCGACCTTCTCCAGTTCCCAGCGCTTCGTGCCGGCCCAGCGGTGCGGATTGGCCGGGTCAATCGTGCGCGCCGGGTAGAGGTAGCCGTCTTTCTCCTGCGCGGCGGCGATCTTTTCAATCAGGCCGTCAATGTAGGCTTCGAGCTTCGGGTCCGGGTGGACGCTGAGCGTGTAGGACGCGCCCTCGATCACTTTGTAGATGTCGGTGTCGTCGAACGGGTAGCCGGGGAGCTTTTTGTCTTTGACCTCTTCGCCGCGGAGCGCCTGGGCGGCCTGCAGAAAGTTTCTGACGCGCCCCGTCTCTTCGCACTTCTCAAACGCGAAGGGGACCGTCACCGTCCGGTTGACCTCAATGCGCGGCGCCCAGAAGGCGTCGTTGAAATGGACGGCGGTGAAGGGAACCGGTTTGACCGGGTAATCGCGCGGCGGCTGGGCGGGCTTCGCTTTCTGCTGCGCGGCAGTCATCTGATCAGAGCGCCAGATGCCGCAGGCGGCGACCAGTACGATGGCGATGCTGGTGACAAGTCGTTTTGATGTCGGCTTCATAATTGTCTTCCTCAGAAACCCGTGCCGCGATCCGGCAGATCGCGGCACGGCTCTATGACTATTGTTGCGCGGGCAGCGCCGCCGCCTGCGAATTCTGTTTCTTCGGCATCGTGTTCCAGTCGGGCGGCTCGACGCCGAGCAGGTGATGGACGAAGAAGTCATTCCGCTTCTTTTCGCCGTAAGCGCCGCCCGGCCCGTGATTCGCGCCCGGAATGACGAGCAGGTCAAATGTCTTGTCGGCTTTGACGAGCGCGTTAACGACCTGCATCGTCGAGGCCGGGTCAACATTCGTGTCCATCTCGCCGAGGATCAGCAGCAGTTTGCCCTGCAGCTTGTGCGCGTTGTCCACGTTCGAGGCGGCGGCGTATTCCGGCCCGAGCGGCCAGCCCATCCACTGCTCGTTCCACCAGATCTTATCCATGCGGTTGTCGTGGCAGCCGCAGGCCGAAACGCACGCCTTGTAGAACTCCGGATGAAACAGCAGCGCGCCGAGCGAGTTCTGCCCGCCCGCCGACGTGCCGTAAATGCCGACGCGCGTGATGTCGTAATAAGGGTATTTCGCCGCGACGGCCTTGTGCCACAGGATGCGATCCGGGAAACCGGCGTCGCCCAGATTCTTCCACGCCACATCGTGGAAGGCCTTCGAGCGGTTTGATGTGCCCATCCCGTCAATCTGCACGACGATGAATCCGAGTTCGGCCAGCGACTGCATCGGATTCCAGGGCGTGAAGTTTTTCGGCACGAACGAGCCCTGCGGCCCGGCGTAGATGTTTTCGATGACGGGATATTTCTTCGACGCGTCGAAGTTCGAAGGCCGGTAGATGACGCCCCAGATATCGGTCCTGCCGTCGCGCCCGGTTGAGGTGAAGACTTCGGGCGCGCGCCAGCCCGCCCCGGTCAGTTCACTGATGTCGCCGCGTTCGAGTTCGGATAACACCTTCTTGTCCGCGGTCAGCCGCAATTCCGAAACCGTCGGCTGATCCACGCGCGACCACGTGTCCACATAATATTTCATATCCCCCGAGAAACTGACGCTGTGATTGCCGTCGGCCTCGGTGAGCGCCGTCAGACCCGTGCCGTCGAAGTTGATTCGATAATAGTGGATGAAGTACGGGTCTTTGCCCGGATACATGCCGCTCGCCTGGAACCAGATCTGGTGCTTCCCTTCGTCCACCTTGTCAACGGCGCGGACGACCCACTGGCCTCTGGTGATCTGGTTTTTGACCGCGCCGGTCGCGCCGTCGAACAGGTACAGATGATTCCAGCCGTCGCGCTCCGACATCCAGATGACCTCCCTGCCGTCGTCCAGGTCGTGGCGGTACTTCTTGCCCGAGTAACAGAAGAAGGTTTTCGGCTCTTCCGAGATGACGGCGCGCGGCCTGGCGGTGGCGGCGTCCACTTCGATGATGCGATAGACCCGATGGCCGCGCTGGTTGTATTCAAAGGTGAAGGCGCGGCTGTTTTTGCGCCATTCGATGCGCGAGAGCTGGTACGGGTTCGGGAAGAGCGCGTTGTCAATCACGAACTGCTTCCTGCCTTCGACATGGAAGAGTACGGGCTGCGGCTGGTCAAGTTCGTCGCCCGGCTTGGCGTAATCCATCGAGAAGTATTTCGGCTGCACCTGGTCGGCGGGCGAGGATTCGACGTATTGAATCCGGCGGTTGTAGCCGGGGCGCACGCGGAAGGCGGCGATCATCTTTGAATCCGGCGACCAGACGAGTGAGGCGAGCGCGTAATAGTTCCCTTCGGACCCGTCGAAGCTCAGCGCGACGCCGTCCTTACTGGCGTTGGACTTGCCTTTGGGCCGCACCCAGACGTTGAAGTTATTGACCCAGGCTTCCCACTTGCCGTCGGGCGAAGTCTTCGCCTCGGACTGAGGGAAGTTGTAACGCGGCCCGGGAATCCCCGCGTTCAATGGGATGCCGCCGCGCCGCTGCCCGAACCCGCCCGGCCCGCCCGGGGGAAGCTTTTTGACTGTGTAATCGGCCAGCTCGCATCTCCAGCGCGTTTCACCGACCGTGAACTCAATGGCCTTTTCATTGTCCACAAAGTTGATCTGCTGAAACGGCAGCTTGAGCGCCGTGTATTTCTCGCCCGCCGCTGCAGAAAGCGCCGCGGCCAGCCTTTCGTGGTCGAAGGCAGGTCGTTTCGCCAGCGTCTCCGCGTCAACCAGCACGAACTCGTTTCCGCCCCTGACCGCCTTGCGATACCAGAACCGGCTGGTCTGCCCGATCCAGGTGGCGCGTTCGGCCAGGTTGACTGCCAACCCGACATACTTTTCGCGCAGGCCGCCCGCGCGCTCGTAATCGGCCAGCGTGCCCTGCGCGTGACCGAGTGTGGCGAGCAGGAGGCAAAGAGCGGTGATTGAGAGGAAAGTCGGTTTGCGATTCATTGAAGTTTCTCTCCTTAAACCGAGCGACGCTCGCGGTATTGCTTACTGCGCGCGGCGACGTGCCGGCGGAATGTTTCTGCCGTAATAAACGTCCATCGTGATGTGATGGTCCTGGTAGACGCGGCCGAGCAATTCATACAGCTTCGGGTCGTAGCGCTGCAAATCTTCGGGTGATTGCACGCGCTGTTCGCCGTCCGTGTATTCGTAATTCGACCAGAACCAGGTCTGCGTGCCTTCGGCCCAGTACTCGTTGGCGTTCGTTGAGGCGTAATGGTTCTTCCACAGCCCTTTCGCCATCGCCTCCTTGTACGCCGCCTGGATCCCGGCGTAGAGAGCCGGGTCGGCGGTGCGGACGGCGATGTTCATGATCGCGTGTGAGAACTCATGGACGAAGATGTTCTCGCCGAAATAGCGCGTGCCCGGATAGCCGAGCAGATTCTCTTCGGCGCAGGTCGTCGGGTTGCCGCCGAGGCCCCGCGCCCGACGGTCCCAATACTCTTTGTCGGTCATGCTGGCGATGCCGCCGGGCTTGTCGTAATTGGCTTTTTCGCCGGGCGTCAGCCGCGGATCATTCGGCCCCGGGCGTTTGTTGTTGCGGTGTTCGGGGATGTCTGTCGTTGATTCGGATTGCGCCATCACGCCGACGCGCATCCTCTTTTTGACCATCTCCGCGCGCAGGTCGGGGCGCCCGGCCAGCATGTGAATGACGATGTCGCGCGCGACGAGCAGCGCCGCGTCGGGGACTTTCTCGGAACTGAGGATCGCAATGCCCAGCGCGTCGGCGTATTTTTTGTAGAACGGGTCCACGCCGAGCGAGGCGGGCGGCGCTCCCACGGCGGCCCTGACGTAATCCTGAATGAATGGTTTCTCCGGCCCCCGAGTCGGCGTCTGAGCGGCAATGCCCGCCGCAGAGAGCAGCGCCGCGGAGATCAGCAGTTTTCGCATCGTTGCCTCACCGGAATGGCCCGCGGGTCAGTAACAGCCCGCGGGGACGTTAACGTTTTCCCCGGCAGTTCGGGAAGCGGAAGGCGCCGATCCTGGTCGAATAGTTCGTCTCGCCCTTCTTCAGGTAATCGCCGACGTACCAGATCGTGCAGTCGTCGCTCGGATCAACGGCCGTCTGCGTGTAATCCTCCCAGCGCATGACGTTCTGCGCGGCCTCGCCTTCCGCGAGTACCGTCTCGCGCAGCGTCAACTGACCGGGCGGATCTTTGGCGAGTCGCCCGGCGAAGCGCTGTCCGGCGAAGTTCGGCGCCCCGCCGAACGAGTAGCCGATGCCGATGTTGCCCCGCCGGTCAATTGCGGGGCTCGCCATCCAGCGGTAAAAGCCGTCGGGCGCGTAGGTGCCCTGCTGGTGCAGCCTGACGCTGCGATCCTTGTTGACGCGGAACTCGTACCAGCGCACGCCGCCACCGCCCACAGAAGTGTTGACCGAGTGGACGGCGACGATGGATTCCTGGTTGCCGATCCTGCGGTACACGAGCCGCGCCATGATCTTGTCACCCTGTGCGTCGAGCCGACGGTCGGTCCCCGGCTGCGGCACGCAGTTGGTGAGCTGCCCGTCGCACAGGTAATGATAAGGCGCGACGGCGATCTTCTCAGGCCCCGTCACCTTCGTGTTCGCCGGATTCTCCCAGTCAACGTGGAACTGCCAGACGAAGATGCCGTCATCTTCCATGACTTTCTTCAACTGCGTGCCGCCGGCCGCCATCATGATGTTCGGCGCACCCCTTGGCGGCAGTCCACGGCCGTCAATGTCGGCGTTGTTCAGGAAGTTCACGCCGTCAATGATGACGCACTGCTCGCGGGCGGGCTCGCCTTTGAGCATCTTCGCGCGCTCGGCGACGCAGGCGTGTTTCTGGATCACTTCGTCGCCCGTGCTGGTCGGGATGTAGTAGCCGTCGGGCCAGATCGCGGGCCGGGGGTAGTCGGGGAAGAGCGGGCGCAGGAATTCGTAGCGGTAATACGAGCCGAGCGGATCGGGGCCGGTGCTGATGGCGTAGCACATCGAGTACGGCCCCTGCGGCTGCGCGCCCTGATTGCCCTGCCCGCCCTGATTACGCTGCTGCGGGGGCGCCGGGGTGCTGCTGTAGGGCGGCACGAAGAGCGGGGCCGCCGCCCCGGGCTGACCCGGCCGGCCGGGCACGCTTAACTGCGCCGGCTCGCCGGCTCGCCCGGGTTGCGGCTGGTCCGGTCTTGCTGCGCCGCGCCGGAAAGTCGGCATCACGATCAGCCAGCGGTCCGCGATCTGGTCGTAACGCACGACCGTGTCGCCGTTGTTCGTCGCCTCGCACGCGCCGCCGAAGCCTTTGAAGACCGTGTTGTTCGGCACCGGGCCGTAGAGTACTTTGCCCTGCTTGTCGAAAACAGCCATGCGAGTGTTGACAGTCTGCACGATGTGATTCGGCCCGACGGCAAGGCTGTTGTCGGACGGGTTGCGCAAGACAGCCTTGCCCTGCGGGCCTTCGAACCCGACGCCGAGCCCGTCGAAGCTGGCGACGAGCGTAGCCCCAGGGCCTGAGCCCTGTGATCGTTGCTCCACCACCGCCGAGCCGGGCGGAGTAATCATCACGGGCGGCGAGATGTGCGCGGCAGGATTCTGCTGCGCCGCCTTTGCGTCTTCAGAATCCGCGTCTCCGCCGGGAACTGACAGCGAGTTGAGCGGACGGGAGAGATCGCGGGCCGCGGCCGCGTCAATTGTGACCGCGCCGGCTCTGGCGTGATGCACATCTGCGCCGGTGTTACTCGGCGGGTGCGGGAGGTCCGCGGCGAAGGCGATGACGATTGCGAGTGCGGCCGCGCCGGCGGCGACTTTGATCGCCTGGGTGATCTGGTTCATATGAGTGTTTTATTGACAGGATGACCGGCGGAAGTTCGGCAGGGGCCGGACATCCGCCGGGATGAAGTGCCAGCCCGCATTTTACCACTCAATGCTGGCGCGGAACTGCATCGTGCGCGTACCGCTCGCTCCGGTGATCTGACCGAACTGCGTCGAGGTCGGGCTGGAATTCCCGATGTCAAAGAACGGGTGATTCAGGAAGTTGAGCGCTACCAGCCTCAAGGTCATCCGCCACCGCTCCGTGATGCGGATGTCCTTGTTGACGCTCATGTCCAGAATGTAGAGGTTGTTGTTGCGGATGTAGACGAAGGCCCCGAACTGCCCCGGCGTCGAGGCCGGAGCGTAGAGCGCGGGATTGACCTGACTCGTCGGTGATGTGCCGGTGGTAATCGTCGCAATGCTGGCAACGTTGGAGATGAGCGCGGTGGTCGAAAATCCACCCTTCACCTGACTCAAAGCCTTCTGCAACTGTTCTGGCGTGAAGCCGTTTCCGAAAACCACGCCCGATTGCGAGAGATTGTTGACCGTGTTGCGTCCGCCGTTGAGGAGCAGCGGATTTCCGGAAGCGATGGTCTCGCGCCCGCCGAGCGTCCAGCCGCCGACGATCCGATCCAGCAGCGCGTTATTGGACAAGAATCTCTGCCCCTTGCCGAACGGCAGATCGTAAGTCCAATACGCGTTGAAGGTATGTCTTCGGTCAAACGGCGACGGCCCATAGCTGAGCCGCGCGTCACGGAGGGTGACCCAGGTAAACCCCGCGGCCTGATCCGTCTCGTTCAGAACGTCGCCCATCGCGTGCGCCCAGACATAGTTGGCGCCGAGCGACAATCCCCGATTGAACCGATGCTGCAGGTCAACCTGGAGCGCGTTGTAGTTGTTGTCGCCGTTCGAGTCCTGATAGTTCATGCTGCTCAGGTACGGATTGGGCTGGAAGAAGTTGATCGGGAATGCCCCCGGCACGTTGAATCCGGCGGTGACGCAACGCGGGACTTTGTTGCCCACCAGGCGGCAGTAGTTCGCGGCGGCTGTGGACAGCGAGTTAGCCAGCGTGCCCGCCGTGCCCTGGTTCAGGTTCTGAATGAAGGTCGCATTTCCGAAGCCCTGGCCAGCAGCAAGCGCTGGCTGACTGCCCAGCGCCCCGAAGGCCGCTTGGAAAACAGGCAGCGCCGCCTGGCCGGGCAGATTGTTATTGGCGAAGGTCTGGCCTTTGCCATTGGCGATGTTGATGTCGAGATTCTTCTTCGCCTGGATGAATTCAGCGAGGAAACCGTTCTCAAAGATGTTGACCTCCTGAATATTCTGGCGGTGCCACATGTGCGTGGATTTGTTCCCCACGTAGCGCACTTCGAGGGTGATGTTATTGGTGAGCTGGCGCTGAATCCCCAGGCTCCAGTTCTGCACATACGGCGAGACCAGATCGGGATTGATATAGTTGCCGCCCACGGGCGCCGAGAATGAACTCTGCGCGATGGGGAAGCCGAAAGTTGCCGGAATCAGCACCGGGAACGCCGGCGTCGGCTGGCGCAGCTCAAGCGTGCCGACCGGGAAATTGACGGTGTTGGCCAGCGTCCCGCTCTGCCGGAAGCCCTGACCTCCCGACAGCGAGTTGGAAATCGAGTTCAGTCCCTCGTTGTAGTAGGTGATCGAGTAAGCGCCGCGCAGGACCGTCTTGCGATCTCCGATCAACTTCCCTAACCAGCCCCCCCGGTCGCCCGCAGGGTTCCACGCGAAGCCGAAATTCGGCGCCGGGTTGATGTAGTCCCGTTTGTAGGGGTGAACCACCAGATCGAAGGTCGGGTTCTGATTGCCGTTCAGCACGCCCGGCTGGAACAGCCCCGTCGAAGGCCCGTAGAAGCTCGACCCCGAGGGTTGCGAGAGCAGTTCGTTGCCGCTGTGGATGTCGCCGTCGAATTGCCAGCGCAGCCCGAAGTTGAGCGTCAGCGACGGGCGGATGCGGAAACTGTCCTGCGCATAGAGGCCGAAAGTAGTGAAGGCATAGCGTTGCATGCTTTCTGTAAACGGGGCGTATTTCTTCGTCTTCTCGTCCGCATTCGTACTCACCGTCACGCTCGTGATGCGGCCCGTCAGGAGCGCATAGAGATTGAGCGCGTTGGTGATGTCGTTATTAGTGGTGCTGACGTTGGTCAGCGCGTTCCGAATAATGTTATTCATCGGATCGCTCGCCACCACTCCGAGGTTGTATTGCGGCACGCCGGCCGTAGCCCAGGAATGTGAGTAGAAGCTCGTGTGGAGCAGAGTGCCGCCAAAGGTCATCGTGTGTCGCCCCCTGACCCAGCTCAGGTTGTCAGTGAACTGATAGACAGGGTTATTGCGCACGTCCGTCGCCACGTTTGGGATATAGGCCTCAATCAACGGCGTTCCCGCCGCGTTAGTTGGAGGGTTGATAATGCGGTTGCCCTGTTCGGCAAAGCGCTTCGGGTCGGCGTCAATGAAGAAATACTCGCCGTTGCCCTGCACGCCGAAGGTCGCGTTGTTGATCATGTTCGGCTTGATCGTCCAGTCCACCGAGTTGGTCGCGACGTAGGGCGTGGCCGAGGAGTGAATATTGGTGCCAGCGGGGCCGACGAAATCGTAGGGGCTGTTGGGATAGACCGCCGTGCCGCTGGTGAAATCGCTGCTCCGCAGGTTCCAGGTGCCATGCCAGGCGACCGTCGAGGTGATTTGGAAATCCACGCGCGCAGTCGGATATGACTGCATGGTATTGAGAGCCTGATCCCATTGCATGTTCTGCATGAATTCGGGAGCGACACCCG
This sequence comes from Blastocatellia bacterium, assembly GCA_035652435.1. Taxonomy (GTDB): domain Bacteria; phylum Acidobacteriota; class Blastocatellia; order RBC074; family RBC074; genus DASRDU01. Next base: position 49,534 of record DASRDU010000014.1, read on the forward strand.
AAATCGGCACAAACCTGTCAGCTCCGGCTTGCGAACTATTGATCTTACTCAGGATGCCCGTGATGGTCGGATCAACGGTGCTGGTGTGCCCATTAGCTCTCGCTATATCCAGCACATTCACCGTCCGCTTGTTCCCGGTAGCCACCCCATTGACGAATTCAAGATAAGTAAAGTTGCCCTGCTGCGCGGCGGGGGTCAGGACGGCTTGTGTAAAGGTCGAAGTGCTGGGCGCCGGTTGCGCCTCATAGTAAGCGAAGAAAAACAGCTTGTTCCTGAGGGGCTTAAGGAATGGGAGCAGCGGCCCGCCGATGGAGCCGACCGCGTTGTGATTGCGCGACTTGTTGCGCGGCAGTCCTTGATAGTTGCGGAACCATGAGTTGGCGTTGAGCGCTTCGTTTTGTCCCTGATAGAGTACCTTGCCGTGATACTGGTCGGTGCCGCGCCTGGTCGTCAGGCGAATCTGCATGGCCCCTTCGCCGCCCGCATCCGCGCCCAGGCCAGTGGTTGAAACGCTCACCTCCTCAATGGCGTCAATGCGCGCCGGGGCGAAGCCGAAGAAGCTCGTGCCGCCGCTCTTGAAGCGCTGGGAGTTGTTGTTCATCCCGTCAACCGTGATGTTGAGCGAGGCATTGGGCAAGCCGTTGAAGGTGCTGTTGCGGTCGCTGGTGCTTCGCATATTGCCCGCGATCAGCGTGGCGAAGTTGAGACCGTCGCGGCCGTTGTAGGGCAGGTTCTGGACGAGCTTGTTGTTGATCGTGCCGCCGACCTCGGTCGTGGTGGTGTTGAGTTGCTCGGCGCTCGCCGCCACCTGGACCAGTTCCGAGGTGGCGCCGACCTGCAACTCAACTGACACGTCGGTGGTGCGCCCCGACTCGACGACGACGGAAGTAATGACGGCGGTCTGAAAGCCGGTGCCCGTCACGGTGAGCTTGTAGGTGCCAAATTGCAGGGTGGGGAAGAGGAACCCGCCGTCGCTGGAAGAGACGGTGGTCTGCTCGACCCCGGTGGCGTTGTCTGTCACCTTGATCGTGGCATTCGGGACCGCGGCGCCGTTCGGATCGCGGACGATCCCTCGAATTCCGGTCGTCGTAATCTGGGCCGCGCCGGTGATCGCCAGCGCCATGATGAAGGCGGCATGCACGAGGGCCGGACCGATCAGCCTGGGTAGCGTCTGTAGTTTCATTACGTCCTCCGGTTTATTGCCAGTTCACTGGCTGCCAGTAGCCGTTGCACGAATCGCCTCCCCGGGACTTCGCGAGTGCAGTTCGGGCGGCGAATGATGGATGCCGGGGCGAAGGCCGGCGCCGCCGCATCCCGGAGAATCCCGTCATTACTGCCGGGAAAATTATGTGTCTTAAGTTAGTACCTGAATGAAGTGATGCGTCTTGTATGTCAGTAAGACCGTTTGAATCGGCTTAGGGGATATTTGCCAGAGGCGCGGGTGGCGGGCGTCTTTTTGCAGCGGCGGGGAGCTTTGCCAGATACGGCAGTGCGATCCGGGTTCATCATCGCCGCTTCAGTTATAAAGAGCCGGCCGGATTCGGGCATCCTCTACTCGGCCAGGCGCACGTCCTCACACTTCGGGCCGTGTGGCCGGGGCTGTGCGATCTGCCTGCGCCTGAGGTTCGGGAAAACCCGTCACCGCTCCCCGTTTCTTCCGGAGTCGGCCAAGGGGGCTGCCTGCCGGCGCCGCGTGAAGTTTATCTCCCCGGTGATTGAAACAGGCATAAATGAGCAGCAACGCTGCGTGATTTGGGTTCTTTTTATCCTGAGATTTGCTTGACGGCCGCACAGAGCATATTGTATACAATCCTCACCTGACAAGGCAGCGTACCTTTTTCAATGCCTGTTCTCGTTGGCATCGGTCGGAAGTCGTGACTGCAACCTGACCTCCCTCCGGAGGACATTCGGGGGAAACAAAAGGAGAAGCCACCATGTCCACGCAACTGGCTCCCGGGAGTTACTATGGTGAGGCTTTGCGCAGCCGCAAGGTCGGGGGCTTCGAACTCTCAGAGCGCGTCTACCCGCCGGGGTTCCGGACCCCGAAACACACCCACAAACGGGCGCTCTTCTGCTTCGTGATGGCGGGCAATTACACGGAGACATACGGGGGCAGGATGCGGGAGTGCAAATCTTCGGCCCTTTTGTTTCACCCGCCCGGAGAACTGCACGCCGAACATTTCCATGACGCGGGCGGGCGCTCGTTCATCATCGAGATGGAGCCCGGCTGGCTGGCTCAGATCCGGAAACAACTGGCCGTCGCGGACAATTCCGCTGACTTTCGCGGCGGCGTCTTCGAACTGCTGGCGCGCAAATTGTACAGAGAGTTCGCCCAGCTCGACAGCGCCTCACCGCTCATTATCGAAGGCCTGATGATGGAGATGCTGGGCGAGACCGTGCGCCGGAGCCCCGCGCCGGAGCGGCACAGCCCGCCGCGCTGGCTGCAGCAGGCCAGAGAACTGCTCCACGCGCGCTTCACCGAAAACCTCACGCTGGCCGAGGTCGCCCGGAATGTCGGCGTCCACCCGGTCCACCTGGCCCAGACGTTCCACAAGACCTACGAGTGTACCATCGGGGATTACGTGCGCAGGCTGCGCATCGAATATGCCTGTCACGAGCTGGCCGCGTCCGCCAGACCGATTGTGGACATCGCCCTGGCGGCGGGCTTCTGCGATCAGAGCCATTTCACGAGGACGTTCAAGCGCGCCATCGGCGCTGCACCTTCTCAATATCGTGAATCTCTCCGCGACTCCTGACGTTCGAGCGATTGAGGGGCGACCCGGCGCAGGGGATCGGAATTATAAGGCGGTCCTGACCACCGCCGTGGGTGGCTTCAATACTAATCGCGTTCAAGCAGGCTTACTGAGATTCAAGACTCCTTACCGGGGCGTCTGTTTTACTGCTGACTCACGGCATACGGCAGATTGAGAAAATGTTCCGGCCCCGCTCACGGCGACCGGGAACAGCTGGCACTGGGAGAAAAGGATTGCATGGAAGATCGGAAGATGAGGCGGGTGAAAGTGATTGATTCGCACACGGGCGGCGAACCGACCCGCGTCGTGGTCGGTGGCGGGCCCGACCTTGGCGGCGGCCCCCTGGCGGAACGCCTGGAGCGGTTCAGGGCGGAATACGATCATTTTCGCTCGGCGGTAGTGAATGAGCCGCGTGGCAATGACGCCATCGTGGGCGCACTGCTGTGTGAGCAGACCGACCCCGCGTGTTCGGCGGGCGTGATCTTCTTCAACAACGTCGGCTACCTGGGCATGTGCGGCCACGGCACGATCGGGCTGATGGTCACGCTGGCTTATCTGGGCCGGATCGCCCCCGGCACGCACCGCATTGAAACTCCCGTCGGCACGGTCGAGGCGACGCTCGAGGAAGGCGATCACGTCAGCGTGGCCAACGTGCCAAGTTACCGACTGGCCGCGAACGTCGCCGTAGACGTGCCCGGCCACGGCCCGGTCACAGGCGACATCGCCTGGGGCGGCAACTGGTTCTTCCTCGTCAACGGCAACGGGCACCAGCTCACACTCGAAAACCTGGAGGCGCTCACCGATTTCACCTGGCGGATCCGTCAGGCGCTCAGGCGCCAGGGGATCACCGGCGCCGACGGGCGGGAGATTGACCACATCGAACTGTTCGCGCCCTCGCATCTCGACGGCGTCAACAGCCGGAACTTCGTACTCTGCCCGGGCAAGGCCTACGACCGCTCGCCGTGCGGCACGGGCACGAGCGCCAAGCTGGCCTGCCTCTATGCCGACGGCAAACTGCCGGAAGGGCGGGTCTGGCGGCAGGAGAGCATCGTCGGCAGCCTCTTTGAAGGCACCGTCCGGGCGGACGGCGACAGGATTTATCCGACGATTCGCGGCTCCGCTTACGTCAACGCCGAGGCCGACCTGATTCTCGATGAGCGAGACCCCTTCTGCTATGGAATCCGCCGATGACCCGGAGCGTCCCTGATCTGGTCATTGTGGGCGGCGGCATTGTCGGCGCGGCCTGCGCCCTCGAAGCCGCGCGCGCAGGCCTGCGCGTCGTGGTCATTGAGTGTGGCGTGGTCGGCGGCGGCGCGACGGCAGCGGGGATGGGGCACATCGTCGTGATGGACGATTCCGAGGCGCAATTCGCGCTGACGCACTATTCGCAACGGCTCTGGCAGGAGGTCGCGCCGGAACTGCCCGGCGAAGTCGAGTACGAGGAGTGCGGGACGATCTGGGTTGCCGCCGATGAAGAGGAGATGGACGAGGTGCGGCGCAAGGCGGCCTTTTACCAGGGGCGCGGCGTCGCGGCCGAGATTCTCGACGCCGAAGCGCTCGTGCGGGCCGAGCCGAACCTGCGACCGGGCCTGGCCGGCGGCCTGCTGGTCCCCGGCGACGGAGTGGTCTATCCGCCCTGCGCCGCGCGGTACTTCCTCGAACGGGCGCAGGCGCTCGGGGCGCAATTGCATCAGGGACACTCAGCCGTCGCCCTGAGCGACGAAGGTGTCAGGCTGGACGACGGCACGTTCATCGCCGCGGGCGTGACAGTCAACGCAACAGGGAGCTGGGCTCCGCTGCTCACGGCCGGCATTGAGGTGCAGAAGCGCAAAGGCCACCTGCTGATTACCGACCGCTACCCCGGCTTCGTGCGGCATCAACTGGTCGAACTGGGTTACCTCAAGAGCGCGCATTCGATCAACTCCGATTCGGTCGCCTTCAACGTCCAGCCCCGCCGGACGGGCCAGGTGCTGATCGGTTCATCGCGGCAGTACGGCGTGGATGATACGAAAGTCGAAGCCGCAATGCTCAGCCGGATGCTCGCGCGCGCCGAAGAATACATGCCCGGCATCACGCGGCTCTCGGCCATCCGCACGTGGACGGGGTTCCGCGCCGCGACGCCCGACAAACTGCCGCTCGTCGGCCCCTGCCCGGGCTTTGACCGGCTCTACCTTGCGACAGGACATGAGGGCTTGGGTATTACCACCTCAACGGGCACGGCAAAGCTGCTCGTGGATCAACTGCTCGACCGCCCCCCGGAGATCCCCGTCGAGCCTTACCTGCCGAGCCGCACGCATCAGGAGGTAATCCATGCCTGAAACTGTCTCGCTGTCGGTCAACGGCCGTGCCGTCACCATGCCGGAAGGCAGTACAGTCTCGGCCGCAGTGGCCGTCTCGGGCGCGCCGGCTTTCCGCCGGTCGGTGACGGGCGAACCGCGGGCGCCGGTGTGCGGGATGGGGATCTGTTTTGAATGTCGCGTGACGATCAACGGGCACGCGCATGCGCGCAGTTGTCAGATCCTCTGCCGCGACGGGATGGACGTGCGAACTGATGAATAGCCCTCGTCACAATTACGACGTGCTGGTGGTCGGCGGCGGCCCGGCGGGACTGGCGGCGGCCGTCTGCGCCAGGCAGGGCGGCGCGCGCGCGGCCATCGTGGACGACAACCCCGGCCTCGGCGGTCAGATCTGGCGCGGCGAGCAGCACAAACCGAGTACGCCCGAGGCCGCCCTCTGGCTCGGGCGCGCCCACGCGGCGCGGGTCGAATTCGTGAGCGGCGCCCGCGTTTACGATCAGCCCGAAAAGGGGCTGTTGCTGGCCGAAACGACAGACGGGGTGATCGAACTCGGCTATCGCAAACTGGTTCTGGCGACGGGCGCGCGCGAACGCTTTCTGCCGTTCCCCGGCTGGACGCTGCCGGGCGTCGCGGGCGCGGGCGGGTTGCAGGCGCTCGTCAAATCGGGGTTGCCGATTGAGGGCCGGAAGGTCGTTGTCGCCGGCACCGGGCCGCTGCTCCTGGCCGTCGCGGCTTACCTGCGCAGGCGCGGCGCTGAGGTGTTGTTGATCGCCGAGCAGGCGCCGCCGGGCCGGCTGCTCTCGTTCGGCCTGGGTTTATGGCGCACGCCGGGCAAGATCGTTCAGGCGCTCAGGCTGCGGCGCGAACTGGCCGGCGTCCCTCACCTCCCGGGCTGCTGGCCCGTGGCGGCGAACGGCGACGGGCAACTGCGGAGCGTCAGTCTCCGCCGCGGCCGTAAGACCTGGGACGTGGCCTGCGATTATCTGGCCTGCGGCTTTCACCTGGTGCCCAACGTCGAACTGGCCGTCTTCCTGGGCTGCGGGCTGCTCGACGGCGTCGTGCGGGTGAACGAGTATCAGCAGACGACCGTCGCGGACATTTACTGCGCCGGAGAACCTACGGGCATCGGCGGCCTGGAACTCTCGCTCGTCGAGGGCCGGATCGCCGGTCTCGCCGCGACCGGCAGGCAGGAAGAGGCGCGGGCGCTCTTTGCCGAACGCCGCCGGCTCGGGCGGTTCGCCGAACTGCTCAACCGCACCTTCGCCCTGCGCGAAGAGTTGAAGAGCCTGCCCGAGCCCGACACGATCATCTGCCGCTGCGAAGACGTGAGCCTTGCGCGGCTGGGTAAGCAGACCGCGTGGCGCGCCGCCAAACTGCACACGCGTTGCGGCATGGGACCGTGTCAGGGGCGTGTTTGCGGCGTGGCGATAGAGTTCCTGTTCGGCTGGCAGCCGGAATCGGTGCGCCCGCCGGTCTTCCCCGTCAGGGTCGGCAGCCTGATCCGGGGCGCCCATCTCACTGCCGGGCAACGGCAATAATCAACACGACTATTCACCGAGGATGAAAACCATGGCAATGAAATGGCAGGGCGTGATGCCCGCAATCACTACCGGCTTCAGGGAGGACCTGAGCATTGACCACGAATTTGTGGCCAGACACGTCAGCTGGCTCGTGGACAACGGCTGCACCGGCATCGTTACGCCGGGGAGCCTGGGCGAAGGCAACACGCTGACGTTTGAAGAACGGGGCGCGCTGTGGGCGACCGTGGTGGGGGCCGTCGGCGACCGCGTGCCGGTCGTGGCGGCGATCTCCGCGCTCAGCACCGCAGAGGCGGTCGAGCAGGCCAAAACGGCCGCCGGCAAAGGATGCCGGGGGTTGATGGTGCTGCCGCCGTACGTTTACAAAGGCGACTGGCGCGAGATGAAGGCCCACGTCGCGGCCGTCTTCAAGGCCACGAAACTCTCCTGCATGCTCTATAACAATCCTGTCGCCTACGGCACTGACTTCCTGCCCGAACAGATTCGGGAGCTGGCGGAAGAGTTCGAGAATTTCCAGGCGGTCAAGGAGTCGAGCGCCGACGTGCGCCGCGTGGCGGCGATCAGAACTCTGGTGGGCGGCCGGCTGGATGTCTTCGTCGGCGTGGACGACGCGATTGTCGAGGCCATCCCGGTCGGCGCGGTCGGCTGGGTCGCCGGGCTGGTCAATGCGCTGCCGAAAGAGTCAGTTGACCTCTTCAATTACGCCGCGCGGGGTGAGCTGGAGAGGGCGCTCAAGCTCTATCACTGGTTCCTGCCGCTGCTGCGGCTGGACACCGTGCCGAAGTTCGTGCAGCTGATCAAACTGGTACAGCAGGCGGTCGGGATGGGGAGCGCCCGCGTGCGACCGCCGCGGCTGGAGCTGGTCGGCGCAGAGCTTGAGCAGACGAACTCCCTGATTCAGGAAGTACTCAATAATCGTCCATCGTTGTAGTTTATCGAGCGTGTGGGGCGGAGACTTTCACTGTCATCGCACTTCATCCGGCGCCCGGGCATCAGTCTCCGCGGCTATTATGCGTGGGGGGCTGCCGCGCGGTCTCAGCCGATGGTCTCACGCCCCGTCGGCAGCAGATGATTTGCCGGCACTCCCAGGGTGCGCAAGGTCGTTCCCTGTTCGGTATGATATGATCCGCGAACAGTGGGCGAAGTGAGTGGCAACGGTCAGTCTGTTCTGACGTGCGACGGCTGGCGAAGCGGTGAATGGCGAGTGATCTGCACTGAGAGGCAGGATGCCATTCACCCCTCCCCGGGCGCTGCCGCCGCAGCGCGATCCTGATCAGGTCGTCGCCGGACCAGTGCCCCGGGCGTGAAGCACTCGCCCGGCCATCCGCCCACCTCTGACAGACCATCAGGCGCAGAGGCATTTCTTCCTGCGGCATGATTCCGGTCATTTTCTTTCGACATTCAAGAGGGGCTGATGGAGCAGGAACTTTCCGTTGACGATAGAAGAGCTCAGGGGATTTTGAGAGAGTTACTTCGTTCGGGCGAGATTACGGTCGAACAGATGGCCAGGGAATTCGGGGTGTCGGCTTCGACCATCAGGCGCGATCTGCGCGACCTCGAACATCAGGGGCTGCTGCGCCGCATGCACGGCGGCGCGGTGTCAGTCGAGCCGGCGCTCTATGAACCTTTCCGCCACGTCTCATCCTTCGGCGAACAGGAGCAGCAGTGCGCCGCGGAAAAGCGCCGGATCGGGCTGGCGGCGGCGGAGATGATCGCCGACGGCGAGATCGTCGGCATCGGCGCGGGCACGACGACGACCCAGGTCGCCCGCAGCATCCGCCATCGCAAGAACATCACCGTCGTCACCAACGCGGTGAATATCGCCATGGAGTTAAGCCACCGCAGCGACCTGAAGATTTTTATGTCGGGCGGGTTCCTCAGCCCCGACTGGTTCGCGCTGGTCGGCGCGGCGGCTATCCAGAGCGTGAGTGAGATGTTCGTGGATAAAATCTTCGTCGGCGTCGACGGCATTCACCCGGAACACGGCCTGACGACGAACTACCCCGACCAGGCGGCGATACACCGCCAGATGATGCGACAGGCCCGCATGCGCGTCGCCGTCGCCGATCACCGGAAACTGGGGGTGACGGGCACCACCCTCATCTGGCCGACCAGGGATATTGATCTTCTCATCACTGACAAAGGCGCAACCAGAGCTGCGCTTGCCCCCTTCACAACCCGGGGCATCAAGGTCCAGAAGGTCTGAGGGGCACTTCAATCACTCTCGTTGAATCCTCGGGGCCCGAATCCCTGAACATCTGGTCTTGACTCGATGCTCATTTTAGGAATAAATGAGCATCGCCTGTGATTGAATAATCCCCGCCCGTAATTAAGGAGCAGCGAGGCTATGGTTTGGGAAGAGCGGTGGCACCCCCTGCGCGAAGAATGGGTCATTGTCGCGGCGCATCGCCAGAACCGCCCCTGGAACGGCGAGACGGTTCGGCACGAGGAAGCGGCCCTGCCCGCTTATCTGCCCGACTGTTACCTGTGCCCCGGTAATGCGCGCGTCAGCGGCGCGCGCAACGAGGCTTACACCACGACCTTCGTTTTTGATAACGATCATCCGTGCGTCGGATTCGACGCGCCGCAGGAGTTAACGCCGCCGACGGGCATTTACCGTGACCGGCCCGCCGCCGGCATCGCGCGTGTCGTCTGTTACAGCCCGAATCACGGCGTCACGCTGGCCGAACTTGAAGTGGGCGAGATCGCCGGGCTGCTGCGCGTCTGGCGCGAGCAGTATGTCGAACTGGGCGGCCACCCGCTGGTCAACCACGTGCTGATTTTCGAGAACAAAGGTGAGGCCGTCGGCGTGTCCAATCCGCACCCGCATTGCCAGATTTACGCCACCAACTTCGTCTTCAAAACCATCGAGACCGAGGCCTGCGTCTCCGAACGTCATCTGGCCGAAACGGGGCGCGTACTCTTTCAGGACATCCTGGCCGCCGAGCGCGCCGACGGCCGGCGGATCATCTTCGAGAATGAGTCGGCGGTGGCCTTCCTGCCGTACTTCGCCCGCTACGCCTATGAATGCTACGTCGCGCCGAAGCAGACGCATGCGAGCCTCGCCACGTTCACCGATGCGGAATTGCATGATTTCGCCGCCGCGCTCAAACAGCTGCTGGTGCGGTACGACAACCTCTGGCGGATGCCGTTCCCATATGTGATGACGCTGCATCAGGCCCCGACCGACGGCGGCGATTACCTCGGCTTTCACTTCCACATCGAATTCCACCCGCCGCTGCGCAAGCCGAACCTGCTGAAATACCTCGCCGGGCCTGAAATCGGCGGCGGCAATTTCCTCTCCGACACGGCGCCGGAAGAGAAGGCGGCCGAATTACGCGCGCAACCGGACACCCACTACAAACAGGCGAAGCGGGAGGAGGCAGGGTGAACGGACCATCAGGCGGCAGTAGCGATTTCTCGCCGGCCCCCGACGTGATGCCGCTGCTTGAACCATTGCGCCGCCTGCATGAATGCGTGCGCGATGCCGTGGTCGCGGCCTGCGAGAGAGCTGCGCTTGAAGATCTGGCGCGCGTGGACGACGACGATTCGGCCGGCGACACGATTTACGCCGTCGACCGCGTCAGCGAAGAGTTGTTGATCTCACTGTTCGAGCGTGAAATCGCGCCGCTCGCGCCGCTCGTCCTCGTCGGCGAAGGGTTGCCCGGCGGGCGCATCGTCCTGCCGCGTGGCTCTTCAGAGGAAGACGCGGTGTGGCGCGTGATCGTTGACCCGATTGATGGCACGCGCGGGCTGATGTATCAGAAACGCAGCGCGTGGGTGCTGACCGGGGTCGCCCCGGACCGGGGCGCCGAAACAGACCTGCGTGACATCGTGCTGGCCGTCCAGACAGAGATCCCGCTGGTCAAGCAGCACCTCTGCGACTCGCTCTGGGCGGTGCGCGGTGGGGGCGCCCGGGCGGAGCGGTTCAACCGCCTGAGCGGCGAACGCGCCTCACTGCCGCTGCGACCGTCCAGGGCGGCAAGTATCCGTCACGGCTTTGCCGGCCTGGCACGATTCTTCCCCGGCGCGCGTGAAGTCCTCGCGGCGATTGATGAAGAGGTCGTGCGCAGTGCGCTCGGCGACGTCGCACACGGCAAGGCGCATTGTTTTGAAGACCAGTACCTGTCGAGCGGCGGGCAGCTTTACGAACTGATCGCCGGGCACGACCGGTTCATCGCCGACCTGCGCCCGCTGATGGAGCCACTGCTCCGCGAGCGCGGACTCAGCCTGGGCATCTGCTGCCACCCGTACGACGTGTGTACGGAGCTGATCGCGCGTGAACTCGGCGTGATCGTTACGGACGAGCGCGGAGGGCCCCTGCGTGCGCCGCTTGATGCGGAGGCCGATGTCGCGTGGGCCGGGTACGCGAATGAGCGGATCCGCGCTGAAATCGAACCGCCGTTGCAGCGCGCACTGCGGGCACGCGGATTGTTGAGTGATGCCGCATAACATTCCTTCAGAGTATCGAATCGTCCGCGGCGACGCGCGCGGACTGCCTGACGTCGCGGCTTTCATTGCGACGCTCAACTCGCTCGACGCGCACCCTTCACCGGAGGCCCATGATTTATTCGATGGCCGGTCTGAACTGATCGTCACGCGCGCGCCGGGTCGCCTGGACGTGATGGGCGGGATCGCGGATTACTCCGGCTCGCTCGTCCTGCAGTGGCCGATTCGGGAAGCGACTTTTGCCGCGCTGCAAACCGACGGCGAACGAAAGATTACAATCGTCAGCCTCACGCACGATGCCGGGCGGGAAACCAGGTTTGAAATGCCGCTCGCCGATTTCGAGACCGGCAGCGGGGCGGTTGATTACGCCGCCGCCCGCAGTTATTTCCGGCGGGACGCGGCGCGGCTCTGGGCGGCGTATGCGGCGGGCGCCTTTCTGGTGCTGATGCGCGAGCGGGGCGTCGGGTTCGGGCGGGGCGCACGCATCCTGATCTCTTCGCAGGTGCCGGAAGGCAAAGGCGTCAGCTCTTCGGCGGCAATCGAAGTCGCGGTGATGTCGGCGGTGGCGGCCGCGTTCGGGATTGAAATCGCCCCGCGCGAGATGGCGCTGCTCTGCCAGAAGGTCGAGAACCTGGTCGTCGGCGCCCCGTGCGGCGTGATGGATCAGATGACGTCGGTCGGCGGCGAAGAGAACCGGCTGCTGGCGCTCCTGTGCCAGCCCGCTGAATCGCGGGGGACGGTCGCACTGCCGGAAGACCTGGCCGTGTGGGGGATTGATTCGGGCGTGCGCCATTCGGTCGGCGGGGGGGATTACGGCTCGGTGCGGACAGGCGCCTTTATGGGCTATCGGATTATTGCCGAGCTGGCCAGCCTGACGGCGTCACGTCGCGCAGACGGCGAGGTGGTGAGCGTTGATGACCCGGTCTGGGACGGCTTTCTGGCGAACGTGACGCCCTCGGAATTCGAGCAGACGTTCGCCGCGCGACTGCCGAAGCAAATGGAGGGCGGCGAGTTTCTGGCACGCTACGCTGGGACAACGGACGCGGTGACGCGCGTTGATCCGGGGCGGAGTTATACGGTGCTTGTCCCGACGGCGCACCCTGTTTATGAGCATTTCCGCGTTCAGTCGTTCGCCGAACTGCTCGGCACCGGGGCGGGTGAACGTCGCAATCAGCTGCTGGGCGAGCTGATGTATCAATCACACGCGAGCTATTCGGCCTGCGGCCTCGGCTCCGAAGGCACCGACCGGCTCGTCCGGCTGGTGAGGGCCGAAGGCGCAGCCGGCGGACTGTACGGCGCGAAGATCACAGGCGGCGGCAGCGGCGGGACTGTCGCCGTACTCGGGCGGCGCGGCGCGGATGCTGCCGTGCGGCGAGTGGCCGAAAAATATGCCGGGGTGACCGGTCACCGTCCATACGTCTTCTCCGGCTCGTCACCGGGGAGCGCGGCGTTCGGTCAGTTGCAGTTAAAGAGAACGCTCGTTTAAAGGGGAGGGGGATGCGGCGATAGTCTCTCGCCCGACCCTGCTGACCGAATAAGGATAGAAATGGCAATTCTGGTGACAGGGGGCGCGGGTTACATTGGCAGCGTCACCGTCGAACTATTACGTGAGCAGCGTGAGGAGGTGGTCGTTCTCGACAACCTTTCGCGCGGGCATCGCGCCGCGGTCGCTGCCGAGATCCCGTTTTACGAGGGCGACATCGGGGACACCGGGCTGGTCGAAGGCATTACGCAGTCACACCCCATCGAAGCGTGCGTTCACTTCGCCGCCTTCGCCTACGTCGGCGAATCGGTGGCCGAACCGGCGCGGTACTTCGAGAACAACGTCGCCCAGGGGGTGAGACTCCTGAACGCGCTGCTGTCGGCGGGCGTACGCCAAGTGGTCTTCTCCTCGACCTGCGCGACTTACGGCGAACCGCAGCGCACCCCGATTGATGAAACTCATCCGCAGCAGCCGACCAGTCCTTACGGCTGGTCGAAGCTGATGATGGAGCGGATTCTGGAAAGTTACGACGCGGCGTACGGGATGAAGTTTGTTGCGTTGCGTTACTTCAACGCGGCGGGCGCGACTGCGCACCGCGGCGAGCATCACGAGCCGGAGACGCACCTCATCCCGAACGTACTCGCGGCCGCACAGAGGAAACTCCCGCACGTCCCGGTTTTCGGCGACGACTACGCGACCCGGGACGGGACTGCGGTGCGCGATTACATCCACGTCGCGGATCTGGCCGCCGCCCACGCGCTCGCGCTGCGCCGCCTGCGTTCGGGCGCCGAGTCGGAGTGCCTCAATCTCGGCAACGGGCAGGGGTATTCCGTACTCGAAGTCATTGAGTCGGCGCGCCGCGTGACGGGGGAGCAGATCGAAATCCGGATGGAGCCGCGCCGCCCCGGCGACCCGTCACACCTGGTGGCCGATGCCGCGATGGCGCGTGCGGTACTCGCCTGGCAGCCGCGCCGCCCGCTGCTCGACGACATCATCCGCACGGCCTGGGAATGGCGGCTGGCGCACCCACGGGGTTACCTCGAAGCGTAATACTTCAACTGGAAAAATGAACCGGAGGGAGACGAATGAAAACCACTCTGAGCGTTATCGCTGTTACTGCCTGCCTGCTGTTGAGCGTCTCGTGTTCACAGAAAGGCGCTTCGGGCAGGAAACTCGCCTTTGTCACCAACAACGCCGCGGACTTCTGGACGATTGCGCGCAAGGGCTGTGAGAAGGCCGACGCGGAACTGAGTGACGTCACAGTCGAATTCAGAATCCCGTCTGACGGCACCGCCGCCGAGCAGAAACGCATCATTGACGACCTGCTGGCCAGGGGCGTGGATGGCATCGCCATCTCGCCCGTGGACCCGGCCAACCAGACTCAGTTGATCAACGACGCCGCGCGTCAGGCGCTCGTTTTTACGCAGGACAGTGACGCCCCGGGCAGCGACCGCGCCTGTTACGTCGGCACCGACAACGTGGCGGCGGGCAGGCAGGCCGGGCAGTTGATCAAAGAGGCGCTGCCTGACGGCGGCCGGATCATGGTGTTTGTCGGCAAGAGCGACGCGCGCAACGCGCAGGAGCGCTATCAGGGCATCAAGGAGGCGTTGCAGGGGTCGAAGGTCGAGATCATTGACCTGCGCACGGACGATACCGACCGCGTCCGGGCCAAATCGAACGCCGCCGACACGCTGGTGAAGTACCCGGACGTCAAGGCCCTGGTCGGGCTGTGGAGCTATAACGGCCCGGCCATTCTGAATGCCGTGAAGGAGGCGGGCAAAACCGGGCAGGTGAAGATCATCTGCTTTGACGAGGAGGACGAGACGCTGGCCGGCGTGAAAGACGGCGCCATCGTGGCCACTGTCGTGCAACAGCCATTCGAATTCGGCTATCAGGCAATTCAGATGATGGCGAAGGTACTCGGCGGCGACAAGTCAGTCCTCCCGGCGAACAAACAACACTTCATCCCGACGCTCATCATCCGGCGCGATAACGTTGATGACTTTGCCAAAAAGATCAACCAGCTTCGCGGGCGGGCCTGAAAGGGGCTCGCCCGGGCTTCGCAGGGGTGTTTCTGCCACACCCTCATTCCTTCTTCGTTCAGATAACAAATGAACCCACCCGTCCTGCAAATGAGCGGCATTGAGAAGCGCTTCCCCGGCGTTCATGCGCTCAAGGGCGTTGACCTCGAGATCGGCGCGGGCGAGGTGGTGGCGCTCGTGGGCGAAAATGGCGCCGGCAAATCCACGCTGATGAAAATCATCGGCGGCGTGTACCAGCCTGACGCCGGCAGCTTGCGGGTGGACGGCCACCCGGTGGTCATCAGGTCGGCGGCCGAAGCGATCCGGCTCGGCATCGGCTTCATTCATCAGGAACTGAATGTCCTCGACAATCTGGACATTGCCGGGAACGTCTTTCTCGGCCGCGAACTGAGGCGCGGCGGCTTCCCGGGCCTGCTCGACCGGAAAAGAATGATGGCGGAAACGGAGGCCAGCCTGCAGCGACTCGGCCTTGGGCTGCCTGCCGACACCCCGCTCGACCGGCTCTCCATCGCGCAGCGACAGATGGTGGAGATCGCCAGGGTGCTTTCGCTCAATGCCCGCATCCTGATTATGGACGAGCCGACGTCGAGCCTGACGCAGACTGAGACGGCGCGCCTGCTCGCGCTCGTCAAGGAGCTGCGGGCGCAGGGCGTCGGCATCATTTACATTTCGCACCGCCTCGGCGAAATTGAGGAAGTGGCCGACCGCGCGGCTGTGCTGCGCGACGGGGCCAATGTGGGGACGCTCGCGCGCGGGGAGATCACGCACGACCGGCTGGTGACGATGATGGTCGGTCGCGACCTCAACCACTTTTACAGTCACCACGGCGAGGGGCGCCGGCCGCGCTATTTCGAAGTCTCCGGGCTGCGGACGCGCCGTTACCCGCACCATGAAGTCTCGTTCGAAATCGGCGCGGGCGAGATCCTTGGGATGGCGGGCCTCGTCGGCGCGGGCCGCACGGAACTGGCGCAGGCGATCTTCGGGCTCGACGGCGGGCCGCCCGATCTCCGACTCGACGGGCGGCCGCTGCGCGTCGGGTCGCCGCGGGACGCCATCCGCCACGGCATCTACCTGATCCCCGAAGACCGCCGCCGGAGCGGCCTGATCACGGAATCGAACATCCGCGAAAACGTCTCGCTGCCCGCGCTCAGTTGTTACGCGAAGGCGGGGATCGTCTCCCGCGAACGCGAGCGCGGTGCGGTCGCCGGCATTTGCGGCAGGCTGAACGTCAGGGCGCCGAGCGTCGAGATGCGGGTGGCGAATCTGAGCGGCGGGAATCAGCAGAAGGTCGTTTTAGCGAAGTGGCTGCTGCTCGAACCGAAGGTGCTGATCTTCGACGAGCCGACGCGCGGGATTGACGTCGGCGCGAAGGCCGAGATTTACGAACTGATGCGGAACCTCGCCGAAGCGGGCGCAGCCATTCTGATGATTTCGAGCGACATGGAAGAAATCCTCGGCGTCAGTGACCGCGTTGCCGTCATGCATGAGGGCGCGCTGACCGGCATGCTCGAACGTGGCGAATGCAGCGAAGATAACATCATGCGGCTGGCCGTCGGCAAAGGCCGCAAATGACCTGACTGAATGAAAAAAGAACTGGGTATCCTCATCCTGCTGGTGGCCCTGTGCGCCGTCGTTTCAGTACTCAATCCGCGTTTTCTTTCCGGCGCGAATCTACAGAATATGGCGCGCCTGATCGGGGCGTACGGCGTCTTCAGCATCGGCCTGGGGCTGGTCATCATCACAAGCGGGATTGACCTGTCGGTCGGCTCGGTCTTCGCGCTGCTCGGCGTGCTGTTGTCAATGATGCTGACGCAGTGGGGCTGGCCGGCGGCGGCGGCAGTTATCGCCGTACTCGCCCTGACAATGGCGCTGGGCGGGCTGCACGGACTGCTGATCACACGGGTGCGATTGCAGCCGTTCATCGTCACGCTCTGCGGGCTGCTGTTTTACCGCGGGCTGGCGCGCTTCATCGCCGGCGACGAAACCAAAGGGTTCGGCAACTCCGCCGGGTTCGAAGGCCTGCGCGACCTCGCCAACGGGAGCCTGTTCGGCATCCCGGCGCCGTTCATCCTGCTGGTCATCATCAGCCTGGTGATGTGGGTCGTGCTGCACCGCTCGGTCTACGGGCGCTACCTGTTCGCCGTCGGCCGCAACGAAGAGGCCGCGCGTTATTGTGGCGTCAACACGCGGCTCGTGGTGACGAGCGCTTATGTGCTGTCAGGGCTGCTCGCTGGCATTGCCGGAATCATCTTTGCGTTTTATACCAACTCGGTGTCTCCGTCCTCGCACGGGAATTTCTTCGAACTGTACGGCATCGCGGCGGCGGTGCTGGGCGGGTGCAGCCTGCGCGGCGGCGAGGGCTCGATTATCGGCATCCTGCTCGGGACGGCGCTGCTTCAGGTGTTGCAGAATCTGGTCAACCTGCTGGGCATCCCGTCCTCGCTCAATTTCGCAGTGATGGGCGCGGTGATCCTGGCGGGCGTGGCCGCCGATCAGGTCATCAAGCAGCGCGCGGCGAAGACTGTGAAGTGAGGCAGGGGCGGCGACAGGTTGTCACCGGGCCGAAGCTGCCCCGCTATTTCACTTACATGGAGAACGACCTCGCCTGAATCAACCTCTGTCGTGGCAATGGAAACGGGATCGGTTTTGCCTTACTGCTCAGCGGGATCCGTCTGATCGGGCGCTTCCAGTATGACTTTGAACTCCTGCCGCTCAACCTGCCATTTGTTCATCGCTTCCAGCATATGCTCTTCCGGCTGAAGTAAAATTCTATTAGTGGAAAGACAATTACGGATCGCGGCACGTCTGTTATGACAGGTTACTTTCTGGCAGGCGGACAATGCTGCTCCCTCACCCAGCGACGAAAGAATTGCACGCGAGGTTCCTTATCTGCCCTGCCACAAAGGTCATAGGGTCTTTATCTGATCTTTATCCGGTCTTTACTGAAAATTTACCTTGCCTAAAGTACTTATGATCCCGGCATCAATAAATTCAATGACCGGTGGGTAGCCATCCCAGGCTACTCAGGCGGGCTTTGCTGGGGAGATAGTAAGCCCAGTTCCCAATCAGGCATCAGTATCTGATTAAGGGATCAGAGGGGCTGGTGGGGTTGCTCAACTCAATCTATCAAAAATTAACAGGCTAAGGTAACCGGGCAGGATCAGGCCGCAGTTTCTTTGTTTTCGGAAGAGACACAGTTTCTCATACACGGCTTTACCGGGGGCAACCTGAAGGACAGGCGTGAAGAGTACGCTGTAGTTGTCTGACTGCAGCCTGATTCTCCTGCATGAAGTGATTCTCTTGCAGGAGATAACCTGGTGTTTTGACGGTTCCCAGACGTGATCAAGCCGCCGGGCCCGAACGGGTTCTGTATGAAAAGCCACAATCCGGTCCTGATAGTTTCGAACCAGGCGGCCACCTTAACCCACGGAGGAATTCCCATGTTAACAATGACCCAATTGAGGTGCCTCCCGCCACATCACCTCCGGAGGCAGGCTTCCAGGCTATTTCTCGGAGTCTTGTTCAGCCTCCTGCTCCTTCTCCTCACGGCACCAGGCCTCTTTGCCCAGTCGACGGCCAGTGCGACGCTGCGCGGAACGGTGAAGGACCCTAATGGTGCAGTCATCCCCAATGCAACCGTCACCCTGACCCTGACCAGCACCCAGGCAGAACGTACCGCCAAAACCAGCGGTGATGGCGTCTACACTTTCACCTCACTTGCGCCGGGGAGTTACACATTGACGGCTGAAGCAGCCAGCTTCAAAAAAGCCGTCAAAACCGATCTTATTCTCAGTCCCAGTGAAACCAGGGGTGTGGATATCACCATGGAGGTCGGTGCACCTAGTGAGAGTGTCACTGTTACCGCCAGTTCGGTTGAAGAGATCAAGACTGAGACCGGCGAGCGGTCAAACACGATCAAGGCGGCACAGATCGAGAATCTTTCGACCATCAGCCGCAACAGCCTTGAACTCCTGCGCATTCTGCCTGGTGTGGTCGCTCCCGACGCCTCAACTTATCAGGTCTCAGGGTTTGGCGACGCGTCAGCCTACGCTGTTAACGGTCAGCGCGGGCAGAACAACAACATCAGTGTGGACGGTTCGCGCGTGATTGACATCGGCTGTAACTGCGGCAGCATCGTCAGCCTGAATAATGATTTCGTACAGGAAGTGACCGTGCAGACCAGCAACTTCGCGGCTGAACATGGCAACAGCGGCGTCCAGATCAGTGGGATTACGAAATCCGGGAGCCGTGATTTCCACGGCTCGGCATATACTTATGTGCGTCACGAAGCGCTGGCGGCCAATGATCGCTTCAGAAATTACATTGGCGCGCAGGATCCCAATTCTCTGGCCGCGCAAAAACCGGTGGGTCGCTTCTACTATCCGGGCGGGACGTTCAGCGGGCCGATCAATTTGCCCAAGAAGGTCTTCGGTCCGCTCGGCGGGTTTAATGAAAACCGCGACAAACTCTTCTTCTTTGTCGGCTTTGAGGTGCAGCGTCAGAACTACGGTGCGCCACCCAGGATTTCTACCGTGCCGACACTGAAGCAACGGCAGGGGGATTTCAGTGAACTCCTTCCCAAAAGCATTCTCGGGCAGGCCCAGACGGTGAAAATTCCGGCCGGATTTCCGAATGCCGGCCAGAATGCTCCGGGCAACAATCTGGCCCCGTTCATTAACCCGATTGGCAAAACTCTGATCAATCTGTATCCGGTGCCGAATTTTAATGATCCGACCGGGGCGCATAACTACATTTCCAATACGACGCAGAGTAACAATCGTAAGGATTTGAAGATGCGCTTCGATTACAAGGTCAGCGACAAAACCAATCTTTACGTTCGGGTCACCCGCGAAACAGAACTGGCAGTCAATCCTTACGGCATCTGGTGGGGGCCTTCCACTTATGAGTTGCCCACGGCTAACAACCAGGCCGAACTGGGTCGTTCAGTCGCGGTCGGACTGACCAAGGTCATCAGCCCGACGATGACGAACGAGTTCCTCTTCAGCGCGAGCAAACTGAAACTGGACAACCAGTATGCCGACCCGGAGAAGGTGAAGCTTTCCACGCTCGGTCTGGACAACATCTGGCACCTGCCGTTCGATAACACCCAATTCGGCAGGCAGAGTCCGTACGTTTCGCTCTCGCTGATCAGCTGGGCTGAGGGGCAGCTCTGGTCGCCCGGCACCAACCCGATCTTCGCTTATAATGACAGCTTCTCGGTGACCGACAACCTGTCCAAAGTCGCCGGGAGCCACACGCTGAAGTTCGGTGCGCTGATCGAGCAGGGTAACAAGAAACAGACCTTCCAGGGCGATCCTGATTCACAAGGGTTGATTGGATTCAACAACTGGAACGGCAACGGCACGGGCAATGACTGGGGCGACCTGCTGGTCGGGCAGCTCACGGATGTCCAGCATGGGACACAGCCGCCGACCGGCAATTATCGCTTCTATAACTATGAATTCTATGCTCAGGATCAGTGGAAGATCCGTCCGAATTTCACGCTCGAATATGGCCTGCGCGCTTCGCACATGACCATTAACAAAGAACGCAAGGGCTTTGACATTCTCTTTAGTCCGAGCGCTTACAAGAAAGGCGCAGGGTATTATCTCAACGGCGATCCGTTCAGCCCGAACGGCGTGCTGTCAGCCGCGCGCGGACAACTCGAGAAGGGCGCGATTGACCCTCCGGCCGTGGAATGGGGGCCGCGCCTGAATTTTGCATGGAGTGCCCTTAAGAATGACAGGCTGGTCATTCGCGGCGGTGCTGGTATCTTCTATAACCGCGTCCAGGGCAATTTCCAGTACGACGCGACGCTGCGTGCCGCGCCCAACGGGAACGTCGGCGCTTCCCTTGGTCCCGGCACAAGCATTCCGGGAACGTTGAACCCATTGACCAATGCCCCTTATACCTTTAATGACCTGGGTGGCCTGACACTGAGCAATATGGGCATCGTGACCCTGCCAAATGGCACTAAAGTCCCGGTGAACCCGTTGAAGCTGGCCAATGGCGGGGCGACCATCATTTCTCCTGATCCGAATTCGAATGATTTCCCAACGACATACACCACCAGCCTGAGCATTGCCACGCGCCTCCCGATGCAGATGGTTCTGGAGACCGGGTATGTTGGCACGTTCGGGCGTCACCTCGCAGCCCGTCTGCCCATCAACACGATTCCGCTCGGAGCCTTGTTGAAGGGGACAGTCACGGGCGATCCGGGCAGCACGATCACCTTCCTGCAAAACCCGGGTTGCGATCCGGGCGCGGTGGATGCGGCTGGCAATGTCACCAGAAGAGGTAACTGTGTGATTCAAACGGCCAAAGTGACGGCTGATCTGACCAGCCCGCTCGTGCGAGAATCATTGGACGGCGGCGTCATCAATAAATTCCGCCCGTTCCCGGACCTGAGTGGCGTTCGATATCAGCAGTACACCGGCACGTCGAACTATCACTCACTCCAGATGACCCTCAGCCGTCAGGCCGGGAAGAACCTTCAGTTCTTTGGGACCTACACCTTCTCGAAGGTGCTGGGGACGAGGGGCGGCGAATTCAACGATCTGGATCCGCTTGACACGCGCGGTCGCGGCTACGGTGTTCTGGATTACGATCGCACCCATGTTTTCAACCTCTCTTACAACTACAATGTGCCGAACCTGTCACCGTTCAACAACCCGCTCTCGCGCGGATTGCTGAATGGATGGCAGGTGTCAGGCATTACCACCTACTCCAGCGGAACCCCTGTCAACATCAGGTTCAGCGGGGATGTGGCGGGTCTTTCTGTCGCGGCATTCGGTTCCGATGCATTTTCAACTTCGGGATTTGCGGCGGGGGCAATAGCCCCGATCTTCAGCAAGAATCCGAAGCTGGATGGATCAAAAGTCGGCGACAGAGTACTTGACATCAGCGCCATCAGCATTCCGGCGTTCGGTTCGTCGGGCGCCACGGTCTCGCCGTTCTATTTCCGCACACCGAACCGGTCCAACTGGGATATTTCCCTGTTCAAGAATTTCAAGATCAGGGAGAAACAGAATCTTCAGTTCCGCGCCGGGTTCTTCAATATCTTCAACCAGGCATTCCCGAAGAATATTGATAACCAGAACGCCAGTAACAGCGACATCTACCTGACGCTCAACACTCAGTGCGTGCGAACGCCGGTCAATCAGACGCTCGTGCTGGCAGATGGGACTAAAACGACCTTCACCCAGACGTTCGCCAACGGCGCTGGGGGAACGAATCAGGGCGTGTGTGATCCGAGCAAAGGCTTCACCTTCACTCAGGACACCCTGAACAACTTCGGGAAGATCACCACCAAACGCGGTCAGCGTGTGGTCGAGCTGGCTCTGAAGTTTACCTTCTAAGCCGGAAACACAATTCCAATTTCCAAGCTGGTGCGGGCGAGATGAGTTGATCACCTCCCCGCACCAGATTTTATTTGCGAAGACATTGCGCGCACGCGCAACGGCTCGCGGGTTGATAAAGGAGACGCCCCATGAAATATATTTTGTCTGTCATCATCACTCTGGTCATGACTGCTGCACTGCCGCAGGACACTCAGAAGCTGGTCTACGCCGATTTCGAGCAACTGGACAAGGACAAGCGCCCGATCAGTGCGCGCGAGGGTAAAATCATTTTTGACGCCGGCGCCCAGAATAATGACAGGAAGCCAAAGCTGGCCCCAAGACTGCTGGGCGCACAAGGCCCGCTGACACAGCGCATCGGTTTCGAGTTCGAGATTTTTGAGCCGAATACCTGGGCCGAAGCTTCGATCAAGATCATCGGCCTGAAGGATAAAGGCCGTCTGGACGACTGGGCGAAAACACTGATCGTGAGAGCCGAGGATCTGAGCGCGTACAGCGCTGTGACGGTGGACATCGGGGCCGCGGGCGTCTCGCAGGTCAGGATCAGGCTGCTCAGTGAAGAGAACGGAATTGACGCCGGAGGCGCTTTCCCGGAACGTTATCTCGACATCACCAACGAACTCAGAACGTATCGAATTCCGATCAGCGAGTTCAAACAACCGACCGGCGACTGGGTGAAGAAAAAAGTGACGACCGAGCAGGTCATGAAAAAACTGACTGCGGTGCAGGTCAGCGTCGTGAAGGTCCCCTCGAAAGGCTTCGTCGTCCTCGACAACATTGCATTCGAGAAATAGGCAAGCCCCGCCCGGGCGCCATCCGCCGGTAATCCACCCGCCCGTGCGATTGTGGCCCTCTGAACTGCAATGTTATACTTTCGCCGTTCATTTTGAATTTCATTCTTTCGGCTCAGTCGGTCCGCAAACCTCGCTGAGATTTCCGCCTGTAGTTTATGTTCGCCAGCCTTGCATTGACCCTTTTGCTGACGTTTGTGCCCGTTCAGGAGCGCGAACTTGTGCGCCAGTCCGAGCAATACTTCGCGCGCGGCGTCGAATTACAGAAGCAGGGTGATTTGCAGGGCGCGCGTGAGGCTTACGAAGGCGCGTTGAAGCTGATCCCGCGCCGGGCGGATGCGCTCTCGAATCTCGGGGTGGTTTACGCCCGACTGGGGCAGTACGAATCCGCGATCAAAAGCTACAAGGCCGCACTCGCGATTGACCCGGCCGAACATGGCATTCGCCTCAACCTCGGGATTGCATACTTCCAGATAGATCAGTTTGATCTCGCACAGGTTGAACTGGCCAGAGTCACAAAAGCGATGCCCGGCAATCTCCAGGCCCGATTCCTCAATGGTCTGTGCCTCTTTCAGATCGGCAGACTGAAGGAGGCCGCCGCGGAACTTGAGCCGGTTTACCGCGCGCAGCCGGACAACATCTCCGCCGCTTATGCCCTCGCCAATGCCTATATTCAGGACGACCAGATCGCCAAAGGTCAGGCGCTGGTGGATAAGGTTTTCCGGAATCTCGATTCTGCCGAAGCACATCTGATCCTTGGCACCTTCAACCTGGCTCGCCGGCAGATTCAGCCCGCGGCGGATGAACTCCAGCAGGCGATGCGGATCAATCCGAAACTGCCCACGCTGCATACACAGCTCGGCGTCGTATACCTGCTGGGTGGCAACCGCGAACAGGCGATTCAGGAATTCAGGACCGAACTGGAGATCAACCCGCGTGACTTCATGGCGAATGCCCGGCTCGGCTGGCTGCTCCGTGAAGATGGGAAGCCGGAGGAGGCCGCCGCGCTCCTGCGACGCGCACTCGAACTCAGGCCGAATGACCCCGGCGTGCTGTTCCAGCTCGCGCAACTGGTTCAGAGTCAGGGCAGGGCGGAGGAGGCCGTCGGCCTGCTTGAACGCGTCGTCAGACAACTGCCGGATTACAGTCCGGCGCATGTGCTGCTGGCGCGAATGTACTTCAAGCTCAAACGCCCTGAAGACGCCAGGCGGGAGCAGGCGATCATCGAGCGTCTGACGGAAGAGCAGCAGAAAAAACAGCCGACGACTGAAACACAGAAACAGAACCCCCTGCTGCGTGACCCGCAGGACCGAAACGTTGGAACGGCTCCCGCGAAACCCTGAATGAAGTATCCGGGCAAAAAAAGAACGTCGGCCCGCGCAGTGCTGATCCTGTGGAGCATCGCGGTCATTCTGTGCCTGGCTGAGGCGGGCATAGGGCCCGGCCAGGACACGCCGACGGCCCGGGTTCTGAAGAAGTGGTGGCCGACGAAAGTCCCGGCGGGGACCGGTTTTGTCGGGCGTCAGGTCTGCGTCGAGTGTCACGCGGGTAAAGTCAGGACTCAGCAGGAGACCTCAATGGGCCGCGCGCTGGAACCGGTCGCCAACCTGCAGATTCTTGCGGCACACCCGCGCCTGACATTCCGTGCGGGGAAATACGTCTATGAAATTACCCGCCGGGACGATCAGAGCTTTTACACGGTGACGGATGGCGTGAACACGCTTTCGGTGCCGGTGCTTTACGCCTTCGGCCAGGGGAAGGCCGGACAGACGTACGTCCTGCGGGTCAACGACCAGTTCTACGAAAGTCGCCTGAGTTTTTACAATGACATCCAGGGGCTCGATTTCACGCTCGGGGTCCCGCGCAAAGAGCCGGGATCGCTCGCCGAGGCGCTGGGCAGGCCGATATCGAATGATGAAACCCTGCAATGTTTCAGCTGCCATGCCACCGGCGCGGTCAGCGGCAATCAGCTTCATCTGGACAAACTGATGCCCGGCATCAGCTGCGAGGCATGTCATGGCCCCGGCGGTGAACATGCCGCCGCAGGCAAAGCGGGACAGCCGAACAAGGATAAAATCTTCAACCCCGGCAGGCTCAGCGGCGACGAACTGACGCAGGAATTCTGTGCGGCCTGCCATCGCGGCGCCGAAGAGGTGATTGTCCTGCCGAAGCAGGGCGGCATTAACAACGTGCGGTTTCAGCCCTATCGGATCTTCAACAGCAAATGTTATTCGGATGATCGCCGGATCAGTTGCATCGGTTGTCACGACCCGCACGAACCGCTGAGGCAGGATGCCGCATTCTATGATGCAAAATGTCTGGCCTGTCACCAGTCGAAACAGAAGACCGCCGGCTCATCACCGGCCGGCGGGCATCAGACTGCGCCCGCGTGCAAGGTTGAAATCAGAAACTGCACTGAATGCCACATGCCGAAAACCGAGCTGCCCACCTCCCATTTCATGTTCACTGATCACCGCATTCGCATTGTCAGACCGGGCGAGCAGTATCCCAATTAAGGACCAGACCCGCAAAAGCAAAAGGCATCCATTACTGTGAAATACTTTCTCTCCGTCCTCGTCATCGCCCTGATCGCATTCACCGCCTGGCCGGAGCCGCGCTCACAGGCACAGTCAGCTTCAGCCGACGACAAGCCGGTCACGTTTGAAGAAGTCCCGGCGGCAAAGAGTGGCATCACATGGCGGCATGACAATGGGCGTTCCGACGCCCGCCACCTGCCGGAAACGTGCGGCGGCGGCGGAGTGTTTTTCGATTATGACAATGACGGGTGGATGGATGTTTATCTGGTCAACAGCGGGCCGTCGGATTTCTACGCGCCGAAGACCCCGGTCAGAAATGCCCTGTACCGGAACAATCACGACGGCACCTTCACCGATGTCACTGAGAAAGCCGGGGTGACCTGCGGGAAGATGGGCCATTTCGGGATGGGCGCGGCGGCGGCCGATTTCGACGGCGACGGCTGGCAGGATTTGTATGTGACCAACTACGGACAGAACGTGCTGTTCCGCAATAATCACGACGGCACATTTACCGACGTCACCGACAAAGCCGGCGTGGCGGCGCCCAACTGGTCAACCTGCGCGACCTGGTTCGATTATGACAATGACGGCAGGCTTGATCTGTTCGTTTCGAGTTTCGTGCAGTACAGCGCATCGGGCAGTCTCTTTTGCGGCGACAATCGCCTGGGCCGCCGTTACTACTGCATCCCGCGTGTTTTCAAGCCGCGTCCGAGTTACCTCTTCCACAACGAGGGCGGAGGGAAGTTTTCTGACGTCAGCAAGTCCTCCGGCATCGCCAATTCGCCCGGCAAATCGTTCGGCGCAATCGCCACGGACGTCAATAACGACGGGCTGATGGATTTGTTTGTCGCCAACGACACGACGGCCAATCACCTCTTCATCAACCGGGGCGGCGGCAGGTTTGAAGAGATCGGTCTGGCTTCCGGCGTCGGTTACAGCGATTCGGGCAGCCCGCGTTCGGGCATGGGCGTTGATGCCGCCGATTTCGACGGCGACGGGTGGCAGGACCTGTTCGTCGCCAACATTGACCAGGAACTGTTCAGCCTTTATCACAACGAAAAGGATCTGACCTTCACCGACCAGGCGGGTGAAATCGGGCCGGCCACGCGACTGTTGAGCGGCTGGGGCCTGAAGTTTTTCGACTATGACAACGACGGCGACCCTGACCTGATCCTGGCCAACGGTCACCCCGACGACATGGTCGAGATGCAGGTCTCGAAGGTAAAATACCGCGAGCCGCTGGTCTTGTTCGAGAACATCAATGGCAAATTCAAAAACGTCAGCGACAAATCCGGCGCGGTTTTCAAAAAGGATTTTCCGGCCCGCGGGCTGGCCGTCGGTGATTTCGATAACGACGGTGATCTCGACCTGCTGATCATCAACAATGGCGACGCGCCGGTGCTGTTGCGTAACGAAGGCGGCAACCGCAATACCTGGCTCGGATTGAGCCTCGTCGCCACCAGAAGCAACCCCGGCGCGGTCGGCGCGGTCATCACATGGACCGCCGGCGGCGTGAAACGTTCACGGTTGAAAACCAGCGGCGGCAGCTATCTCGCCTCGCATGATCCGCGCGAAATCCTCGGCGCCGGTAAGGCTGCTAAAATTGACAGCGTCGAAATCAAATGGCCGGGCGGCAAGGTTGACAAGCTGACGAACCTGCCCGTCAATACTTATATCAAAGTCGTCGAAGGCGAAGGGGTGGCCAGGAGCGTGGCGAACGCCGGAAAGTGACGCCCGAAGGAAAAGGTGACAGTCATGAACAGCCCTCAATCCACACGAAGAAATAATCTGCGTCGCGCTTTTTATCTCCGCGTCTCCCTGCTCCTCTGTCTGGTCATTCTGACAAACTCTTCACCCGTTTTTGCGCAGCAACGCCGCGCCACGGTTCCCCGGCGTCCGCAGGCGCAGCCGGCTTCACCGGGGTTCGCACAGCTCGAAACCCAGGCCGGTCAGGCCCGCGAAGCCGGGGACCTTGATGAGGCGATCAGACTTTATCGCAAAGGCGTGACGATGCGCCCGGACTGGCGCGAGGGCTGGTGGTACCTGGCGACGCTGTTGTATGAGAAGGATCAGTATCCCGAAGCCGCCAGGGCATTCAAGCGGGTGTCGGTGCTGACGCCGAAAGTCGGCGCGCCTCTGGTGATGCTCGGGCTGTGTGAATTCAAACTACAGGATTACGACAACGCGCTGTCGCATATTCGCCAGGGCCGGCAGCTCGGCATCGGCAACAACGAGGATCTGGGCAAGGCCATGCGCTATCACGAAGCCTGCCTGATGCTGCTCAAAGGCGATTTCGACAACGCCCAGGGCGTCCTCAACAGCCTGAGCTTTGACAACGTCAACACCGAAAATCTGATCATCGCGCACGGGCTGGCGGCCCTGCGCATCCCGCAGATGCCGAATCAGATCGGCCCGGGGCACCGCGATCGTGAACTGATCCGCCGCGCCGGGTATGCCGCCCATCTGGTCGCGCAGAAAAACATGGGTGATGCGCAGCAGGAGTATGAACGCCTGGTCGCGGACTACCCGAAATCACCCAACGTGCAATACGCCTGGGGAGGTTTTCTTTATACCCAGCGCAATGAAGATGGCGCCGTCACCGCCTTCAAACGTGAGATTGAAAATTCACCGGGCCACGCGCTGGCGCGCCTTCAGATCGCCTGGATCGCGCTGAAAAACAAGGATGCCGCCGGCGGACTCGCCTACGCCGAGGAGGCCGTGAAACTCCACCCGCGATTGCCGCTGGGCCATTACATCCTGGGCAGGCTGCTGTTCGAGACCGGCGAAAATACCCGCGCGATTGAAGAGCTGGAAGCCGCACAAAAACTGGCGCCCGGTGAGCCGAAGATTTATTTCTCGCTGTCACGCGCCTACGTCAAAGCCGGGCGCAAGGCCGATGCGGATCGCGCGCGCGAAACTTTCGCGCGACTCAACAAGGTGGCTGAAGAGGCCGCCGCCGCCCGCGGTTTCCAGGCAATTGACGAAGATAAGGAAGGTGCCGAGAAATCCAAACCGAATTTGCCCCGGCAGTGACGACACCAGTGAACAAGTCGGGAGCGGGATTCCTTCATAACACCTGACAATTGAAGAGTACCTTGTCCGGGCTCCTTAATGCTTATGCACACCCAATCCGGTTTCGCGTTGCGCTCGGTTCTGCTCGGCATCAGCCTGGCGCTGGGCGCAGTGCTGACATTCGCGCAGACACCCGGCCCGGCGCGCGAGCGGCTGTCATTCAATGCCGACTGGCGCTTTCATAAAGGTGATCCGGCCGATGCCGCCGATCAGTTGCGCTACGAGCGAATCAAAGATCAGCTCATGCCGGCCGGCAGCGAGTTGAAAAATGACGCTGCCCGCAGCGGCAACCCCGGCGGCGGCGTTTCGTTCGTGCAGAGCGGCTTTGATGACGGCGGCTGGCGCAGACTCGACCTGCCCCACGACTGGGGCATCGAAGGACGGTTCGGGCAGGAGTACCCGGGCGAAACGGGCAAGCTCGAATGGTGGGGCGTCGGCTGGTACCGCAAGCACTTCAACGTCCCTGCCGGCGATCAGGGCAGGCGCGTCTTTCTCGATATTGACGGCGCGATGGCATATGCGGCGGTCTGGCTCAACGGGCAGTTCGTCGGCGGCTGGCCCTACGGCTACGCGTCCTTCAGGCTCGAACTGACGCCGTTCCTCAAATACGGCGCCGGGAATGTGATCGCCATCCGGCTCGACAACCCGCCCGACTCGTCGCGCTGGTATCCGGGCGGCGGCATCTATCGCAACGTCTGGCTCGTCAAGACCGCGCCCGTTCACATCGGTCACTGGGGCACTTACGTGACGACGCCCGAAGTCAGCAAAGAGCGGGCGACAGTCAGCGTCAGAATCAATGTTGATAATCAGACCCGAGCCGCCACCGATGTAACGGTCAGGACTCAGATCTACGAACTCGGCGCAGATGGCAATCGGGCCGGCAGAGCGGTGGCATCCGGCACGACAGCCGGGCTCAAGCTTCCGGCCAATGGCAGTCAGACCGCTGAAACTACAATCGGCGTCAGCAACCCGAAGCTCTGGAATCTGCAAAAGCCCGTTCTTTATGCGGCTGTGACGACCGTTGAGCAGAGCGGCAAGGTCGTGGACAGGGATGAAACCGTCTTCGGCATTCGCACGCTCAGATTTGATCCCGACAAGGGATTCTTCCTGAACGGCGAACTCACGCGGATCAACGGCGTGTGCAACCACCACGACTTGGGGCCGCTCGGCACGGCGGTCAACGCGCGCGCGCTTGAACGGCAGATCGAAATTCTGAAGGAGATGGGCGCCAACGCCATCCGCACGAGCCACAACCCGCCCGCGCCCGAACTGCTCGAACTGTGCGACCGGATGGGCATGCTGGTGATGGACGAGGCGTTCGACTGCTGGCGGCGCGGCAAGAAGAGGAACGATTATCACCTGCTCTTCGATGACTGGCACGAGAAGGATATGCGCGCGATGATCCGCCGCGACCGCAACCACCCGAGCGTCATTCTGTGGAGCATCGGCAACGAGGTCGGCGAACAGCGCTTCCCCGAAGGGCAGAAAGTGGCCGCAGCGCTGACCCGCATCGTCCATGCCGAGGATACGACGCGCCCGGCCACGTCGGGCTGCAACATCCTCGAAGCGGGATACAACGGATTCCAGAAGACGGTGGATGTCTTCGGATACAACTACAAGCCGACCGAGTACGGGAAGTTTCATGCCGCGAATCCGACGATCTTCCTCTACGGCAGCGAAACGGCCTCGTGCGTCAGCTCGCGCGGCGAATACTTCTTCCCGGTCACCAACGACAAACTTCAGGGCCGCGCCGATTTTCAGGTCAGCTCTTACGACCTGTACGCGCCGCCCTGGGCACAGCCGCCCGACTGGGAGTTTGAGGGCCAGGACAAATTCCCGTTCGTCGGCGGCGAATTCGTCTGGACGGGCTTCGACTATCTGGGCGAACCGACGCCTTACAACGCGGACGTTACAAACCTGCTCAACTTCTCCAGCCCCGCCGAGCGGGAACGAATGGCCGGCGAACTCAAGGAACTCGGTAGGATCAGGGTTCCTTCGCGCAGCTCCTATTTCGGCATCATTGATCTGGCAGGCTTCAGGAAAGACCGATTCTACATTTATCAGGCCAGGTGGCGGCCCGAACTGCCGATGGCACACATCCTGCCGCACTGGAACTGGCCGGAGCGCGTCGGGCAGGTCACGCCCGTCCACGTTTACACGTCGGGCGATGAAGCCGAACTGTTTCTGAACGGCCGGTCTCTCGGACGGAAAAAGAAGGCTCAGTATGAATATCGCCTGCGCTGGGACGAAGTGAAGTACGAACCGGGCGAGTTGAAGGTCACAGCCTGGAAGGGCGGCAGAAAATGGGCTGAGGATGTCGTCAGGACGACCGGCCCGGCGGCCAGGGTCCTGCTCAAAGCCGACCGCGCCACGATCAAAGCCGATGGATATGATTTGTCTTACATCACCGTGACGGTGGCTGACAAAGGCGGACTGCTCGTCCCGCACTCAAAGAACCGGCTCAATTTTGAAATCTCGGGCCCGGCGGAGATCGTCGCTACAGACAACGGCGACGCCACCAGCCACGAATCGTTCCAGGCGAAGGAACGAAATGCCTGGAACGGCCTGTGCCTGGTGATCGTCCGTGCCAAAGCAGGAAAGGCGGGGCAGATCAGACTCAGGGCGCGGTCCGAAGGGCTGGCGGGAGCGGAGATTTCGATTACGAGCAGGCCTGCCCGCTGAACGAAACTTTTTCTCGTGCGGATCAGGGCCTTGCCCTTCGGCCCGACGCGGCCCGTGGCGAAGCCGATGGCGCCTGCAATCGGTTGTGGTCATGCGGCGCCTGTGATTCGGGCGAACCCTCTTTTCGTTTCATCACAAAAGAGTTCAGCCTGCGAATCTGGTACTCGCCCGCCAGCTCTTTGACTTCAATGAACTGATTCGCACCGAGGTTGTGAAAAATCTGGCGCGTGCGGCTCACGGGCCAGATTATTTCGAGCGTCTCGATCTGCTTCGCTTTGCCGAGGCCGATCTCCTGCGCCAGCGAAGAAGCGCCGAACGATCCCCCGCTCGTCACTTCGCGATAACGCAGAGACTTCCTGCCGCCGGCATCGGCCAGAGTCAGTCTGATCTTTGCGCCGATGGCCGCGCGGTTCGTTTTTACGCCGACGAGCCTGATCGCAATCCAGTTGTTGCTTTCCGCTTTGCCGCGCCCGTTGGCCGGATTTTCAAAGAGCGCCTTGTTGTACTGGTCGCCCGGGAGAAAGCCGCCGATGTTTACAAAAACGTCTGCGTCGCCGTCATTATCCAGATCGCCGATGGCGACGCCGTGCCCCTTTTGCAGGTGCCCCATCCCGCTCGCGGCGGTCACGTCGGCGAAGCTCAATCCCGCCTTGTTGCGGAAGACGAAGTTTGGGACGAGCGCTGCGTAAGAAGGGGCGCCCGTGCCGATGTAAAAATCCAGAAAGCCGTCGTTGTCGAGATCGCCAAAATTCGCGCCCATTGCCGGCAGCACGCGATCCAGCCCCACCTTCTTCGTCACGTCCTGAAATTTTCCGTCGCCGGTGTTGCGATACAGCTTCATCGTTTCAGCGCGCGCGGGCAGCCCCAGATAACCAGCGGCCACTTCAGCGACCGACGGCACAAAGCACGAGACAAAAATATCGAGCCAGCCGTCGTTGTCATAATCGCAGAACCAGGTCGGAAAGCTCATGAGCGGTCTTTCCACGCCGAGCTGCTTCCCGACTTCGGTAAACGTGCCGTCGCCGTTGTTGTGATACAGGAAATTTTCGCCGCCGTAATTCGACACGTACAGGTCAGGGTAACCGTCGTTGTCGTAATCGCCCCACGTTGCGCCTTTGGTGAAGGCGGTGCGCCCGACGCCGGCCCTCGGCGTGACGTCGGTGAAGGTGCCGTCGCCATTATTGCGGAACAACTGGCTCGGCGTCTCTTCGTGGCCGACAAAGACATCCAGCCAGCCGTCGTTGTCGAAATCGGCCCACGCGGCAGTGTGCGTGCGATGTTCGCCGCTGAGCAGTCCACTCTCCTTCGTCACGTCGGTGAAGGTGCCGTCGCCGTTATTGCGCAGCAGCGAATTGCGCATCGGGAATTCCCACCCGCCGCGCATCACGAAAATATCGAGCCAGCCGTCGTTGTTGTAATCGGTTTGCACGCAGTTGATGCCGCCGATCTGATCCGTCAGCTTCGCCTTCTCCGTCCAGTCGGCAAACGTGCCGTCGCCTTTGTTGTGGAAGTAGCGCAGCGACTGGCACGCATCCACGCTGGAAATCACCAGGTCGAGAAAGCCATCATTATCGAAATCATCCATAATCGCGCCGCCCGCGCCGCTGACCACGTCAACGCCGAGCGAAGCGGCGACATCAGTAAACTTTGCGAATCTGTCTTTTGAAGCGAATGCCGCGGGCGGGATCAGAAAGTCGGGCGGGACCGCCTGCGGATATTTGCCGAGCGCCATGTACGCCAGATTCAGCAGCCAGCGAACTTCGAGGTTGTCGGGCTTCTGCGCGAGGTGGCGCTTGAAATATTCGATGGATTTTTCGGCCCCCGCCGTGATGCGGTGCCGGGCGGCGGCGCTGAGCGGGAAGATGCAGGTTTCAGCGTTGTGATTGTGCAGGCAGTTATCCACTTCGCCGCTGCGCAGGTTCGCGATGCCGAGAATTTCTTCAAAGTACGGTTTGTCACCGGCGAATTCAGGATGACGGCCGAGATTGCTGATCAGAATCTGGTAAGCCGAGTCAAACTGCTCAACGGCTTTGCCCATTTCCCCGCGATACGCGTAAAGCTGCCCCAGTTCGTTGTGCAGCGATGCCATCTCGAGCTGAAAGGGCCGCGTGTCGCCCGCTTTCTGCAACGATGACAGATAGCTTTCAGCCGAGACAAAGGCGTGGTGTTCGGCTTCCTGCTTTGCGGCGCAGATGGATCGCAGGTCGAGCGGGTCGGACATTTTGAAATTGCGGCTGACTTCCACGCGCCCGGAAACTTCCAGCACGATCTGGTAATCGCCCGCGCCCGGGGGCCGGCGATTCCAGTTCTGATCCTGCGGGACATTCTGGCCGCTCTGCGTCAGCACAACGCCGGCGGGCAGGGCAATCAGCAGGAACAAGAGCAGACAGCGCGATGACGAGGACATGAGATGGGCCCCAATGGGAGATGACTGGTTCGTGGCGATGCCCCGCAACAATCACCTGATGTCATACTGCTCGTGGCGCGGGGCGGCGGCGAGTTCCTTGCCCTTCAGGAAATCCCACACAAAGCGATTCAGCTTCGCCGCCGCGTCGTAATAGTTATGGTCATGGTTTTTGATGATCGTCACCTCCGGCTGATGGCCGCGCCTGATGAGGGCTTCCTTCGTTTCGTTGATCATCGCCAGCGGGAAAAACTGATCGCTGTCGCCGACGAAGATGGAGAGCGGAATTTTACGTCTGGCCCGATCAATGTAAGCCTGGCTGTCCCGGTGGATGGCCCCGGCGTGAACGGCCGCCGCGGCGTAATATTCCGATTCGAGCAGCCCCATCAGCAGCGCGAAATTTGCGCCGGCTGAATGTCCGAACAGGTAGACCCGGCGGTCGTTGATCGGGTATTTTACCTTGAGGCTTTCCACCAGATCGCGCAGCGCGTCAGGGCCGTCGGCAGAGATCGCCCACGCCTCAGAGTTACTGGCATCCGGGCCGGCCACGATAAAGCCCTGTGCGACGGCCAGGTCCTTCCACTTCTCGACCAGGGATTTCCCGTTCTTCCCCGACCCGTGCAGCGTCACCAGCAGCGGAACAGGAGTCTCCGGTTTGAGGCTGCCAGGAACGAAGAGATAGTAAGGCCGCCGCTTACCTCCTGACTCAAAGGACTCTTTTACAATCTTTGTGTCCTCTGCCGCAAAGGGCAGGCACAAAGCAAACAGCAACGTGAGCGCGGCGAGTGTGCGATGAATCATCTTGCCATAGATGGAGCAGAGATAGAGCCCGGACCCGATTGATGAGCCTTTCCCCTGAGCCACGGCATCGGGTTCTTCTTCAGGACTTTCCACAAAATTACAAAGCTTCCGTCAGGTTCCCTGCGAATCGCTCTGAAGGCGATGAGCAGATCAGACTGGTTGTAGCGGACGGAGCGCAGAAGACAGGTGGTGTTTTCTTCGGCTAGCGCAGAGGACTTGTAGAGGATCCCGCCTGCCTTAACCCCGAAGAAATTTTTCCGGTACTGCTCTCTGGCCGCCTGCTCATTATTTGGCGGGGCGAAGTTGAGCAGAAACCGGGCCTCTTCGCGGTTCAGGTTGACATCATCGAGAGAAACATCGCCCAACCTGACTACGAAGCCGAAATCGGCTCCGCTGGAGCCTGCCCAGAATGCGGCCCTGCCCGGCGGCCCGTTGAAGAACGCGTCGGCCCCCAGATAAATGTCGTCACCGAACTCGCCATAGCTGCGGCTCCCGAAATCATAGTTGGCGCCATTCCCGCGCACCGTCACGATCCCCTTATATTTTCCCTGCGGCAGCAGCCTGGTGATTCCCGTCTGACGCTGGCGGAGAAAGTCATGGTAAGTGAGCTTCAGATCGCCGGGAACGGCCAGCAGCGCATTAGCCTGTTTGGACGACTTTCTCTCAGGCTGGCGCGACTGGATCGGCGCATTGACGAAATCATCTTTTCCGGACCTGGTCGCGTCAATCTCCCAATCCGTCGTTGTACTCTGAGCATGCGCCACAGCGGAACTGATGACGATCAAAAGAAGAGTGGCCAGCCCGGATAAACGCATATGCGCCCCCCTGACTCAAGGTTCAAGCGTGAAAAAAGCCGAGCGAGAGAGTTTATCCCGCCCATCCTGGACCGTGACTTTTAATTCGTAAGTTCCCGGCGGAATACTCTCGGTCGGCAGTGAACTGGCGAACTGAATGCGTCCTGACGCATCGGCGGCAGGCAGCGGCAGCGGCAGGCGCGCGAGCGATTGCCCGCTCTGGAGGATTTCAAGCTCAGCCGTCGGCGCTGTGCCGCCCATGGCCGGCCGCACCGTGAAGTAGAACGGGAACTGCTTGCTCGCCGATCTGCGAATCGGTTCCCCGAAATTGGGGACGAGCAACAGATCGCCGGCGACGAAGAGGTTCTCCGTTTTCTGCGCCGCCGTAGCCGGTGACGCGCTCCGCACGATGATCACGCTGCTCAGCGAGAGCCTGCCCTCGCCTTCCGCCATGACCTCCACCGAACTGTGTTGCACGGAGGCTTTCGCGGTGGGCGTGTCGTAGGCGACCGTATCTACTTCATACCTGCCGGTCGGCAATTCCGCCTCGCGATAAAAGAGGAGGCCGTTGCGTCTGGCTTCTTCGAGCTTGTCGAGCGGGCCGGTGAGCTGAAACTGCTGGCTCAGCTTTTTGACGACCTGCCGGTCCGGGTCTTTGATCAGCGCGACGACTCTGAAATCTGTCGCCCAGGATCCGGCCGCCTTATTTTCCACAAAAGTGACCGAGCCGGGTGGAATCTGCGCCATCACGGGCACGCGGGCGAGCGCCGCGGCCTGCGGGAAGCTCAGTGTCAGGGTTTTGAACGGGAACGCGGCGGGGGGCGTGGGGTTGTTCAGCACCGCGAGTACGGGCGTCTCAAAGTTTAGGACTGAAGCTCCGGGGCCGACGGCGAAATAGCCTCGGCGCGACTGAACGAGTAGATCAGGGCGTTTGAGTTTTACTTCGATCCGGCGGAACTTGCCGTCATAATTCTGATTGGCCGGCGTATAGCTCAGCAGGTAGTAGGTGCGCAACTCTTCATCAACCCGGCCCAGCCGTCTGGCCAGATCGTTGGTGTCACTGACGAGAAAGCCGCCCGTCCCGATCGCCAGTTGTCCCAGCCTGGTGTTTGCGCCACTGGCCACCAGGTATTCGTTCTTCTCGAGGTCTTTGGAGATCGCCCCACCCAGAATCGGACCGCCTGAGTCGGCCCGCGCGACCGAAGCATCTGACAAAGCACGC
Source organism: Blastocatellia bacterium (assembly GCA_035652435.1). Lineage (GTDB taxonomy): Bacteria > Acidobacteriota > Blastocatellia > RBC074 > RBC074 > DASRDU01. Next base: position 85,757 of record DASRDU010000014.1, read on the forward strand.
AGCTGTCGGGCCGATTCCCCGGTTTGGCTTTCGGCCCGCAAACCGGCGGCATCTACCGTGTAGATCGTCACGTTGGCCCGGTTCGCGGCGCTGATGAGACTGCCAAACTGCGCCTGGACTTCAGGCGCAATGGTCAACTCATCCGAGAAGAAGATGATGGCTTTCCGACCGGCCAGCCGCTGCTGGGCATTGATGATCGCCGCCAGGCCGTTGACTACTGCCCACCCTTTTCGCTGAGTCTCCAGCTGGGCGAAGCCTTCAATTATATCTGCCGTCATCTCGGCCATCTTTATTTTGACGTATGAGCCTGCGCCCGTTGCCGCCGCTCCCGGCCCGCCGGCGGCGGCGGCGAGCTGCTCTTTCCGATATTCTGTGAGGTCAGCAAAGCTCGGCCTTTTATCCAGCCCTGCTCCGGGGGCGCCGGTCGTCACATAGGCCAGCGACTGGATGCGCTCAATTGCTCTCCTGACTTCCCTGGCATCGCGGGTGAATGCCTGAACCGGGTTGAGGTTCAGATCTACCGCAAAGACGCCAACGAAATCCTTGGCCGACACGTTCTCGTCTGCGTAGGCCTGCGCCGCTTTGCAGGCATAGGGCCGGAATTCCGGCTTGAGGTTATCAAAGACCATCGCCACTGTGCTGAAACTGCTCCCCAGGCTGACCGGATCATTGGGCGAGTTGCCCTGAGTTACTTTTGGGCCTGCGTTGCCTTCGGCCTCACGTGTGACCAGGCGGAAAGAGGCGATCTTTTGCGGCACGCCGTCCTCATAGACTTCAAAGTCAGAGACGGTGAGGTCTTTGACGAACCGATTTCTCTTGTCCCTCGCGATCACATCCAGCAGCACTTCGCGGGTACTCACTGTGACGCTGGCCCTGGTGTCCTGGCCGGCCTGACCGCCCGGCGACTGGCCGACTGCCGGGGGAAGATTATTCAAAGCGAGGACGAGGCCTGACAACACGGTCAGCGCTCTTCTTCGGGCGCGAGCGGGCGACAGATTTTTCATGACTGAGTTCCTTTGAATCCGGGGCCGGAGCCACTCTTTGACTCGTCGGCCACGCTCATCAGTGCCGATGGTCCACCGGCCCGCACTTACGGTTCCAGCGTGAATGGGGCCGAGCGGCTGATGGTGCCTTTTGCATCGCTGACTGAAATCTTCAGTTCATAACTGCCCGGACTGAGGCTCTCCAGCGGCAGCGCGCTGGCGTACTGGATGCGGCCGCTCGAGTCGGGCGCGGTGAGCTTGAGCAGAACATTCGCCACCGACTTGCCGTTCTGCAGGACTTCAAGCGTCAGCCTCGGAGTCACAGCGGAATCTCTGGCCGGGTAGACGTTGAAGTAAAAGCCCATCTGCTTCGCCGATTTGTGAATCGGCTCGCCCAGGTTGGGATAAATGAGTAACTGGTCAGCGACCGCGAACGGGCTGTCCGTCTTCTCCCTGAGCTGCTCGGCGCGCTGGATAATCGTCACGCTACTCAGTCGCAGCCTGTTTTCATCCGCGTCCGGAACCTCCAGGCTGCAGTTGCCGAGAGATGACCTTGAACTCAGCGCGTCGTAGGCGACGGCCTCCACGCTGAATCTGCCGGGCGGCAGAACAGTCTCGCGGTAGAAGAGAATTTTGCCCTTCCTCACCCCCTCCATCCCTTTGAGCGGGCCGACGAGGGCGTAGTGATGACTCAGCTTATCCACGACCTGCTTCGCCTGGTCCTTAATCAGAACTACGATGCTGAAGTCGGTGCTGTAAATCTTCTTTTCGCTGTCGGTGTTGAAGGTGAAGGCGCTCGCGGGCACCTCGACCTCGACCGCCGTGCGCCCGACCTTCCCGGCTTCCGGGAAATTGAGGCCGGAAGTGAGGATCGGGAAATCGTGCGACTTCGTGGCATTATTCAGCACGCCGAGCGGGGCGGCCTCGTAATAAAAGAGCGGCGATGAGCCAGTCGGGGGCACGGCGTAGTAGCCCTTGCGCGACTGCGCGTCCACGCCGGTGCGCTTCACTTTGACGGTGATGTTGCGGAACCTGCCATCGTAGTTCTGGTTCGTCGGCGCGTAAGTGAGCAGGTAATAGCTGCCCAACTCCTCGTCAATTTGTTTGAGCCTCGGCCCGATTTTATTGGTATCGCCGATGAACTGTCCGCCCGTTTCGCTGGCGAGCTGTGTCAGGCCGCTCTGCGGATCGCTTTTGAGCAGGTCTTCGTTCCGTTCGAGTCCGGCGGTCAGCGGGCCGTTATTGCTCATCGCCCGATCCAGCGTATCAATGCGGCGTCGGGCGCGCGCGTTGATCTCGTCGCGCGAGAGTTGCAGCGTGCTTTCAGTCCTCAGGCCCGCCGCGTCCACGGCGTAAACGCTGACGTTCGCGCGGTTCGCCGAATTGACCACGGAGCGGAAATGCTGCTGCACATTGGGCGGAATGGCGAGGCCCTCGGAGAAGAAGATCACCGCCTTGCGCCCCGGCAGGCGGCGCATCGAATTCACGATGGCGAGCAGGCCGTTCGTCGTCGCATAGCCCTGCTGGTCGCGCTGCAGGACTTCGAACGTTTCATCGGTGCGCCGCTGCATTTCGGCGAACTGCTGATCCACGGCGGCGGCGGCGCCCGCAGAGGCGGCGGACCCGGCTGCCGCGCTGTTACCCGCTGCGCCCGCCGCGCCTGCCGCCGCAATGCCTGCGCTGGCGGCGGCTTCACGCTGCGCCGACTGCTCGGCGAAACCCGCCGGAGTGCGAGCCCCTTCGAACGTGGACGAGGCCAGCGATCCGGCGCGCTCGACGGCTTTTTTCACGAGGCTGATGTCGGTTGTGTAGTTCTGGAGCGGAACGAGCGAAAGGTTAATGGCAAAGACGCCGACGAAGCTGTTCAGCGTCGTCTCTTCGCCGAGGTAGCTGAGGGCCGCATCGTGCGCCCGCTTGCGCGCGTCCGGCGAGAGACGGTCGAACACCAGCGCCACCACGCTGACCCCGACATCGGGATCAGTACGTTTTTCCACCGGAACCGGCCTGCCCGTTGATCCGGGCCTCGTGTTGGGTGGGGCATTTTCTTCCGCCCCGGCCGGATTGCCCGCCGGGCCGCGCCTGATGAGCCTGAACGATTCGACGGACTGTTTTACCCCGTCCTCGAAAACCTCAAAATCATCAGGGGTCAGGTCTGTCACCGGGCGGCCCTTCCTGTCCCTGGCCACTATGTCCAGCGCGACTTCAGCCGTGGAGATGCCGAGTTTCTGCTCGCCCTGCTGTCCCGCTGCAACAGCCCCACAGCCCCCGGAATACGAGGGGATGATCAGCGCGAGAGTAAGGAGTGTAGTGACCAGGGATTTCATGATTATCCTCCATCAGGGTTGAAATGCAGTGGAGCTATACTAACCCAGCCTGACGGCTGTGGGGATGGCAAAACTTAATTTCGGAAGAGAATTTCCTTGCAGTTGATGGTAGCAATCATCTGATTGATTTCCTCAGCGGCTGCTGGCTGACGCCTGACGGAACAATGCCGATACCCTTCCGGTCCCCGCCTCTCAGCAAACATGCCCGGAGCAGTAACGAACAGCATCACGTCGTGCAACAGCCGTCTTCAACCTGGCGGTTACCCGTGCGAATCTCGTGTTCACTCAACGCCGAAAAACGTGTCTGGCTACCGCCCGACGTTTTCAAGGATCCAGATCCCGCCGGAGACTTCCATAATCGGCAGGATGATGCGGTCAGCCGAGAGTGTCATCTCCATCACGGTCACGTCGGGCTCGATCATCTGACCGGGGCTTTCAAACGTCGTCACCCGAAACGGCTCTCCCACGGGCTGCCCCGTGGCCGGGTCAAAGCCGATGCACCAGACGTTGAAGAAGCCCGTCCGATTCGAGATGAAATAAAGCTTCCGCCCGTCGGGCGACCACCGCGGCTTGTCATCAAAGTATTTCCCTTCCGTGATGCGCTTCCATTCGCCGCCCCCGGCCGGCAGGACGTGGATCGTCGAGACCCCGGCCTCAAACGCCCTGGCCGCGACGAAGCTGATCCACCGGTTGTCGGGCGAGTAGCGCGCCTGGTAAAGGTTCTGTTCCGGGTCGGAAGCCACCACGCGCATCTGCGTCTCGGCGTGCGGGGCTGCCGCCGTCGGGAAGAGACAGATCAGTCTCCGCCACGGGCTCTGGCTGTAGGAGCCCCCGAGGATCCACTGCCCGTCGGCAGACCAGTCCCAGATGATTTCACTCGTGGTCCCCGGCGTGGTGATCATCTGACTTTCACCACTGCCGGCCGGGAGCAGGTAAATGGCGCTCTCCTTCCGCGTGAACCCCGGCTGGGGAGGGCGGCTGCGGTCATAGGCCAGACGCCGCCCGTCGGGCGACCAGCGCGGGTGCGCACTGATCAATTCCTCGGCGGCCATCAGCAGGGTTTCGTGCCCGTCCCTGAGTGATTTCTCCCGGAGTTCTTCCTTCCCCACGCGCTGGGCTAAATAGACGAGCCGCTGGCCGTCCGGTGAGAGGTCCGGGTAGAAGGCGTCCATCCCGGGAGCCGTGACCGGCTTGCCGGCGCCCCTGACCCGCCCCGTCGCGTCGAAGGGCAGCGACCAGAGGCGGGTACTCTCGGTCCGCGCGGTGAAGGCCAGCCTCCTGCCGTCCGGTGAAACCGTCAGGTCGGTGTCCTGTCCGGTGCCGGTCGTCAGGCGTTCCGGGCCGGCCGTCCAGCGCAGGCTCTGCGGATCAACCTCGACTTTCCAGAGATTCTTCACGCCCCCGGAGGTCCCCTCGAAATAGAGCGCCCGGCCCGAAGGCGACCACTGGAAACTGGTGAACCGCACGTCAGCTTCCCGGAGGCGCTGCTCGACCGGCGGCGCGAGTTCCGAGCGGACGGGCGTGCCGCCCGCCAGCGGCACGGTCCAGAAACTCAGGCCGTGTTGCTGATGATTGCCCCAGACCGAAATCCGCCGCCCGTCCGGGTGCCAGGCCACATTGAGCATAGTGAATTGAGGGAGGAAGCTCGTCATCAATTCCTGCGGCGGCTTGCCGTCGAGTCCGACCACGTAGACTTTGGGAATCTCGGTGACGGGTCGCAGGATCGAACTGAAGAGGATCTGCGTGCCGTCGGGCGACCAGCGCGGGCGGTAGCCGAAGCCGGAGACCCTGCGTTCGTTCCCGCCGAGGACCGGGACCACAAACAGGCCGCCGCCATCACGCTCGGAGCGGAAGACCAGCCGATTGCCCTCGGGCGCCCAGTCGGGCTGCCAGTCGTGGGCGGGAGACGTGGTGACGCGGACAGGATTGCCTTCGCCGACCGGCTGCACCCAGATGTCGAAGTTGCCGTCGCGGTCGGCGCTGTAGGCGATCAGGCGGCCGTCGGGTGACCAGGTCGGCTCGCTGTTGAGCCCGGAGTCAAAGGTCAATTGCCAGAGTTTGCGTTGCGGCGGCGGCTGGTCAACCCGGGAGCCAGTGCGGGCCAGGTAAACAACGAAGCTGATGGTCGTTACCCCGATGACCAGTGCCGTCAGAGCCACGGCCAGACCACGTTGGCGGTTGACACTGCTGGCGCCTTCATCCTGTGTGACCGTGTCTGCGGCCATTAGCTGACTGCCGTTGGACGCGTGCCCGACGCTCGCGGCAGGTCCCCTGGATTTGTCGGGCGCCCGCCCGTTGAATTCCCCGCCGTCAGCCTCCATCTCTCTCACAGAGGCCACGAAGCGGTAGCCGAGCCGCGGCAACGTCTCGATGTACTGGTGCCCGCCCGGACTCTCACCCAGCGCCTTCCGTAATGCTGAGATGTGGACATTCAGATTAGCCTCCTCGACGACTGTGTCTGGCCAGAGGGTGCTTATCAGGCCTTCCCGATCCATCACCTGTCCGGCGTTCCGCGCCAGCAGCAGGAGCAGTTCAAACACCCTCGGCGAGAGCCGGACAACCTCACCCTCGCGATACATCCGCTGCTCATCAGGGACCAGCCTGAATGGGCCGAACTCGTAGAACCGCCTGACTTGCCTTTCCACAGAAGCCATAAACCACTTTTATCCGATCTTTATATCAGCCTTTACCGAAAATTTACCCCACCTAAAGGACTCCCGGTCCCTGTCCAGGTAAATTTAGCGAGTGATGGGTAGTCATCACTCCCTGGGCGGGCAGCACTGTCCCATGTGAGTTCTGTTTCTTCTGCATCGTGTCCTGGGCGGGCGGTTCGACGCCCGGCAGGTGTATGGACGAAGGAATCATTCTTCTTCTTTTCGCCGTAAAGGCCGCCCGGCCCAAGCCTGGAATGACGAGCAGGTCGAACACTTCGTCCGCTTTGACGAGCGCGTTATCTTGTATCTGTTTAAGTCGGCTTGGATCTGCTCAACGTCGCGCCGCGAATTTTACATGCTTGTGATCGAAATTGCCATAAATGAGCAGCGATGCTGCCTGATCCTGAGCCTTTTAATTAGGAACTTCCTGACGGGCGCGCCGGGCAGGATGTATACGATCCTCACCTGACAGTGATCAGCAAACCTTTTTCGACTGCAATGCTGAGGAATTGATAGCCCGATTCCGAATCAGCCATCAGTTATGATTCACGGGTTGGGGCATTGCCGATAATATCCATTCAATCCCTGAAATTACCAGACAAAGCAACCGGGTCACAGGTCTCGATGGGTAAAGACCGGGGCGCCCTTTGTTGAGGGGGTGTCTGTGAGGTCACCCTTCCTGAAGGTGTACTGTTCCAATATTCCCTCCACCTGCGGGGTGAGGGGCGTCTGTCTGCAGTGGTTGTGGCCGATCTACATGACCATGTCCTGGCGCAGGTCAGCGACGCCGAAGTCCTGACGGTCGGCATTGTCGCGGCGAAGTACCTCCACAACAACCGCGAACGCGCCCTGCTCCTGCTGCGCGAGACTCACTACCTCTCGCGGGAGTTGGGCGTCTCGCGCTTCAACCGCCGCCTGCACGCGCTCAGGGACTGGCTCGAAGCGGCCCCTCGCGACGCTCGGCGAAATCGCGGTGCGCGGTACGGTCTTCATTATTGACAGCCTGCCGGTGCCGGTCTGCAAGCGGGTCCGGGCGCGCCGCTGTCGCAAAGTGCGCGGCCCGCAATATTGCGGCACCTCAGGTCGCGAAGAAGGAGAAGTTCTTCGGCTGGCGCCTGCACCCGATCTGCACCCCGGCCGGGGCGCCAGTCAGTTATGCGTTGCTGCCGGCCCACCTGCACGACCTGACGCCGATCCACGAACTGGCCTATGTCCTGCCGCCGGGCGCCTGCCTCTCCGGTGATAAGGGCTACATCGCGGCCTCGGACGCGGCGACGATGCTGGCCCGGAACTCTCAGTTGGAGAAGATCGGAGTCGAACAGCTGCACGCCCGGACCAACATCGGCTTTGAGATCAAACTGCACGCCTCATTACTGGCGCTGGCAGTTACCAATTTCAACCGGCAATCAAGGTATCATGTCTCAGCGCTCAGGCGCCGGCCCGCTTGAAAGGATTGCCGCTTGCGCGGCAGTCAGGTTCTTATCACCGATCCCGCCTGACCCTGCCTCGCCGCACCATTCCTGCTTTCGGTCCCGGCCCGCGGGCGGAGTCCCTCCTCCGGCCCTTCAGCCGGAATCACCTGTCGGCTGAAATGCGCTTGACTGATGCTCATTTTAGTGGTAAACGAGCATACAGTTTGCGGGATGGTATGAAATAAGAGCGTCCGGCTTGGAGTGTTCGACTGGTCACAAGCCGACCTGAAATGAGCCTGCCCTGCTGTGGGGCATCGGCCCGACCTGAAGACGGTACGGGCGAGAGAGCGGGCCACCGCCACGAAACAAAAGGCTCACAATTATCTGGCTTTGCCGGGGTGTTCTATCCGAAGTCTGCACCAGCCGTCACACTGGTGTGACGGCTGGCGGCAGGCTGACAAATAATTCTGATCACAACTGAGGAGGCACGGATGATAACGAGATCATTACGCCAGTGGTCGCTCCCCGCCCTGTTGCTCGCGCTCCTGATGGCGCCTGCCGGACTCGGACAGAGTACCAGCGGCTCGATTACCGGAACCGTCAGGGATAACGCCGGAGCGCCCGTTCCGGACGCCAGCGTGACGATTACCAACCCGGCGACGAATCTGACGCGCCAGATCAGTACCAACGGCGCGGGCGTTTTCAGCGCGCCGCAACTGCCGCCGGGGAATTACACCGTGACGGTCGAAAAGAGTGGATTCAAGAAGCTCGAAAAGACCGGGATCGTACTCAACGCGACCGACCTCGCCAACGCGGGCGATTTCGTGCTTGAAGTCGGAGTGGTCACCGACACCGTGACGGTCACGGCTGACGCCGCCCGGGTGGAGATTCAATCCGAGTCCGGCGAGCGCGCGGGTGTGGTCACGGGCACGCAGCTCCGGGACCTCGCGCTCAACGGACGCAACTACCAGGACTTCCTGAAGACCGTGCCCGGCGTCATCACCGGCAACGTCAACGCCGGCCAGGTCTCCTCTTCCACCGGCAGTCTGGGGAATTTCAACGTCAACGGCACGCGCAGTAACCAGAAGGAACTCGCCGTTGACGGGTCATCAGACGTTGACACCGGTAATAATGTTGACTCCCACGCCTCGCTCAACCCCGACGCGATCGCCGAGGTCAAGGTGCTGACCTCGAACTTCCAGGCCGAATATGGGCGGGCCGGGGGCGCGTTTGTCGCCGTCGTGTCCAAATCAGGGACGAAGGACTTCCACGGCGGCGGGCGCTACTTTCACCGCCATGAGGGGTTGAACGCGAATAACTACTTCCGCAACGCCCAGGGGCGCAACGCGCAGGGCGTCGAGATTCAGCCGCGCAACTTCTACCGCTACAACAGCGCCGGTTACGACATCGGCGGGCCGGTCTATCTGCCCTTCCTCGGCTTCAACCGGAATAAGGACAAACTCTTCTTCTACTGGAACCAGGAGTTTTATGAGCAGCTCGCGCCCGAAGGCGCGCGCAACATCCGCGTGCCGACGGCGCTGGAGCGCGCCGGAGACTTCTCGCAGACGGTGGATGGCAACGGCAACAAGATCTTTATCAAGGACCCGCTGCTGACGGGTAACTGCAACGCGACTGACCAGACCGCCTGCTTCAGGGATAATGGGGTGGTCAATAAAATCCCGTCGAGCCGCTTCTACAACAACGGACAGGCGATTCTGAGCGTGTACCCGCAGCCGAATGTGACGGGCCGCAACGACTTCAATTACACCTCCTCGATCTCGACGCAGTACCCGCGCCGCGAGGACATCCTGCGCGTGGATTACAACATCACGGAGAAGACCCGCCTGGCGGTTCGCTACACCAGGAACGTGGAGAAGCGGCTGCTGGCCTACGGCAGTTTCGCGAGTACGTTGAACTTCCCACTGGCGCCGATCTCCTTCCCGCGCCCGGGCCGCAACGGCGTGCTGACGCTGACGCACACCTTCAGCCCGACGCTGACGAATGAGTTCATCTTCGGGCCGAGCAGCAACTTCATTGATCTGCGCCCCAGCGGTGATGCGGCATTGGCGAAGACCTACAACCTGACAATCCCGAAGCTGTTCCCGAACATCGGCTTCGGCTACGTGCCGAACTTCCGCTTCGGCGGCATCTCCAACCAGACCTTCCCGACGATAGACTTCAACGGGCTGCCGTTCATCAACCAGAACCACACCTTCAACTTCATTGACAACGTCTCGAAGATCCTCGGCCTGCACACGCTCAAGGCGGGCTTCTACGCGCAGCGCAGCCGCAAGGACCAGACGGTGTTCGCGCGCTCTGACGGCGACATCAACTTCAACAACGACACGAACAACCCGCTCAACACCGGCCACCCGTACGCGAACGCGCTGCTGGGCATCTACAACAACTACACGCAGGCTAACAACTTCCCCAAGGGGCTTTACCGCTACTGGAACGTCGAGGGCTACGTTCAGGACAACTGGAAGGTCACGCGCAGGCTGACGCTCGATTACGGACTGCGCGTCTCCTGGTACGAGCCGCAGTACGACAGGCTGTTGCAGACGGGCGTCTTCAACCCCAGCCAGTACGACCGGTCCAAAGCCGTCAGGCTTTACTTCCCGGTGTGTATCAACGGCGCCTCGACCTGCGCGAGCGGCGCCAACCGCCGCGCCGTGGATCCGGCCCTGCTCGTGCCGGGATTCGTGCCGACGGCGGCCAACACCCTGCCGACGAACTTCATCGGCGCGATTGTCCTGGGGAGCGGCGATATCGCCAACGGCATCGGGCAGGCCAGCAAAGGCTACCCGCGTGGCGGCTTTGATGACCGCGGCCCGCAGTGGGGGCCCCGCGTCGGGTTCGGGTATGACTTGTTCGGGAATGGCAAGACGGTGATCCGCGGCGGCTTCGGCATCTCCTATGACCGCGTGCAGGGGAACGTGGCCTTCGACCAGATCGCAAACCCGCCGACCGTACTCCAGCCGCAGCTGCTGTTTGGCCGCCTCTCGGACCTGACGCCGGGCCAGACCGGATTGATCGGGCCGTCCAGCGTCGTCGGCTATGCCAGGGACGGGAAACTCCCGACCATTTACAGCATGAGCCTGAGCGTCCAGCGTAACATCGGTTTCGACACGGTGGTGGACATCTCCTACGTCGGCACGCTCTCGCGCCACCTCTTCCAGCAACGCAACCTGAATGCGATCCCGTTCGGCTATCTCTTCACGAAGGCCGCCCAGGATCCGACTCAGTTCCCGGGCGGCGTCGTGCCCGATTCGGACCCGAGTATCGCCCAGCCCTACAAGGACGCGGGGCTGAAGTTCGACGGCTCGAAGGCGCTGCCTGACAACCTGGTCAAGCCTTTCCCGGGACTGGCGACGATTTCGTTCCGTGAAAACACCTCGTCCTCGAACTTCAACTCGCTGCAGGTGTCGGTCAACCGGCGCTTCTCGAAAGGGTTCACCTACAGCATCGCCTACACCTTCTCGAAGGCGCTCGGCACGAATGCCGGCGACTTCGATTTCGTCAACCCTTATAACGTCCGGCTCTACGATTACCGGCTGCTGAACTTTGACCGCACGCACGCCTTCGTCTCGACTTACGTCTATGACCTGCCCAAACTGGGCCGGCTGCTGGGCGACAACTGGCTCTCGCGCGGCCTGCTCAACGGGTGGCAGATCTCAGGCATCACCTCCCTCATCAGCGGCAGCCCGTTCGAGCCGGGTCCGGGTGTTTCCGGCTCCAACGCGAACCAGCGCATCACCGGCTCCTGGACTGAGCCGCCGCGCTTCAGGCTCAAGGGCGATCCGACGGCAGGGCCGAGCGGGCTGTTGATCAACCCGAGCGCGTTCATCATTCCCGAACTCGGCAGCGTGGGCCTGGGCGAACGCACCTACATCAGGAATCCGGGCATCAACAACACCGACCTGTCAGTCTTCAAGAACTTCTCGCTTGGCAATCCCGACAGGAACCGCTACATCCAGCTGCGCCTTGAAGCCTTCAACGTCTTCAACCACACGCAGTTCTCCGGCATCAACTCCGGCATCAACATCGTGGTGCCGAACGGGACTGACGCGAGTGGGAATCAGCAGTTCCTGACCGGGAACGCGATCTTCGCCCGCTACAACGAGGCGATCATCAGCAACAACATCCGCGGCCAGCGGGCCAGCGACTCGACGCGCCCGCTCGGCACGTTCTTCGGCGAATACAATGCTGCGCGCGACCCGCGCATCATCCAGCTCGGGGTAAAACTCTACTGGTAGGCCGCAAAACTGATGACCGGTCATTACCAAAGTGCGGCGGGCTGTCTGCTTCAGTTCGCCGCACTGCCTTCAGATCGGGTTGCGAACGCAGGCCCGGGGCCCGCCCGGGTTGCCCGCCCGCAGGTTGCGCCCGGGCCTGCCGCGCAGGCATGATCTGTCCCGGTCAGTCCCCTTCGGTCTGACACCAGTCTCGCTCCAGTTCATCCTCCCGCCGGCCAGTCAGCAGAGATTGCCGCCGGTTTTGCCCTGTCCGCTGGATCACGGCGCGGCGGGCCGTCACAAGAGGCGGAAGCAGGCTGGAGAGAGTTACCGGGGGCGGGCGCCTGAGATAATCTGGCCGATCGCTGCCTCGATGCCGGGGCCCGGCTGTCTGTCTTCTTCGGCGGGAATGAAAGCGGCTCGCCATTGGCTTACCGGTGCCGGATGTTTTCGCCTCTTCAATCCAGACGATTCCTGAGCCTGCTGCTCATGCTGACGTTCGCGCAACCGTCGGCAGTGATGCGGCGGCAGGTCAGGCCGCCCACTGCCGCCACGCCGCCGCCTTCCGCCGCGGCCGCGCCGGGCGTGAGGTTTACGGAGGTGACCAGAGCCGCCGGACTCGGGGGCTTCCGGTTCGTCTCGGGCACGGCGGCCAAAGATTACATCATCGAAGCGCCCGGTTCGGGCTGCGCCTTCCTCGATTATGACAACGACGGCTGGCTCGACATCTATCTCGTCAACGGCTCGACGCTGGCGGCGCTGCGCGGCGGGGCCGGGACACCGGGCGCCGCGCTTTACCACAACAACCGCGACGGCACGTTCACCGACGTGACCGAAAAAGCCGGCGTCGCCAGCCACGCCTGGGGGCAGGGCGTGTGCGTCGGCGATTTCGACAACGACGGGTGGGAAGACATCTATGTGACCAGCATCGGGCGCAACCGGCTTTATCGCAACAACCACAATGGCACGTTTACTGACATCGCCGGCAAAGCGGGCGTAGCGCTCGGCGGCTGGTCGTCGGGTTGCGCTTTCGGAGATTATGACGGCGACGGGTTGCTCGATCTGTTCGTGGCCGGCTATGTCAGATTCGACATCAATCATCCGCCGCCGCCCGCGAGCGGGAGAGATGGGGAGACAGGGGGACGGGGAGACGGGGGGGCAGGGAATCCGCAATCCGCAACCCGCAATCCGCAATCGAATAATCCGCAATCAGTCGGGATGGGTGCCTCCTTCGCGCCCGATCTGGGACAGTGCGTCTACCGCGGCCGGCGGGTGATGTGCGGGCCGCGCGGGCTGGCGGGCGAGCCGGATCACCTCTTCCGCAACAACGGCGACGGGACGTTCACCGACGTGAGTGAGCGGGCGGGCGTCGCCGATCGGGCGGGCAACTTCGGTTTTGGCGCAGCCTGGCTCGATTACGATGACGACGGCCGGTTGGACCTGCTCGTCGCCAACGATTCGACGCCGAGTTACCTCTACCACAATCGCGGTGACGGGACGTTCGAGGACGTGAGCTACCCTTCCGGCACGGCGCTCAACGAGTCCGGCCGCGAGCAGGCGGGCATGGGCGTGGCAATAGGCGATTATGACGGCGACGGTCGCGCCGACATCCACCGGACCAACTTCGCCGATGATTCGAACGTACTCTATCACAACGACGGCGGCGGGAACTTTACCGAAACCACCTTCCAGACGGGCCTGGGCGAGATCACGCTCCCCTTTCTGGGCTGGGGCACAAACTTCTTCGATTATGACAATGACGGCTGGCTCGACCTGCTGGTCGCCAACGGCCATATCTATCCCGACGTAGACGAGGCGGGCTGGGGCACGAGCTATAAGCAGCGGCTCCTGCTCTTCCGCAACCTGAAGGGGAAGTTTTACGAAGTCGGTTCGAGCGCGGGCGAGGCGCTCTACATGCCGCGCTGCGCGCGCGGTTCGAGCGTGGGCGATTACGACAACGACGGCGACCTGGACATCCTGCTCAGCAGCGTTGACGACGCGCCGGGCCTGCTGCGCAACGACGGGGCCAGCCGGGCCGGTCACTGGCTCACCATCAAACTGATCGGCGATCCGGCGCGGAAGTGCCCGCGCGACGCAATCGGGACGACGGTCTTCTGCTCAGCCGGAGGGAGGCGGATGCGCGGGGAAGTGGTCAGCGGGCAGAGCTTCTATTCGCAATCCGATCTGCGCGTGCATTTCGGGCTGGGCGCGGCAGCCGCAGTTGACAAGCTCGAAGTCCGCTGGGCGAATGGGAAGGCCGAACAGTTTCAGCTCAAAGTCGTGGATCAATTCGTCGTCATCGAACAAGGCAAAGGCATCGTCAAATAATAACGACCTGCATGCACGCAGCACTGCTGATCATAATTCTGTGCTGGCCCGCCCCCTGTCAGTCCCGACAGGTGAATGACGCCACATCTCGTTTCAACCGCGCGGCGGAATTGCAGCGGCAGGGCGAGTGGCAGGCGGCGGCGGCGGAATATCGCGCGCTGCTCTCCGTCCGGCCCGACTACGCCGAAGCGCAGGCCAATCTGGGCGTGGTCCTGGCCCGGCTGGGCAGGGACGAGGAAGCGATTGCGGCTTACGAGGCGGCGCTGCGCCTGAACCCGCAATTAACGCCGATCTGGCTCAATCTGGGCATCCTGCATTACCGGGCCGGACAGTTCGCCGGGGCGGCAGATGCTTTGGAGCGCTTTCTGCGCTCGGCGCCCGAACATGCGCAGGCGCGCCAGTTGATGGGCATCTCGCTGGTCGAACTGGGCCGCGACGCCGAAGCGGTCACGTACCTTGAGCCACTGCTCTCGGCACCGCAGGCCGAAGCGGCGGCGCTCTACAGCCTTGGCCTGGCGTACCTGCGGCTGCATCGCGCCGAAGTCGCGGGCGTGGTCGAGCGCCTCGCGGCGCGCGCCGACGGCGCGGCGCTGGCGAGGCTGCTGCAAGGGCAGGCCTGGCTGGAGGACTTCGCCTTCGAGCGGGCGGCATCTGAACTGGAAGCGGCGGCCCGACTCGCTGCCGACCTGCCGCGCGTGCAATTCCTGCTCGGCCTGGCTTATTTCAAACTCGGGCGCACGGAGCAGGCGCGCGCTCAATTTGAGGGCGAGTTGAAGCGCACGCCGGATGATTTCCTGACGCTCTATTATCTGGCTTCGCTGCTCGAGAAGCAGAGTGAACTCGGCGCCGCCCGGCAACGCATCGAAGTGGCACTCAGGCAGGAGCCGCAATCGGTCGAAGCATTGTCGCTGGCGGGAAGCATCATGCTCAAACAGGGGCAGGCGGCCGAAGCCGTGCGCGCCCTGGAGCAGGCCGTCGCAAAGCGGCCGGAAGATTCGGAGGCGCGTTACCTGCTGGCGCGCGGCTATCAGAAGCTCGGCCGCACTCAGGAAGCCGCCCGCGAATTCGCCGAAGTCGAACGCCTCAAGGCGCAGGCGCGCGAGCGCGAAAAGGAGCGCAAGCCCAACCCCTGAAGGCTTGTCTTCAACAGTCGGGTCACTATCCGTCAAATGACTGTTAAGTCAGTCAGCTGAACACGCGTCTGAAAAACTGCTGTGACGTCCAATGCGGCGGAGTGCGACCGGGAGATGCTTCGATTACTGTCAACATTTCAGCGTGCGCCCGCTGATCATGGCCGTCAGCTGGGGGGCAGAGAATGAAAACCATGAAGCGGCGAGAGTTTCTGGCAGCGGCGCTGGCAGGCGGCGCCATGATGCCGGGCAGCATCACGCCTGCCCTCAATGTCGGACCGTCGCGGCTGATGCGATCCGAAGAGGCCGCGGATTCGAGGGTGGAGATTCTGCTCAACGAGATGATCGGCCAGATTTCGCCCAACATTTACAGCCACTTCGTCGAACACCTGGGTGGCGTGGTCTACGACGGCATCTGGGTGGGTGAGGATTCCAGGGTTCCCAACGTCGGCGGCATACGCAAGGAACTCGTTGACCACATGCGCCGGATCAGGGCGAGCGTGATCCGCTGGCCGGGCGGCTGTTTCGCCGACAGCTACAACTGGCGCGACGGCATCGGTCCACGTGCGCAGCGCCCGCGCCACACGAACTTCTGGCGCGATGACCGCGGCGCGAGGGGCAGCGCCGCTTACAAGCAGCTCGACAGCGGGCCGCAGAAGTACGAGCCGAACTGGTTCGGCACGAACGAGTTCATGCGATTCTGCAAACAGACGGGCGCGCAGCCTTATTTCGCGGCCAACCTGCGCAGCCTGCCCGCCAAAGATTTCTACGAGTGGGTGGAATACTGCAACGCCCCGGCGGGCGCGACGACGCTCTCAGACCTGCGCGCGGCGGCGGGCGACCGCGAACCGTTCAACGTGGCGTTCTGGGGCATCGGCAATGAGTCATGGGGCTGCGGCGGGAGGTTCACGCCGGAAGAGTACTCGCAGGAGTTCCGCCGCTTCATCGCCTGGGCGCCGCGCTACGGCGTTGAACTGAAATACATCGGCGCGGGGCCGAACGGCGGCGACATCAACTGGACGCGCGGCTTCTTCACCAGCATGCTCGCCAAGGGTGCGAACCAGTTGAATTCGTTGTACGGCTGGGCGCTGCACTACTACGCGGGGACGACCGGGGGCGGCAACGCGTTCGAATACACGAACGACGAGTGGTACGAACTGCTCGCACGTTCGGACCGCATGCATTCGCTGATCGAGCAGCACTGGGCGGTGATGGGCGAAGCCGACCCGCAGCACCGCGTCAAGCTGGTCGTGGACGAGTGGGGCGCCTGGCACTCGCAGGACGCGAGCCTCCCCGCCGGCTACCTGTTCGGCTACCCCGGCGCGCTGCGCGACGCGCTCATCTCCGGCCTCACGCTCGACACCTTCAACCGGCACGCCGACAAGGTCGTGATGGCCAACGTGGCGCAACTCATCAACACCATCCATTCGTTGTTCGTGGCCTGTGAGGACAAATTCGTCGCCACGCCGAACTTCCACGTCTTCGAGATGTACGCGGCGCATCAGGGCGGCCAGTCGGTGCGGACGATCTTTTCCGCGCCGACGCTCGGTTTCAAGCGCGCCACCCCGAACATCCCGCCCGGCGCGGCGGCGCAGATGTCGCCGCAGCAGCGGGCCAATCTGGCGGCGCAGGCACAGGCGCCAGCGACGCTCTGGGGCCTGCAGGGCTCGGCGTCGCTCAGCGGGAAGCTGTTGACGCTGACGGTCGTCAACCCGCACGTGACTGAAGCCAGAGAAACCGAGATCGCCGTCCGGGGCGCAAAGGTTCAGTCGGGACGGGCGACGACGCTCGCGTCGAGCGATATCCACGCGCACAACAGCTTTGAGAACCCGCAGGCGTTGATGCCATCGAATGCGACCGTGGAGGTGCAGGGCGGGGCTCTGACGTATCGCTTCCCGGCGGCGTCCGTGACGCGGCTGCAACTCACGCTCGCCTGAGAGTCGGGGCCTTCAGTACTGCGGGCGGTGCCGATCCACCTCAATTTATGAAAACACAACGCCTCCAACTCATCCCCTCAATCACGCTCCTCGCCCTGATTGCCGCTCTGTTCATCGCGCCGCATCGCGTGCAGCCTGCTCAGACTCAGACCGGCACGATCACCGTACAGGTGAACAGACCCGGCGCGGCCATCCCGCCGACGCTCTTCGGGCTGTTCTTCGAGGACATCAACTTCGCCGCTGACGGCGGCCTTTACCCTGAGCGCGTGAAGAATCGCTCGTTTGAGTTTCCCGACCCGATGATGGGCTGGAAGCGAGTGGCCCGCGGCGATGCTAAAGGAACGCTGCAAATCTACGATCTGGGATCAATACGCAATCTCCCGAACTCACACTACCTGCGTATCAAAGTGGATTCCGCCGGCGGCGGGTTCGGGTTGTCGAACGAGGGCTTTCGCGGCATCGGCGTGCAGAAAGAGGCAGAATACACCTTTTCGATTCAGGCGCGCCGCGTGGACGGCGCCTTGGGCGGTCTGAAAGTCGAGGTGGAAGACGGCGACGGGCGCAAACTGGGCGAGGCGCACGTGACAGGGCTCGCGCCGGAGTGGAAAACTTACACGGCGACAATCCGCGCCTCGGATACGAGCGGCAAGGCTCATCTGAATGTGCTTGTGGAAGGGGCCGGGGCCGTGGAAGTTGACCTGATTTCACTCTACCCGAAAGACACCTGGAAGAATCGCTCGAACGGGCTGCGCCCTGACCTGGTCAGGCTGCTCAGCGAGCTGAAGCCCGGCTTCCTGCGCTTCCCCGGCGGCTGCATCGTCGAGGGGAGGCATCTGGAAACGCGTTATCAGTGGAAGACGACGATTGGTGACCTCACCGACCGGCGCCTGATCGTCAACCGCTGGAACACCGAGTTCAGGCACCGACCAGCGCCGGATTACTACCAGTCATTCGGCCTTGGCTATTACGAATACTTCCTGCTCAGCGAAGACATCGGCGCGGAGCCGCTCCCGATCCTCAATTGCGGGATGGCCTGCCAGTTCAATTCCGGCGAACTGGCCCCGATGGACGACATTGACCATTACATTCAGGACGCGCTCGACCTGATCGAATTCGCCAACGGCTCCGCCGCCAGCACCTGGGGGCGCAGGCGCGCCGCGATGGGGCACCCGGCCCCGTTCAACCTGAAGATGATCGGCATCGGCAATGAGCAGTGGGGCCCGCAATACATCGAACGCTACGAGCGCTTCGCCCGCAGCCTCAAGGCGAAGTATCCGAACGTCACGCTCGTCACCGGCGCCGGGCCTTCGCCCAATGACGAGCGGTTCAATTTCCTGTGGGGCAGGTTGCGCGAACTGAAGGCCGACATCGTTGACGAACACTATTACATGCCGCCGAAATGGTTCCGCGACAACGTCGGGCGTTACGACGATTACCCGCGCACCGGGCCGAAGGTGTTCGCCGGCGAGTACGCGGCGCAGAGCGTCGGCGTCGCGCGCCCGGAGAATCGAAACGACTGGGAGTGCGCCCTGTCAGAGGCGGCCTTTATGACCGGCCTTGAGCGGAATGCCGACGTCGTGCAGATGTCATCTTACGCGCCGCTCTTCGGCCATGTGGACGCGTGGCAGTGGACGCCCAACCTGATCTGGTTCGACAACCTGCGCTCTTACGGGACGCCCAGCTATTACGTGCAGAAATTGTTCGGCGTGAATCGCGGCTCGCGTATCCTGCCCGTGCTACTGAATGGTTCGGCGAAGAACGGGCAGCAGAACCTGTTCGCGAGCGCCTCCGCCGACCGGGCAGGCGAAGTAGTGCTCAAGGTCGTGAACGCCGAGGGCTCGCCGAGAGAAGTCCGCATCAATCTGGCTGGTGTAACAAAGGTCGGTCAGTCGGGGAGGGCATTCGTGCTGGCCGGCGCCGACCTGAAGGCCGAGAACAGCCTTGATGAGCTGACCAGAGTCGCGCCCGTCGAGCGGCAGTTCGCCGTCCCCGCGGGCGAGTTCGCTTTCACGCTCGCGCCGCATTCGCTCTCAGTCCTGCGGATTCCGGCGAAATAGATTTATGCGTTCGGTAGGAGGCACAATCATCTCCTTTGCCCTGCTGGCCGTCACGGTGATCGCGGCGCAATCACCGCCGGCGGCAAGGAAGGCGCAGCCGGAAGTACTCCGGCTCGAAGGCGACATCAGCCCGATCCACGACCCGACGATCATCCGCGAGGGCGACATGTGGTACGTCTTCGCCACCAACCGGTTTGCGCAAAAGCTCGTCCCGATGTTCTGTTCGCGGGACCTGAAGGCATGGAAATTCTGCGGCAACGTCTTCGACGTGGTCCCCGAATGGGCGCTCAGGGAAATCCCCGGCGCCCGCGGCGTCTGGGCGCCTGACGTCTCTTACGTGCGCGGCAGGTATCGTCTTTATTATGCCGTCTCGACCTTCGGGAGCAATCATTCCGTGGTCGGACTCGCAACAAACAGGACGCTCAACCCGAACAGTCCCGATTACCGCTGGGTGGACGAAGGCAAAGTCATCGGCTCGAATCGCGAAGACGACTGGAACGCGATTGACGCCAGTCTGGCCGTTGACGCCGGGGGGAATCAGTGGCTGGCGCTGGGAAGTTTCTGGGGTGGGCTGAAGATGCGGAGGCTTGATCCTGAAACGGGTAAGCTGTCGGATAAGGATCAGACGCTTTATTCGCTGGCCAGCCGCCGCCCGCTCAAGCCGCCCGCCATCGAGGCGCCCGCCATCGCCCGCCACGGCCGGTATTACTACCTCTTCGCGTCAGTTGATCTGTGTTGCCGCGGCAGGGACAGCACCTACAAGATCGTGGTCGGGCGTGCTGAAAAGATTACCGGCCCTTATCTGGACAAGGATGGGAAGCCAATGACGGAGGGCGGCGGGACTCTGCTCGTGGAGGGAAACGCCGCGTGGCGCGGGCCCGGAGGCCAGTCAGTCCTGACGGACCCGAAAGGCGATCTGCTCGTCTTCCATGCCTACCACGCCACGACCGGAAGGCCGTTTCTGCAAATCTCAACGCTCGTCTGGGAGGATGGCTGGCCCCGCGCCGGCAGGCTTCCGGAAGCCAATAACCAGTGAGCTGACAAAATGACCGGGAAGGACAATTCATGAAACGACGTGAGTTCATCAACTCCGCGCTGGCTGGGGGCGTTCTGCTGCTCGCGGGCAACCGTTCGGCCGCGCCGCGCGCTGCCCAGTCAAAGCTGGCCGACGCGAGAATTGAGATTCTGCCTGATGAACCAATCGGCCGGATCGCGCCGGAAATTTACGGCCATTTCACCGAACATCTGGGCGGCGTGGTCTACGACGGCATCTGGGTCGGCGAGGGCTCGAAGATACCCAACATCGGCGGCATCCGTCAGGCGCTGGTCGAGGCGATGAAGCGGATCAGGGCGAGCGTGATCCGCTGGCCGGGCGGCTGCTTCGCCGACAGCTACAACTGGCGCGACGGCATGGGGCCGCGCGCTCAGCGCCCGCGCCGCCCGAACTTCTGGGTGGACGCGCAGGAATGGCCGAAGGGCGCTCCGGACGGCCCATGGAAATATGACACCAACCAGTTCGGGACGGATGAGTTTCTGCGCTTCTGTCAGTTGAGCGGAGCCGAACCCTATCTGGCGGCGAACCTGCGCAGCCTGACGCCGAAGGACTTTTACGAATGGGTGGATTACTGCAACTCGCCGGCGGGCGCAACGACGCTCGCCGAGATGCGCGGCGCGGCCGGGCGGCGCGAGCCGTGGAAAGTGAGGTACTGGGGCGTCGGCAACGAGTCGTGGGGTTGCGGCGGCAACTTCACGCCCGAAGAGTATGCCGCCGAATTCCGCCGCTTCTCTGAATGGGTGCCGCGGTACGGGATCAATCCGGCCTTCGTCGGCTCCGGGCCGAACGGCGGCGACCTCGGCTGGTCGCGGCGCTTCTTCGGCCGCCTGGCGGAGAAGGGCGGCTTCGGCCGGCTGTGGGGCTGGGCGCTGCATCACTACTCGTGGAACGTGACCGGCGGGCGCACGACCGACTGGTTTCAGGGCAAGGGGGACGCTGTGAACTACCCCGACGAGGAGTGGTACGAACTGCTCAGCGAGGCAAACCAGATGGAATCGCTGATCACGAACCACTGGGCGGTGATGGGCGAATTCGACCGGCAGCACCGCGTCAAACTCGTCGTGGACGAATGGGGCGCGTGGTACAAGCCGGGCAGCGAGGTACACAACACGCACCTGCTCGGCCAGCAGGCGACGATCCGGGACGCGGTACTCGCCGGGCTGACGCTCGACATCTTCCACCGCCACGCGGACAAGGTGGCGATGGCCAACGTCGCGCAACTCATCAACTGCCTGCAATCACTCTTCCTCGCGCACGAAGACAAATTCATCCTGACGCCGACTTATCACGTCTTCGAGATGTACGCCGCCCATCAGGGCGGGCAGTCGCTCAGGACTAACGTCTCCGCGCCGCGCCTTTCGTTCACGCGCAACGGCAAGCCCGCCACGATGCGCGGCCTGAACAGCTCGGCCTCGCTGCACGACCGCGAGCTGATTCTGACGGTCACCAATCCTGATCCGAAGGCGGCGCGGGAGACAGAGATTGCCGTGTACGGCGCCAGCGTCAGGGATGCCAGGGTCACGACTTTGACGGCCAGAGACATCCACGCGCACAACAGCTTCGATAACCCGCGCGTCATCGAGCCGCAGCCGGCGCAGGCGTCGGTGAAGGCCGGCGGCACGCTCGTTTATAACTTCGCGCCCGCCTCGGTGACGAAATTGCAGATCACGCTGACCTGAAAGAAGCGCCTTCCGGCGTCGCCAAAAGTGAATAGCCTTGATGGTACTGACCATATGCGAGCTGCCGGATTCAGTTGTGCGACTGAGAAGCCGTGTCAGTAGCCCGACCGTCAGGGAGGGCTTGATCCACAATCCAGGCCCTCCCTGACGGTCGGGCTACTGACACGCTCCGGACACAGCAGCGCAAGCCATCTGATAGTTAAGGACGCAGTATGTTCGATTGGCTCAAAAGAAAACGCCGCCGTAATACTGACGCTGAAGATCGGTGGTCAATTGCAACGAGCGAAGATGATGGCCGTCCGATCATTTTCAGAATCAGAAGCAGCCGCCCTTCACGGGCCATTCCTCCTGAATATCCGCGATTAATGGCAATACAATGGAAATACGTGCCAGAAAATGACTCAGGTATGCCTTCCAATGCAGACAGGGAAAGGATGGACTTGCTGGAAGATTTGCTGGACGCAAACCTTGAAGAGCATAGGCAGGCTTTTCTGACAGTTGTCGTGACAGGGAATGGCGTCAGGGAATGGCAATGGTATGCACGCGATGATAACGAAACGTTACGACAATTGAACGAAGCGCTTGCCGGGCACGATAAATTTCCGATTGACGTCTTCATGGACGATGACCCTGAGTGGAGCGCATATGCTCGCTTTGACGCAATCGCTTCTGAAAAGTCATAACTGCCCCTGACACCACTTGCAGCGGAGGCCGGCCGGGATCAGTCCCATTGCCCAAGTGGGCCCGGCTGAATACTGCCATTTGACTAAAGGAAACCCGAAATGTCTCTGAAACACCCGACCGGACAAGACGCGAATCTGAAGAACACAACAACAATCTCCCGGCGCGGCTTTGCGAAGGGTATGACGACTGCCCTGATTGCCGTGCCCTTTTCCATCCGCGCCCAGCAAGGCACGCTGCGCGCCCGGATCAAAATAGACACCGAGCGCATGATCGGCGAAATTGACCCGAAAATCTACGGCAACTTCATCGAACACCTCGGACGCTGTATTGACGGGGGCGTGTTTGAGGACGGCTCCCCGCTTTCTGACGGCAACGGATTTCGCCGCGACGTGATGGAAGCGGTCAAAAAACTGAACGTCACCCAGTTGCGCTGGCCGGGCGGCAACTTCGTCTCGAACTACCACTGGATGGACGGCATCGGCCCGCGCGACAAGCGCCCGCCGCGGCTGGAGATGGCCTGGGGCACGGTCGAAAGCAATCAGTTCGGCACGCACGAATTCCTCCAGTACGCCGAGCTGATGAAGACGGAGCCTTACATTTGCGTCAACCTTGGCACGGGCACCTGGACCGAAGCGCAGCAGTGGGTCGAGTACGTCAACTCTTCGCAGGACACGGCGATGACGCGGCTGCGTAAACAGAACGGGCGTCAGGAGCCGTGGAAGGTGACTTACTGGGGGCTCGGCAATGAGATAGACGGGCCGTGGCAGATGGGCCACAAGAGCGTTGATGATTACGGCAAATTCGCCCTCGAAGCGGCCAAGCTGATGAAGTGGACGGACCCGAACATCAAACTGATCGCCGCCGGGTCGTCGAACTATAACACCGGCATTGACTGGATCGGCTGGAACCGCGCGACCCTCGAATACCTGAAAACCCACATTGATTACCTGTCGCTTCACATGTACGTCGGCAACCGCGACAACGACTACGACGAATTCCTGACGAGTTCGATTGACCTCGACGGGCGGATCAAAACGACCGAGGGCGTGATCAACGCGGCCATTTCCGGGATGCCGCGCAACCGGCGCATCTACATCGCCTGGGACGAATGGAACGTCTGGTACCGCGCGCGCGGCGCGCAGCAGCGCGGGCGCCGCATCCTGGAAGAGCGTTACAACCTCGAAGACGCGCTGGTCGTGGCCACATTCCTGAACTCGTTCGTGAATCACGCCCACATCATCAAAATGGCGAACATGGCGCAACTCGTGAACGTCATCGCGCCGATCTTCACCAGCGATAAAGGGATATTTCTTCAGACCATCTACTACCCGCTGCAACTCTTCGCCAACAACACCAAAGGCACGGCACTCGAATTGTTCACGGACGGCCCGAAATACGAGAGCAAACGGTTCGGCCCGACGCCGTACCTCAGCACTTCCGCGGGCTATGACGACGGGACGCTTGTGCTGAACGTCGTCAACCGCCACCGCGACCGGCCCATCGAGGTCGAGTTTGAAGCGCAGGACAAACAGTTCGCCGGGCCGGTCGAAGTCGCCGAGGTCAACGGCCCGGACATCAAGGCCGAAAACGACTTCGGCGTCACGAAAGTGAAGGCGGTGACGAGTTCGACGAGGGCCGAAGGGCGGAAGCTGCGCCACAGCTTCCCGGCGCACTCCTACACCATGCTCAGGGCGAAACTCGTCTGACGCAAAAGCGGCGCGGGCCGGCAGTCTCAAGGGGGCGGATTTTATCCCGCGCCGGAGAAGGGAAACTCCCCCAGGCTCAAACAACCCTTGGCAGCCGATCCGGGCGGTGATATAGTTCGACGGTCGAATTATAGTCCTTTTTAGTACCCGGCGCGGAACCCGGACGTTTCATTTCTCTCAGATCATCAGAGGCAGGTGGTCTGCGGACCCGACATGCGAAAGATTGACCTCGCCAATTTTCAGGTGGCCACGAGTGAGACGGCTCGCCACATCAACCGGCGCATCGTACTCAACCTGATCCGCAGTCACCAGCCCATTTCGCGGGCCGACCTGGCCCGCCATTCGGGCCTCCAGCGCAGCACGATCTCGGTCATTATCGAACAACTGGTCCGGGAGAAGTGGGTGACGGAGGGGGCGAGCGGGCACACCCCGCGCGGCCGGCGCCCGCGCTTCCTCCACATGAACAAGGAGCGCGCGGGCATCATCGGCATTGACCTGCGCCCGGCCGCCACCACCTTTGGCCTGGCCAATCTCGACGCGCACTTCCTGGCGCAGGAGTCGCTGCCGACGGGGGACGATCCGGCGCGGTTCATCGCCGAGTTGAGCGCGCGCCTCCGCCGCCTGATCAGGGCACACCCGAAGATTTCCTGTGAGGGGATCGGCGTGAGCCTGCCGGGCCGCATTGACGTCGCCTCCCAGAAGCTGGTCTTCGCCCCGAACCTGGGCTGGAGCGACGTGGATTTGAAGACGCCGCTCGAAAAAGCCACGGGGCTCCCCGTGGAACTTGAAAACGCCGCCAACGCCTGCGCGCTCGCCGAAGTCTGGTTCGGGCGTTACACGGAAGGGGTGCATAACCTGATCGCGGTGACGGTCTCGGAGGGCATCGGCAGCGGGTTGATTCTGAACGGCCAGATCGTGCGCGGCCCGACTGGGGCGGCGGGCGAGTTCGGGCATGTGACGATAGTCGAGGACGGCCTTGAATGCCGGTGCGGGAATCACGGCTGTTGGGAGGTCTATGCCTCCAACCCGGCGGCAGTGCGCTATTACGAGCAGGCAGCTTCGCGCCAGCGCAACGGGAAGGCCGGGGGCAGGGAGACGGAGTCGGCGCTGACCTTCGATGACGTCATGCGACTGGCCGGACAGGGCGCGCCGAAGGCGGTGGAGGCGCTGCGACGGATGGCTCATTACCTGGGCGCGGGCATCGCGCTGCTGATCACGGGCCTGGCGCCGGACGTGATCATTATCGTCGGGGATTTGACGCGCGCCTGGAAGGAGATCGGCCCGGTGATAGACGAGACGATCAGGAGCCGTTGCCCTACCCACGCCCGGACGCGCGTGATCCCGACCGACCCGGTGGCGCAGCCAAGGTTGCGCGGCACCATCGCGCTCGTACTCCAGAAGCACTTCGGAGCGCCGCTCGTCGCCTGAGTCGGAGATTTTTTTTTGCGCTATTTGTTGTTGACTCGAACAAATACCATTGCTGCCGTGAAGTAAGTTTCGAACGGGAACGCTGCCGACCAGCCGCAGGGCTGGCGGCGCCTCCGGAGAAGCAGGAGGCTGGCTTTAGCTCGGATGAAAAGCTGGAAGCAGTTTGACGAAAGGAAGAGGCGAGGCTCGCGCTTCAGGTTGGAGTCAGGACGGCGGCAACTCTCTCCGGCAAGCGAGCGCGGCTTGAAAAGCAGTCCGGACATCGTGCGTGCGATGTCGAAAAACTGTCACATCTGAAGTTAAGGAGGACTTTCACATGTCTCAAGCATTTCCGCACAGCGGGCGATGGCTCATGACAAACGCGCATCGCTCCCCGGCATCCCGGCACGATGTCACTGACAATGGACGGGGGACGTCTTTGACCCCCTCCCTTCAGGGCAGGCTTCATCACACTGGAAGGGGCGTAGCGCCCCTAGCCTGGGTTTTCATCCTGGCCCTGATCTCGCTCGCCCCGCAGGCGGCCCGGGCGCAGGTTCTCTACGGCTCGCTCACCGGCAACGTCACAGACCAGACGGGGGCGGCCATCACGGGGGCTAAGGTCGAGGCGCTCAACCTCGGCACGGGCGTCGCTAAAAATACGACTACTGATGAGCGGGGCGCGTACCTGCTCAGCGACCTGCAGGCGGGCGTCTACAAGGTGACCATCACGGCCACCTCTTTTAAGCCCCAGGCTCAGGAGAATGTCAGGATCGAGGGGAATACGGTCCGCCGTATAGACGTCCAGTTACAGGTCGGAGAGGTGAGCGGGGCTGTTGAGGTCACGACCGCCGCTGAGGCGCTCCAGACCGACCGGGCTGACGTCAACATCACGCAGTCGGCCCGTCAGATCAACAACCTCCCGCTCTTTGGCAGCGTCGGTCGAAACTACCAGAGTCTGATTTATCTGATTCCCGGCACTACAAGGGGGACTGGAGGCTTTTTCATCAACCAGAGTGGCACCGAGGACAACTCCGCCGCCGGCAACCCGCAGCGGTCCATGTCGTTCAACGTCAACGGCGTGTCGCGTTTGCAGAACAACACGAGGATTGACGGCTCAAGCGTCATTTACCCGTGGCTGCCGACCAACACCGTTTACGTCCCGCCGGCGGAGGCCATCCAGGAGGTGAACATTGTCACCAACGCCTTCGACGCCGAGCAGGGACTCGCGGGCGGAGCGGCCATCAACGTCACCATCAAGACGGGTGGCAACAGCCTCCACGGCGTCGGCTGGGGCTACGATACCAACAGCGCCTTCCTCTCGCGCCGCTACTTTCAACCCGCGAACCAGACGGTGATCCCGAAGAATATCCTCGCGCAGTTCGGCTACGCCTTGAGCGGCCCGGTCTATCTGCCGAAGATTTTCAACGGCAGGAACAAGCTCTTCTTCTTCACCGATCTTGAGCGCACGACCCAGCGGAACGCGGCGGGCGGCACGTTCACCGTCGCACCAGCCAGCCTGCGGCCGGACTCAAGCGGCAACGTGAACTTCACCGGCACGGGGATCACCGTCTACGATCCGCTCTCGAACCCCGACCCGGCGCTGCGCACGCCCTTCCCTAACAACACGATCCCCGCGAACCGGATTGACATCGCGGCGACCGAGATACTCAAGCGCCTGCCGCAACCGAACCTGCCCGGCTTCACCAACAACTTCGCGGCGACCGGAGTCGGCGAGTTCAACCGCACCAACATAGATAACAAGGTCAACTACGATTCCGGCGGCAAGCTGACCCTCTTTGGCCGCTACAGCATCTCGCCAACGCTCATCATTGACCCGCCAATCTTCGGGGAGGTCAGCGGCCCAGCCCTGAACGGCGGGCAACTGGGGACGGCCCCCGGTCGGATTCAAGTCGTCGGCATCGGCGGGACCTACACGTTCAACCCCAGGGTCGTCCTGGACGCGAACGTTGGTTACACGCGCCAGCGGATCGGCGCGGAAGGCTTCGACATCGTTAGTAACTTCGGGCTCGAGGTCCTGAAAATCCCCGGCACCAACGGCCCCGACCGGCTTCAGGGCGGCGTCCCTGCGTTCCAGATCAACGGCGGGTGGACCAATATCGGCAACGACAACACCGGGAACCCGTTCCTGTTCCGCGATAATCAGTACGTGGCCGCGGCGAACCTCTCGTGGCTGAAAGGCGCGCACTCGTTCCGCTTCGGCTTCGACTATCTGAACCCGCAGCTCAACCACTTCCAGCCGCAGGGCGGATCCTTCCAGACCGTACGCGGCACGTTTGGCTTCAGCGGCAACGCGACACGCCAGCAAGGCAATGCCAGCAGCATCGCCGAGAGCCAGCAGTTTCACAGCTGGGCAGACTTCCTGCTCGGCCGGCCGACCGCGGCAGGCAAGGTGGACCAGCTCCGCAACCCGAACTCGGTGTGGTGGAAGCAATATGCGTTTTACGCGCGCGACCACTGGCAGATCGGCCGCAAGCTGACGCTGACCTACGGGCTGCGTTTTGAGGGCTTCAACGTCCCGCGGAAAGATCACACCGGCATCAACCGCTTCGACCCCGACACCGGGAATGTCGTCACCGGGGGCCTCGGCGGCGTGCCATTTGACACCGGCGCCGAAGGGGCCTATCTGTTCCTGCCGCGCATCGGACTTGCTTTCCGCTTGAACGACAAGACGGTGCTTCGCGGCGGGTACGGCCAGTCGGCTGACCCGCGGCCCTTCCAGGATGTCAGGAATGCCTACCCGATCGCCAACATCTGGTCAATGCCGGCAATCGTTTTCAACGGCGCCCAAAACTCCTTCATCCCCGTGACCACTCTCCGGCAGGGGCTGATTAACACGAGTACTCCTCCGGACATCAACGCCGGCATTCTCCCACTCCCGGCCAACACCGGCACGACGACTTTTCCGAAGGAGGCGAGGCGCGATCGGATTCACTCCTTCAACTTCTTCGTCGAGCGGGAACTGCCGGCGAAATTTACCGCGCAGGTCGGCTACGCGGGCACGCGCGCAGTCAATCAGATGGGGTTCATCAACATCAACGCCGGCCCGCCGGGAACGGGAAATGGCGGTCGCCCGCTCGCCACCAGGTTCGGGATAGTAGCGGACATCAACTCAATCCAGCCCTACGGGACGACCACGTATGATGGTCTGCAGGTGCTGGTCAGGCGCCGCTTTGGTAACTCGATATTCGGAAGCGCCTACACGTGGTCGAAGACCATCAACTTCGCCGACAACGACGGCGGGCCGCGCATCCAGTACCTGCCGGAGAAGCAGCGCAATCGCGGCCTGGCCAGCTACGACCGAACGCACAACTCACAGACCTACCTGGTCTATGATCTGCCTTTCGGCAAGGGCCAGCGGTGGGCCAATAGCGGCTGGGCGAGCAGGCTGTTCGGCGGCTTCCAGGTGAGCGGCGTGATGAGCATTACGAGCGGTCTGCCGATCTATATCATTCAGGGTTCTGCTCCGAATCTGCTGGCGGGCGGCAGCGCCCAGGTGCCGAACCAGCTCAACCCGGACATCCGGATTCTGGGCGGGATAGGAACCGCCTCACAGCGCGGCACTGCCGCCGGGCCCTGGTTTGACAATACGGTGCAGGGCCTCACGATCCAGGGAGTGAGCTGCACGTCGAATTGTGCCTGGGCTCCGGAAAATGGCGCGCGTTTCGGGACCGTGGGCAGAAACACCCTTCGCGGGCCGGGCTTCTTCGAGACGGACGCGAGCATCTTCCGCACGTTCTCGATCACGGAGCGGGTGCAATTCCAGTTCCGCGCGGAGGCGCTGAACGCGACCAATCACGCGAACTTCGCCAACCCGACGAGCGACATCAACAGCAGCACCTTCGGTTTCATCACGGGGACTTATGGTCCGAACCAGTCGCGCCAGTGGCGTTTCGGCGCACGCATCTCTTTCTGACCGCAGTTGGTAGCGCCTCAAATGGGGTGGGCGGCGTGGCTCCGGGCTGCGGCGCCCACCCCGGTTTTGTAAATGTAGTTAGATCGCTTCCTTCAAGCGCGGGTAGTAATTGATAATGGCAGTATGAGCTTGGGAGAGATCATCAATGAAATCCATCGGATTGAGCATTTTCACACTCTCGCTTGCTCGAAGTGCCAGAAGCTCGTCCGCTATCAGGTCCTGCAGATTTATGCTACCTGCCCCGCGTGTGATACTCGGCATCAGGTTCGGTCCTTCGGTGGCATTGGCACCGAAGTCGAGGACGTGATTGATGCTGTGTTGGAATGGGCAGGCGATGGCGAGAGCTTCAAAGCCGTGATGAAGCGGCGTGATGAAATCCGAAGTGAAAAAGACGCCTGATTTCGGCGGCGGGTGCGATCTGACAGCGGCCTGCAGCGGACGCGCAAAACACGTCGTCTCTTATTGAGAATCGCCCATGCACGCCGCTGATGCCGGGCGTTCGGCAGAGTAAATTTCCAGAGCGGACTACAGAATCGGGCTGACAGCGAGTGATGAGACGAGTTGCAGGATAGACGAGCGGAAAACCTTTTCTCGTCACTCACCGCTTTTACCTTCTCCCCGACGGCAATCCGACAGGCCATTTCCAATATGATCTCTAAAAGACCCCGGCTCAGGCAGGAGATAGTCGCCCTCGCCATCGTACTTGCCCTCGCGGCAGGGTGTGCGACTGCTGCCCGCGGGGCGCAAAGCAATTCGATCCCGCACCTGCGCAAACAGGGGACTGCCGTGCAGCTCATCGTGGACGGTAAGCCTTTTCTCGCCCTCGGCGGCGAGCTGGGTAATTCGTCTTCCTCAAGTCTCGAATACATGCGGCCCATCTGGCCGAAACTCGGCGCGCTCAATCTCAACACCGTCCTGGTACCTGTCTACTGGGAACTCGTCGAACCGGCGGAAGGCCGCTTCGACTTCTCGCTCGTGGACGGCTTGATTGAAGAAGCGCGGAAGCACGGGCTGCGTCTTGTGCCGCTGTGGTTCGCCTCCTGGAAAAACAGCATGTCGTGCTACGCCCCGGCCTGGGTGAAGACCAGCGAGCAGCGTTTCCCCCGCGCCGAGGACAAAGCGGGCAACGGCATGGAGATCCTCTCGCCGTTCAGCAAAGAAAACCTCGATGCCGACGCGCGCGCGTTCGCGGCCCTGATGCGCCACCTGCGCGAAGTGGACGGCCGCGACCACACCGTCATCATGGTACAGGTCGAAAACGAGATCGGCATGATCCCGGATTCGCGCGACCGCAGCGCCATCGCCAACAGGCTCTTCAATCAGGCGGTGCCGCCGGAATTGATGAGCTATCTGGAGCAGCACCGCGAGACGCTCGTCCCGGAACTTCGCGCCGTGTGGGCGACGAAGTTCAAAACCCGCGGCACGTGGGAAGAGGTTTTCGGGCCCGGCGTGGGCACGGATGAAATTTTCATGGCGTGGCACTTTGCGCGTTATACGGGTCGCGTGGCCGAACTCGGCAAGGCCGAATATCCGCTGCCGATGTTTGTCAATGCCGCCCTCATTCGCCCGGGCCACGAGCCCGGTCAGTATCCGAGCGCCGGGCCGCTCCCGCACCTGATGGACGTCTGGCGCGCGGGCGCCCCGCAGATAGATTTTTTATCGCCCGACATCTACTTCCAGAATTTCGCCGAATGGTGCCGGAGATATCACCGGTCCGGCAACCCGCTCTTCATTCCCGAAGCCATCCTCGGCCCCGCAAGCGCGGTCAACGCGCTTTACGCCGTGGGGCAGCATGATGCGATCGGGTTCAGCCCGTTCAGCATCGAGTCGGCCGCGGAGCCGTCGCGCAGTTTGCTCGCCGGCGGTTATGATCTTCTGGCGCAACTCGCGCCGTTGATTCTCGCCCATCAGGGGAGGAATGAGATGGCCGGCTTCCTGCCGGAGGGGCCCGAGCAGCGGGCGCCGCAGCAGGCGCGGCTGGGCGGCTACACACTGAACGTAACCTACGAACGACCGTCCACGTCAGCGACACAGGGCGCTCAGACTCCTGATGCTGTTTCCGGGGGGCTGGCGATTGCCGCGGGGCCTGACGAGTTCATCTTTGCCGGAACAGGACTGGTCATTACCTTCGAGGCCAATTCGTCAGGCCCGCCACTCGTTGGCATCCTGTCAGTGCAGGAAGGAAAATATGTGAACGGCGAGTGGCAAACGGGGCGCTGGCTGAACGGAGATCAGACCCATCAGGGGCGGCATCTGCGGCTGCCGCCGGGCAGATTCGATCTTCAGCGGGTCAGGCTGTATCGCTACCGCTGAGTGTTCACAAGAGAGAAAGAATGATTCGAGGACAGGCTCTGCCGCGCCGTGTGATGGCTGCAGGGTTCATCATCGCACTTCTGTTACTCGCGGGGGCGATCACCAAAGCCGAGGACGGCTACCGTCTGTGGCTGCGCTACGACCCGCTGCCCGGATCGTGGATTGACGCTTATCGCCCTCGCGTTGCTTCAGTGGTCGTGCCCGGCAGTTCCGCGACGCTTAATGCCATCCGCGCGGAATTGATCGAAGGTTGCACAGGGCTGTTCGGCAGTCCCGTTGCCGCCGCCGGAATCGTTGACCGCGACGGGGCGGTGATCGTGGGCACGCCACAAAGCTCGCCCCTGATCGCGGGCCTCAAATGGCCGCTGGCTGAACTGGGGCCGGAAGGCTTCCGCATTAGCTCTGTCAGGCTCAACGGGCGCGCCGTCACTGTGATTGCGGCAAACAGCGAAGTCGGCGCGCTCTACGGCGCGTTTCATTTCCTGCGCCTGATTCAGACGCTGCAACCGATCAATAATCTGGATGTGAGTCAGAAGCCGCGCTTGATGTTGCGAATGCTCAATCACTGGGACAACCTGAATGGCACGGTCGAGCGCGGTTACGCCGGGCACTCGCTGTGGAAGTGGGAGGAGTTGCCTGAAAAAGTTGACCCGCGCTTGCGTGATTACGCCCGTGCCAACGCTTCCATAGGCATAAACGGGGCGGCCATCAACAATGTGAATGCCAACGCCAAAAGCCTGAGCGGTGAATATCTTCGCAAAGCCGCTGCCATTGCCGAGGTTTTTCGCCCTTACGGCGTGAAGGTCTTTCTGTCGGCGCGCTTCTCCGCGCCCATTGAACTGGGCGGGTTGAAGACCGCCGACCCGTTCGATCCTGCGGTGGCCGCGTGGTGGAAGAAGAAGGCCGATGAGATTTATCAGCTCATCCCGGACTTCGGCGGCTTCCTGGTCAAAGCCAACAGCGAAGGCCAGCCGGGGCCGCGCACCTACAACCGCAATCACGTGGACGGCGCGAATATGCTGGCCGCGGCAGTCGCGCCGCATAACGGCGTCGTCATCTGGCGCGCCTTCGTCTACGACGCAAAACCCGATTACGACCGCGCCGCGGCGGCTTACGACAACCTGCAACCTTTCGACGGGAAGTTCGCGCCGAACGTGTTATTGCAGGTCAAGAACGGCCCGATTGATTTTCAACCGCGCGAGCCGTTCCACCCGCTCTTCGGCGCGATGCCGAAAACGCAGCTCATGCCTGAGCTGCAGATCACTCAGGAATACCTGGGCTTCTCGAACCACCTCGTCTTTCTCGCGCCGATGTGGCGCGAGTTCTTCGATTCAGATACATATACTAAAGGCCCCGGCTCGACAGTGACCAGAGTCGTGGATGGCAGTTTGTACAAACAACGACTGACCGGCATAGCCGGTGTCGCCAACACCGGCTCAGACCGCAATTGGACGGGCCATCACTTCGCGCAAGCCAACTGGTATGCGTTCGGGCGCCTGGCATGGAATCCTGACCTGACCGCAAAGCTGATTGCCGATGAGTGGGTCGGCATGACGTTTACGCATAACGCGAAAGCCGCCGCGACACTGGCGCGCCTGATGGTCGAATCGCACGAGGCATTAGTGGATTACATGACTCCGCTCGGACTGCATCACATTATGTGGGCGGGCCATCATTACGGCCCGCAGCCGTGGTGGGACAAGGAGCCGCGCCCGGATTGGAATCCGGTCTACTATCATCGCGCCGACGAAAAAGGCCTGGGCTTTGACCGCACGGCCACGGGCAGCAATTCCGTGAGCCAGTACCACCCGCCGGTGCGTGACCAGTTCGCCAGCCTGGCAACCTGCCCGGAGGAGTTTCTGCTCTGGTTTCATCACGTGCCGTGGGATTACCGTATGCGTTCGGGCAGGGCGCTGTGGGATGATCTGGCACGGCATTATCAGCGCGGTGTGGACTGGGTGCGGACGACGCGCAAGGAGTGGGACGCCCTGGCAGATGTGATTGACGCCGAACGGCACGCGGCAGTCGCCAAAAAGCTGGCGATTCAGGAGCGCGACGCCGTTCACTGGCGGGATGCGTGCCTGCTCTACTTTCAGACTTTCTCCAGGCGCCCTCTGCCCGACGGCGTGGAGAAGCCTCAGAAGAGGCTCGATGAATACAAAGCAAAAAGTCTTGTCTGGTGAGACCGCAGTACGAAAATGAAGATCACAGACATCAGAGCAACAACTGTCACCGTCCCTTTGGAAGCGCCGCTGCGTCACGCCAACGGCTGCCACTGGGGACGCTTCGTGCGCACGATTGTTGAAGTCGAAACCGACGAAGGCCTGGTCGGCCTCGGCGAGATGGGCGGCGGCGGCGAATCCGCCGAGGCCGTCTTTCGCGCGATGAAAGCGTATCTGGTGGGCCGCGACCCGGCGCGTCTGGAAGAGATGCGCTTTCTGATTGCCAACCCGACGGCCTCGCTCTACAACAACCGGACGCAAATCCTGGCCGCCCTCGAATTCGCCTGCCTCGATCTTCTCGGGCAGAAGTGGGGCGTACCGGTCTATGACATTCTCGGCGGTCGTTTGCAGGAGCGCGTGCCGTTCGCCTCGTACCTCTTCTTCCGCTACCCGAATCCGAAGGACGGCACGGGAGAAGTCAGGACCGTGGAGCAACTCGTCCGGCACGCGCGCGAACTGAAGGAGCGTTACGGCTTCACCTCGCACAAGCTGAAAGGCGGCGTCTTTCATCCCGACTACGAACTGGAGTGCTATCGCGCCGTCGCTGAATCATTGAAAGGCGACCGCTTCCGCTATGACTGCAACGGCGTGATGTCCACTGAGCAGGCCATTCGATTCGGGCAGGCGATCGAAGATTTGAATAACGACTATCTGGAAGACCCCGTTTATGGCCTGCACGGGATGCGGCGCGTGCGCGAGAAGGTGCGGATGCCGCTTTCAACCAACACGGTCGTCGTGAACTTCGAGCAGCTCGCGGCCAACGTACTCAAGACCGCCGTGGATGTGATCCTGCTCGACACGACTTTCTGGGGCGGCATTCGTCCGTGCGTCAAGGCGGCGGGAATCTGCGAGACGTTTCAGCTCGGCGTGGCCGTGCATTCTTCGGGCGAACTCGGCATTCAACTCGCCACGATGCTGCACCTGGGCGCGGTGATTCCAAATCTGTCGTTCGCCGCCGATGCGCACTATCACCACCTGACCGATGACATCATTGCGGGCGGCAGGATGAAATACGAGAACGGCGCGATTGCCGTGCCGACGGGGCCGGGCCTCGGCGTGCGACTCGACCGCGACAAGCTGGCTGAATACAGCGAGCTGTACAAGCGGCTGGGCTCGTACCCTTACGATCAGGACCCGCTGCGGCCCGGCTGGACGCCGACGATCCCGAACAACCGCTGGGCCGACCCGCAGGACGCGCGGCGGCCTGAAAACATTGAGTTTTGACGGGCCACCAAAGTTCTCATTGCTGCCGCGGCAAAGAAATCGCGTAGTCACTTTTTCCTGGTTTCATTGCCCTGGCCTGACGGAGTCCACGTATGCTTTCCAAATCACTCGCAACGGCAACCCTGCTGGCGGCAACGTTGTTCATTTTCGCTTACGCCCAGCAAAAGCCCGTCGGCCAGTTTGAACATCACGAAGACGTAGGACAGGTCGCCACGCGCGGCTCGGCCGTGTATGACGCCGGAAAGCAAACCTATACGATCACGGCTTCGGGCACGAATATGTGGGCGGGCAGGGATGAGTTTCATTACGTGTGGAAGCGCATGAAAGGCAATTTCATTGTGCGCGCCCGCGCGGAGTTCATCGGCAAAGGCGTTGACCCACATCGCAAGATCGGCTGGATCATCCGGCCCAGTCTGGACACAGACGCGCCGCACGTCAACGCCAGTCTGCACGGCGACGGGCTGACTTCATTCCAATTTCGGCGTACGAAAGGCGCGATCACCGAACAGATGGCCTTCGACGAAAAGGGCTGCGACGTGGTGCAACTCGAGCGCGCGGGCGGCAGGTACATCATGTCCGTCGCACACTTCGGCGAGACTTTCGTGTCGAAGGAAATCCCGGACGTGGCGCTGGGTGATGAGGTCTATGTCGGATTGTACGTCTGCTCGCATAACAACGGCGTGACGGAGACCGCCGTCTTCCGCGACGTGGAACTCATCATCCCCGCCAGAGAAAACTTCGTGCCCTACCGCGAATACATCGGCAGCAACCTGGAAATCATGGATCTGGCCACCTATCAACGCAGGGTCCTGTACCAGGTCAAGGATTCGCTGCAGGCGCCCAACTGGACGCGCGACGGAAAGGCGCTGATCTACAACCATAATGGGTTGCTCTACCGCTTCGACCTGAAAACCAATGCGCCGACACTGCTCGACACGGGCGACGTCAGGCGGAATAACAACGACCACGTGATTTCCTTCGACGGCAGGATGCTGGGCATCAGCAGCACGAGCGCCGAGGACGGCAACGTCTCGATGATCTACACCGTGCCGATCACCGGCGGCACGCCGGTAAAGGTGACGAAGAAAGGCCCGTCGTACCTGCATGGCTGGTCGCCGGACAAAAAGTGGCTGGTCTTCACAGGCAGGCGCAATGACGAGCTGGACATTTACAGAATCCCGGCGAGCGGCGGCGAAGAGATTCAACTGACCACCACGAAAGGCGTGGACGACGGGCCTGAATTTACGCCCGATGGCCGATACATCTACTTCAACTCCTTCCGCACGGGCTTGATGCAAATCTGGCGGATGAAGCCCGACGGCAGCGAGCAGACGCCAATCACGAACGACGGGTTCAACAACTGGTTCCCGCACGTCTCTCCTGACGGCAGATGGATTGTGTTTATCTCGTTCCCCAAAGACATCGCGCCGGGCGACCATCCGTTTTATAAGCGCGTGTATTTGCGGCTGATGCCGACGGGCGGTGGCGCGCCAAAGGTGATTGCCTACCTGTACGGTGGGCAAGGCACGATCAACGTTCCTTCGTGGTCGCCCGACAGCAGGAAGATCGCCTTCGTCAGCAATACAGAGATCAGGTAACAGGGCCCGCAATGGGGGGATTGAAATGAGTTGCATGCCGGCAACCGACAAAACGCACCGCACGCGCGCCTGCCTTTGGGCAATACTGGCCCTGCTGGCGTTGGCCAGCCACGTCAAAGCGCAAGGTCCGGAAAGCCGCTTTGAAAAGCAGGTGCAGGCTTATGAAGCTGCCGATAGAGCTACGCCGCCGCCCAAAGGCGCAATTCTGCTGGTGGGGGACTCGCAGTTCTTCCGCTGGAAAACACTAAACGAAGACCTGCCCGATTACACGATCATCAACCGAGGCGTGGATTCGTTTCAGTTCTCAGACATTCTTCACTTCTTTGATCGCCTGGTGCTGCCGTACCAGCCACGCATGATCGTGCTGCACATCGGGGGCAATGATGTTCACAACGGCAAACCTGCTGAGCGCGTGCTGGAAGACTTCAAAACTTTCGTCGCGAAAGTCCGCGCCATACAGCCGAACACCCCCATCGCGTTTTCCAGCCTCACCCCCGGCCCGGGCCGCTGGGACGAAGCCGACAGGCGCAAGCGAACGAACAAGATGCTCAAAGACTACATTGCGACGCAAAAGAACCTGCACTTCATTGATCTGTGGGACGCGATGCTGACGCCGGATGGCAAGCCGCGCGAAGAGCTGTGGGTCGCGGATCGCATCCATCCGAATCACGATGGTTATCTGGTGCGCGTAAAAATTATGCGCCCGCTGCTGGGCAAACCAGACAGGTAACCAAAGTGAGAGCCTCCGCTCTACATATAAAGTTAACCGCGATAAGGAGAGGATGAAGCAAAAAATGAACCGCGCATCGTTTAGTCGTGCCTTCCTGCTCGCCGCGCTGCTGAGTGTTTGTGCTGCCGGATTGCGCGCGCAAACCCGGGAGGTCGCCGTCACGATTGATGACCTGCCGCTGAATGGCCCGCAGTTCGAGGTCAAAAGATTGCAGGCGATGACCGCGACTTTCCTGGCCGCGATCAAAAAACACCAGCTTCCGGTCGTCGGCTTCGTCAATGAATCGCTGTTGTATCGCGCGGGAGAGACCGACGCGCGCATAGCGGTTTTGAAATTGTGGGTTGAAGGCGGCGTCGAACTGGGGAATCACACCTTCTCGCACCTGGGCTTTGCGAACGCTGCGCTGGCGGATTACGAAGATGATTTTCTGCGCGGCGACACGGTGACGCGGATGCTGATGAAGCCGCAAAGGCCCGGATTCTTTCGCCACCCGTTCCTGCAAATGGCCGGGAAGGCGGAGGCAGAAAAAGCGTTTGAAGATTTCATCGCCTCCAGAGGTTACAGGATTGCGCCCGTGACCGTAGACATACTGGATTGGATGATCGCCTCCGCTTATGCCAAAGCCCGCGCACAGGGCGACGCCGAAGCGTTGAAACGCATATCTGATGAATTTGTGAAGTTCGCCGAGCGCAAATTCGATTACTGTGAACAAGTGGCTTCGGATTTATTTGGCCGCCCGATCAGAAATATTCTGTTGCTGCACGCCAATGAGCTGACGGCGGAAAACCTTGATGCATTGGCGACGATGCTCAAAAACAAAGGCTACCGGTTCATCCCGGTCGGGCAGGCTCTGCAAGACCCCATCTATCAGGGGCCGGAGACGTACCAGAGTACTTCCGACTGGTTGTCGCGGTGGGCGCAGAGCAAAGGGAAGAAGTTAAACCCGCCGATGCCGCCGGATTTCCTGCAGCAGCCTTACCTGGAGAGCCAGCGCGGCCGCCGCTGACAAGTAACCGGAGTCGAAGCGTGGGCTGCGCCGTGCCTTTTTACGACCTGTCCAAGATCATCGCCGACAACATTGAATGACCATGAAAACCCCAGCCCCACACCTGTTGATCGCTCGCAAATGGACTCTCCTGGGCGCGCTCGCGCTGGCGCTGGCGCCTGGCTTTGGCCTGAAAGCGGGCAGCGCACAGCAGGCCGATTATCGCAACGCGAACCTGCCCGTCGAACGCCGCATCGCGGACCTGCTCAGCCGCATGACCATCGAAGAGAAGGTCGCGCAGATGACGACGCTCTGGATCAGGAAGCCGCAGGAGCGGCCGCTCGGCGGCAACTTCGGCGACCGCGGCGATTTCTCGGCCGAAGAAGCCGCCAAAGTGATGAGGCATGGCATCGGCGAAATAGCACGGCAACGCGAACGCACCGACCCGCGCCGCGGCGCGGTGTATGCCAACGCCGTGCAGAAGTGGCTCAAAGAGAACACGCGGCTCGGCATCCCCGCGATGTTTCATGAAGAGATTCTGCACGGGGTGATGGCCGTCGGCGGGACTAACTTCCCGACGCCGATTTCACTGTCTTCTAGCTGGGACCCTGAGCTGATCACCAGAATCTTCACAGTCGCCGCGCTCGAAACGCGCATTCGCGGCAGCCATCATGTACTCGGCCCGAACCTTGATCTGGCGCGCGACCCGCGCTGGGGCCGCACTGAAGAGACTTACGGCGAAGACCCATACCTCGTCTCACGCATGGGCGTCGCCTGCATCAGGGCCATTCAAGGGCCGGGGCCGAACGTTGACGGCGAGCATGTCATAGCGACGGCCAAGCATTTCGCCGCGCACGGCCAGCCCGAAGGCGGCACGAACACAGCGCCGGTGAACGTCTCTGAACGCATTTTGCGTGAAATCTTTCTGCCCTCGTTTGAAGCCGCTGTGAAAGAGGCGGGCGTGATGAGCGTGATGCCTTCGTACAACGAGATTGACGGCGTCCCGTCGCACAAGAACTACTGGCTGCTTGAAAAAGTCTTACGGCAGGAGTGGGGCTTTCGCGGCCTGATTGCTTCCGACTATAACGGCATCAGTGAACTAATCTCGCGCCATAAGGTCGCCGCCGATAGAGCAGAAGCCGCCCGGCAAGCGCTCCACGCTGGCGTAGATATGGAGTTGCCCGACCCGTCCTGCTACTCATTGCTGTCGCAACTCATCGGCGAAGGCAGGGTCTCAGTGGCTGACGTTGATAAGGCTGTTGCCCGCGTGCTGCGCGCCAAGTTTCAGCTGGGCCTGTTCGAGAACCCTTACGTTGATGTCGAACGCGCGGTGAAGCTGACCAACAGCGCGGCGCACCAGCAACTCGCGGCCGAAGCGGCGCGCCGATCCATAGTGCTGCTCAGGAATGAAGGCAATCTCCTCCCGCTTGATCGCACGAAGATACAGTCCATCGCCGTCATCGGCCCGAACGCGGCGGGCGTGCATCTGGGTGGTTACAGCGATGATCCGGGGCGCGGCGTCAGCGTGCTTGATGGCGTGCGCAACAAAGTTGGCAGCCAGATCAAAGTCAATTACGCCGAAGGGTGCAGAATCACTAAGGAAGGCGGCAGGTGGTGGGACGACACCTCACAACTGAGCGACCCTGAAACCGACGCCGGGCTGATCGCCGAAGCCGTCGAGGCGGCGAAGGCTTCGGACGCAGCATTACTGGTCGTCGGCGGCAACGAAGATACGAACAAGGAAGCCTGGGCAGACAATCATCTCGGCGACCGCGATAGTCTGGATCTGGTCGGCAGGCAGGACGACCTTGTCAAAGCTGTACTTGCAACCGGCAGGCCCGTCGTCGTGATGCTCATCAACAGCGGGCCGCTTTCGATTAACTACATCGCTGAAAAAGTCCCGGCCATTCTGGAAGGCTTCTACCTCGGGCAGGAGACCGGCACGGCTGTCGCCGATGTACTCTTCGGCGATTACAACCCGGGCGGCAAGCTGGCGGTGAGTTTCCCCCGCTCGGTCGGGCAATTGCCGATTGCTTACAACCACAAGCCGACGGCGCGTCGCGGCTACCTTTACACGAGCAGGGATCCTTTGTTCCCGTTCGGCTTCGGGTTGAGCTATACGACGTTTGAATATTCGAACCTGAAAGTCGCGCCCGCCCAGGTCGGGCCTGCCGGACGGGCCGAAGTCAGCGTGACCGTCAAAAACACCGGCGCGCGCGCGGGCGATGAGATCGTGCAACTTTACATCCGCGATGTCGTCAGTTCGGTGACGCGCCCGGTGATGGAACTGAAAGATTTCAGGCGCGTCCCGCTCGCGCCGGGCGAGGGCAAAACTGTGACCTTCACAATCACGCCGGACAAGCTCTCGTTCCTTGACCTGAACATGAATCGCGTAGTTGAGCCGGGCACGTTTGAGATTATGGTGGGGCCGAGTTCGGCCAAATATCAAAAGGCGAAACTTGAAGTCATCGCCAGGTGAACAGACCTGGCGAATCACTTTCTATCCACAAAGCCACACGAAGAAAACACGAAGGGAAACACAGACAGCTTTGCTTTCTTCGTGAAACTTCGTGAAACT
This sequence comes from Blastocatellia bacterium, assembly GCA_035652435.1. Lineage (GTDB taxonomy): Bacteria > Acidobacteriota > Blastocatellia > RBC074 > RBC074 > DASRDU01. The sequence continues at coordinate 126,931 of DASRDU010000014.1, forward strand.
TCGTGGAAAACATTTTATTGAAAGCCATACACTCATGAACACCTGTGACCTGCCGCGCCGCACGTTCCTGCTGGCTTCCATTGGCTTGACCGCCACACAGTTCGCGCGTTCACAACCAGCAGAGTCTCTTACCGCCGGACAGGTGATTGACCGCATCAAGGCCAACGTCGGCATTCCCTGGCTCGCGCAGACCGTGGACAACATCGTTGCCGGGACAGCAGAGACGCCGGTCAAAGGCATAGCCACGACGATGATGGCGACGCTCGACGTTGTGCAGCGCGCCGCGGCCGCCGGCAGGAACATGGTCGTCACGCACGAATCCACATTCTTCTCGCACCAGGATCGCACCGACCAGATCGAGCAGGACCCGACTTATCAGCACAAGCTCGACTTCCTCAACAAAAATCAGATGGTCGTGTTTCACTTCCACGACCACTGGCACAGGCGAAATCCGGACGGCATCGCGGTGGGAATGATGCGCGAACTGGGTTGGGAGAAGTACGCCGACCCGGAGAATCCGAAAAAGTTTGTCTTCCCCGAAATGACGCTGGCGCAGTTGGCCAGGGAGATCGAAGCCAGGCTTAAGGTTCGCACGATGCGCGTCCTCGGCGACCCGAAAATGCCGGTCAGGCGCGCGCTGGCGAGCTGGGGCTTTGTCAGCCTGATGCCCGGCCTGCCGCAATTCGCCCAGCCGGACGTTGACGTGTACATCGTCGGCGAGACTCACGAGTGGGAGCTGGTTGAGTATGCGCAGGACACGATTACTTCGGGCAGGAGAAAGGCGCTGATTGTTATTAACCACGTCGTGTCGGAACAGTCCGGGATGAAGTATTGCGCCGAATGGATGAAGGGCTTCATCAAAGAAGTCCCGATTGAGTTCATCGCAGCGGCAGAGCCGTTCTGGCGGCCTGACAAGCCTGTTACGAACTGACTGTGTTTATAGAACCTGGTATCAGGGGGCCATTTCGATACCTCAAAGGAGCTGTGGCATGAAATATTCACTCACACTGACAATCACCGCCTTACTCTTCGCGCTCACAGGCACCGTGCTTTTTGCGCAGCAGCCGCAACGGCAGCTCACGCCCGAACAACAGGCGCAGTTACAGGCGCAACGGGAAGCCACGAGCAAAGATCATCAGCGCATGCTGGAGTCGCTGAAGATTACTTCACTTCGGCCCGGGGCAAATCCCAACAATCCGCAGGCCCCGAATGCCGTTAATTACGACGAGTCGAAAGCGAATCCATACCCGAACCTGCCCGACCCGCTCGTCCTGAAGAACGGTAAGAAAGTCACATCGGCGAAGGTGTGGTGGCGGCAGCGCTACCCGGAGATCATGGAGGATTTTGACCGCGAGGTTTATGGCCGCGTTCCCAAAGTCACGCCCAAGGTCAACTGGGAGGTGACCGCCACGACCAGAGAAGTCAAATACGACGTGCCGGTCGTTACGAAACAACTGATCGGTCACGTTGATAATTCATCGTACCCGCAGATCACCGTGAATATTCAGTTGACGCTGACCACGCCGGCCGACGCGAAAGGGCCTGTGCCCGTGATGATGGAGTTCGGTTTCGCCCCGCGTCCGGGCGGCGCTCCAATCGGGCCTCCGCCAGGCGCCATGCAGGCCGGGCCGCCCTGGCAACAGCAGGTACTCGCGAAAGGATGGGGCTATGCCATCATCGTCCCGACCAGCATCCAGGCCGACAACGGTGCGGGCCTGACGCAGGGCATCATAGGCCTGTGCAATAAGGGACAACCGCGCAAGCCCGATGACTGGGGCGCATTGCGCGCGTGGGCGTGGGGCGCGAGCCGCGCGCTCGATTATTTCGAGACCGACAAATCGGTGGACGCGAGGCAGGTCGGCATCGAGGGCCTTTCGCGTTACGGCAAGGCCGCACTCGTAACTATGGCCTATGATCAGCGTTTTGCCATCGGCTTTATCGGTTCATCCGGCGAAGGCGGCGCGAAGCTGCACCGCCGCTACTTCGGCGAACTGGTCGAAAACCTCGCGGGTGCGGGCGGCTACCATTGGATGGCGGGCAACTTTATCAAATATGGCGGCCCACTCACTGCGAACGATTTGCCCGTGGATGCGCACGAACTGATCGCCCTCTGCGCGCCGCGCCCCACTTTTATCAGTTATGGCGCCGCGGAAGGGCCCGGGGCCGAGGGCAAATGGGTGGATCAGCGGGGGAGTTTTATGGCTGCGGTTGCCGCCGGGCCGGTCTTCAGGCTGCTCGGTAAGAAGGATCTGGGGACGACAGAGTTCCCGCCGATAGAGACGGCGCTCATTGATGGCGAGCTTGCCTGGCGCCAGCACAGCGGCGGTCACACCACCGGCCCGAACTGGCCGACGTTCCTGACCTTCGCCAGCCGCTACATCAGAGGGCCTGCCTCAGGAGCGGCGCAGCCCGCGGCCAGGACGAAATAGTGGCAGGGCTGCAAGGCCAATGCAGATGAGCCTGACCGGATCGAAGAACAAAAATGATGAGCGGAGATGAGAAAGAGACGCGCCGCTTCCATCGCAGCAAAGATCCGCCGGCCGGTGGCCGCGATGATGCCGAAGGCGAAAGGCGGCCCGTACTTCATCGGTTGCCGTCGGGGCGCGGACGCACTCGTCAGAGGCCGGCTCAGGCCCGGGGAGCGCGAGATGCAGGCCGGGCGGCCGGGCCGGATCGAAGTCCGGAATGACGAGGTGCTGCTCGGCGCCCCGTTCATCTTCAACAGGGGAAATGTTGATCAGTTCGACTTCTGACCGGCTGCCGATGCCGCCTTACGGCGCGGTCATCCCGCTGGTGTTATCTCCCGTCACAACGCCGTTGCTCGATGACCGCAGCGAGGTGTCGGCCCGCGTCGTGCCGTCCGCGAGTACCACGCCGTCGGCGAGCATCACGCCATCGGCCATCACTACACCGTCGGCGAGCATGACGCCGTCCGACAGCATGACGCCGTCGGCCATCACCACGCCGTCGGCGAGTACGACGCCGCTGCCGCTGATACTGACGGCACCGGATTTCAGGCTGACGCCGCTCGAAGTCCTGCCGCTGACTTTGACCAGTGACCCGCCGGAAACCACGGTCGCATCGGCCAGCACCACCCCGCTGCCGTAGACGCTCTGCCAGTATTTCATCAGGTCGCTGCCGTAGAGGAATCCCCAGTTGGTGATCGCGCCCTGACCCCACCTGAACGTGTATCCAGCGATGGTACTCTGCTGCGACGGCAGGGAGGAAGTCAGCAGTGCCGAGCCGACGGTCGTTGGGAGCGTGGTTTTGACCAGCCTGGCGGTCCGCACTGCGCCGTCCACGTTCAGCTCTCCCGCGCCCTGCTCGAACATATTGAAGCCGTTGAGCGGCTGGGCCGTGTACATCAGGATCGCCTTGACGAGGCTCGGGGTCAGGTTCGGGTTCGCCTGCAACATCAGCGCGACCGCGCCCGAAACCACCGGCGTGGCCATCGAAGTCCCGCTCTGGTACATCACCTGGTCGGCGGCGGTACTCGCCGTGCCGGTCTTGAGTGCAGGGTAGTTGATTTCAATGTTATTGCCGCCACCGGTCTTCCCATTCGAGCAGGCGGCGATGATCTTGTTCCCCGGCGCTACGAGGTCGGGCTTGATCAGGTTGTCGTATTTCTTCTGACCGTTTACCGTGACGTAGCCGCGCGTCGGCCCGCGGGAACTGTAACTGGCGATGACGTCATCCGAGCGGGCGTCGGTGCCGTAGGTGTTCGCCGCCCCGACGGTGATCGCGGAAGGCTCAATGCCCGGTGAGTTGATGCCCCCGTAAATTTTCCGGCCTGACGAATCCTTACCGTTGTTGCCTGCCGCGACGACCACGACGATGCCGGCGTTGTAAGCGCGGCGCACGGCCTGACAGAGCGGGTCATTTTTGTAGCTGTCTTTGGCCGGGGTGCCAAGGCTCAGGTTGAGAATGCGGATGTTGAAATTCGATTTATTGTTGATGCACCAGTCTATCGCCGTGATGACGTTGCTCGCCGTGCCGTAGCCCTGATCGTCCAGCACCCCGAGGCTGATGATCCTCGCGCTCGGGGCGATCCCGGTGTAATTGCCGCTCCTGAGCGAGGGGCTGCCGACGATGATTGAGCTGACGTGCGTCCCATGCCCGTAGGGGTCGTCGAAGAAATTTTTCCCGGTGAAGTCCTGGCGGACCTGCAGGTTGGTCAGCCCCGAAGGCTGCTTGAACAGGCTGTGGAACTGATCCATCCCGCTGTCAATGACCGCCACGCCGATGTTGGCGCCGTTGAGCGTCGTCCCGCTGACCAGGTTGCGCACGAGCGACGCGCCCGTGGTGGATTCGAGGTGGCCCGCCGCCGCCACCGGCCGGTCGGGGCTGACGTAGCCGATCTCGCCGTCGGCGGCCAGCTGCCGGATCGCAGTCCGCGGCACTTCGATCGTGAAGAGCCCGCCCCCCATCTTCCGAGTCACCTGCCCGCCGAAGGCGGCAAGTTTCGCGTTCATCGCGCTGCCTGAAGCAGTGTCGTTCAACTGCACGATGAAGCTCTGATTTTCCTCGGCCCGGACTTCAGGCGACGGCAGCAGCCTGCCGCCGACTCTCAGGCGGGCACCCCTTTCGAGTTTTTCATGCCGCCGCTCCGCCAGCGTCTTTGCCGTCGGGGGCCGCCCCGGCCGCTCGTCATCGAGCGCCAGCAGTTCTTCGAGGTCGGGCGCAAACTTCTGCACCTGCTGCTTCGCCTCAGAATCCCTGTTCCTCAGGCCGCCTCCCGCCCGCCTGCCGCCGTGAGCCGGCACAGTTGACATTGCGAGCAGTATGGCCAGAGACAGCGACAACCGCTTTTTCAAACTACATGTCGAAAGCATGAAGATTATTCCTACCGGATCGTTCAGGATAATGGCGACACGAAAGGGCTTGCCCGCCGTATTAACAGATAACTTATTTGCGAGCCGTATGCCGCAGAGGTGGGATGAGAAGAAGCAGTTGCAGGGAGCGTGGATAGCGTCGCGGGAGCCCGCAACGACAAAGAATACCTGCGTCACAATGAGCGATCACAATGACCGAAGTATCCCTGTGAATAGTCGCTCTGACGGGTCATAGTTCGTCAGGATCGGTGTGATGTTCGGAGTTCAACCTCAGGTCGAGGGCTCACAATCCGGCAGGCCGAAAGCCGGGCTCTGAACATCACGCCCATCATGACGGACTGGTAGTGCGATTAAGGGGAGTGGAGAGGAGGCGGGACTATTCAGGCGATTTTGTGACCTGCTGATCCTTCAAAATTCTGCCGCCCGGCCCGGCCTCAGGTCTGGTGGATGGTCCCGCTCAGTTCGGGCGTCAGCAGGGACTCAATGGCTTCAAAAAGTTCACTGGCGTGGACCGGTTTGGAGACATAATCATCCATCCCGGCTGCCAGGCATTCCTCGCGGTCGCCTTTCATCGCGCGCGCGGTCATGGCGATGATCGGGATATGGGTCTTCGTCTCCTGCTCCTTCATTCGGATGGCCGCCGTCGCGTCGAGCCCGTTCATCTCCGGCATCTGCACGTCCATCAGAATCAGGTCAAATGGCTCCCGTTCCCAGGCCGCCAGCGCCTGCCTGCCGTCGGAGGCCAGGACGACCGAATGTCCGTGCTTCTCAAGCAGCCTGACGGCGAGCGTCTGATTGACCTTGTTGTCCTCCGCCAGCAGGATGCGCAGGCGGCGCCCCGGCTCGGGTCGCGCTCCGGCGGCAGCCGTTTCCCGGCCTGGCGCCGAATTGTCGGCAAGGGCCAGGATCGCGTCGAGCAACTCCGATTGCGACACGGGCTTGGTCAGGTAGCCCGCGAAGTTCAACTCGCGGCAGCGCGCCGCCATCCCGCCCTGCGCCGCCGACGAGAGCATGATGATCGCCGTCTCCCGGAGTGCCGCCTCCTGCCGGATCTGCTCGGCCACCATCAGCCCATCCATCTCAGGCATGTGGTAGTCGAGCAGCACGAGCCTGAACGGCTCGCCCTTTTGTCTCGCCTCCCGGAGCGCGGCGAGCCCCGCCGGGCCGCTTTCCGCCGCCGTCGGCCGCATCAGCCAGCTTGTGAGGACTTCCCTGAGGATCCGGCAGTTGGTCGCGTTGTCGTCGATGACGAGTACCGGCAGGTCCCGCAACTCCTCCCGGCTCTTCCTCGCCGATTGCCCGGCCGGCGCGGTGTTCAGCCCGAAGCGCGCTGTGAAACAGAACGTACTCCCGCGCCCGACCTCGCTCTCGACCCGGATCCGTCCGCCCATCATTCTGACCAGTTGCACGGAGATCGCCAGCCCGAGGCCCGTCCCGCCGTACCGGCGCGTGGTCGAATTGTCGGCCTGCTCGAAGGCCTCGAAGATCCGCGCCTGCTTGTCCGCGGGGATCCCGATCCCGGTGTCGCTCACCGCGAAGTGCAATTCCACGTCGTCATCGGTGCGCGCCTCGACGCGGACGGTGACGAGGATCTCGCCCGCGTCGGTGAACTTGATGGCGTTGCCGGCGAGGTTGACGATCACCTGGCGGAGGCGGCCGGAATCGCCGACGAGCATTTCTGGGACGTCGGCGCGGATGTCGGAGACGAGTTCGAGCCCCTTCTGGTGGGCGCGCATGGCGAGCAGCTTGAGGGCGTTGCCGAGCGAGTCGCGGAGGTTGAAGTCGGTCGGGTCGAGGTCGAGCTTGCCGGCCTCGATCTTGGAGAAGTCGAGGATGTCGTTGATCAGCGAGAGCAGGGAGTCGGCCGAGAGCCTGACCAGGTCGAGGTACTCGCGCTGCTCGCGGTTGAGGCCGGTCTCGAGCGCCAGCTCGGTCATGCCGATGATGCCGTTCATGGGCGTCCGAATCTCATGGCTCATGTTGGCGAGGAATTCGCTCTTGGCGCGGCTGGCGGCCTGGGCCGCCTCGCGGAGTGAGGCTTCGGTGTCCAGTTGCTGGCGAATAACTTCAGTCTGCTGGCGGACGCGGCGGCGGAGGATGACGACCCAGGAGAGTACGGTCAGAATCACCAGGCCCATGACGGCCAGCAGGCCGAGGGAGTGTTTGAGCGTCCACCACGGGGCACTTTTGATGACAACGACATCACCGGGCGAACGCAACAGCAGACGGAAGGACTGAATGAGGACTTTCCCCGAAGTATTCATCTGCTGCGACTGGCCGACCTGGACCTGACAAATCCCGGTCAGCTGCACCAGACTGCCGTTGCGCACCGAGGATAGTTCGTTCCCGCTCTGTACATTTTCGAACACCGCATTGAAATTGAACTTGCCCGACTGCAACGTCAGCACGTGTTGCGTCGAACTCGACATCCGGTCGATCAGGGTCGCTTCGATCTGCACCAGCCGCGAATCGTAGTTGCCGCCCATGGCCTCTTCGGCGGTGATCAATGGCGGGTCCGGTAGCGGCTCACCGCCGAGCTTCCGGAAGGTGGCGTCCTGCAGGACGGGTGTGTATTCGCCGGGCGCCGCGAAGCCGATCACGTCGACGCGGTCACCGGGCTCGACCCGCGTCGCCTGGTCGGTCTGGATAAACAGGCCGCCGGTCTCATCGGCGATGAAGAGCGGGCCTTTCTGTGATTGGTGTACCACGACGCCCTGCACCCTCACGCGATGACCGAGCGGCTCGTCCGGAGTGAATTGCAGCAGGCTGTTGATGGGCTGCACCCGCCTCGAAAACGGGTCGGCCGGGGCCGGCTCTGCCACATCCACGTAATCCAGGCCCGGCACGAAAATCTGAAGGCCGACCAGTTGCCCTCTGTCATTAAACAGCGCCCCGCAGGCGCCACGCACTCTTACCCTGGCGTCCACCAGATGCTGCGGAAGCGGCTGGTCGGCGCCGGCAGGGGTGACGGCGCGGAAGCGGCGGGGGCCCGAGACGATAAAGAGATTGATATGCCCGTCCCTGCTGTTGACCGCCTGCACAATCCCTTCGGCCTCCACCAGGTTGCTGTCCTGCCGTCCGGAGAACAACTCCTCGAGTAATAAATTCGGGGGAGTCGGCAGGGTACCCTTGCTGAGCAGTCGCAGGCGGGCTTTGGTGACAACCGGCGCGAAATCTCCCGCCGCGCTCTCGCCCTCCACTTCCACCGCCTGGCCGGACTCCAGACTGAAGTCCTTCCTGAGGCTTGAATCGAGAAAGATGCCGCCCGTCGGATCCTGCACGAAGGCAAATCCCCAGACCGGATCATAGTAGGTGATGGTCGCGCGCAGGCGGACCGGATAGCGGCGCCTGGCCTGATCAGGCGCGAGCGCGTGGACCTGATGCACAGTTGTGAGGGCCGGCAGGCTTTCCAACTGGGAGGGAGATTGAGCCGGACGATCCCCGGCCTCGCCCGATGACGACTGCGTACCGACCGGTCGGAAGCGGGCGTTTTCAAGGATCAGCCGGGACTTCTCCTGTAAGGGGAAGCCGACCACTTCCACCCGGCTGCCGGGCGGGACCTGATCCCGCTGCGACGTCTGCACGTACAGGTCGGCGGTCTGATCCGTAATGAACAGATTACCGCCGGGCTGTTGTTGTGTGACGACTCCCTCCACCCGCACGCGATGGCCGGAAGCCTCCTGCGGCGTCAGTTGCGACAGGCTGCTGATTGTCCGGGCGGGGGCGGAAAAGGGGTCGGCCAGGGATGGTGCTTCGATCAGGACATGTTTCAAATCCGGAACCAGTAACTGAAGACGAATTGCCTGACGGTTCGAGTTGAAAACGGTGCGCGCCACGCCGCGGATCCGCACCCCGGCATCAACGACTGCCTGGTGGTCGAGTCCCTGGAATTTTACTACTCGCGCGTTGATCCTCCCGCCACCTGTCGTGACCTCCAGCAGCAGGCTTCCGTCATTAACTGCCGCAACCGAGCGCACGATGCCCTGAGTCTCGACCCACCTGTCGTTGAAGATCCCGGCTGCCAGCTCTTTGATTGAAACCGGCTGTGCCACGGGCATCTCTGCCGGGCCCAGGACTTTCAGGGCGGGGCGGATAATGAACGGGCTCCACTCTCCAGACTTGGTGAATCCTTCCAACTCGACACGTTGTCCCGGCTCGACTGCGGTCTCAGTCCCGGAAGTGTCAACGGAGACGGCGGCTGTCCCGTCCTGAATGATCAGGGTGTTGGAGCCCGGGTGATGCCCGGTGACGACTCCCGTCAGGCGCACCGGGTAACCAAGATCGGCTTCATCGGGCGCGAGGCCCCTGACCTGCTCCGCGGTGGTCAGCGCGGTGAGACCCCCATTCCCGGAGTGGCGCTGGCAGGCCCCCGATATAATCACGACGATCATGAGCAATAACGCCGGCAGGTGTGGGGGGAGGGCAGGAAACCTGGTCAGCCGGTGGGTATAAGGACAAGCAACTTTCATAACCTGAGGTCACAGCAGGCTGATGAGGTGCCCGCATTGTGTAACGAACTAAGATCAGTTTTGGAGGCGCTTGATAAGAGATCACTGGAGGGCCAGAAAAGCGGCGCTATGTCACCGCAGCCGGTATAGTAGACGGGAACAGGTCTCTCGACAAGAAGTTTATTAGCGTGCCGCGTCTTTTGCCTGAATCGTCCGGGAAATTCTCCTACGACGAGCCGCGGGACGGGCAGGCAGGCGGCGGGGAAAAGTGAAAGCCTCAGGATCCAGATTGCAGGTTGTTTTACGATGAATGGCGGATTCCAGGTTAATCTTTGTCAGGGATCAGATTCAGCTATCGAGTCGATTTTTATTGCAATGAAAAAACTTTTCTGCTGAGTGAAAATAGCGTATATTGATGGTCAGACTTCAGAAGTAACGTATTCTGCTCTACTTGATCCTGCACCGGGGACACATCGATTCGGGGCAGGCGATGGATAAGACAGGCGAGAATAACAATTATTTCGTCGAGGTAGTGGCCAGGGCGCTTCACGTACTGGACGCGTTTCGGCGGATGGAGTCTGTTCAGTGGGATTCTTCCCCGAGAAGCAGGGGAGCAGATTATTCCGCTGGTGTTGAAGATTGCTGGCAGTGATGCAGCGCTCCGACCGCACACATCGAGCGCGTCCTGATCACGCGGGAAAACGCCGCACTTTTCTACCCCGAAAGTGAAGGTATAGCGGTTCACTTCCCATCAACCCGGGAGACTCAGGCCATGATCCGCAAGGCGTTTGTCATGACGCTCAGGCCAGGTAGTCAGGAAGAATATATCAAACGGCATAACCCGATCTGGCCGGAACTGAGGCAGGTCCTGAAGGCGCACGGCGTCAGACAGTACTCGATCTTTCTTGACCGGCAGGCCGACCGGCTCTTCGCCTGCGCCGTGGTGGAGTCAGAAGAGTCATGGCAGCGGATTGCCACGACTGAGGCCTGTCAGCGCTGGTGGGCACATATGAAAGAACTGATGCTGACCAACCCCGATAACAGCCCGGCGGCGACAGTGATGGAAGAGGTCTTTTACCTTGACTGATCACCCGATCGCGCGCATATACCTGATCGTCATAATTAAATTGAGATCCAATGAGCAGGCAACACACATTCAAGTTCGTCAAGTATCTCTGGCAGGATGAAGTGGCGGCGAAGTTATCCGGTCTGGATCGCCTCGTCTACCGATCCAACAAACTCGGCGAGGATCTGACGCTGACCAATACCGGCGGCGGGAATACCTCGTCGAAGCTGATGGAGCAGGACCCGCTCACTGGCGAGAGCGTCGAGGTCCTGTGGGTCAAAGGTTCGGGCGGCGATCTGCGCACGGCCAGGCGTGACGGCTTCGCCTCGCTTTACCTCGACAAGGTAAGGGCGATGAAGCCTCGCTACTCGGGCGACCCGGAGCGCGGGCCGAAGACGCGCGTCGAAGACGAGATGTATTCGCTCTACAGCCACTGCGTCTTCAACCTCAACCCGCGCGCCTGCTCGATTGACACGCCGCTCCACACCTTCGTCCCTTATAAACATGTGGATCACCTGCACCCGAACGCGGTGATCGCCGTCGCCGCATCGGTCAATCAGGAGAAGCTCTGCCGCGAGATTTTCGGCGACGAGGTGATTTACGTGCCCTGGCAGCGGCCCGGCTTCGACATCGGCCTGCTGATCGAGTCGCTGATCAAAGACCACCCGAAGGCGAAGGGCGTGCTGCTCGGCCACCACGGGATGAGTTCGTGGAGCAATGACGACCGCGACTGCTACGAGACGGCGCTCGAGATTATTGACCGCGCCGCGCGCTACATCGAGGAGCGCGACAAGGGCGAAGTGACCTTCGGCGGCTCGAAGCACCAGTCGCTCTCGGAAGCGGTGCGGCGGCGCATCTTCTTTGAACTGCTGCCATGGCTGCGCGGCCAGCTGTCCGGGGGCAGGCGCGTCGTGGCGACGGTGCAGGACGACGCGAAGATGCTGCGCTTCGTCAACAGCGTGGACGGGCCACGCCTCGCCGAACTCGGCACCTCGTGCCCTGATCATTTCCTGCGGACGAAGATCAAACCGCTCTTCGCCCCCTGGGACCCCGGCACGGGTGACGTCGAATCGCTGAAATCAATGCTCGCCGAAGGGCTCGCGCGCTACCGCGAGGATTACGTGGCCTATTACCAGCGCTGCCGGCGCCCCGACTCGCCCGCGATGCGCGATGCTAATCCGACGGTGATTCTGATCCCCGGCCTCGGCATGATCGCCTGGGGGAAGAACAAGAGCGAGTCGCGCGTGACGGCGGAGTTTTACAACTGCGCGATCGAGGTGATGCGCGGGGCCGAGGCGATTGACCGTTACGAGGCGATGGATGAGCAGGAGGCCTTCGACATCGAATACTGGCTGCTCGAAGAGGCAAAACTCAGGCGGCTGCCGCCCGAGAAGGAACTCGACCGTCAGGTCATCGCCGTGGTCGGGGCGGGCAGCGGCATCGGCAGGGCGGCGGCTCATCGTCTGGTGAGAGAGGGTGCGCACGTCGTCTGCGCGGATCTTGATGAGGCCGCGGCGAAAGCCACTGCCGATGAGATCGTGGCGGAGTACGGACCCGGCATCGGAGTCGCCGGCAGCGGTCTCAGCAATTGCGGCCCGGCCATCGGCCTCGCCTGCGACATCACCAGCCGCGAGAGCGTCGCCCAGCTGTTCGGCGGCCTGGTACTCGCTTATGGCGGTCTTGATGCGGTCGTGGTCACCGCCGGCATCTTCGTGCCGCCTGACAGGTCGGGCCACATCGCGGACGGTCTGTGGGAGAAGACTTTCGCGATCAACGTCGCGGGCCCTTACCTCGTGGCCGACGAGGCGCAAAAGGTGTTCGAGCGGCAGGGACTGCCCGCGAGCCTCGTGCTGACGACGAGTGCCAACGCGGTGGTGGCGAAGAAGGGGAGCCTCGCTTACGACGCGAGCAAGGCGGCGGCCAATCACCTCGTCCGCGAGCTGGCCGTCGCGATGGCCCCGCTCGTTCGCGTCAACGCCGTCGCGCCCGCGACCGTCGTCAGGGGCAGCACGATGTTCCCGCGCGACCGCGTCATCGCTTCGCTCACGAAGTACGCGATCGCTTTCAGCGAGGACGAGTCAACCGAGGCGCTGCGTGAGAAACTGGCCGGCTTCTATGCCGGACGCTCGCTCACGCAATCGCCCATCGAACCTGAGGATCAGGCCGAGGCGATCTTTTTGCTGGTGTCGCGGCGGCTCTCGAAGACGACCGGCCATGTGATCCCGGTTGACGGCGGGTTGCAGGACGGGTTCCTGCGGTAACCGCGACCATTCACCCAATCAACCCCGTGGAGGGAAAACTGTGGCAGCACACTTTGAAATTGACGATGGCTTCATCGTCGAACAGAACCAGCGGGCGAAGGCCTGGCTTGATGAGGATTATGAACATCTGGGAAAGCAGCTGCGGCGTCGAGGCGTCGAGATCGAAGACCTGATCGCCCAAGCCGAAGGGTTCCGGGTCGCCGTCCCGTCGTGGGGCGTCGGCACGGGTGGGACGCGCTTCGCCCGCTTCCCCGGCCCGGGCGAGCCGCGCGACATTTACGAGAAGCTCGAAGACTGCGGCACAATCTTCAAGCTCGTGCGTTCGACGCCCGCCGTCTCGTTGCACATTCCCTGGGACAAGCCGGAAGACCCCGCCGCGTTGCGCGAATTTGCCGCCGCGCGCGGGCTGCACTTCGACGCGATGAACTCGAACACCTTCCAGGATCAGCCCGGGCAGCGGCACTCTTACAGGTTCGGCAGCCTCACGCACCCCGACCGGGCCGTCCGTGAACAGGCCATCGAACACAACCTCGAATGCATTGAGATCGGCCGGACGCTCGGCTCCAAAGCTCACACGGTCTGGATCGGCGACGGCGGGAATTTCCCCGGCCAGCTGCACTTTCGCCGCGCGCTCGAACGCTATCTTGAGAGCCTGCGCTCAATTTACGCCGCGCTGCCCGATGACTGGCGCGTCTTTCTGGAACACAAGCTCTACGAGCCGGCCTTCTATTCGACGGTCATCAATGACTGGGGCACCAGCTATTACTGTGCGCGGGAACTCGGGCCGAAGGCGCAATGTCTGGTGGACCTCGGCCACCACGCACCGAACGTCAACATCGAGATGATCGTCGCGCGACTCGTCCAGTTCGGCAAGCTCGGCGGCTTCCACTTCAACGACAGCAAGTACGGCGACGACGATCTTGACGCCGGCTCGATCAAGCCGTTCCAGCTCTTCCTCATCTTCAACGAGCTGGTGGACGCCGAACAGAGTGGTGTGGCTGACTTCCGCCCGGCCTACATGCTCGACCAGTCACACAACGTCACCGACCCGATTGAATCGCTGATGCTGAGCGCCGTCGAACTGGCGCGCGCCTGCGTGCAGGCGCGCCTGGTTGACCGGGCGGAGCTGGCCGAGGCGCAGGAGAGGTGCGACGCGATTGCCTCGCTCGCGGCATTGAAGCGGGCGTTTACGACTGACGTGTCTCCGATCATTGCCATGGCCCGCCACCGCGCGGGCGGCGCGATTGACCCGCTCGCCATCTACCGCGCGAGCGGCTACCGGCAGCGCAAGGCCGGCGAGCGTCCGGCGTCGCTCGGTGCGTCCGCCGGTATTATCTGATCGGAGCCGGATAAGTTGAGGTGATGCGCGATTCGCTCTACATCGCGGTTGACCTTGGCGCCGGCAGCGGGCGCGTCTTCCTGGTCGGTGTATCGCCGGGCGAGTTGCTGCTGGAGGAAGTGCGGCGGTTTCACTACCCGCCGGGCCACCGGGACGGGCATCTGCGCTGGGACTTGCCGCACATCTTCGCCGAGATCAAAGCCGGGCTGCACGTGGCGGGCGCGCGGGCGCGCGAGTTCGGGCGGCCTGTGCAGAGCATCGGCGTGGACAGCTGGGGCGTGGATTACGGCCTGATTGACGGCGACGGCAGGCTGCTCGAAGATCCCATCTGTTACCGCGACGAGCGCACTACCGGAGAGATCGAAAAGGTCTGTTCGCGGATTTCACGTGCTGACCTCTTTGACCGCACTGGCATTCAGTTGCTCAACTTCAACACCATCTTTCAGCTTTCCGCGCACGCGAGAGAAGGCATCCCGGGGAATGCTGCGCGACTGCTGCTGATCCCTGATCTGATCAACTTCATGCTCACGGGCAGGGCCGTCACCGAATACACGAACGCGACGACGACGCAGCTCGTCAACGCCCGGACCGGCGCCTGGGACCGGGACATTATTGAGCGTCTTAACCTGCCGGCGCGTCTGTTCGCGGAGATCATTCAGGCGGGCACCGACCTCGGCCCGCTCAGGCCCGGGCTGGCCGCCGAGACAGGGCTTGAAGGCGTACATGTCATCGCCACTGCAACACACGACACGGGGAGCGCCGTCGCGGGCGCGCCGCTCGCTGACGGCTGGGCCTATATATCCTCGGGAACCTGGTCGCTGGTCGGCGTCGAACCTGACGGCGCGCTCGTCAACGCCGAGGTCGCGCGCCACAACTTCACCAACGAAGGCGGCGCGTTCGGCACGACCCGTTTTCTCAAGAATGTGATGGGGCTGTGGATTCTCGAATCCTGCCGGCGGGAGTGGAAGGAAAGCGGTCTTGAGATCGAGTATGACAAGCTCCTGGGTCAGGTCGCCGCGCTGGCGGACAAATCTCCCCCACAGGAGTTGATCTTTCCCGATGACCCGCGCTTCCTCAACCCGCCGAGTATGGTCGGGGCGATAGCAGAGCAGCTCAATGAACTCGGGCGGCGACCGCCCGTTGACCCGCCCGCTCTTGCCAAAGTGATTCTCGATTCGCTCGCTTTCCGTTACCGGTCAGTCCTGCGGGCCATAGAGAGGCTGACCGGCCGGAAAATACAGGGTGTGCAGATCGTCGGTGGGGGCTGCCTGAACGATTACCTCAATCAAGTGACCGCGTCGGTCACCGGCCTCCCGGTTCTGGCCGGCCCGGCGGAAGCGACCGTTGTGGGTAATGTCCTGGTTCAGGCGGTCGCACAAGGGCGATTCGAATCGCTGGCCGAGGCGAGAAGGCATGTCATGAGTCACATGAGACCGAAAAAGTTCACCCCGCTCCAATCCTCTGGCAGTGAAGAGGCAGAGCGCCGTTACGCGGCAATTGAGGCGCGGTTTGTGGAGGAAGACTGAAACCGATGACTGAGAGCGCGCTCTTGCGGGCCAGCCACATCACCAAATCCTACGCCGGGGTGCAGGCGCTCAAGGGTGCGTCATTCGAGTTACACGCCGGAGAGGTGCAGGCACTGGTCGGCGAAAACGGCGCGGGCAAATCAACGCTCATCAAAATCATTACGGGTGCGGTGGCCGCCGACGGCGGTGAGATCATCCTCGACGGACGGCCGGTCGCGCACAATTCGCCGCAGGTGGCCAGGTCGCTCGGCATCGCGGCGATCTACCAGCAGCCCGCACTCTTCCCGGAATTGACCGTCGCCGAAAATATCGCGCTCAGTCTGGAGGGGGGCGGCTGGTGGCGGCGCATTGACTGGCGCTGGCGCCGGCTGCGGGCGCAGGAGCTGCTCGCGCAGGTCGGGGCGAAGATTGACGTCGAAGCGCTCGCCGGGGAGCTGACGATGCCTGAGCAGCAACTGGTCGAGATCGCCCGCGCCCTCGGGGCCGAGGCGAAGGTCCTGATCATGGACGAGCCGACGGCCTCGTTGTCGGAAGAAGACACGCGGAACCTCTTCCGCGTCATCCGCGAGTTGCGCCGCTCGCGAGTGGGCATCATCTACATCTCGCACCGGCTCGAAGAACTGCCCGTCATTGCCGACCGCGTGACCGTACTGCGCGACGGCCAGACGATTGCGACGCGGCTGATGTCTGAAGTTGATCGTGGGGAGTTGATCCGGCTGATGGTCGGACGCGAACTGTCGTCGGTCTTTCCGAAGCGCGAGGTGGAAGCGGGTGAGGTGGTGCTGGAACTGCGTCATCTGGGCTGCCGCGCGGCGGGCGTGCGCGATGTCAGCCTCTCGGTGCGGGCGGGGGAGATTGTCGGGATCGCCGGACTCGTCGGGTCGGGGCGCACGGAACTCGCCCGCACGATCTTCGGCCTGACGCCGGCCAACGAAGGCGAGATGTTGCTGGGCGGCGGGCGCGTCAGGATCGAGAACCCGGTTCAGGCGATCCGGTGCGGGATCGCTTACGTCCCCGAAGACCGCCGGCAGCATGGCGTGGTGCCTGATCTGCCCATCAGTCACAACGTCACGCTCGCCTCGCTCGACCGGCTGTCGCGGCTCGGCGCGCTCGATTTTCGCCGCGAGCGCGAACTGGCGACCGACTACGTCAAACGGTTCGCCATCAGGACGCCCGCGATCTTCGCGCCGGTCGCGACGCTTTCGGGCGGCAACCAGCAGAAAGTCGCGCTCAGCCGCTGGCTCGCCACCTGCCCCCGCCTGCTCATCCTCGACGAGCCGACCCAGGGCATTGACGTGGGCGCGAAGGCGGAGATTCACGCGCTCATGAGTGATCTGGCCGCGCGTGGGATGGCGATCCTGATGATCTCGTCCGAACTGCCCGAAGTACTCGGGATGAGCGACCGCATCGTCGTGATGCACGCGGGTACAGTGGCAGGCGTACTCGGTCGCGCCGAAGCTTCACAGCACGGCATCCTTTCGCTGGCGCTCGGACATACCGGGGTGCCGCCGCAAACGCAGTGCGTAAGTTGAAGAACCGGGGCGGGCGGCTTTCTGACGGCCCTTCCCCTGTCTATGACTGAAGCGCAAAAACAGCCTGACACCGCCACTATGCCGCAGACCGGATCATTACTCTCACGACTCGGACTCCGCAGACACCAGCGCGAGCTGGCGACGCTCGGCGCTTACGCCGCGCTGCTGCTGGCCGTCGGCATCATCGCGCCGTCATTCTTCAATGCGGCGAACTGGCGCGACCTGGCCGTCGGCAATGCGCCCGTGCTGATCGTGGCCGTCGGGATGACGCTCGTGATTCTGGCGGGGCAGATTGACATCTCGGTGGGCTCGCAGTTCGCCGTCTGCAGCGTCGCGGCCGGGTGGCTGGCGAAGGCTGGCGTGCCGGTGCCGCTGCTCGTGCTGCTCGTGCCCGCGGTCGGGGCGCTGATGGGCGCGGTGAACGGCGCGTTCGTGGCGAAGTTGAAGATGCCCGCGATTGTCGTGACGCTGGCTATGCTCGTGGCGTGGCGGGACGCGTTGCGCTGGGTGACCGAAGGCGCGTGGGTGCAGGGCCTGCCGGCCGACTTTCAGTGGTTCGGGCTGGGGCAGGGGGCAGGGCAGTGGCTCATCGTCGGAGTGGCTCTGGCCGTACTCGCGGGCGCCGGCTGGGCGCTCAGAAATCTCGGCGCCGGCCGCGCGGTCTATGCCGTCGGCGCCGACGCCGAAGCGGCCCGGCTCGTGGGCATCGAGCCGGGCCGCGTGGTCTTCAGGGTGTTTGTGCTGATGGGGCTCGTGACGGGGCTCGCGGCGCTGCTCAATGCCGTGCGCTTCTCTTCGGTGCCGGGTAATGTGGGCACGGGGCTCGAACTGAAAGCGATTGCGGCGGTCGTCGTGGGCGGCACGGCGATCACTGGGGGCCGCGGCACGCTCGCCGGGACGCTCGTCGGGGCTGCGCTGCTCGGGACTATCGGGACGGCGCTGACCTATGTGGGCATCAATCCCTTCTGGGAAAAAGCCATCCAGGGGGCGATCATCCTGGCTGCCCTGATTTCAGACGTTGTACTCGGACGCCTGGGCAGCCTGCGGATTCAGGCACCCGGACCGCTGACTGCGAGGGGCGAATGAATCCGGCAATCCTGCAAACATCCGACACGCCGCGGCTGATTGCGCCGCTGTGGTCGCGCCTTTTCCCGAATCAAGAGTGGGCGCTGCTCGTCGCGTTGTTTGTTGAAGGCGTGGTCTTCAGCATGACGGGGAACAATTTTCTGACGGCCTCGAACGGGTTCGAGATCACGCGACTCGGCGTTGAAATCGGGCTGCTCGCACTGGCGCTCACGCCGGTCATCATCACGGGCGGGATTGACCTCTCGGTCGGCTCGATGATGGGGCTCGCGGCGGTCACACTCGGCGCGCTGTGGCGCGACGCACACTGGCCGCTGCCGGCCGCGGTCGCGGCGACGCTGATCGTCGGGCTCGCGGGCGGGGGCTTGAACGCCTTCTTCATCGCGCGGCTTAACCTCCCGCCGCTGATCGTCACGCTCGGCACCTTCTCGCTCTTCCGCGGGCTCGCCGAAGGGATGACGCGGGGCATCGAGAACTATTCGGGCTTCCCGCCGCAGTTCCTCTTTCTCGGTCAGGGTTACGTGGGCGGGTTCGTCCCCGCGCAGTTGTTCGTGCTGCTCGCGGCCGCCGCCGCTCTATGGTGGTGGCTGCATCGCAGCATCTACGGGCGCAGCCTTTACGCTATCGGATTCTCGGCCGCGGGGGCGCGGTACGCGGGGCTGCCAGTCGCGCGGCGGCTGGCGCTGATCTACGTGCTTTCGGGGCTGGCCGCGAGCCTCGCCGCCGTGATCTACGTCGCGCATCTGGGGCAGGCGAAATCGGACGCTGGCACGGGCTACGAGTTGATGGCGATCACGGCGGTGGTGCTGGGCGGGACTTCGATTGACGGCGGGCGCGGCACGGTCATGGGCACACTGCTCGGCCTGCTTGCCGTCGTCGTGCTGCAAAACGGCCTGCGCCTGAGCGGACAGCCGGCGGAACTGGTGGGCATTCTCACGGGCGGCCTGCTGCTGGCCACGATCATCCTTGACCGCTACACGGCGCGCCGGATGCGGCCCGCGGTGGCCGGAATCAGCAACGAAACAATAACTGAGGAAAGCGAAGTGAAGAATTCACAGGTGGCAGTGCTGAGCGCGGTCATCATCGCCGCCGCGCTGATCGTCGCGGGGAGCAACTGGCTGCTCGTGCGCTCGCTCAAGACCGGGGCGGGCGGGCAGCGGGCGGCCGAAGCGGCCGGGAACCCGTCGGGAACATCATCGCTGCCCGCGGGTCATCGGCCGGTGGTCGCGATGATGCCGAAGGCGAAAGGCGACCCGTACTTCATCAGTTGCCGCCGGGGCGCGGAGGAGGCGGCCAGAGAACTTGGCGTCGAGTTGCTGTGGGACGGGCCGACGGACCTCGACCCGGCGAAGCAGAATGAGGTCGTCGAGGCCTGGATCACGCGCGGCGTGGATGCGATTGCGGTGAGCGTCGAGAACCAGGCGGGGATCTCGACCGTGTTGCGGAAAGCCCGGGGCAAAGGCATTAAGGTGCTGACCTGGGACGCCGACGCCGAGCGCGACGCCCGCGACTTCCTGATCAACCAGGCGACGCCGCAGGGCATCGGCCACGCGCTGACGGATGAGGCCGCCCGCATCCTCGGCGGCAAGGGCGAATTCGCCATCATCACGGCCAGCCTGAGTGCGGCCAATCAGAACGAGTGGATCAAACACATCCGGGCGCGGCTCGCCGAGAAATACCCGAATCTGAAACTCGTCGCCATCCAGCCGAGCGACGGCGACCGTGACCGCGCCTTCGCCGAGACGCAGACGGTACTCAAGGTCTACCCGCAGGTGAAGTTGATTATGGCCATCGCCGCGCCCGCCGTCCCCGGCGCCGCCGAAGCCGTCAGGCAGTCGGGCCGGCGTGAGGTCAAAGTTACCGGCCTCTCGCTGCCCAACATGTGTAAGCCTTACGTCCATGACGGGGTGATCGAAAGCATCATCCTCTGGAACACTGTTGACCTTGGCTACCTGACGGTCAACGCCGCGGACGCGCTCGTCAGAGGCAGGCTCAAGCCCGGGGAGCGCGAGATGCAGGCCGGGCGGCTGGGCCGGATCGAAGTCCGGAATGACGAGGTGCTGCTCGGCGCCCCGTTCATCTTCAACAGGGGAAACATTGATCAGTTCGACTTCTGACCGGCTGCCATCGCATCCGCCTGTCCGGAGAAGAGGCCATAGCTCAAACTCACGGTGAGAGCAAAGGGTTTTGCCGGCAGCCACTTTTTGATCTCTCTTACGCAGAATTCACGTTGCATAATGGGCCCACCGTATGGCACGAGAGGTCCATCGGCGCACTCAGCAACGTAGTCTGACGCCGCTGCTGAATTCACTCCACAATAAACCAGCTGACAGACTTGATTTGATTACAGCAGGCGAGACCGGCGGAAGTCGCCCTGTCGAACGAAAGTTGTTTTTTATGGCGTAAAACGCCCGGACAGCTTTTCCAGCAGGCACGGGGCGAATAATCAGAAAACCCGGTTGTTAATCGAGTCAACGTTTGCCATCGGTAGGCCCCGGCCAGTCGTCGGTGCGGAAAGGCGCGGCGGGTATGCCCGTCTCGTTGGTCAGATTCGGATGTGCCGGGTTGTTGTTGAAAGCGTAACGCACGGCCCGCGGCTGTGACACGGCGTCAGACCAGACTTCGACGCGATTCCTGCCGATGATCTTAGCTTCGGCCCAGTGCCACTCGCGGTCGGCCCCGGCAATGGCGAATTCATCGAGCCTGTTGCCGTCGCGGATTCTCAGTCCCGCGCCAGCCTGATCGAAGGTGAGGACGATCCTTGAGCCGGCAATCCCTGCCTCGCGGAACATCGGGCCCGACCCTGTAATCCCGCGGCCGTACACGTCAGCGAGCGCCCACCGGCACATGCGCCGGCCCACGTCGAGCTTGTTTTTCGGATGAATATCGCCAGCCTCGCCGATGTCAATCGTCACGATCAGCCCCGTTCCCGGCGTGGTCATTGCCGTGCGCCGCTGCGCCTCGCGAAGGTGGCTCCACGCCTCGTCGCCCGGCTCAGGTTTTACTTCGCGGTAGTTCGGGAGCTGGACGATGCCGAAGGGGAAGTTGCCCTGCCGCCATCTGTCGCGCCAGGCTTTGATCAGGGTCGGCAGGAGCAGCCCGTACTGTTGCGCGCGGGCTTCGTTCGATTCGCCCTGATACCAGATCGCGCCGCGGATGGCGAAGGGGATGAGCGGGGCGATCATCCCGTCATAGATCGAAGCCGCAATCCGGTATTCGCGCAGCGCGTCGGGGACGGCAGGCTGCCGCGGCGGGCGGCTGCCTTCGGCCCTCGCCTTCTCGACCGCCGCGCGCCACTGCTTCATCTGTTCGTCGAAAGCGGCCTTCACGCGGGGGCGCTCTTCATCCCAGACCCTGGTGCGCTCGACGCACGGCCTGAGGTCATCCGACGCGAGCAGGTATTCGACCGGCGTCCACGCCTCGGCCTGCGAGCCGCCGTAAGATGCGTTGATAAGTCCGACGGGGACTCGCAGCTCCTTCTGCAATTCGACGCCGAAATAGTAACCGGCGGCGGAAAACGTCTTTACTGTTTCCGACGAGCAGGGCTGCCACACGGCGAGCGGGCCGGGCTGGTGCCTGAACGCGACCTGCCGGCTGACGTTGAAGAGCCGGATCAGCGGATGGCTGGCTGCCGCGATGGCCGCCTCGCCGTCAGTCGTCTCGCCGAGCGTGAGCTGCATGTTCGACTGACCGGCCACCAGCCACACTTCGCCGACGAGGATGTCTTTCAGCTCAACCCTGTTTTTGCCCGCGATGGTCATTGCCGCGGGGGTTGTGCTGGCGGGCATTGGATCGAGGTTGACGCGCCAGTTGCCATTGCCGTCCGCTGTCGTCTGCTTCTTCTGCGATCCGAACCGGACGATGACGGTTTCGCCCGGTGCAGCCCTGCCCCAGACGGGCACGGCCCGGTCGCGCTGAATGACCATCGCGTCGCCGATGACGTCAGGCAGAGTGACATCCGCCCGGCAGACGGATGCGACGGTGAGTACGATGGTCGCTGCGATCAGCAGTCTGATTTTCATCTCAATTCCCCAACGGCTTCGCGTCCGAGATGTTCGGGCTGGCCGGCACCTTGAAGCCCTCGAACGGATCCGGATGACGAGGGTCAAACGGCGGCACGTCCGTCGCCAGATATCTGGCGAGTCCGAGCCTGCCGGCCCTGATGCCCTCGACGACGCACCTGGCTAATTCGTAGCTGCCGTAGTTGCTGTGATGCGTGCCATCGCCCTCCTTGAAGAGGAGGCCCGATTTCTCCGGCCCGAGGGCCTCGTAGAGCGCCTTGCTCATCAGGTTCAGGTCAATGAGTACGATGTTCTCTTCACGGGCCACCTGTCGCACCGCTTCGGGGTAATCTCCGAGCGTGCTGTCAACCTTCCCTTCGGAATTGAAATTGCGGCGATTGACCGAAGTCACGAGTACGGGAGTTGCGCCGCGCCTGCGCGCATCAGTGACGAAGCGTTTGAGATCGGTTTTGTAAGTGGTGAACGCCCCGACGCCCTCGCCCTTCTCCTTCTGGTCGTTGTGGCCGTACTGAATGAAAAGGTAATCGCCGGGTTTGATGAGGCTCAGCACCTTGTCGAGGCGGCGGGCGGCGAGCGAACTCCTGAGCGACTCGCCTGACTCGGCATGGTTGGCGACGGCGAGGCCCGGTTTGAAGAAGCGGGGGAGCATCTGTCCCCAGCTGTTGTAAGGCTCGCGCGGCTGATCGCAGACGGTCGAATCGCCGAGCAGAAAGACCGTCGGGGCATCATCAGCTCTGGTGATTTCAATCGCGCAAACGGTCGGGCGCGTGCCGTTGAATTCGAGCGTCAGCTTCTCATCCCACGCCCAGGCCTCCGTCGTCTTCTCGCGGTCTTTGAGCCTGACCTCGCCGCCGCCAGCGATCTGCGGGGTGCGGACGTTGACCGTGAACGTCCGCGTCTCGAATTTCCCCGGGGCCGTACGGACATTCTCGATCATCAACCGCCGCAACTCGGCTTTGACCGTTGTCTCCGTCTCGCCCCGCGCATCGCCCAGGGTGACAGTCACGTTGTAATTGCCCTCGGGCAGGGCGACCGAGAAGAAGAATGGTTTGTCGCTCGTGATGAAGTCGTCACGCAAGGCGTCACCGCCCCCGCGATCAACGGCGGTGACGGCGGCGCCCGGCTCGAACCCGTAGCCCGACGCCCTGCTGTAGACCATCGTCGGCAGGACCTGCGTGTAACCCGGCGCGACACTGCCCGGCCCGAAGTCGAAACTGAAGCCCGCCCTGCCGGCCCCGACCAGGCAGCTGCGGAGCGGACAATCCCTGAGCCCTCTGAGTCCCTCGACTACCGCGGCGGCGTTGAGTTCGGCGCCCGCCGCGGTGGTGTGCGTGTGGTCTTCGAGGAAATAGAGCGCTTTTACCTTTTCGGGCCCGGCTTCCTCGTAATGCTTCGCCACGATCTCGTTGAGGTCAATGAAATATGCGCCCGCGGACTTCGCCGTCTCCCCGGCCCATTTGCCGTAATCGTCAGACGCCCTGACGACCCGCCCGTCCTTCCAGATATTGCGCGGGACTGGCGAAAGGACAATCGGCGTCGCGCCTTTTGATTTCGTGTCATTGATGTACCTGCGCAGATACCAGCCGTAGGTGTGGACTACTTCGTGCTTTTTGGTGAGCAGGTTGTCAATCTCCTCGGTCTCTTCGCCGACGCCGCGAATTGAGCCGCGTGCGCGCGAATCGTCGTTGATCGCGCCCCCGTCGTTGTGGCCGAACTGGATGAGTACGAAGTCACCGGCTTTCATCTCAGCCAGAACCTGATCCCACAGCCCTTCGGTCAGAAACGTCCGGCTGCTGCGGCCCCCCCGGGCACGGTTCTCCACCCGGATCTTCGTCTTGTCAAACCGGGCGGCGATGGGATCGCCCCAGCCCAGCAATCCCCTGCCGTGGTTGTTGACGGTCGAATCGCCGATGATGAAGAGCGTCGGCAATCCGGCCCCGGTGCCCGGAGTCTGGTGCGATGACCCGCTGATGGCGCTGACAAACAGGCCGGCCGTCAGCAGAAGAACAGTGACGAATCCGTTTCGGTGTTTGATGGTCATTTCTGTGTTTTCGATTTCCGCTGCCCCAGCCGCTCCCGCCAGGCCGGGTAATCTTTCCTGAGCAACTCGTCGGGCTCGCCGACGTACCAGCGGTAGCCGTTCCGGCGCTCGTATTCGATCTCGGCCAGGCTGTATTTGATCACGCCGTCGCGCCCGCAGAAGATCGGGCGGTTGGTGCCGATCTCGTAAAAGCGCGCCCAGAGCGGCCCCGCATCAGGGTCCCGGATGACGACCCTGTCGTAGCCTTTGGGCCATGACGGGTCGGGCTTCTCAACTAACCTGATGCCGGTGAGTCTTGCCTGACCGAACCACGCGACGGCGGACTCGATGGCTTCGATCTCCCGCGGCGACGGGGTGTCAATGCCCATCAGGAAGCGCACGATGCCGACGCTCTCAGAGCCGCTCAGCGAGACCTTCTCGTAGGCGCGCGCGGGCGCGGGCGCGAGCGTCACCTCGTCGTGCTGGGCGCACCAGACGGTGAGCCTGCCGTTGACACGGACTTGTGTTTTGAGAATGCAATCAATGCCCCTCTGGACCGCCCGCCCGGAGTTGAGGCGCCGCGCTTCATCCACGAATGCGTATGCCGCTTCCTTGTGCGCGACTTCGCGGAGCAGAGTCATCACACCGATCATCGCGTCGTCGTTGTAGGTGATGTGCTTGTAGTAGCCGGTCAGTCGCGGGTAATACTGAGGCCAGCCGCCGTTCGCGTACTGCGACTTGAGCAGGTAATCAAGCCCCCTGATGAATGCGTCCCTGAACCGCACGGTGTGTGTGGCGCTAAAGACGCGGGCGAGGTAGATCATCTGCGTCCAGGTCGCCCCGTTGTCTATCGTCGAGTCGTTCTGCTCTTTCTGATCAATAACGTCGGCCCTCTCCGCTTCGTTGAGCGGCCTGGCCATGTCTATGTTCTTTGGCCAGCCGCCGATCTCGCGCTGGTAAAGCAGAACATTTTCGGCGACCCGAATCGCCTCGGCGCTGCCGTACCATTCAGCCTTCTGGCGCAGCGCCTCTTTCCATTGCAGCGGCCCGGCCGGCACCGCATCCGCAGGCGGTGCCATGACGCAGGCCAGCGCGGCGGCCAGAAAGAGGGCGACGATTGACGGATGATTCGGCTCTGGTTTCATAATCTGCAGAAGCAAAACGGGGGTTCCCGGCGCCCTGACGCCGCGGCCGTCATCAGGGTTTCAGGAACCTGGCTGGCTCGAGCCTGAGTTCGCGGATCGCTTTCACGGCGAGCGCCGCGACTTCGCGCGCGCCGTACTCGGAAAAATGCGTGTCATCCTGTCTGCCCTCGGGCAGGGATTTGTACTCACCCGGGGCGACCCACAGAAACAGCTTCTTCGAGCCCTCCACACCGCGCCGTTCAATCAGCCGTCGCGTGCTTTCGTGCAGGTCAATCAGCGGCACGGCCAGCTCCCTCGAGAGCGCCCGCACGACGTCCGGGTATTCGCCGTGCGTGTCGAAGAACTTTCCTTCCTTGTCAAACCGGCGGCGCACAACCGGCGTCAGCAGCACGGGGTGCGCGCCGCGCCCGCGCGCCTCGTTGACGAAGCGCGTCAGGTTCCTGCGGTAAGCATCGTGCGGTGCGGCGTAGCGCGCCGGGTCTTCGGCCTTCTCGTCGTTGTGACCGAACTGAATGAAGACCCAGTCGCCCGCCCGCATTTCCTTAAGCACGGCGTCCCACCGCCCTTCATCAATGAAGCTTTTCGTGCTGCGGCCATTCACCGCGTGGTTACTGATCGCCACGCCGTCGGTGAAAAATGCAGGGAGCAACTGCCCCCAGCCGCGTTCGGGGTTATCGGCCATGGGCTTATTCGCCATCGTCGAATCGCCGATCAGAAAGATCTGCATGCGCCCCGCATCACCTTTCACTTTCCTCACGCCGAGCTTTTCCGCCAGCCAGTCGGCCACCTGATTCTTGTATTCGGGCGCGAAACTTTCCCAGTTCGCCATCCCGTGCCGGCCGTCGGGAATGGTGATCAGGTCACATTCGACGCCGACGGCTCTGAGCTTCGATTGAAATTGCGGCGACCAGTTGTAGAGTACGCTCATATCGCCCGTGCCGTGGACGAGCAGGAACGGCGGCAGCCCGGCGCGGACGTGGTTGATCGGCGAGGCCTCGCGCAGCAGTTGCAACGTGGCTTCGTCGGCCTTCGCTTCCGTCCGGCCGAACAGCCCGCGCATCGAAGTACTCAGGCCCCCGCGCCGCTCCATGTCGGCGACGAAATCCACGGGCGCGTAAAACGGGGCGACAGCAGCAACACGCGCGTCTTCTTTCGCCAGCACTGCCGCCTGAGCCACGAGTTGACCGCCTGCCGATTCGCCGACCAGCGCCAGACGATTCGGGTCAACGTTGTATTCGGCGGCGTGCGCTTTGACCCAGCGAATGGCCGTGTGAACGTCTTCGACCGGGGCGGGGTAGTGGTGCTTCGGTGCCAGGCGGTAGTTGATCGTGAACCACGCGATGCCGCGCTCGGCCACGGGCACAAACAACGGGTCGTTGCCGCCCCTCTTATCACCGCCCGACCAGCCGCCGCCGTGTACGAAGATCACGCCCGGGAAAGGCCCTTCGCCTGCGGGTACGAAGGCGTCGAGCTTCAGACTCTCGCCGCCCGCCTGCGCGTATTCGATGTCTGTTTTGACGCGGCCTTTCAGCAACGGATGATCGTAAGGGTTGCGGCGCGCGGGTGCGGCTTCGGCTTTGATGGGTGCTTTGGGATTCCACCCGCCCAGCACCTTCTCGCGCGTGAGCGCCTGAGCCTCATCAGCGGTCAGCCTGCGCGCCCACCTGACGCGAGCCGCATCGCCCGAGCCCGCGCCAGTGCTGTGATACTCGGCGTAACGCGCCGTCTTCTCGCGCTCCGGCCCGGTCCAGTGGTGCCAGCCTTCGGGGCGCACGACCTCAGACATTTCGGTGTTGAGAAAGACCGTGTGCGCGAATCCGCGCCACGGGCGGCCCAGGTAAGTCCTGACGCCCGGCTCGCCCGTGATCCGGCAGTTGTTGAAGACGAAGCCGTAAGGCTGATTTTCGGGCGTCGAGGCTGCCGTGATGTAGCCGTCTCTCAACACGTGAATGTGGCAGCGCTCGAAGAATGCCGTCGCCCCGCCGAAGATGAAATCAACGTGGCCTGTGATGTAGCAATCTTCAAAATACTGACGGCCGCGATTGAGAAGAATCGTGTCCTGCCAGCCGAGAAAGCGGCAGTTGTTGAAGCTGACCTGATCGGCGTCCACGCGCAGGGCCAGCGCCTGCCCGACCGGCCCGGCCGAATTCTCGAACGTGATATTCTCAGCCGAAAAACCATCGCCATCAACCTGCACCGTCGGTGTGCGAAACGTGCCGATTGGTTTGCCATCCGGCCCCGGCAAAGTCGCGTTCAAATTGAAAGTGATGATCGTTGTTGCGGCATCTTCGCCTTCGAGCCTGATGTAGCGCCGTTCGCGCTGCACATAAATCAGTTCTTTATAGACACCCGGTTTGACGTGAATCACCCACGGGTACTCGGCGCTCGGCAACCCCTGCGGCGCGGCCATAATCGCGTCGTGGATTGATTTGAATTGTCCGTCGCCGTTCGGGGCGACCGTCGCATCGGCGGCGAGAGCCCGGCCTGCGCAGGCGGCAAGCAGCACGAGCCAGCCGAGCGTGATTCTGACCCTGGTTTGATGGCTCATGACTCGACAGCTCCTGAACGCGAATGGACAAAACGACAAAAGGCGGGAAAGATCCTTGTTCCTTTGCCGCTTTGTCCATTCGCGTTGAAAGTGCCTCCCCATAATCAGCACGACTCAGAACGACAGCTTGAAGCCGTACTGGACTTCGCGCCCGATGTAACCAGGACGCTTGCTGATCACCTTGCCGAAGTTGGAGTTGGTGAAATCCACAACTGGGTTATCCCAGTTGATCTGGTTGAATGCGTTGTAGGTTTCGACGCGCACCTCGAACTTGAAGCGCTCGTTCAGCCGGAACGATTTGCTCAAGGTCATATCGGTCTGCGCCGTGCCCGGCCCAACCAGACCATCGTAAGTGTACGGGTTCTTGCGAACGGTGTTCGCCGGGTCGGCGGACGTGCCCGCGGGCAGTGCGGCAAACACCGAAGAGTCGAACCATCTGTCGCGCGTCGGGTGATCCAACCTGGGATTGCCGCTGACGATGAGGTTTTGCGTGAATTGCAGGATGCGACCTGAATACCAACGATTGGTTGTCGTGAGTTGCCAGCCGCCGAGCGCCAGATCTACTCCCTTGGGAGCGTCTTTGAGTAACCAGCGCCCTCTGCCAACGGGGATTTCCCACGTCAGCGCGTGGTTGGCGCGATGGCGCGCCGAGTCTCCCCTGTAGCGCCAGGTCAAATCACGGGCGAATTGTGCACGATCATCAAAGAACTCCGTACTCGCTTCGCGTTGGTAGGCGTAATTCACCAGCAAGCTCAGCCCTTTGTAAAAAGGCCGCTGCGCCTGGAATTTGTAAGACAGCACATGCAGTCTCCTGCCTGCCGTGTTGGTCTGCGTGATCGCGCCGTATTGCGGGTAGGGCCGCAGGAGTGACGCCACTGTCACCGTCGCTGCCCCATTGCGCAGCGCGCCGGGGAATTTATCCGGCGTCAGGTAATTGCGAAACGGGTTGGGCACCGTCGCATTCGTGACCGAGCGCGGGTTGTCGTACAGGAAGTTCGGATCGGCCATGTTGATGTCAATGCTGTAAGGCAGGTTCGTCCCATTATTGAAGAAGAAGTCGAAACTCACGACCGTCCGCCCCCACACTTCGCGTTGATACGAGAGACTGAAACGGTCGTTGTTCTGCGGCTTCAATTCGTATTGATCCAGGCTGACCGCGTTGCCGAGGTTGGTATAACGGCCCAGCGATTTTTCGGTCGGTTGTTGTAATGGATTGGCCGTGGCCCCTTGCGCCAACGGGGTCGCTGTACCGGGGAACGGATCAGAGACGCGCGCCAGCGGCACGCCGTTGAGCGGCGTGAGTACGCTCGAGATCGTCGAATAGCCCGTGTACTGATTGACGAAATCACCCAGCGGATCGCGGATGCTCGACGATGGCGTCATATAGCGCGCATAGCCAAAGCGGACGACCGATCTGCTGTCGAGCTTGAAGGCGGCACCGAGGCGCGGCAGGAAGTTGTAAGGACTCCGCGACCAGGCGTTGCGGTTATTCTCATCGGTGAAGACCCACGCGCCGTTGTAGATCGGCTTGTAGCCCCTGGTCGCGAGCAGCGTTAAGACCTGCGCCGGCATCGCGGGCGGCGTTGCCTGAAATTCGGGAATCGGGTTGGTCAAATCCAGCCGCTGTGACAAACGGTTCTGCCGGTCAACCGGGCCGGGTTCGTATTCCCAGCGCAAACCGAGGTTGAGTGTCAGGCGATTATTCACTTTGAAATCATCCTGAACGTAAGACGAATAGCCAAGTGTTACAACCTCCTGCACGGGCACGCGGCGACCGCTGGTGTTATTGTCCAGATAGCCGAGCAGGAAGGTCGCCCATTCGTTGCCCCCCGTGTTGATGTTGACGTTTGAATTCTGGGCGGCGGTGAGTTGCGCGCGGAAATTCAGGTTGATCGGCTCGAAGCGCGCGCCCTTGCCGTGATCCACGCGCAACTCGCCGCCGAATTTGAGCTGATGGTTGCCCAGGTACCAGTTCATGCGTGCTGACCCGCCCCAGCCTTGCGGATGTTGCCAGAACTCGCGTCCGGTGCGCCCCAGACGATTGGTGACCGTGCCGGTCGGCACATCCACTGCCGGATAGTAAATCGTGTCGCTGGTATAGAGCGAGGTGTACCACGGATTGTTTGGCCACAAATTCTGCAGCCCCTCCCTGCCCAGGACCGCCGTCGGCACGGCGGCTTCGTCGGTGATCCGGTGGTAATTGGCGCGCAGATTCAGGACCATCCTGGTGTTGATCGTATAGACCGTATCAGCCGCGATGCTCAAACCGTAGCGGTTGCTGCCCGTGATGGGGAAGAGTTTGCCCTTCGCATCCTCGGTGGGCTGTTCCAGGAGGTGGGTGCGGAATTGTCCGTAACGCACGAACGATTTCCATTTCTCGTTGATGTTCCAGTCAATGCGGTTCGACAGATTCCAGTAATCCACGTTCTCCGTCTTGGTGCCCTGCCAGTTCAGGTCATTGCCCGGCAGATTGGGCAGCGGCAATTCGGCCAGCAGCTTGACCGCCGTCGGGTCGAAGCGAATTGACGGAATGAGGTTGCCCGCGAAAAGCGTGCGCACGCCGCTCGAACCGGTCGCGCTGATCGGGTCGTAAATCGGGCGCGCGCAGGTCGTCCCGGCCGGGCAGACCGCATAGCTCCCGATTCTGGATTTGCTGAAATCGCCCTGCCGTTCCGCCGCCGTCGGCAAAGTGATCTTGACCGTGATCGGCCGATGGTCATCCCACTGCTCATACGAGCTGAAGAAGAAGAGTTTGTTCCTTTTGATCGGGCCGCCGATGGTGCCGCCGTACATTTTCAAATTCGTCCCGCGGAAGATCGTTTCGTCCGCGCCGGGCGTGCGCACGATGGTCGGATCGCCGAAGGCGTTGAGCCTGGGGTCGCGCCGGTGGTAATAGCCCGAGCCGTGATAACTGTTCGTGCCCGACTTCATGTTCAGCGTGACGATGCCGCCCGCGCTGTAGCCGTATTCGGAATCCACCGCGTTCTTTTGAAACGAAACTTCCTGCACGGCTTCAATCGAGGGCGTGTAGGAAGTCTTGTAGCTGGTCGTGAGCGGCACGCCGTCGAGTTGAATGTCATTGGCACGGAAGGTTCCGCCACCCGCGTCAAATTCATCGGCGAAGGCATGATGGTAGGGACGATTCTCGCCATTCGCATTCTCGCCGCCGTTGATGGTTGGATCGAGTGTCACGATGTTATACGGATTGCGCCCGCGAATCGGCAACTGCGAGACCAACTCGCGGCCAATCGTCGTCACGTCGCTGGTCGAGTTGAACTGGACGGCGACGGGCGAGTCCTGGATAGTGATCACTTCGCTCACCCCGCCGACCTCCAGGTGAGCATCCACGGTCAGGTCACCCCGGTTTTCCACCGTGATGTTCCGTTGTTCATGCTTCTTGAAGCCCGGCGCCTCGACCAGGATCGTGTAGACGCCCGATTCGACGAAGTCGAAGACGTAGCGCCCGTCGCTGTTGGTCTGGCGGGTGACTTCGACGCCGGTGCCGACATTCTTCAGAGTGACTTTGGCGTTGGGCAGCGCGCTGCCGCCCGCGTCGCTGACGAGGCCCTGTATCCTGCCCCGGTAATCCTGCGCCGCGACGAGCGTCGAGAGGACGAGGAGCAGGGCCGACGCGCGGCACAATCCGCTCCCCCGACGGTGATGCAAGGAAGTCATAAGGTTTTCCCCCCTGTCTGATGAGGTCGTTGTTCGCTGTTCGTGATGCGGAACGCCACGGGCGCCTTCCGGAAGGTCGGGGGCCCGTGTGACCGCAGGTTCAGAAGCTGCTCAAAGGTCGTTGGTCTCAGCAAAGCCGCGCGCCGCCGGCGGTGTCAGGTGGGGAATCCACCCGGCTTAAGGACCGCGCCAGCTCTCGCCGTCAACCCTCACCGCGGGCGCGGAAAACCGAGTCAGGTCTCAATTGCGTGCAGGGCGGGGCAAACGCCGGAGGTCTGCTCCTGACCTGAAAGCCGCCCCGGGGCCTGACTTAGAAAGTGAACTTCGCGCCGAGCTGAACGTCGCGCGGGTTGTTCCGCTGCGTGGTCACGAACCCGAAGGACGCGTTGCTCGGATCGAGCGCCAGCCCGGACCCGAAGTAAGGGTGGTTGAAGGCGTTCAGGAATTCGCCGCGGATCTGCAACCGCCGCCGCTCGCCGAGGTTGAAGTTCTTCGAGAGCGAGAGGTTGAGGTTCAAATACGCCTGATTACGCAAATTGCCGAGCGTCGTCGGGACGTTGCGAATGCCGAACGAGGTCAGCCGGATGAGGCCGGTGACATCAATGGCCGGGATGTCTATGCCGTACTTCCTGCCCTGGTCGTCATTCTGCCCGACCCGGCTCCTGAGCTGAGTCACGTCGCCCGCGTAGTACAGATTGCTCGAAAGCACGAGCGGTTCCCCTTTCTGCCATTCGTAAGTGCCGTTGAGCTGCCACCCGCCGACGATGGCGTCAAGGACACTATTCAGGTCATGACCAAACCTCCTGCCGCGGCCCACCGGCAGCAGGTAGATGCCGGAGAACGTGTATCGGTGCGGGCGGTCGTCGGGCGAGATGCGGTCTTCCAGCTCAGTATCCGAAGGGTTCAGGTAGCTCACCTTTTCGCGCAACCGCGAGTAAGTGTACGTCCCGGTGAAAGTGAGTTCCTTCGAGAGCCGCTTCTGCGCCTGGAGTTGCAGCGAGTTGTACCGGTTCGCGCCGTTATACTGCTGCACCCAGACGTTGGTGAATTGCGGGAAGGCCAGGAGCGACTGCGCGCGGGTGATGGTTGATGCTGTGTTGAATGGGCTGCCGCCCACCGGCAGCAGGTTCCGGAACGGGTTGGGGATCGTCGCCGCCAGGAAAGTGTTGGCCGCCGTATCGGTCGTCGGCGTGTCGCCCAGGAAAGAGCGCGGGACGAAGTTCAGATTCCTGCTGACCGCCAGATCGTAACCCCATGCCGTCACGTAGTTGGCCTCGACGACGAACTGGCCGGGCAACTCCCGCTGGACGCCGAAGACGAGGCGCGCGAACTTCGCGTTCCGGCGCTCGACGGGAATAATGGGAGAGTCCGACGAGCCAAGATCCTGCCCGACCCGGGTGAGCAGCCCGAGGCTCGATCCGAGCGAGGGCTGCAGGCCGTTCGGGAAGGGGTTATTAAGCGTCCCGACGAAAGTCAGCCCGTTGTTGTTCGACGCCACGAACGGGGTCGAGCCGGAGAAGTTCGCCTGGTTGGGCGTCTCGACCATAAACGGCGCCATGAAGATGCCGAACCCGCCACGCACGACCGTTCTGTCATTCAACTTGTAAGCAGCGCCGACGCGCGGCTGCCAGTTGCTCTTATCCGCGTTCCAGATCGAGCGGTTGCTCTGGCCCGCAAAAGTCAGCCCGCCCGCGACACGGAACTTGTCAGGCGTGAGCGAGAAGTTGCCCGGGTTGGCGTTATAGGCAGTGGTGTAAGCCGCCTGCGCCGCCGCCTGAATCGGGCTCGGCGTAGCCAGATCAATCCCGCGCACGATGCGGTCGTAACGTTCGGTGAGGCCCGCTTCCAGTTCATAGCGCAACCCCAGATTCAGCGTCAGCTTCCGGCTGACTCGCCAGTCGTCATGGAAATAGAAGCCGTGATAGACCGACTGGACCGAATAGCTGTTCGGGTTATCAATCAGGCTCTGCGAAGACGAGGCCGTCGGGATGCCCAGCAGGAACGCCGCCACGTCGCGCCCGTAAGCCTGCCGCAGCGTACTTGACGAATTGGAGGCCGGGGCCGTGTACGTGCCGTCGAAGAAGAAGCGCCCGCCCTGGTAGCCGTTGCTGATGAAGTTCTCGCGCAGCACACGCAGGTCGTAGCCCGACTTCGTCGTGTGGCTGCCGAAGATTCTGGTCAGCGTCGGCTGGAACGATCCCATCATAAACGGGCGCAGCAATCCGGCATTATAGTCCGCCCGGTTGGACCCGAGCGTCGAGCGCACGGGCCGCGTGGCATCGTAAGTTCTGATGTCGAACCGCGGGAAATACTGATATCCGCGCATCGCGGCCAGCGCCTGCTGCGAGAAGCCCAGCAGCGCCGGGTCGAACTCCTGCGCGGCCTGCCGCTCCTGCGCGAAGCGGTTGAAGTTCACGCGCACATCCAGCACCGTGGCTGGCGTCAGCGTGGCGGTGTAATCCACGTTGCCGCCGTCGTTGGTACGGAATTCAAACCCGCTCGTGACGGGGAAGTTGTTGACCACGCCCGCCCAGTTGTACCGGTCTTCCGGGTTGAAGCTGTGGTAATACTTGCCGAAGACCGTCTGCCGCTCGCTGATCTTGTGGTCGAGCCGCGTCAGGTAAGCCCGGTAGTTCTGCCGGCGGATCATGTTCGAGAAATAGTTGTTCGTGCCGTCCGCGTTGCCTGCGGTGTTCGGCGGCGGGTAGTAGTTCAGATAAGCGACCGCCACCGGACTCAGCCGCGCCGCCGGGATGACGTTGCCGGGAAAGGCCGTGCGCACTACGTTGCTGCCGCTCTGCGTCGCGGTCGCCGGGTCGTAGATCAGCGTCGGCGTCTGGAGCGCGAGCAGGTCAGAAAAATCCCCGCGCCGCATCTTCGCCGTCGGCACGGTGAAGAGTTGAGGCTCGGCGACGCTGTCTTTGAGGCGCTCGTATGAGAAGAGGAAAAACGTCCGGTTGCGCCCGTCATAGCCCGCCGGCCCGAACACATTCTTCGGCAACCAGACCGGCCCGCTCACGACGCCGCCGAAGCGGTGATAGGTGCGTTCGGGGCGCTCCTGCCCCGTTCGGTTCGAGAAAAAGTTGTTGGCGGTGCGGCTGCGGTCGCGGTTGAAGTACCAGAGTGAGCCGTGCAGCGCATTGGTCCCGCTTTTGACCGCCACGTTGACCGTGCCACCGGCGGAGTAGCCCTGCTGCGCGTCGAAGAGGTTCGTCTGGACCTTGAACTCCTGCACCGCGTCGGCGGGCGGCGAGAAGCCCACGCCGCCGTCGAAGGCGTAATTGGGCGCGCCGTCGAGCGTGATCTGATTGCGGCCCGTCGCGCCGTTCGAGCGGAAGGCCGCCAGGTTGCCGTTCGAGGTCGGGCCGGTGAAGAGCGGGTTGCCCGTGTAGGCGATGCCCGGCGCGAGCGTGGCCAGCTGGTACGCGGTGCCTTCGGTCAGCGGCAGTTCGCTGATCTGCTGGCCGGTCACGATTGTCCCGGTGCTGACTGAGTTGGTCTCCAGAGTCGGCGCATCGCCCACGATGGTGATGGATTCGGTGGACTCACCGACATTCATTTGGACGTCCACGGTCAGGTGGTCGGCCACGCGCAGTTCTATATTTTCCCGCAGCGCCTTCCTGAATCCCTGATTCACGACGGTCAGTGCATACCTGCCCGGCTGCAGGAGCTGGAAGTTGTAGCTGCCGTCTTCGCTCGTCGTGGTGGCGGCGGTGACGTTGGTTTCAACGTTCCTGAGGCTCACTGCCGCGCCCGGCACTGCCGCGCCCGAGGGGTCCGTGACTCTGCCCGCGAGCGAGCCGCGGAACTCCTGCGTCACGGCCACGCCGGCCAGTGCCATGAGTAATGCCGCAGTGTAGAGGCAGATTGATTTCCTTCTCATAACTCCCTCCATTCATATTTCGAGTATTGCGGTTACTGCTTATCAATCTCACCTGGTCTGCCAGTTAAGGCCTGGCGCCGGGCGAATTGCGGCTGCGCCCTTTCTTCGCCGGCTCGATGGTGACGTTCCTGAACGAAATCTCCCCGGCGTGCTGCACCTGTTCGGCCATATCGACGCCACGAAACGTGCAGTCGGCGAAGCGGATCTGATCAATCACGGCGCCGGGGAAGCCGGCGATCCACATCACGCGCGGGCTCGCAGCGCTCTGCACGTGTTCGATCACGACGTTGCGGACGACGGGGCGGTGCGGCCCGGCAGCCCCCGTTTCGTAAAGGAAATCTATCGTCAGGATCGCTTCGGCCACGCGGCCGATCTCGACGTTACGCACAAAGACGTCCTCGACGACGCCCCCGCGGCGGGCGTTCGATTTGAAGCGCAACGCGCGTTCCAGGTTCGGGCTGTCCATCCGGCAGTTCTCGACAAACACGTTGCGCACGCCGCCCGACACCTCGCTGCCCATCACGACGCCGCCGTGCCCATCCTTCATCGTGCAGTTGCGGACGACTATGTTTTCAGCGGGCGTGGCGACGCGGCGGCCGTCGTTGTCGCGCCCGGACTTGATCGCGATGCAATCGTCGCCCGTGTCAAAGACGCAGTCCTCGATCAGCACGTCGCGGCTCGATTCCGGGTCGCAGCCGTCGTTGTTCGGGCCGTGGCTGACGACGGTGATGCCGCGCACGGTGACGTTCTGGCAGAGTACCGGGTGGATTTCCCACATCGGCGAGTTGTTGATCGTCACGCCCTCAATCAGCACGTTGCGCGAGCGGTAAGGCTCGATGAAGCTGGGCCGCAGGCCATAGCCCGCCCCGAAGACGCGCTCCGCGACCGGGACGCCCCGCTCATTGAAATCGAGCAGCCGTTTGATGCTGCTCGCCCCTTTCTCCGCCTCGCCCCCGCGTTTGGTCCACGCCCACCAGTTTTCAACCGAGGCCGAGCCGTCGAGTACACCCCTGCCCGTGACTGCGATGTTCTCCTGCTCGAAGGCGTAGATGAGCGGCGAGTAGTTCATGCACTCGGTGCCTTCAAACCGCGTGAAGACGACGGGCAGATACTTCTCCGGGTCGGGAATAAATTTGAGCGTCGCGCCTTCGGAGACGTGCAGGTTGACATGGCTCCTGAGGTGGATCGCGCCCGTGAGGAAGACGCCCGGCGTCACGAGGACGCGCCCGCCGCCCGCGGCGTGACAGGCCGCGATGGCTTTGCGGATCGCTTCGGTGTTGTCGGTTTTACCGTCGGCAGCCGCGCCGTAATCGGTGATCCTGAAGTCGCGTTGCGGGAATGTCGGCGCCTTGATCCGGCCCAGAATGGCGGGCAACTGCGCCCACCCTTTATCTGCCGGCCCTGCCTGGCCGCCGGCCACGGCCACCGCGCCGAGCATGATGACTGCGCCGAACAGAGCGCGAAGTGATTGATGAAGGACTCTGCTCATTTCGTGTCTCCTTTACAGATTGGGGACATAACCACCGCTAAGGTTTTTGCAGGAAGCCCAGCTCAGACATCCACTCCTCAAACCGCGCAGGCCAGCCCGCCAGGCCGCCGCCCGTCCTCTCGCGCAGGCCGAAGCCGTGACCGGCGTTGGCGTAAATGTGCAGTTCCGCGGGGACGCCGACTTCCTTGAATTTCAGATAGACTTCGGCGAGTCCCTTCGAGATGTCGGGCCGGTCCTTGTAACCGCAGACGAGGAAGACCGGCGGCGCGTCTTTGGCCGGCACGATCTTCCCCGAGGCGCCCGGATAGATCAGTGCCTGGAAGTCGGGCCGGGAACTCTCTCGCTCGACGGGGTCGGCGGCCTCCCTGTTGCCGCCATCGGAGCGCATCCCTGAGAGCGCCACCAGCTCGCCCCCGGCGGAAAAGCCAATTGCCCCGATGTGCGTCGGCACGATGTTCCACTCCCTGGCCCGGCTGCGCACGAGGCGGATGGCACGTTGCATGTCCGCGAACGCATGCTCCTCAATCTTGTAGGTCGAGTTGGCCTCGCGCGCGAGGCGGTACTTGAGTACGAAGGCGGCGACCCCACGCGCGGCGAGCCACCGGGCCAGATTATGGCCCTCGTGATCGGTCCACAATTCGCGGTGTCCGCCGCCCGGCGCGATGATCACCGCCGCGCCCGTGGCCTTCGCCCGGTCCGGCAGGTAAGGTGTGAGCGAGGGGTGGTGGACGTTCGAGACGACGTGTTCGCCCTCGGGCGTCACCCGCACGGCCTCCTCGCCGGTTCTGCCTTCCGACCCCGGCGCGCCGTTCGGCCAGAGCCGGATCTCTTTCTGCTGATCCCCTGCGGAAATTGTGAAGGGCAGCAGCAACAGCGCGAAAAGCATGCGCAGGAGTCTTTGTCCCAGGCCGCCTGAGATAACCTGACGCCTGCCGGGATGTTTAATTGTCGTCATGGCCATGCCTTCTCGTGGCTGGCAACCACGTCGG
The DNA here is from genome assembly GCA_035652435.1 of Blastocatellia bacterium. Taxonomy (GTDB): domain Bacteria; phylum Acidobacteriota; class Blastocatellia; order RBC074; family RBC074; genus DASRDU01. The sequence continues at coordinate 164,789 of DASRDU010000014.1, forward strand.
AAAAAACGCCGGACTCCAGCCGGTTTTGTGTGATTCACCAGACTGCCCATCGGACAAACAGGGTTCAGTTATTGATTGCGTGCTGCCGCCACCAGGCGGACGGGCCCGCTCAGCCCGGAGGGGAGCGGCTTCACTTTATCCATATCCTGCGGCTGGAAGCGGTCGCCGTAACGCAGGATGAGCAGCTTGTAGTCGGGCAGCCTTCGCCCGGCCATCTGATTCATCGCCGTGTTGCCGACGATGATCTTCAACCGGTTCTCGCCGCGTTTGAGCAGGCGTGTCACGTCAACCGAGTAAGGCGGTCGCCAGACCGAGCCGGCCCGCTCACCGTTGACGTAAACGACCGCGGCTTCGCGCACCGGCGCGTCGAGCCACGCCCGCACGCCGTTACGCAGGGTCTGAGTGGCGACGGGCTGCCCTTCGCCGAAATCAAGCCGCACTGAAAGGCCGGCCTGCAGGAGGCCGTCCGGCACAGTGAATTCCTTTTCGTACGTTGCGAGACCTGAGAAGTAGAGCGTGGCTTCGTCCTCGGCCCATGAGTGCAGCTTCTCCATCGTGACCGGCTGACCGCCTGCGCCGAACGACACGCGCCAGTTCGTACTCAGGTCAATCGGGGCCGGGGCGCTGGCGGTTGCGACGGTGGCCGGCCGCGCGAGCGTACGCCTCGTGAAAACCACGACGCGCGAACCATAAGGTTCGAGATCGAGTGGCACCGTCGTGCCGCCTCCCTCGCCCGACTGCGCCGCGGCAGGCGAGACTTCGCCCGTGAACGGGTCCCACAACTCCGCCTGCATCCCCGACACGCGGAAAGTCGCCTTCACGTCCCGGCGCGCGTTCGACGTGTTGGCGACGAAATATATTTCCGCGTCCGGCGTGTGGCGGTGAATAAAACCGAGTTCAGTTTTGGCAGACGGGAGATCCACGTCGGGGCGGAGCAGGGAATTGAGCCTGGCTGCGAGCTGACCCTTCTCGTCGGCCACGAAATGGGCCGGCGCATTCGCCCCCTCAAACAGGCGGCGCGAGATTTCGTGGACCTGTCGCTGCTCGTCTTCCGTCGCTCTGAGGCCGGGCGCGAGCGCGGGCTGGCGGCGCGTGGCGATGACGATGCCGCCGCCGCGCGCGAACTCTTCCAGCTTCTTCAATGTGTCTGCCGGGATGCGCTCGACGTTGGGCAGGATGACGGCCTTGTACTGGTTGCCGCCGAGCGTGAGCGTGCCCGGCCCGACTTTGCCGACCTGCCGGAGCGCGTCGTCGTCAAAGAAATCGAAATCGTAACCGGCCTCCAGCGTCCGCGCGATGATGTCATCGCCGATGCGTTCGCGCAGCACTTCGATCAGATGCACCTGCCCGTTCGTGAAATGCGCCCAGCCGTCGTCATTCGGCAGATAGAGCGCGATGTCATTGGCCGGCCGCCCCTGCCTCATCAGAAAGCTCATCCGTTGCAGGTAACGCGCGAGGTCGGGCATCACAATCCACCAGGGGTTCTTCTCGTTGAAGACGCCCGCCGCGTAGAAGCGCCAGCCCGGGTACTCGACGCCCGGCGCGGTGTAGGGCCAGCCGTGCCCGATCAACTGGTTGATGCCCTGCAGGAAGTGCAGGTCGGCTTCGGCCTTGACATCGAGCGGCGTCGCACGGAACGAGGGCGAGTGCAGCCACGTCCAGGTTTCTGATGAAGTGACGTTCCGCCCGAACAGGTGACTCGCCGAAGAGGCCCAGCGCGAGGCGCGCAGCACTTTCCACTGCGGCCCTTCGCCCTCGGGCAGGTCCGCGAGAGCGTTGCTCGAAATCGTGGCGGGCGGAGTGCCGTAACCCTGCACGCGGAAGAGCGTCTGGTTGCGCCGCGCCCATTCGCGCATCGGCGCGAGGAATCGTTCGTTGAGCAACTCGGTCAGCGTCCGCCCCCAGTCGTGCCGGACGGCGGCCGTGTCCGGGCCGAAATCTCCGACCAGAGCGGGCAGGAGCGGCTTCAGATCGTAGCCGCGCCGTCTTTGAAATTCGGCGAGGAAATCCGGCGTCCAGTCGGACAGATAAACTTCGAGGCTGTCGCAGAAGACCGAGTGCGGCGGCTTGTCGCCGAAGGCCGCGAGCAGGCGGTCGCCGACGTTCTTCAGGTAGCTGTCAACCGCGGTGCGGTCGTAGTGGTTGAGTACGAAGCCTTCGGCGCCGACCGCCGGCCGCTTGACCTGCTGGCCCGTCCGGCTGGAGATGAAGAAGATCACCTCATTTGCGCCCGCGAGGTCAGCGGGCACGCGCGCCGCGCCGTCTTTGATGCTGTCGGTAATTTCGTGCGTGCCGGCGGCGGCGATTGACTGCCCCTGCGTGCGCGCCAGAAAGACTGCCAGCAGCTTTTCGCCAGCGCCGATGTCGGGAACGGGCACGCGGCGCTCGCCGTCCCCGAGCTTCACGCGCTCGACGCGCAGTCGCCCGGCGGCCTGACTGATCGGCACCATCGGCCCGCCGTAAGGCCAGCCGCTGCCAATCGTCAGGTCAACACGCAGGCCGAGTTCGCGCGCCTTGTCGTTGGCGAACCGCAGGGCGTCAATGAACTCGGCAGAAAGGAAGGGCAGCGTTTTGATTCCTGTCGCCGCGTCGTCGAGCGCGACCGGGTAGACGGGCTGCACCTCGAAGCCGCCGATGCCGCCCTCCTTCATCAATCGCATCTCGCGTTCGAGTTCGGCTTTGGTCACCGCCGGCCCGAACCACCACCAGCGCATCATGATCTTCGCGTCATCAGGCGGATTCTGAAAAGCCTGCTCGAGCCCGGCCACGCCACTTTGTCGCGCGGGTTCCTGTTGGGGAAGGGCGGTGAAGTGAGAGGCCAGCAGGAGCAGGATTATCAGCCCGAGCCGGCAGCCCGTTCGGCCGGATAGTTTCATCATCTCTCGATTCCTCACGCCGCTATTTCCTCAACTCAGTGGAAAGAGGGTTCACAGCAAATGTCCCGGACTGTCGGTTACCTCAATTCTCTGGCGGCCTCTGGTTCGGGCGCCGGTCACCACGCTCCCGATTGGCAGGAGTCGCTTCCTGAGGCGGGAATTCGGCGGGGAGATGGTCGCCCACCATGCCGAGCGCCATGATCGTCGTCAGGCCGTTCTGTGCCGCCCCGTTCGTCCCCGCGAGACCGGACTCATCAACAGGCTTCAGAGACTCCGGCCCCTCCACCCGGCGGACGGTTTCGTTTCGTCCGCCCCTGCCGCTCGCGAGCAGTGCATTCACGCCCACCTTCATAAAGGCCGGATTCTTCGTTTTCAGATAAACGTAAGAGGCCAGACGTCCGTCGCGGACATACGCGGCGTCATTGCCCTCAGTCCCCGTAGTCATGTCCCTGACAATGACTTCCCTGGGCGCGGTATTGAGCCGGCAGTATTGCAGCCAGAGCTTCTGCCAGCGCTCGTCGTCAAGCATCAGGTTGAGTTCGAAGACCACTTCGGCCCCGCCCATAATCGTCGCCAGGTTGTACTGCCCCGCCTCGTCCGACAGTTGATACAGTTTGCCAGTCGCCGGGTCGTAGCCGAACAGGAGATTTTTCCCCGTGCGCAACCCGAGCGGCATGCGGGCGAGACTCTCGATGCCGGCGAGAATCTTGTCACGCCACTTCGTGTCGCCCGTGCGCTCCCACTCGGTCATCCAGTTGCTGACGAAGGCGAACCAGTCAGGGCCGAGGCGGACGCGGGTTGGATACTTCTTCTCGGCTTCGGTGATCGGCTGGGCCAGCCGCATGGGGTCGTAGTCCACGACCTTGTAGTCCACGTTCAGGACCTCGCGCATAATGTCGCCGGTGCGTTCGTCCGTGGTCAGGTAGTAATAAAAGCGGCGGTACGCGGCCTGGCTGATGCGGGCCTCCTTGGCGCCGCAACCCCAGTGGCGCACATTGTGGCGGGAGCCGAGTCCGGCGAACCTGCCCAGGTGATAGGTGTCCACTTCGCTCGTGTGCCGCGTCATCGCTTCGGCCATGCGGAAGATGTCGGCGCGGCCCGTCCGCAGGAAGCTGTACCAGAGCCACATGTCCGTGCCCAGCTCGGCGTTGTCCCACGCCATCCCGCCCAGATCGTAGCGCCAGACGTGGCGCTCATTATCGTAGGAGTGCATCACGTCGCCGTAGTCCCAGAACCCGTACCAGTTGCGCTGATCTATCTGCTTCAGATAGAAATCAAGCGTGGCCCCGAGCCTTTCTTCAATCGCACGTTTTACCGGAGTTGAGCGATCCTCGAGGCCCCAGATGCCGAAGGCCTGGGCCGAGTGCAGGTATTGTGGCGTGCAGACGAGCAGCGGCGGCTCGGCGCCGGCCTGCGCCATCTTCGCCGTCTCCTCCCTGGCCGGGACGGCGGCAGTCGCAAACAACGTCAGCTCACTGGTGCGCGCTACGCCGTGCGCCGTGCTGAACCCGGGCTGCACGTCCTCGTAAACGGCTTCGAGGCCGTGCGCGCGAGTGTCGTAGTGGCGCAGATCCATGCCCGGCGCTTCGGGCGACCACATCCAGACGATCAGCTCCGCGGCGCCGCCGGCCGCCTTCTGCACTTCGAGCGACGCCGGGTATGACTGCCAGAAATTCCTGAGACTCGCCGCCAGCCCGCCGCTCGCGTCGCCCGCGAAGACCAGCCCCGACGCGCGCCGGCCGGCCCCGGCCGGGATCCACGCGCTTTCAGGATTGGTGCGCTTGAGTACCGTGAACCCGTCAGCATTGGGCTGGACCAGCTTGAAGTCGTCCCACACCGCCCAGTCCGCCAGCAGGCCCTGGCCGCGCGCGTTGTACGCTTCCCTGTCAGGGACGCGCCTGCCGGCAATCTGATCAGGGTAGACGTCGGCGCCCGTCTGCGGATGAGCCACAAAGCGTCCGCCGCGCCCGATCATCGGCTGAATCGGCTCTGACCACAGGCCCGGGCCCTCGCCCGAGAAGCGCACGTGACGGTTGTGAATCTGCTCGCGCATCGGCACCGAGAAGGCCACGCCCAGCCCGCGGATGAAGTCCCTGCTCTCATCACCATCGTAGACGACGGAGTGGACGAGGCGCACCGACTCCTGTCCGGCGTAGAAATACAGACGAACGACAAACGGCAGCCACTCGCGGTTGCTCTTCAAGCCCTGATGTTTACCCTCGATCTTCACGACCGCGCGCACCGGGCCGGATTGCTCCATCGTCACCCTCTCGACTTTGGTCGAATATTTCTCGCGCTGCGGGGCATTCTCGGCTCCGCCGTCGGGGCCGTCCTGGAGGATACAGATGAGCCGCCCATGTCGCGCCACCTCACGACCGTCAACGACTATCGAGTCAATGAGACTGGTGCCCCACCTGGGGATGCGAACCTTCAATCGTCCGGTGTCTATTTCAAAGGTCGTGTCGCTCTGTCTGACCTGCACGACAGGGCCTGACGTGGATGCGGCAGTATTACCTGCCGAGAGCCTGAGTGAGCCGGTAATTTCCGGGCCGGCTACGGTAGCGAAGCCGGCCCACTTGATCGAGCCATCCGGCCACCAGGCGAGCGGCCACGATTGCAAGGGCAGACTCCTCCCGTCTGCCGCCGTCAGGGTGAACGCCTGATCTTTCCGGACTTTCCCCCGGGGCCACGGCACTCCCCAGCTGACGCCGGTCCGCACCGCCGGCGCTCTGTCTCCCAGCCATTTCAATTCGACAGACGCCGGAGATTGCGCGGCAGCGGGCAGGAAGACGCCGCCGACCAGCAGAGCCAGCAGCGGAAGAGATGCCAGCCGCTTACGCTTGCAGCCTGGAGAAGTGTTATGGTGCAGTTCCTTCATCGCGCTACCGTGTTCGTGTGGCAGTCACCTGCCACACCTTGAAGTTGTCATAAGCCACCATCGTCACGCCTTCCATCGAACGCAGCCCGATTCGTCCTGCCCCGTGCGGCCGTTCGGGGTCATCCCACCTGATAACGACCTTGCCGTTCACCTCAACCTCGATGTGCGCGCCACTCTTCAGAATCCGAAGGCGATGCGTGACATCGGTCGGGCCGGTGGTCAGGCTCGGGCCTTCGGCCACCTGGCTGAAACCCGGATTCCTGCGGAGCCGATTGGAGAGGCTTTCCGCCTCATTGTTCCGGCTCCACCAGGAATCAGTGTAGTTGGCCACCGCACCGCTGTGATAGGCCTCGTAGTTGGCCCGGCGCGGCGGCAGAGACAGGTCGAAGATGTCTTCGCCGTTCCTGCCCGTGGCGCAGAAGAGGACAATGGTCAGGCCGCTCGTGGAGCCGCAGGGGCTCATCTCGAATTCGAGCAGGAAGTCTGCCGGAAATATGTGGCGGTTCCAGACCACCATATGTGAACGCCGGCTCGGTACGACCGGCAGGGGCCTGCCCGCCGCGTCAAATGGCGACGGGGCCACAAGCAGTCTGCCACCGCGAATCTCCACGCCACCCCAGCCCTCGGCAATCCACTCCGCATCGGGCGCGGGTCTCGCTTTGCGCCGCCACACGCCACCGGCCCGCTCAATCAGATCCTCTTCGCGGGCGATCTTCTGTGGCCGACTGAAGTCGTTTTCGTAAAAGGGGCGCAGGTCATATCCCGACAGGTCGAGCGGCTGGGGCCTGTCCGCCGCGGCCTGTGTTGTGGCCGGCCGGGTCACACCGGTAACGCATGATGCCACGAAAAACAGAACGACGAGGGGTCGCATTGCGCGACGCCCGGCAGCAGCAAAGGACAAGTGCAATTCAGTCTCCCGGGAACAAAAAGAGAATACCGCGGCCGGCAATGAGCCCGACTCACGCGGCGCGTTGCTGATCCCAGGCCACGTCTGCCGCCGCTCGCCGTATTGATCCACACTGTGTATCTGCCACATAAGGCGCAGACGCTGCCTCCACCTTGCGCTTCGACAACGCCTCGTACTCCGGCAGCAGGCAGCCACTTTTTAGAAGAAGATCCGGAGGCCGAACTGGATGTAGCGGGGATTATTCACCGCAAACAGCGTCCCGAAATTCGGATCATAAGTCTGCCGCAGGCGGAAGAGCTTGAACCCTTCCAGCGTGGTGATGTCGAACGAATTCGCGTTGCGCGAGGCAAAGCCCTGCGGAATCCGGGTGTGGAAGAAATCCACCGGCAGCGCGTTCGACGGCAACCGGACGGCGTTGACGGTTGACCGGATCTGGCTGAGCGTCGCCGCGCCTTCCGGCGTCGAAGCCAGCGGCTTCCCGTTGAAGGTCGCCCAGGCGTTGTATTCCGCCGTCGTGATCACTGACGCCCGGGTTCCGGTCCCGAACGGCTCGGTCTCGGTCGTCAGCTCCGTCGGGAAGGTGCCAAAGCCGGGCGGCGTGTTGCCCGTGTTCACGTAGCGGAAATTGGGGTGGTTGAAAGCATTGATCAAATCCACCCGGAATTGAATCCTGCGTTTCTCGCTCTTTGAGAAGGGGAAGGAGAAGCTCTTCTGCACTGACGCATCGAAGTACTCCTGCAACGGCGCGCGAATGTCGAGCGTGCGCGGCGCGCTGCCCAGCTGCCCCTTGACCGGGCGCATGAACGCCGCCGGGTTGATGAAGGGCTCGCAATTCGCGCCGATCACGCAACTGGACGAATAGAGCGGATTTTTGAGCGGGATGCCCGGCACCAGGTCGAGTCTGACGGTGCGGTTCGTGCCGCCCAGCTTGTTGGTGTCGGTGATGAAGGGGATGAACGGCTGCCCGCCCTGCAGACGCAGCACGCCCGAGGTCGTCCAGCCGCCGACCAGCGCGTTCACGACCGCCGGCGCGTCCGGCAGCAGATGGCGGCCCCGGCCGAACGGCAGGTCGTAGACATAAGTCGCCGCGAAATTGTGCTTGATGTCGAAGGTCGAGATCGAGCGGTCGCCTTTGCGCGGCGCGCCGTAAGAGACCTGGCCGCGCGTCGCGCCCGTCGTCAGTACGCGCACGTCGGGCTGCGCGTCCGAAGCGTCGTCAATGGATTTTCCGAAGGTGTAATTGGCCGTCAGCGTCAGCCCGTTCCGCACGCTGCGGCGCAAATCAACATAGACCGCGTGCCGGATGCTGTTGGCCGACGGGTCGAAGAAGCGGTTGAGTTCGCCGAAGCCGAAATACGGGGCCGTCACGCTGTTGCGCTGGATCGTGACCACCTGGCCGAGCAGATTGCGGCGCCCCAGCGGGTCGGTGAAAGCTGTTTCCGCCGCGATGTTGTTCGTCTCCAGGTAGGTGACGAAGTCCAGGTTGCGCGGGTTGATGTTGACCAGCGGCAGGTACAGGTGCGTGCCCTTGTTGCCGACGTAAGCCACCTCGACGGCTGTGTCTCTCAAGGGCTCGAATTGAATCGCCAGGTTCCAGTTCTGCGAGTACGGGACTTTGCCGTTAGTGACATCAACGGCGACGCCCGGAATGCCGATGCCGTTGCCGTAAACCAGCCCGTCGGGGGTCGTGCCGAGCAGCGTGTTGAGCGGCGTGCCTGAGCCTTGCAGCGGCTGGTTCGCTGACAAGCGGATGGGCAGCGTCGGGTCAGACGTGCCGTTTGACCCGGTGAGCGTGGTGCCGACGGTCGTAAAGCCGCCGAAGTCCGGGTTGGGCGAACGGTTGTTGCCGGTGAGCGGCGCGTGCGAAAGGCCGTAGCCGGCGCGCACGACCAGATGCCGCTTCTCCGACCAGCCGAATTTCGGGCTCCAGGCGAAGCCGAGGCGCGGCTCGAAACCCAGGTAATCAACCGGCGTGATGTATTCCGAGCGCCCGCCCTGACCGGCGAACGCGAAGACCGGAATCGTGGCGGTCGTCGGCACGAAGTCGGGAATCGGCGCGGTCGTCGCGATGGTCAGGCCGGTCGCGATGGCGCGGCGTTGCGCGTCGGTGAGCGTGACGGTCTGTGCGAGGTCTGGGCGGAAGACGCCCTGCAAATTGTGTTTCTCGGTGCGCGGGTATTGCAGCGAGTAGCGCAGCCCCAGGTTGAGCGTCAGGTTCGGGCGCACCTTCCAGTCGTTCTGCACGAAGGCCGCCAGGCTGTTCCAGCGGTAGTTGTAATCGAGCAGCAGCGGGCGAACGTCCACCGCGTTCGGCACGCCGAGCAGGAAACTGGCCAGATCGTTTCCGCCGTTTGTCAGACCGGTCCCGCGGTTGTTGCTGGTGTTCACGGTGCGGAATTGCCAGCGCCCGCCCGAGGCCGCGAAGAAGGGCGTGACGTTCAACCGCGCGTGATTCAGATCAACGCCAAAGCGCCAGGTCTTGTTCCCGCGCGTCCAGTAAACAACGTCATTGATGTTGAAGCGCTCTTCGACGTTGAAATTATTGGTCGAGCCGCCCGCGCCGAGGTCGGCGCCCACGTAGCCGTTGTCCTGCGTCAGGAAGAAGAGCGGGATGCCGCCTTTGGTCAGGTGCGGCAGCCCGAACTCCTCAGCCAGGCTGCGCCCGGTCTTGATTGAAAATTCGGGCGAGAAATCCTCGCTGAAATTCCCGCGCGTGTAATTGAGCCGCAGGTCGTTGACGATTGTCGGCGTGATGATGTTATTGAAGGTCAGCAGGTACTGTTTGGCGTCGCTGTAAACACCCGTGTTGCCGTTCACGTCATTGCCCGCGCCGCGGATGCCGACGGCGGGCGTTTTCGTGTAACGGAAGTTCGACTTGAATTTGCCGGAGAAGCTGTGGTCGAGCCGCAGCGTGTAGCGCTTCTCGTCCTGCCGCACGAAGCGTTCCAGGATGTAGTTTCTGACGAGGCCCGAATCGTCGAAGTAAGCCCCCGCCGGCGGCATCAACTGAATCAGCCGCAGCGCGGTCGGGTCGAGCATATTCTGCGGGATCACGTTGCCGGGGAACTGGCAGAATAATGCCGAGGTCACGCCATTAACCGTGCAGGTCTGCGGCAGCGGGACCAGCCTGCCGCCGTCCGCTCTGAATTGTTGATAAATGTTCGCGGGGCCGATGGACGCCTGATTGAATCTGGCGGCGACGTCCGCGGGCAGGAAGCCGCTGTTGGTGCGCACGAGGTTTGAGAAATTACCCGCGCGCTCGGCGTCCGTCGGGAGCAGCCCGGTTGAGGTCACGAAGTCCTGGCGGTAGCGCGGCTCGAAAGCGAAGAAGAAAAATGTCCTGTCGTGTCCGTCGTAAGCGGCCGGCCCGAAAACTTTTTTGGGCAGCCACACGGGGCCGCCAATCGAGCCGGAGAACTGATGGTAGCGCAGATTGTTGGCCGGGCGCGGCGCGGTGCCGACGCGGAAGGGCCGCGCGTTGGTCACGGGGTTGCGGTGATACCAGAGCGCGACGCCGTTGTAGCTGTTGGTCCCCGATTTGGTCGTGATGTTGATGACGCCGCCGCCGGTCGTGCCGAACTCCGCCGAATAGGCCGAGGTCTGCACGGTGAACTCCTGCACCGTCTCCGGCGTGAAGCTCACCACCGCGCGCGCGATGCCGACGCCGGTGTTGTTCACGCCGTCCGCGAGCATCACCGTGCTGCCGGGCCGCCCGCCGTTGAGGCTCAGGTTGAAACCGGGCACCGGCTGGCCGGAGGTGACTTCCGGGTCCTCGCTGCCCGCGTCGCCCGAAACGTTGGGAATCGTCACGGCCAGATCGAGTACGCTGCGATTGTTGAGCGGGACGTCCTGAATCTGACGCTCCGTGATCGTCTGGCTGATCGTGCCTTTTTCCGCGTTGATGAGCGGCGCCTCGGCCGTCACGGTAACTTCATTGGCAACCACGCCCGGTGTCAGCACCACATTCGCCGTGACCGTGGTGGCCGTATCCACCTTGACATTGTTGATGACGGTCTTCCTGAAGCCCGACGCCTCCACCGTGATGCGATAGACGACCGGATCAAGCAGAAGCGCGTTGTAGCTGCCCTCGCCTGAGGTCGTCAGCTCCTGTGACTGGTTGGTGCCCACATTCGTGATGGTCACTTTGGCGCCGGGCACGACCGCGCCAGTCGCATCAGTGACCGTGCCGCTGATCCCGCCCTTGTTGGTCTGCGCGCTGATACTCAGGCCGCAGAGTAAAACAAACACCAGCGTTTGAATCTGCCGCATGAACTTACCTCCTCTATATAGTCTTCCCTGGGAGTCATAGCTGACGGCTGACAGCCGCCCCGGTCTTTTTCACCTCGACGGCGTAAACGTGAGTCGCCCCATGCATATTGGAGCGGAAGACAATCCACTTCATGTCGGGCGTAAAGGTGACGTTCGGTTCGAGCGAGTAATCGTGCTTCGCCAGGTTGACCAGCCTCTCCGCCCTGAGCGCGCCCTTTTCCGGCGTGAACAGATAAATCCACTGGCCGTTGCCGGGCGCGGCCACGCTGTGCGGCCCGCCGCCGTCGCCGGCGAAGAGTTTACCGTCCGGCGAGATGTTGTAATGCACTGACCACTTGTCTCGCTCGACCTTGTAGCGGGTCTGCCTGCCCGACGCGATCTCCACGCCGGCAAGCCAGAATTCCTTCCCCTTCGGCGTTTGCAGGTCATACCAGATCGCCCGCCCGTCGGCGCTGAAGAATTCATGCCCGGCGATCTCCATCTCCATCGTGCGCGTATGAATCTTCCGCAGCCCCGTCCCGTCGGTGCGGATCGTCCAGATGCGGTCAACCTTGTGCCACGGCCCTTCGTGACAGAACATCATCAGGCCCGGGTCGGCGGGCGAGAACTGGACGTGGTTGAGCCAGTCCGTCGCATGATAAAAGGTCTTCACCTCGCCGGTTTTGACGTTGATCGTGTAGAGCGCCATCGGCAGCCGCGCGGCCAGCCGCCGCTCCATCATCTCGCCCTTGCCCGGGTAGCTGTCGGCGCGCTGCCCCGGAGTCGCGCTCGCGGGCGGCTGGACGGCGGCCTGTTGCTCGCCTTCGACAAAACTGCCGCCGAGCAGCGTCTCGTCGGCATTGACCGCGAAGCCCGAGCCGGAGCGCAGTTCGGGTTTCCTCGCGATCTCCCGCGTGGCCCTGGTGTCGAGGTGCGTGGCGAAAACGGCGCCGTCCTTCAGATAGAAGACCTGCCGCGTCTTTCGACCGACGACGAGGTTGCTCGTGCGGCCTTCGACGACGAGTTCGATCCTGCCCGTGCTGAGTTCAATCGTCGAGATGCCCCGCCGCGTGGTGATGACCAGCTTGTCGCCTTTCTCAGTGTACGCGTTCTGGTGGAAGTAGAGGCTCGCGCTGCCCGGCTCGCGCGAGAGCCGGATGACACGGTGGCCGGTCTCCGGTTCCACCCATTCGAGTGGTGGTTCTGCCGCGGGAGCTGTTTGCGGCGGTGCGGTCTGTTGCGCCAGACCTGACGCGGCCAGCAGCAAAGTCAGCGCAAGACAACTGGCGATAAAATTCATGTCTCTCCTCCGATTCTCGCGCGCGGCAGCCTTGAGAATCAGAATTCGATCCTCAACTTAAACTGGAAAACACGCGGCAGATTGGTCTGCGCGGCGGCCTTGCCGAAGTTGGCGTTGGTAATGTTCGTATTGATGCTGCCGAAACGAACATTATTGAAGAGGTTGAACGAATCGGCCCCGAACACAAACCGCAAATTTTCGAGAACCTGGAAATTCCGGGAGAGGCTTAAGTCCTGATTGAAGAAATGCGGGTTGCGAAGCCCGTAGGCGCCAGTCGCGGGGGTGTTACCGTAGGTGAACGAAGCCGGAGAGATGAAGGCATTCACGTCAATGAAGGGTTTGACTCCTCCGTCTCCTTTGAGCCGCACGGACCCGGTGAAGTTCGGATTATAACTGGCCCAGCAGGTGCCCGCCTGAGGCACGTTACAGGTCGCCGTGAAAGGCCCGAGCGGCGTGCCCGACGCGTAGCGCGTGATGCCGGAAATCTGCCAGCCACTCACCACCGCCCGGGCGACTTTGTTTTCGGGGTTGAATATTTGCCCCTTCCCGAAGGGCAGCTGGTAAGAGTAGAACGCGTTCAGGAGGTGAGGCTGATCCGTTGTGGAGAGGCTCTTCTCCTGTATGTACGCACTGCGATTTCCGTTGATCGTGCCGAGCGCCTTGCTGAAAGTATAGTTGAAGTTGAAGGTCAGCCCGCGCGCAAGGCGCTGCTGGAGGGATAACTGCAACGCGTTGTAGTTCGACTGACCGACGTTGCCGTAAACATCGGTGACGCTGTTGTACTGCGGGAACGGGCGCAGCATCTGCGCGATGGTCCCCACGAAAGTGGGGAACGGCAGGCTGACGCCCGGCACAATCGCCTGGGCTGCCGCGACATTCGCCGGGGTCGCGTTCTGGGTGAGCAGATTCCCCAGGACCAGATATCTGGGATCCATCTGATTTGACCAGGGGCCGCGCCCGCCTCCGCGCAACTGTTTGCCATTGCTCCCCACGTAAGCCGCAGTCACGACCAGCGACGATGTAAGCGAGCGCTGGACCGAAAGATTCCAATTCTGATAGCGCGGCGGCTGGCTGTCAGGGTCGCCATAGGTCACGGCCCCGCCCGACCCGGTCCCGTTGAAGCCGGTCTGATAGGTCTGGTCGTAGATCGGCCCTTTGGCGTAAGGCGGGATGCCGTTGTCCCAGAACAGGGCCGGGGTGAATGAGCCGTTCGGACTGACGATTGGCGCGTTGGCGTTAATTCCTGTCAAGCCCGTACCGATGCGCGCGCCGTCCCGGCCTCCGACCGCGCCGCTGCGCGAATACATCATCCCGTAGCCGCCGCGCAGCACCGTCTTGTCATTGAGGCTGAACGCAAATCCGACGCGCGGGCCGAAAGCCTTGTAATAAGTGTTGATGATCTGGTCGCAATGACAGCTGATGGCATCCGGCGCGTAATTGCCGCCGAACCGCAGGGCCCCCGGGCGCCCTCCGGCTGCCGGGTTCGGGGCGGTCGGATCAAGATAAGTGAAATGATCGCCCGCTTCTACATAGGGCAGCATGATGTCGTGGCGCAGCCCCAGGTTCACGGTCAGGCGCGAATTCACCTTATAGTCATCAGCTACCCACCAGGCATAGCTGCTGAATTGTGCGACGGTCAGGACGATCGAATCTTCATTCACGGTTGCTGAATTCAGCGCCCCCAGCAGGAAACTGGCGTAGGCGTTACCCGTGCCGCTGAGCAACCCACCCGTCGCATTGAAGCCGGCAGTCTGCAGATTGTTGAAGTTTGTCGTCAGCAGGCTGCCGGTGTCATTGGTTTTGGTATGGTCGGACGTGTGCTGGTACTGGAAGCCGAATTTGAACGAGTGCTTATTCCTGACCCACAAGAGGCTCTCCTGCAGGGTGTAGTTGTAGTTGTTATCCTCGAAGTCCCTCGAATTCGTCCCGCGCCAGCCCGAGGGCGCATTGGCTCCCGCGAAAGCCGCTTCCAGAAAAGCGTCGCTCGCATCACCGGCAGGCAAGCCTTTGAGGCCGGACTTGCTGGCCCACTTACCGTCTGAGGTGGCGTTGGTGATGGGAACGAAGAAGTGGTTGAAGCTGAAGTTCACCTGGTTGACCAGACTGGAGTTGATCGTCCAGTTGTGCTTCGCCTGCACCACCGTCGGGATTTCAACCACTAACCTCGTGTCCGTGTAAGGCAGCGGCAAAACGGTTTGCGGGATGCTGGAACTTGTCTCTCTGTAGGGCCCGGGCTGACTTCTCTTGCCGTGTGTGTAGATGCCCGAGAGGCGGTGACTCGCCGTGAGGTTATAGTCAACTTTCGTGTTGAAGCTGTCGTTGTTATACGCCACGGGCACCGACCCCAGGTAATTGTTCTGGAGTCCTGAGTTGGTCGGCGCGGGCAAAAGCGACTGATAGACTTTCGAGATCGCTGAAATGCGGTTTGCCGGAATGACGTTCCCCGGGAATGCCGTCCGTGCGAAGCCGCCGGTGACCGCGACCGTCGTCAGCGGGTCATATATCGCCACGGGCAATTCGCTGAAATCGCCCTGCCGCATTTTGAGCGTCGGCACGGTCGCGAACTGCGTCGGGCTGGTCACCCGATAACGCCACCCGTCGTAGGAGAAGAAGAAGAAAAGCTTGTTCTTTAAGATCGGGCCTCCGATGGTGCCGCCGAATTCGTTCTGGTGTTCGACCGGACGAACTGCGGGGAAGAAGCCCCGGGCGTCAAGCACGGTATTGCGTAAGAACTCGAACCCCGACCCGTGAAATCGGTTGGTCCCGGATTTGATCGTGTAGTTCTCGGAGCCCTGTCCGTTAAATTCCACCCCGGTGCCGCTCGTTTCCACCTGGAACTGCTCGACGGCTTCGACCGAAACCCCCAGGCTGATCGTCCGGCCCTCGCCCTGCTGGATCGGGTCCGTGATCGGGACGCCCTCAATGAAAACATCCTTGGAAAAGCCCTGGGCGCCATTGATCGTTCCCCAGCGGTTTCCTTCCGAGACTCCGGGCAATAAAAAAATGAAGGCGCCGGGATTCCTGGGGCCCTGGCCGATGCCTGAGCCGGCGACGGCGGTGCCCATCGCCAGCGGCAGATTCGTGTACAGCTCGTTTCGGATCGTGGTGCCGAGGCGCGGATCGGAGGTATTCAATTGCGCGGGCGCCGACGTGATTGTCACCGTTTCGCTCGCCGTGCCGACCTGCAACGTCAGGTTCAGGCCGACCGTGCTGAGCGCGTCCACGATCACCCTGTCCTGTTCGAGCTGTCGAAAGCCCGTGGCCGAGACCGTGATCTTATATTCGCCCGGCGGCAGCGGCGCGAGTACATACAAACCCGCTCCCGTCGTCTGGCGCTCCGTTTTGACGCCGGTGGCGACGTTGGTTGCCGTCACGGTTGCGCCGGGAATCACCGCGCCTGTCGAGTCGGTGATGACTCCCTGGATCGAACCTGTCCCACCGATCTGAGCCAGCGCGCGCGGCGCGGCCGTCAGGGCGAAGACAGCAGTTAATAGCAGACACAGAAATGCGCTCGCGGATTTTCCGTTCATCATGAGCCTCCATATTTTCTGGCATTTATATGCACACTGCTTCGCTTGTCTGCCTGCGCCAGGGCTTGTTTCAGAAGTAAAACTTCGCCGCGAGCTGGATAATGCGCGGGTCGCGCGCGGCGTTGTATTCTCCGAAGAACGTCCCGAGTACGGAGGTATTCCCCGCGGGTCGTGTGTTGTTGGTAATCGTCAGACCTGTGTAGTTGTTGAAGATCGCCGCCCCTGTCTGACCGGCCGCGTTGGTGATGTTCGTGGTCCGGTTGACGCCGGAAAACTGCGTGTGATTCAGGAAATTGAACATCTCCGCGCGCAGTTGCAGGCGGTATTTTCCTTCGCCCCCGAGCGGAAAATTCTTGAGGATCGAGAGGTCGTGGTTGTTGATGCCCGGGTTGCGCAGGTAAAAGCGCGGGTACGGTCCCTTGTCGTTGATTCCGGGAACGGTAAAGGCCGGGATGTTGATCTGGTTCGCTGCGCCCTGCGGATCGCCGCTCACCAGGAGGCGCGGCTGCTGCCCCGAAAGATTGCCGTTCGTGTAGGCGCCGAGGAGACGATTACCCGCGTCCTGTCCCGAAATGCTTAAGCCCAACTCCGCCGGACTGCCGGAAGCGACCGTCGAGATGCCGCTGATCGTCCAGTTATCGAAGGCCGCCCGCGTCAGCCAGTGATTGCCCAGGAGCCCGCTGCCCTTCGGCAGATCCCAGACGAAATTCGCGACGAAGAAATGGGTGCGGTCGAACGTCGCCAGCCCGTAGTCATAGCCTCTGGGGTCTGAGATGTGAGTGAACGTGCCTTCATCCGAGACGGTCGTCATTGCCTTCGACAGCGTGTAGGCAATGCCAAAGGTAACGCCCCTCGCGAAGCGGCGCTGGAGTGACACCTGGAGCGAATTGTAAGTCGAGTTGGCGTCAAACGAACGATATGTGATGTCGCTGTATCCCTGATACGGCCTGAGGAAGTCGGCCGGCAGCGCGAACTGCCCGCTGAAGCCGAGTCCCGCCGCCTGGTGGGCCGCCGGCAGTCCCGGCTCGGCGGCCGGGATGACGCCGCCCGCGAAACGCGTCGGGTCCTGCGCCGACGCCTTGAACGTCGTCCCGTAAGGGATCGCGTTCGGGTTGCTGGTGCGCGGCAGGTGGCGCGACTGCGTCCCCACGTAGGCCACGTCAATGACCGTGTCATGCCAGAGTTCGCGCTGCACGCCGATGCTGTAACTGTAAATGGCTCCCCAGTCGCCCTCGCGGTCAACGCCGGCGATGGCCGATGGCGACAGCGCGCCGCTCCCGCCTGGCTGAATGTCCTGCAGGAAGCCGAAGTTCAGAGTCGGGTTGAAGACGTACGGCGGGTTCGCCGCCCCCGTGCCGCTGATGTCGCTGCGGTAACGGTCATAAGCAATGCCGAAGCCGCCGCGCACGACCATCTTGTGGCTGCCGGTCACGTCCCAGGCGAAGCCGAGGCGCGGCTGCGGCAGGATCGGGTGTGTATCGAGTCCGCCCGGCGGATAGCCGTTACTCACGAGCCCCAGGCCGTTGGTCAGGTCGCCGGTATTCGGCACGAGCTTCCCGACCAGATACCCCGGCTGCGTGTTCGCCAGAGTCGCCGTCCCTGTCGTGGCCGGGTCAAGCGCCCGGTAGGCCGTCTGTCCCGCCGAACAGGTCGAAGCGCCGACGCAGACCGGGCGGTAGATGCGCGGCGCCTTGGCCGGGTCGTAGAGCGCGGGGTTGAAGAAACTCTCCGGGCCGATGATGTTGTGATACGGCTCGTAGTAGGAGAGGCGTATGCCCAGATCGAGCGTCAGGCGCGGCGTGATCTTCCAGGTGTCCTGCGCGTACCCGGAGATGTCCTGATAGAAGTAGCTCTGGTGTACCTTGCTGCTGGCCTGCGTGTAGGAGTTGTAGACGCCGAGCAGCACGTTCGCCAGGGCGTAGCCGGTGTTGAGCGGGTTCGATGCGTTGTTGGAAAAATCAATGTCGCCCTGAACGTGGTTCTGCGAGTTGCTCGCGTTCGAGGCGCGCTGGTAATAGATGCCGAACTTGAACGTGTGCTTCCCGGCGACCTTCGTCAGGTTGTCAATGAAGTTGTTGATGACGAAGTGCTGGTCAAAGGTCCCGAAGACGGAAGTGTTGGCGAACGCGCTGGCATTGGCGGCGCTACCCGTAATGATGGTCGGGATCAGGTTCGCCTCGTTGGCGTTCGGGTAGAGCAGCGGCGTGTTAATGCCTGTGAACGTGCGCGTGGCCCTGTCGTCCGACGGCGCGATGGTGACGCCACCCCGGCCCGCCCCGAAGATGAACTCGTTGACGAGCGTCGCGCCGAAATTGTGCGTCAGCGTGAACGAGAGTACGTTGCCGGGGCCGTTCCTGCGGTCAGTGACGGTCAGCGGCCAGTTCCACGAAGCCGTCGTCGTGCCGTAGGCGAATTGCTGGTCGTCGTAGTTATAGACCCAGCGGCCACTCAGGCGCGTTGACGAGGAGGCCTGCCAGTCAATGCGAACGATGTTTTCCCTGCGCGGGTAAGAACTCGGCACCTGCGAACTGTAGTTGTACGAATTGCCGCCCGCGGTCGTGTTCGGCTCCGGGAAAAGTTTGAGGATCGCGAGGCCCGGACCGTAGAGGCGGTTGGCCGGGATGATGTTGCCGGGGAAGCAGGCCGCCTGGCTGGTGGCGTTGCACGCGCCGGAGAGCAGTGGGTCCTTGATGTAAATCCTGTTGCCGCTCCCGTCAACCGACTGCGAGAAGTTCCCCTGTCGCTCAAGCAGAGTCGGGACGCGAATGTTGACCGACGACAACTGCGGCACGAGCTGGCTGTAATACTCCTGGTTGACGAAGAAGAAAAGTTTCTGCTTCCCGTTCCAGATCGAAGGGCCGCCCTCGCCGAAGCGCGGGAAGAGTACCGGCCCGCCCAGATCCCAGCCGTAGAAATTGAAGCGGTAGAGCGGGCGCGAAAAAGCCCCCGTGCCGCCGCGGGCATTATTGAAAAAGGTGTTGGCGTTCAGGCTGTCGTGGCGGCGGAAATAGCGCCCGGTGGCGTGATAGTCGTTGGTGCCGGAACGCGTCGTGAGCGCGATGAAGCCGCCGCCGCTCCGGCCGTACTCGGCCTGATAGTTCGACGTGAGAATCCTGACCTCTTCAAGCGCGTCGGGGTTGACCGAGACGAGCGCGCCCGTGTTGTTGCCGAGGTTGTAGTTCGTCACGCCGTCAACCGTGTACTCGTGCTGAGTGCTGCGCGTGCCGTTGATGACAAAGCTGCCTGTAATGTTGGTCACCGTCGAAGCCCCGTTCCCCGAGGCGGGGCCGCCGGAGATAACGCCCGGAACCAGCTTGGCCAGATCAATTGCGTTGCGCCCGTTGAGACCAATGTTCCTGAGCTGTTGTCCCGAGACCAGGTCGGAGCGTTCACCCGACTCGGACTTGATTTGTAACTGGCCCACGTCGGCCTGAATCTGGACCGTCTCGGCCAGCTCGCCGACCTCCATCACGAAGTCGCCGGCGTTGAGTTTGTCGCCCGTACTGAGGGCAATATTGCTCTTCTCGACCTTCTTGAAGCCGCCCTTCTCGACCCTGATGACATAGGTGCCGGGCGGGAGCTGGGGCACCACAAAGATCCCTGCCTCATTGGTCGTTGCGGTCTGCGAGATACTATTAGCCGGGTTGGTGATCGTGACGGTCGCGCCGGCAATGGCTGCGCCGCTGCCGTCTTTTACCGCCCCCGTGATTGATCCCGCATTTTGTCCGAACGCCTGGCCCGCTGCTGAGAACATTAACACTGCCGTTACCAGGAACCTGACTGCTATCATTATTTTCATCGGATCTCCCTTCCCGGGAATTGTCCCCGACCGGTTCAAAGCACAGCCGGGTTGAAACTCCTGCACTCTGAGAAGTCGGTATCAGGCGAATTAAGTTAAGGACAGAAAAGCCGCTCGATTGAAGAAAGCTGCAGCTTCCCGAAGTTGACAGTAAAGCGACAGCGATAAAGCCGACCGGGCCTGCTGCTGGCTTTTGGCGGTCCGGACCGACATTGGACTATTTAATAGGTTGATCCCAGTAAAGCGTACGTATCTGACCACAAGCCATAGGTTGAGTCAAGATTTTTTTCATTGGGGTAAAAGCATTTTTCTACTGGGCGAAAAAATGGAACATGATAGTGGCAGGATTCAGCACTGCCAGGTTACGATCTCTTTTGACTTGCGCAGTTGCATAAAAGTGTAGATGCTGGGCGCACAATGGATAAGCCGAACGGGAGTAACAAGTATTTCATTGAGGTGGTAGCCAAGGCGCTTGACGTGCTGGATGCGTTCAGGAGGCCGGAGGACGAACTGACGCTGTCAGAGATTGGCAGGCGGGCCAATCTGTCGCCGAGTTACACTTTCAGGTTGCTCCATACGCTCGAGCAGAAAGGCTGGGTCCGGCGAGTCTCTGGCACCAAGAAGTTTCATCGCGTTAACCGGACGCAGCAATGGCGCGTGGGTTTCGCGATGCAGTCGGGCGAGTTTGAATTCTCGCGCGATGTATTGCTCGGGCTGGAAGAGGCGGCTGAACTCCACGGCGTGCAACTGATCGTGGCGGACAACAAAAACAGCGAGGAAGCGGCACTGCAAAACGCGGAGATGTTTGTGCGGCAGGGCGTGGATTTCGTCATCGAGTTTCAGGTCAATGAGCGGATCGCCCCCATCATCGCCCATATGTTTGCCGAGGCGGGGATTCGATGCCTCGCGATTGACATCCCGCAGCCCGGGGCCGTCTTTTTCGGGGCTGATAATTACCGCGCCGGGCTGATGGCCGGCCGGGCCCTTGGCGAGTACGCGCGCGACCACTGGGGAGGCAGGACTGATAAGGTGTTGCTGCTTGAGCTGCCGCAGGCCGGCCCGGTCCCGCAGGCACGGATGACCGGTGCGCTCAACGGCATTCAGGAGGTCATCGGCCCGGTGCCGGAAGCGGACGTGGTTCATCTTGACTGCCATGGGACATATGAGGACAGTTACCGGGTGACGCTCGACTGCTTAAGGCAGCTGTCGCCCTCGGAACGGGTCCTGATCGCGGCCATCAACGACCCGGGAGCCATCGGCGCGGTGCGCGCCGTTCACGACGCCGGCCGCACGCGCCAGACGACAGTCATTGTCGGTCAGGATGCGACGCATGGGGCACGGGCTGAGATGAGCAGACCGGATTCCTGCCTGCTCGGATCGATTGGATACTTCCCGGAAAAGTACGGGGAGAAGATCATCCCGCTCGTCCTGAAAATTCTGGGCGGGGAGGCTGTTCCTCCGACTGCCCACATCGAGCATGTCCTGATCAATCGGGACAATGCCGCACTCTTCTACCCCGACCACTGAGGGATGCTTCTCATTTACTGAAAAGTGACGGGTGCGACCCCGTCAGATCGCTGAGAGGCCCATGAATACAGGGTAAAATGAATTCCCGGGCTCGGAACTAAATTCGGCAATGCCCGGGTACGTAACTCTCAGGGAGCCGGTAAAGTTGGCGGGCGACAGGCTTCGAGGAGCTTCGCATCCTCCTGCTCGCGATCCTCCGGCAGCCAGTTGATGTGAAGGAATTGTGCCAGCGAGCCTTTGACGGGGGCTTCGTCAAGCCGCAGGGGAATGAAGCGGCGTTCCTTGTTCAGCGGGTCGCGAAAACGGGACGTATAGCTCTCGAGCCTCGTCCAGTCAGAACCGAACGCCTGCGCCGACAGGCACAGCACGAGTACGCGGGAGTCCTCCAGCCCTTCCTCAATCTTCACCGGGAGGCGGATTCCCCACTCATCGAACCACGCGCGCAGCCCGTCGGCCCGCAACCGCTCGGCGACGGCGCGAACGACCGCCTTGTCCTTCGAGCTGTGGCTCAGGAATACGTCGTATTTGAAATCGTCAGCCTTGCTTCACCTCTGCTCCCGCTGTGACGGTCAGTTCGTTCCGAGGGTAGTGATAAGAAAGTCAGGCTGCCTTTTGCAACCGCGTAGTGGCGACCTGAATTTAGCCCGGCGTTGCAACGCTGTGAAGGGGCGGCGCCGGTCCCGCGCCGCCCGAGCGGCGGTTGAATTCAGGCGTCGCTGACCGGGACGCTGTCAACATCCTGACGTGTGCCCCTGGAAACCACGGCTGAACTGCCGCTCGTGCGGCAAAAAATGCAGCCGCGGGTGTCTTACTCCATAACCAGGAACTCAATCCTTGAGCCGTCCGCTCCGCCCACAAACACCCGCTGCGTCGCCTTCACGAAGTCTGAACCCCGGGCCTTCGGGATGTCCATGAACTTCTGCGGATTACGGTCGGTCAGCGGGAACCAGGAGCTTTGCACCTGGATCATAATCCGGTGGCCGGCGCGGAAAGTGTGCGCGACATCGGGCAGCCTGAACCTGATGCGGTCCGGCTTGCCCGGCTCGAAAGGTATAGGACGCTCAAAACTCTGGCGATACTTGCCGCGGAACGGCTCGCCGCGAATCAACTGCTGGTAGCCGCCCATCTGTGAAATCACCGGCGCAGCAGGAGCGCCCGGCGCGGCTGCCGGGGCCGGCTGCGGATTATTGAAGTCCGGGTAGTCGCCCGGATACACATCTATCAGCTTGACGACGAAATCCGCGTCCGTCCCCGTCGTCGAAACTTTCAGGTCAACCGCCACGGGGCCGAAGACCGTGACGTCGTGATCGAGCCGCTCGGTCCGGTAGACCAGCACGTCGGGGCGCGTCGAGGCAAAGCGCTGGTCTTCGGTCATGTAGTCGTTGCGCACTGCCAGCGAGACCGCGCCGACATAAGGGACGGGCCGGTTCGGGTCGGCAAGATATTCGTCAAACACCTGGGCGGCGGGCTGCTGCCACGCGAGCCTGCCTCTGGCGTCGAGGTAGAGGCTCCTGGGCTGCGCCCCTTTCGGCGGCCAGGCGTCGAACCTGCGCCACTGATTCATGCCCGTCTCAAAGAGCCACGCCTGCGGAAATTTGCCGTCGCCTTTGCCCTTCAGGTGATAGAGGAAAAACGGGAACTCAATCTTCTCGCGGTAATAGAGGCTGGTCTTCGATCCGAAGTTGACGTTGCCGAGCCGGTCGCCGTCGCCGCGCGCGAAACCGCCGTGATTCCACGGGCCCATCACGAGCATGAGGTTCTGCGGGGGCGAATTCTTTTGCATGAAGTCGAACATGCGCAGCGGCCCCTGCGCGTCTTCCTGATCGTACCAGCCGCCGACGATCATCACCGCCGGTCTGATCCCCTTCAGGTGTTTCCAGATCGAGCGCGACTGCCAGAATTCGTCGTAGGTCGGGTGTTCGATATTCTGCGTCCAGAAGGGCTGATGGTGTTTGAAGTACTTCTCGTCGGCTTCGGCGAGCGACCCCAGGTTGAGGTAGAACTCGTAGCCGTCCGGCGTGCCGTAATCGAAGGGCAGCGCGGCGGGCGGCGGCGCGGGCTCTCCCTCGCGCTGGCGGAAGCCCTGATAGAAGCGGAAGCGGTGCGCGAGCATAAATGCGCCGTTGTGGTAGGAGTCGTCATTCAGGTAGTAGTCGGTCACCGGGGCCTGCGGCGAGACCGCGACGAGCGCGGGGTGCGCATCAATCATCCCTGCCGCCGCGTAGAAGCCCGGCTGCGAGACGCCCCACATCCCGACTTTGCCAGTGTTGCCGGGGATGTTTTTGATGAGCCATTCGACGGTGTCATAACAGTCGGTGCTTTCGTCTGTGTCCCTGGGCCCCTTCGATGGTTTGTGCGGGCGGATGATCGTGTAATCGCCTTCGCTCATGAAGCGGCCACGCACGTCCTGCCAGGCGAAGATGAACTTCTCGCGGGCGAAGAGTTCCGAAGGCCCGACGCTCGCCCGGTACTTGTCCACGCCATAGGGCGCGACGTTGTAAGGCGTGCGCTGCAGGAGGATGGGATAATTCTTCCCCTCGGCCATCACGTCCTTGGGAACGTAGACGGATGTGAACAGCCTGACGCCGTCGCGCATCGGGATGCGGTACTCGTACTTCGAGTAATTCTCGCGGACGAAATCAGCGCCGGCAGCCTGAGCCGCGGGGGCCTGGGTGGTCTGGCCGGAGCCTGTCGCAGGACGTTGCGCGGATGCGAGGGAGCTTAGCACGAGGCAGATAATCAGGGCATGGCGAAGTTCTTTCATGGTGTCTCCTGTGGCTGACGGTCGCGGCGCTTCTATGGGAAAGCCCCGGGTTCGAATAGTCGGAAATGTGTTGAGCCGAAAAAGCTGGATCAGCAATTGACTGAACGGCGCCCGAGTATAATCCCGCTTCGCAATTTTCACCACAAAGGCGCGTCTCACAGGCAGGCTGAGAGTTGGATGTACGGGGAGCTGGCAGCTCCCCGCTGGTTCGGCGTCACAGACCAATTGAAGTCATGAGGATCAAAATCAGCGGGGAGCTGGCAGCTCCCCGTACATGCCTGGTCGTCCGTTTTTGGGATTGATGCTTCTCGGAAACGAACACTGCACACCCCGCCGCATTCCCTCTCATTCAGCCAGGCTCACTCCTCACAGCACTTAACCTGCCGGGGATTGTGGCACGGCGTTTGGCTTGTAGGGAATGAATAGTGTGCCTGCTGCCTGACGAGAGCAAAAGTTAAAGAGGACAGTCCGAGCGGGGATATATGCAGACGATGATCCGGGATCTGCGCTACGGCGCGCGAATGTTACTGAAGTATCCGAGCTTCACTTTTGTTGCCGTCATCACGCTCAGCTTAGGCATCGGCGCGAACACGGCGATCTTCTCGGTCGTCAATGCGGTGCTGCTCAGGCCATTGCCTTACCCGCAGGCCGACCGGCTCCTCTGGGTCGGGGGCTGGGACCGTAAGGGAGACAAGGAGCAGGGCGTCACGCCGGCGGATTTCCTGGACTACCGCGAGCAGAGCCGGAGTTTCGCCGCGCTCGCCGCTTCGGTCTCCGATTCGATCCCAATGAACCTGTCGGGCAGTGGCGACCCCGAGCGACTCAGGGGCGCGCTGGTGACGGCCAATTATCTGGACGTCTTCGGAGTGAAACCGGCGCTCGGTCGAACGTTCCTGTCAGAAGACGGACAGGAAGGGCACGAGCCGGTCGTTGTGCTGAGCCACGGTTTGTGGGTGCGGCGCTTTGGCGCCGACCCCGGGATAGTCAACCAGACGATCACGCTCGACAAACGCAGGGTCACAGTCGTCGGCGTGATGCCGGCAGGGTTCCAGTACCCGCCGGGCGTAGAGGTCTGGCAGCCGTTCGGCTTTCCCGCGTCGCCGCAAAGCCAGTTTCGGAGCCGCGAGCTTCACTTCCTGCGCCCCGTCGCCAGACTCAGCCCGGGCGTTTCGCGCGAGCAGGCTCAGGCGGAAGTCGAGACCCTCGCGCGCGGGCTCGAAGCGCAATACCCCAGAACCAACACGAGCCAGAGCCTGTTCCTCATGCCGCTACGGGAGCGGCTCGTCGGCAATATCAAACTGACGCTGATGGTGCTGTTCGGCGCCATCGGTTTCGTGCTGCTGATCGCGTGCGCGAACGTGGCGAATCTGCTGCTCGCCCGCGCGGCGTCGCGGCAGAAGGAGATGGCCGTGCGCGCGGCGATGGGCGCAAGCCGCCCCGCGCTCGTGCGGCAGCTGCTCACCGAAAGTCTGATGCTCGCGCTTACAGGCGGCGCGGGCGGCGCGATGCTCGCGATGTGGGGAATTGATCTGCTCGTCGCGCTCGGCGCCGGCAACCTCCCGCGGGCCGATGAGGTCAGGGTTGATCCGGCGGTGTTCGGTTTTACGCTGGCCGTCTCGCTCGTGACAGGCCTGCTCTTCGGGCTCGCACCCGCGTTGCAGTCGTCGCGCCTCGGCCTGAGTGAAGTCCTCAAAGAGGGCGGCAGGAGCGCGGGCGGCGGGGCAGGGCACAATCGCACGCGCAGCCTGCTGGTCGTCGCGGAGGTGGCGCTCGCGGTCGTGCTGCTCGTCGGCGCCGGACTGCTCGTCAACAGCTTCATCAGGCTCGGGCAGGTCAGCCCCGGCTTTGACGAAAAGAATCTGCTGACGGTGCGGGTCGAGCTGCCGAATCCGTATGCACAGCCGGAGAAGAAGGCGCAGTTTTTCGAGCAGCTCGGGCAGCGCGTGGCCGTATTGCCCGGCGTGGAAGCCGTCGGAATGGTCACGGAACTTCCGCTGGCCCGGCAGTCCGGCGATATGGGTTTCAGAATCGAGGGGCGCGCGGCCGAGGCTCCGGGGCAGAAGAGTCACGCTGACATCCGCAACGTCAATCACGAATATTTTCGCGCGATGCGTATCCCGCTGCTCGGCGGGCGCAACTTCACCGAGGCGGAAGTCCACGACAATGCGAAAGTCGTCCTCATCAGTGACGTACTCGCGCGGCGCTGTTTCGCGGGCGAAAACCCGCTCGGCCAGCGCCTCCGTCTGGATTCAATGGGTCAGGAAGCCTGGGAAATCATCGGCATTGTCGGTGATGTGCGTCACCGCGGGCTGGACGTTGAATTGAGACAGACGATCTATTTCCCGACCCTGCGTCTCGGCTATTCGAACCTGGTGATTCGCACGGCGACCGACCCCGCGACGCTCGCCGCCGCCGTGCGCAAAGAGGTCGCGGCCATTGACCCGAATCAACCCGTCGCCAGCGTCAAAACGATGGAGCAGTGGGTGGCGGAGTCGGTCGCCGGGCCGCGCTTCCGCACGCTGCTGCTCGGCTTGTTTTCGGCAGTGGCATTGCTGCTTTCGGTCGTCGGGATTTACGGCGTGATGTCGTACGCGGTCGCCGAGCGCACGCATGAAATCGGCGTGCGCGTGGCGCTCGGCGCTCGCGCGGGCGACGTGCTGAGACTGGTCATCGGGCAGGGAATGGTGCTGGCACTCGTCGGCGTCGTAATTGGCCTCATCGCTTCGTTCGCGCTGACGCGACTGATGAAGACGCTGCTCTTTGGGGTGAGTGCGACCGACCCGGCGACGTTCGCGGGCGTCGCGTTGTTGCTGGCCGTTGTCGCACTCGCGGCCTGTTACCTGCCGGCGCGGCGTGCGACGAAGGTGGATCCGCTGGTCGCTCTGCGATACGAGTAGCGAAACCGGGTGTGAGCGCCCGGCGCCATTCGCAGGATCGTTTGCGAATGGCGGGGAAAACATTTCCCGAGGTGGTGGCGGAGGCGGGTTATCGCTTCACGCAGTTTCACTGTCAAAACGGAGAATCCATGAAAAATACCGGACTGAACAGTCTCGCGCTGGCCGTCGCCCTGGCAATGCCTGTGGCGTGGGCGCACGCGCAACGCAGGAATGAGAAGGCCGCCGCGACTCCCGCGCCGGCGCACGGCAACGCCGATTACATCACCGCGGATCAGTTGAGAGACTATCTCACCCTCGTCGCCTCGGACGAGATGGAGGGGCGCGACACGCCGTCGCGCGGGCTCGACACGACGGCGAAATACATCGCGTCTCAGCTTTCGCGGTGGGGCCTCAAGCCCGCGGGCGATGACGGCACCTGGTTCCAGCGGATCGCCCTGCGGCGCGAAAGGATCGATCCCGCCCGGACGCACGCCGAGCTGAACGGCCAGAGTTTCAACTACGGCGACGACTTCCTCGCCAGTAACATCGCCGCGGATATTACCGGGCCGGTCGTCTACGTCAGCCACGGCTGGGTGATCAGGTCAAAGAACATAGACGCCCTGAGTGGCGTTGACGTGAAAGACAAGGTCGCCGTGCTGGTGGACAACGGGCTCCCGAAAGACGTGACCCGGCAGGACCTGACGGGCAAACAGGGCGAGGACTGGGATTTCCCGATCAACCTTCTGCGCAAACGCGGGGCGAAATGCGTTCTGATCATTCCCAGCTTCAACACGCTCGCGAACTGGCAGCTCCGCCGCCAGGCCGGGGCGGAGCGCGGCGGCATTGTGGTCGAGCGTTTCCAGACCGGAAATTCCCGGAACATTCCCGTCATCTGGCCGTCGCCGCGGATGCTGAGTGCGCTCTTCCAGGGCGAGAAGCAGGCGGCGGCCCTGACCTTCAACCGGGCCATGGCAAACGACCCGGTCGAGGCGTTCGACCTGAGTCCGGGCAAGACGCTCAGTCTGAAGATCGGTCTGAAGGCCGAACCCGCCGGCACGCAAAATGTTGTTGCCCTACTTGAAGGCAGCGACCCCGCGCTCAAGGGCGAGTACGTGGCCATCGGCGCGCATTACGACCACGTCGGGATCGGCGCGCCGGTCAACGGCGACGCGATTTACAACGGGGCCGATGACGACGGCTCCGGCACGGTGGCGGTGCTGGCGATGGCCGAGGCGTTCGCGCGCGGCCCGCGCCCGAGGCGTTCGATCCTGTTCATCTGGCATGCGGGCGAAGAGAAAGGGCTGTGGGGGTCGCGCTATTTCACCGATTACCCGACGGTCCCGCTCAATCAGATCGTCGCCCAACTGAACATTGACATGATCGGGCGCACCAGGGCGGAGAACGACAAACCGGCCAACCAGCCGCTGCCGAAGCCGGGCGAAATCTTTCTGATCGGCCCGAAGATGATGAGTACGGAATTGCTGGAGATCAGCGAGGCGGTCAACAAGTCCTACCTCAACCTGCACTTCGATTACAAATACGACGACATCAAACACCCCGACAATTTCTTCTTCCGCAGCGATCATTACAACTACGCGCGGAAAGGCATCCCGATCATCTTCTACATGGACGGCGAACACGAGGATTACCACCGGCCGTCGGACACGGCGGATAAGATTGACTACCGGAATATGGAGAAGGTGACGCGCACGATCTATGCCACCGGCTGGGAACTGGCCAATCGCGCGAACCGCCCGCGCGTGGACCGGGTCCCGACGCAGGGGGCGGAGCATTAACCGCAACATGAGGGTCAGGAGTTGACGATGAATACACTGCTACAGGATCTGCGCTACGGCGCGCGAATGTTATTGAACCGGCCCGTTTTCACGAGCGTCGCCATCCTGACGCTCGCGCTCGGGATCGGCGCGAACACAGCCATCTTCAGCGTCGTCAATGCCGTGCTTTTGCGCGCCCTGCCTTACCCGCAACCGGAGCGACTGGTCGTCGTGGCGGAGAAGACGCGGGATGGGCAGCGGATGGGCATCGCGTATCCGAATTTCCAGGACTGGCGCGAGCGGGCGCAGTCATTCACGGAGATGGCGGGCTACCGCGTCGCGCTCTACAATCTGACGGGCGTGGACAAACCGGTGCGCCTGCAGGCGCGGACGGTGAGCTGGAATTTCTTTCGCATGCTGGGCGTGCAACCGCAACTCGGGCGGCTCTTCGCCGCCGACGACGACAAACAAGGTGGGGCGCATATCACGCTGCTCAGCCATGCGTTCTGGCAGGAGAAGTTCGGCGGCGACCCCGCCATCGTCGGCAAAGCGATCTCGCTCGACAGGGACAGCTACACGGTGGTCGGCGTGCTGCCGCCCGGGTTCGAGTTCTTCCGCAAGGATGACCTTTTCATCCCGCTGAGCGTTTCGCTGTCTCCCGTGGATCTGGGGCGCGGCAATCACAGCGGGTTGAATGCACTCGCGCGTTTGAAAGACGGGGTCAGCGTCGAGCAGGCGGGCGCCGAGATGGACGCGCTCGCCGCCGGGCTCGAACGCGCTTATCCCGAAACCAACAGCGGCCAGGGCGCGCTGACCTGGCGGCTGCTTGACCGCTACACGTCGGACCTCCAGCGGACGCTCTGGGTGCTGCTCGGCGCGGTCGGGTTCGTGCTGCTGATCGCCTGCGTGAACGTCGCGAACCTGCTGCTCGTGCGCGCGGCGGAACGGCAGCGGGAGATCGCCATCCGGCTGGCGCTCGGTGCCGGGCGCTGGCGCGTCATCCGGCAACTGCTCAGCGAGAGCCTCCTGCTGTCGTTATTGAGCGGTCTGGCCGGATTGTTGCTCGGCGTCTGGATGATGGAAGGATTACTGAAGCTCGCGCCCGAGGAAGTGCCGCGGCTCGGCGAGACCCGGCTGGATGCGAGGGTGCTGTTCTTCTCCCTGGGCGTCTCGCTGATGACGGGGCTGCTCTTCGGCCTGCTGCCGGCGTGGCAGTCCGCGCGGCACGATCTGCACACGAGCCTGAAGGAAGGCGGGCGCACCACGGCGGGCGCGGGGCGCGAGCGGATGCGCAAGGGGCTGCTTGTGGCCGAAGTCAGTCTGTCCCTCGTGTTGCTGGTCGGCGCGGGGCTGATGCTGCGCACGGTCTACCATCTGACGCACGTTGACCCGGGCTTCGCGACGGAAAAACTGCTGACGATGCAGTTCAACCTGCCGCGTGCCGTTTACGACGAGCCGCGCCGGCAGGCGTTCTACAACGAATCGCTCACGCGCCTCGAAGCGTTGCCGGGCGTGCGCGCGGCGGCGCTGACTTTGTCGCTGCCCATTGACGGCTCGAACTGGAACTCAATCTTTATCGCCGCCGATAAACCCGTGCCGCCGCGCGCCCAGCTGCCGAGTTCGGCCTTCACGCCGGTGAGCGCGAATTACCTGGCGGCGATGGGCATTCGGCTGTTGAAAGGCCGCATGTTTACGGAAGCCGACGTGGCGGGCCGCCCCACGGTCGCAATCATCAACGAGACGCTCGCGCGCCGGATATGGCCCGGCGAAGACCCCGTCGGGAAGCGCCTGAAACAGGGCTGGCCCGAGGACAAGACGCCGTGGCGCGAAGTCGTCGGCGTGGTCGCCGACGTGAAGCTGAACGGCGTGGATCGGGATACGCCGCTCCAGACTTACCTGCCGCTCGCGCAGGAGTCTTCGAGCTACCTGAGCCTGGTCGTGCGCACTGCCGGCGACCCGCTGAATCTGGCGGCGACGGTCGAACAGACCATTCACACGATTGACAAGGACCTGCCGGTCTTCGAGGTGCATTCGATGGACCAGCTGATGGGCAGCGCGATTGCGCGGCAGCGGCTGACGCTGGCGTTGCTCGCGGGGTTTGCGCTGCTGGCGCTCCTGCTCGCGGCGGTCGGGATTTACGGCGTGATCTCTTACTCGGTCTCGCAGCGCACGCACGAACTCGGCATTCGGATGGCGCTCGGCGCGCGCACGGGTGACGTGCTGAGGCTCATCGTCGGGCAGGGCATGAAGCTGACGCTCTGCGGCGTCGCCGTGGGCTGGCTCGGCGCCTTCGCGCTGACGCGCTGGATGGAGGCGCTGCTCTTCGGCGTGCGGGCGACCGACCCGCTGACGTTCGCCGTCATCCCGCTCGTGCTGACGCTGGTCGCTCTCGTGGCCTGTTATCTGCCGGCGCGGCGCGCGGCGAAGGTGAACCCGCTGGTGGCGCTGAGGTATGAATAAGCTGTCAGCGATCAGCGGTCAGCGGTCAGCCAGACACTCCGGCTGAGAGCTGAGTGCGGATCGCTGACAGCTTCCGGAGGATTTATGCAGACACTCTGGCAGGACCTGCGCTACGGCGCGCGCATGCTGGCGAGGAATCCCGGCTTCACTTTTATCGCCGTGCTGACGCTCGCTTTGGGGATCGGGGCGAACACGGCGATCTTCAGCGTCGTGGATGCGCTCGTGCTGCGCCCGCTGCCTTACCGCGAGCCTGACCGGCTGGTGATGCTCTCGGAAAAACCGCGGCAGGGAAGGCGCTCGACGATTTCGTACCCGAATTTCAGCGACTGGCGCGAGCGGGCACAGTCGTTCGAGGGGATGGCGTCAGTGCGCTCGGAGTCCTTCAACCTGACCGGCGTTGACCGGCCGGTGCAGCTGCGCGGGCGGACGGTCAACTGGAATTTCTTCGAACTGCTCGGCGTCCGGCCACAGCTCGGCCGCCTCTTCACCGCAGAGGACGACCGGTACGGCGCGGCGCGCACCGCGCTCATCAGCAACGGGATGTGGAAGGAAAAATTCGGCGGCGACCCGGGGCTGATCGGCCGGAAGCTGATACTCGGTGGTGAATCTTACGAAGTGATCGGCGTGCTGCCGCCGGGCTTTGAATACTTCCGGGCTGATGACATCTATGTGCCAATCGGTCCTTTCCTCAGGCCGCAATCCGGGCTGACTGATCGCGGGACGTCAATGGGGGGAATGGTTGCGCTGGCGCGACTGAAACCGGGCGTCACGCTCGCGCAGGCGAATAGCGAGATGGTGGCGCTCGCCCGCCAGCTCGAACGCGAATACCCGGCGGTGAACGGCGGCAAGAGCGCGCAGGCCGAAGCCCTGCAGGATGTCATGTCGGAAGATGTGCGCCAGTCGCTATGGATACTCGTCGGCGCGGTCAGCTTCATTCTGCTGATTGCCTGCGCGAACGTGGCGAACCTGCTGCTCGTGCGAGCCGCCGACCGGCAGCGGGAGATCGCCGTGCGGCTGGCGCTCGGCGCGTGGCGCGGGCGGATCGTCCGCCAGCTGCTCAGCGAGAGTCTGCTGATTGCCCTGCTCGGCGGGGCGCTGGGTGTGCTCGTCGGGGTCTGGATGCTGAACGGGCTGCTCGCGCTGGCACCGCCGCAAATCCCGCAACTCAGCCGCGTCGGCCTGAACGACACGGTACTCGTCTTCACGCTCGCCGTTTCCATGCTGACGAGCGTGCTGTGCGGATTGCTGCCCGCACTGCACGCCGCGCGCACCGACCTGCATACGACGCTCAAGGATGGCGGGCGCTCGGGCTCGGGGGCCGCGCGCGACGTGACGCGCAAAACGCTGCTCGTCGTCGAGGTCAGTCTGGCGCTCGTGCTGCTCGTAGGCGCCGGCCTGCTCCTGCGCTCGATGGCGCGGGTGCTGAGCGTCGAGCCGGGCTTCAACCCCGACAACCTGCTGACGATGCGAGTCATGCTGCCGAACGAGAAATTCAATGCGGCACGGCTCCGCGCCTTTTACGATGAAAGTCTCGCCCGACTGGGCGCCCTGCCCGGCGTGCGCGCGGCGGCGCTCACGATTTCGCTGCCGATTGACGGCTCCTTCTGGAACGCATTTTTTACGGCCGCCGACAAACCCGTGCCCCCGCGCCCCGAATTGCCCGAGGCCGCGATGATCGCGGTGAGCGCGAATTATTTCGAGGCGGTGGGCATCAGGCTGGTGCGGGGCCGCGCCTTCACGCCCGCCGACAGTGCGGACGCGGCGAAGGTGACGGTCATCAACGAGACGCTCGCCGCGCGCATCTGGCCGGGCGAAGACCCGATTGGCAAACGCCTCAGGGACGGATACCCGGAAAACCAGTCGCCCTGGCGCGAAGTCGTGGGCGTGGTGGCCGACGTCAAATTGAACGGCCTCGAGCGCGACACGCCGATGCAGGCGTATTTCCCGCTCGCGCAGGAGCCGTGGGGCAACTTCAGCATCGTCGTGCGCACCGCGGGCGACCCGCTGCGGGCGGTGGCCGACGTCGAGCGTACGATTCACTCGTTCGACAAGGACCTGCCGGTTTTTGCCGTTCGGTCAATGGATCAACTGCTCGGCAGTTCGATGGCCGAGCGGCGTCTGACACTCGTCCTGCTCGTGAGTCTGGCGGCGCTGGCGCTCGTACTCGCCGGCGTCGGAATTTACGGCGTGATCTCGTACTCGGTCAGCCGGCGCACGCACGAACTGGGCGTGCGGATGGCGCTCGGGGCCCGCACCGCCGACGTGCTCAGGCTGATCCTCGGGCAGGGTCTGAAGCTGACTCTGACCGGGGTGGTGATCGGGTTGCTGGCGGCTCTCGGGCTGACGAGGCTCATGGAAACGTTGTTGTTCGGAGTGAGCGCGACCGACCCGCTCACCTTCGCGGGGATCGCGGCAGTACTCGTGCTGGTCGCGCTCGTGGCGTGCCTTGTGCCGGCGCGGCGCGCGACGAAGGTGGACCCGATGGTGGCGCTCAGGTGCGAATGAGCAATCAGCTGTCAGCGATCAGCGATCAGCGGTCAGCCAAACCTTCTGGCTGAAAGCTGACGGCTGACTGCTGACAGCTTCTGGAGGGAATTATGCAGAGACTCTGGCAGGACCTGCGCTTCGGCGCGCGCATGCTCGTGAAGCATCCCGGCTTTACTGCGGTGGCGGTGACTGCGCTGGCGTTGGGGATCGGGGCGAATACGGCGATCTTCAGTATCGTTCACGCGGCGCTGCTCCGCCCGCTCCCTTACGCGCAGCCGGAGCAACTGGTCATGCTCTGGGAGCGCAATCTCACGCGCGGGCTCGATCAGAGTCAGGTGTCGCCCGTCACTTATTGCGACTGGCGCGAGCAGCGGCAGCTCTTCGACAAAATCGCGGGCTGGTGGTACCCGCAGGTCAACCTCACTGACACGGGCAGCGAGCCCGAGCGCGTCCGCACGGTTGACGTGACCGACGCCTTTTTCGACGTGCTGGGTGTGCAGCCGATGCTCGGGCGCGGCTTCCAGCCCGGCGAGGACCGGACTGGCGGCGGGCGGCTCGCGGTCATCGGACACGAGCTATGGCAGCGCCGCTACAACGCCGACCCGCAGATCGTCGGCCGGGCGATCACGCTCGACGGGCGCAGCTACTCCGTCATCGGCGTCATGCCGCCCGGGTTCAACTACCCGAACGAGACGGAGGTCTGGTGTACCTTGGGCTGGGACCCGCGCCAGCACAGCCGCAACGCGCGTTTCTTTGAAGTCATCGCGCGGTTGAAGAACGGCGTCAGCGCGGGCCGGGCGCAAGTGGAGATGAACGCGCTCTCGAACCGTATCGCGCAGGAAAACCCGCAATCGAATAAGGACTGGGGCGCCGCCGTGGTCACGCTGCGCGAACAGCTCACCGGCGATTTCCGGCTCGCCCTGATGATACTCGCGGGCGCGGTCGGTCTGGTGCTGCTGATCGCGTGCGCGAACGTCGCCAACCTGCTGCTCGCGCGCGCCGGCGCGCGCGAAAAAGAGGTGGCGATTCGACTGGCCATCGGCGCGACGCGCGGCAGGCTCGTGCGGCAGATGCTGACCGAAAGCGTGCTGCTCGCCACCCTGGGCGGCGGGCTGGGGCTGTTGCTGGCAGTCTGGGGAGCCGATGTTTTGTTGAAGCTCAACCCGGTCGAGATCCCGCGATCAGATCATTTAAGCGTCAACACTGTGATGCTCGGCTTCACGCTCGGCGTGTCACTGCTCACGGGGCTCGTTTTCGGCCTGATCCCCGCGCTACAGGCTTCCCGGCCCGACCTCAACCACACGCTCAAGGAGGGCGGGCGCGATTCGCGGGCCGGCGGTGGTCGCATTCGCGGCGCGCTCGTCGTCGCCGAGGTCGCCATCGCAATGGTGCTGCTCGTGGGCGCGGGGCTTCTGCTCAGGAGCTTCCTGCGCTTGCAGCGCACGGACTCGGGGTTCAACCCGGCCGGCATTCTGACCTTCAACCTTCAGCTCCCCACTTCCAGTTACCGCGACTGGCGACAGGTCTCCGACCTGTATTCGCGACTCATCGCGCGCCTCAGGGTCATGCCCGGCGTCGCGTCCGCTGCCGCCGCGGGCTTTCTGCCGCTCGACGGCGGGTGGCCGACAAAGTTCCTGATTGAGGGCCGGCCGCCCGTGCAGGGCGAAGAGCCGGTCGCGCAGCACCGGCCGGTCAGCGAAGGTTACTTCCAGACGATGGGCATCCGCTTGTTGCGCGGACGGCAGTTCGATGAGCGCGACGCCGCCGACGCGCCGGGCGTGGTGATCGTCAATGAGGCACTCGTGCGCCGCTACTTTCCGAACGAAGACCCGGTCGGCAGGCACGTCACGACGCAGGCGCGGCAATACGGCCCGCTGGGTCGCGTGATGCCCGAGTCGCTTGAGATGGAGATCGTCGGCGTGGTCGGGGACGAGAAGAACAGCAGCCTGAACAAGACGGCTGAACCTGCCATATACTTCTCACACCGCCAGTTCGCTTACCGCAGCATGAGTGTCGTCGTGCGCACGACGACAGAGCCGCTCAGCCTGGCCGGCGCCGTGCGGAGTGGCGTGTGGGAGCTGGACCGCAGCCTGCCGGTCTCTGACACGAGGACGATGGAGCAGCGGCTGGGCGATGCCATCGCGCGGCCGCGTTTCAGCGCCCTGTTGCTCGGGCTTTTCGCGCTGCTGGCACTCGTGCTGGCGGCAGTGGGAATATACGGCGTGATCTCTTACATGGTCGAGCAACGGACGCACGAGATCGGCGTGCGGATGGCGCTCGGCGCGGGTGCCGGCGACATTCTGAAACTGGTCGTCGGGCAGGGACTGGCCCTGGCGCTGGCGGGCGTGGCCCTGGGCATGCTGGGGGCATTCGGGCTGACCCGACTGCTCTCAGGCCTGCTGTACGGCGTGCAGGCGACCGACCCGCTGACCTTCGCCGCCATGCCCGCGCTGGTAGCGCTGGTGGCGCTTGTGGCTTGTTACATCCCGGCGCGGCGGGCGACGAAGACTGACCCGCTCGTTGCGCTGAGATATGAATGAGCTATCAGCGATCAGCTGTCAGCCGTCAGCCAAACCTTCTGGCTGAAAGCTGACAGCTGACCGCTGACGGCTTCTGGGGGAATTATGCAGACACTCTTACAGGATCTGCGCTACGGCGCACGAATGCTGACGAAGAACCCCGGCTTTATGCTGGTGGCTGTCATCACGCTCGCGCTGGGGATCGGTGCGAACACGGCGATCTTCTCGGTCGTCAACGCCGTGCTGCTGCACTCGCTGCCGTACCGCGACGCCGACCGGCTGGTGATCGTCTGGGAAAACAATCTCAAGCGCGGCAATGAACAGAACGTCGTCAACCCGGCGAACTACATGGACTGGAAGGAGCAGAACAGCGTCTTCACCGACATGGCCGCTTTCGCCGACAACAACATCATCGTCATCGGCGACGGCGAGCCGGAGGAGATACCGGGTCAGCTCGCGACCCCGAATCTGTTCTCCGTCCTTGGCGTCGAGGCGATGCTCGGGCGCACCTTTTCACCCGACGACGGCAAACCCGATCAGCCGCGCGCCGTCGTCATCAGCTACGGCCTGTGGCAGCGGCGCTTCGGCGGCGACCCGAAGGTCATCGGGCGCAGGCTGAATATCAATCGGGCCGAAGCGACCGTCATCGGCGTGATGCCCCCCGGCTTCAAATGGTTCATCAAGAAGGGGTCGCTGACGGGGAAGGCCGCCGAGTTGTGGTCTCCCTGGTTCCTCACGAACGAGCAGCGCGTCAGGCAGGGCCGGTATATGACGGTCGTCGCGCGGCTCAAGCCCGGCGTCACGGTTGAGCAGGCGAAGGCCGAAATGAAGACCATCGGCGCGCGGCTCGAACAGCAGTACGACTTCAACGCCAGATGGAGTGTGAATGCCGTCCCGCTGCGGACGCAGTTCACGGGCGAAATCCGGCTGGCGCTGCTCGTGCTGCTCGGGGCGGTCGGGTTTGTGTTGCTGATCGCGTGCGCGAACGTGGCGAACCTGCTGCTCGCGCGCTCGGCGGCGCGCCAGAAAGAGATCGCCGTGCGCTCGGCACTGGGCGCGGGCCGGTGGCGCATTGTCCGGCAGTTGCTGACCGAGAGCGTACTGCTCTCGGCGGCGGGGGGACTCGCCGGGCTGGCGCTTGCCTGGTGGGGGGCTGACGTGCTGGTTGCGCTCGCTCCGCCCGACCTGCTCGAACTGCCCGCGGTGAAACTGAGCGCGCCGGTGCTCGGCTTCACGCTCGGCGTCTCGCTGCTGACCGGGATCATCTTCGGTCTGTTCCCGGCCTTTGAGGCTTCGCGCTTCGACCTGCACGAATCGCTCAAGGAGGGCGGGAAGAACGTCGGCGGCACGACGCGCAGCCACCGCGTGCGCAACGCCTTCGTGGTGATCGAAATCGCGCTGGCGCTCGTGCTGCTCATCGGCGCGGGGCTGCTCATCAGGAGCTTCGCGCGGCTGCAATCGGT
This sequence comes from Blastocatellia bacterium, assembly GCA_035652435.1. Lineage (GTDB taxonomy): Bacteria > Acidobacteriota > Blastocatellia > RBC074 > RBC074 > DASRDU01. Next base: position 202,198 of record DASRDU010000014.1, read on the forward strand.
TGACCCGGGCTTCAACGCCCGCAACGTGCTGACGATGCGCGTGAGCCTGCCGGGCAGGAAATACCAGGATGACAAAGGCCGGCTGAATGAGGGCAAAGTCATTGACTTCTTCAGACAGGCCATCACGCGCATTCAGGCGTTGCCCGGCGTCGAATCGGCGGGCGCGATCAACTTCCTGCCGTTCGCCGGGCCGGGCGCGGGGACCGGCGTTGAAATCGAAGGCCGGCCGAAGCTGCCCCCCGGCCAGGGGCTGACCACGGGCGTCTGCGTGACCGATAAAAATTACTTCCAGACGATGCAGGTTCCGCTCAAACGCGGAAGACTCTTCACCGAACAGGAAGCGACCGAGATGCGGCACGTCGTCCTCGTCAACGAGGCGTTCGCGCGCAAACATTTCCCCGGCGAAGACCCGCTCGGCAAACGCGTCGTCATTTACATGAAAGACCAGAACGATCCGACCGAGATCATCGGCGTTGTCGCCGACTCGAAGCACGCGACCCTCGACGCCGAGGCCGAGCCGATGGCTTACTGGCCGCACCCCGAACTGGCTTACACCTTCATGACGCTCGTCATCCGCACCGGGGGCAATGCCGCGAACATTGCGGCGGCGGCGCGTAACGTCATCCAGTCGCTCGACAGCGAGCAGCCCATCGCCGACGTCCGGACGATGGAAAGCCTGCTCGCGAAATCACTCTCGCGGGCGCGCTTCAACACGCTGTTGCTCGCGGTCTTTGCCGTCGTCGCGCTCGTGCTGGCCGGCGTCGGCATTTACGGCGTGATGGCGTATTCGGTCGCGCAGCGGACGCACGAGATCGGCGTGCGGATGGCGCTCGGCGCACAGCGTCGTGACGTGATGAGGATGGTACTCGGGCAGGGCATGACGCTCGCGCTCGCCGGCGTGGTGGCGGGCGTGGCCGCCGCGTTCCTCCTGACCCGGCTGATGGCGACCCTGCTGTTCGGCGTCGGCGCGACTGACCCGCTGACCTTCGCGGGGATCGCATTGCTGCTGACCTTCGTTGCCCTGCTGGCCTGCTTTGTGCCGGCACGGCGGGCGACTAAGACTGACCCGATGGTCGCGCTGAGATATGAATGAGCTATCAGCGATCAGCTGTCAGCCGTCAGCCAAACCTTCTGGCTGAAAGCTGACAGCTGACCGCTGCGGCTTCTGGGGGAATTATGCAGACACTCTTACAGGATCTGCGCTACGGCGTGCGAATGTTACTCAGGAAACCCGGCTTCACGGTCGTCGCCGTCCTCACGCTCGCGCTGGGGACGGGGGCCAATACGGCGGTCTTCAGTCTGGTGGATAAGCTGCTCGTGCAGGGGCTGCCGGTGCGCGAGCCCGCGACGCTCGTACAGGTGCAGGCGGAAAGTCTCAACCCGCAGCTCACCTTCAGCGAATTCGGCTGGGCGGACTTCCTCGATTACCGCGCGCGCAATCAGGCACTGGCCGACCTGACGGCCTTCGCGCAGGCGCCCGTCAATCTGGGCGAAGGCGACGCCCTGGAGCGCGTGCGCGCCGAGGTGGTGGCAGACAATTATTTCACATTGCTCGGCGTCAGGCCGGTCGTCGGACGCGCATTCTCGCCCGAAGAGAATCGCGCGCCCGGGGCCGCGCCCGTCGCCGTCCTCAGTTACCGACTCTGGCAGAGCCGCTTTGGCGGCGACAGGCAGGCCGTGGGCCGCACGGTGACGCTCAACGAGCGGCCATACACCGTCGTGGGCGTCGCGCCGGCCGGATTCAAAGGCGTGACGCTCGAATCGCCGGCTGACATTTGGGTGCCCGCGATGATGCTCACGCACGTCCAGCAGTTGAAGCCCGGCGACGAATGGCTGACCAGCCGCGAGGCGATGGTGTGGAAGCTGCTCGGCAGGCTCAAACCCGGTGTCTCGCAGGCCGCCGCGCAATCGGCGCTCGATACCCTGGCGCGGCAGGTGCGCGACACGTGGATGCCTGAAGGCGACCGCCAACTGCCCTTCAATCAGAAGAGCATCCGGCTCACGCCCGCCGGCAAGGGGCTTTCGAGCCTGCGCGGGGAACTGGGCGAGCCGCTCGAATTCCTCTTCGGCATCGTCGGCGTGATTCTGCTGATCGCGTGCGCGAACGTCGCCGGCCTGCTGCTCGTGCGGGCCGGGGCGCGGCGCAAAGAGATTGCAGTGCGGCTGGCACTGGGCGCGAGTCGCTGGCGGCTCGTCCGCCAGTTGCTGACCGAAAGCGTGCTGCTCGCCACCCTGGGCGGCGTAGCCGGAATCAGCCTGGCCCCGTGGCTCACCGAACTGCTGCTGGCTTATCAGCCCAGGGCAGGTGACGCGGGCGTGGCGCTCGCGCAGGTCATGGACTGGCGCGTGGCCGGATTCACGCTCGCCCTTTCACTTGTGACCGGCGTCTGTTTCGGACTGCTGCCGGCGCTCCAGGCTTCACGGCCCGATCTGATCCCGGCGCTCAAGGATGAAGGCGCGCTGCGGGCCGACCGCAGGAGTTTCATCTTCTCGCGCCGTGCCCTGGTCGTGGCGCAGGTCGCGTTGTCGGTCGTCGTGCTGATTGCCGCCGGGCTGTTCGTGCGGAGCCTGGGCAAACTGTTTGCGATTGATCCCGGCTTCAACCCCGACAACGTGCTGGTCGCGGAACTCGAATTGCCCATGGGCAGGTATGCCGATCCGCAGGTCGGGCCGTTCTTCGAGCAGCTGCGCGAACGGCTGCTCGCTTTGCCCGGCGTCCGGTCCGTCGCGCTCGCGGAATACACGCCGCTCGGCGGAACCGTCGGACTGACTACGGTCGTGATCGAAGGGCAGCCAGTCAGACCCGACGCGATGCAGATCGTGGATACCAATCATGTCAGCGCCGGCTACCACGAATTGATGGGCATCCCCCTGCGGCAGGGGCGCAGCTTCAGCGAGCAGGATCGGCAGGGACAACCGGGCGTCGTGGTCATCAATGAAGCTTTCGCGCAGAAGTTTTTCCCCGGCGAGAACGCGCTCGGCCGGCGCATCAGCTTCGGCACCGGCAAGCCCTGGTCGCAGATCATCGGCATCACGCGCAACGTCAAAGCCTTCAGCCTCGAAGGCGATGACCGCCCGCAGCTTGAATTGCCGCTGGCGCAGGAGGGCACTCCTCATCAGCTGCGCGTCCTCGTCCGGGCCGGGGACGCAGCCGCCGTGCTGCCGCTCGTACGGCGCGAGGTGCGCGCGCTCGATGCGGCGCTGGCCTTCTTCAAAACGACCACGCTCGAAGCCGACCTGCGCGCGGGCGTCGCGGTCTGGCGGATGGCGGCCACGCTGACCAGCCTGTTCGGTCTGATCGCACTCTTGCTGGCGGCGGTCGGGTTGCACGGCATCCTCGCCTACGCGGTCACGCAGCGCACGCGCGAGATCGGCATCCGCATGGCGCTCGGGGCGCAGCCGCCGGATGTTCTGCGCTTGCTAATCGGCCAGGGCTTGCGTTTAATTCTGAGCGGCCTGCTGTTGGGCACGCTGGCATCAATGGGGCTGACGCGCTGGCTGCGCAGCCTGCTGTTCGGCGTCAGCGCCAACGACCCGCTGGCCTTTGTGATAGCGGCGGCGTTGCTCGTCACGGTGGCGCTCGCGGCCTGCTACCTGCCGGCGCGGCGGGCGACGAAAGTCGATCCGATGATCGCGCTCAGGTACGAGTAGAATGAGCATGCTCTGGCAAGATCTGCGTTATAGCCTGCGAGGGCTGCGCCGGCGGCCCGGTTTTACTTTTGTCGCCATCGTTACACTGGCGCTCGGCATCGGCGTCAACACGGCGCTGTTTACCGTCTTCGAGGCGTTCACGCTCAAACCGTTGCCGCTCAAAAACCCGGAGCGCGTCGTCCGCCTGTCGGGCCGTGACAGTCATGGCGCAACCCAGCCGCTCTTCTCTTACGCGGATTATCTCGACTACCGCGACCGCAATCAGGTGATGGCCGGTCTCGCCGCCTGGAACAAGATCGCCGTGACGCTCGGAGCCAGGCCCGCAGGCGCGAGCGACG
>DASRDU010000015.1:0-41990 GCA_035652435.1 Blastocatellia bacterium
ATTTCCAGCGCCACTATGAAAAGATTGCCACGCCCTTTGAGTGGCGGTTCACGCGTGACGATTTAGCTCGGCTACTTGCCCGGCTTGAGAAAGAATCGCCAGGCAATTGAGTGATCAGAAATTCACGGAAACTCGCTAAAATACGTCACCGAAATTGCGAAATGAAGCACTAAGGTTATCCTATGGACACAATTCATCAGCCGGGAATTCGCCGACTGGTATCCACTCTGCTGGTTGTTTTATGGATGGTCGGCGTTGTTGCGATTTCTCATGCTCAGGACACCCGTGAGGCGCTCGGCCCGAAGGACAAGCCCGCGAAGGTCACCGGCAATCATCCGCTGACTGAATTGATGTCGTCTCTCAACCCCAGGCTGAAGCCCGAACTGCGCGGCCAGCACCCGCGCGTGTACGTGACTGAGGCCGAAATCAAAGTCCTGCGCGAGCGGGCGCGCACGACTCATCGTGACCTGTGGCAACGAGCGTTGCAGAATGTTCGCGCCCTGAAACAAGACGCGCCACCCGCGCCGGCGCAGGAACGCCGCGCCCAGAACGAAGTCGGCATCGGGATCGCCGAAGCCGCGCTGGCTTACAAAATCGAAGGCGATAAGAAATACCTTGAGGCCGCGAAGCGCTACATGGATGCGGCGGTGACATACGAGGTCTGGGGCTACACCTACAACAAGCCGAACGTTGATCTGGCCGCCGGCCATCTTCTTTATGGGATGGGCTGGGGCTATGACCTGCTCTACCACGACCTGACCGAAGCGGAGCGGGCGCGCTACCGCGAGAAGATCGCGAAGCACGCGCGATTGCTCGCTGATTACTACAGGCTGAAACCGGGGCGCACCTTCTCCTACAGCCAGAATCACGTCTTCATCCCGATGGCCGGTCTGGGCGTCGCGGCTTATGCGCTCTACGACGAAGTGGCCGACGCGCCGGAGTGGGCCCGCCTCGCGCGCGCGATCTATGCCCGCGTGCTGGCGACTTACTCGCCGGACGGGTATTACTACGAAGGATTCGAGTACTGGATTTTCTCGACGCCCTGGGTCGTCCATTACCTCGACGCGCACGCGCACGCGACGGGCGAAGACCTCTACGATCAGCCGGGGTTGAAACAGACACACCTTTACGTCGCACACTCGCTGCTGCCGGGCGGGCAATACGTCTTCGATTTTGGCGATGTCTTTGAAGGGGCACTCACGCGCGCCGGCAAAGGCGAAGAGTACCAGCGCTCGCACCCGGGCGGGCGATTCCACACCAATTACAATCTGCTTTACCGGCTCGCCTCGCGTTTCAGGAGCGGCGAGACCCAGGGCGTGGCGGAGTGGATGAAGGGTCTCAATCACCTCAATGCCGAAGATTACTGGTCACTGCTCTGGTACGACCCGTCAGTGCCAGCCACGCCGATCAGCGAGCAGCCGGCGTCGCATTACTTCCCCGATCACGAAGTCGTTTTCTGGCGCAGCGACTGGACGCCGAACGCGACAGCCTTTGCCTTCAAGTGCGGCCCGCCCGAAGGCCATCACACCGCCGCACAACAAAAGGATTTTCCCGACTGGCACCTCTCGACGGGCCACGCGCACCCGGACGCGAACAGCTTCATGATTTATGCGCGCGGCAGGCTCCTGACGGGCGACACCGGGTACGCGGGAGTGCCGATGACGGCGCATCACAACACGCTGCTCGTGGACGGGCGCGGGCAGGCGCGTGAGGGCAAGGGCCACGACGCTTTTGACGGCGTGCCTTACGACCAGATGAATCAGGTTCGGATTACCGAAGTGAAACTGGAAAAAGGTTTCGCTTACGTGCGCGGCGAAGCGGCGGCGGCTTACGAACCTGAACTCGGCCTGACGCGTTTCACCCGCCACCTGCTCTTCACTGCGCCGGACGGCTTTATCGTGTGGGATGAGGTTGCCGCGAATCAACCCTGCGTCTTCACCAGACTGTTGCATGCCGATGAGCGGATTGAAGCAATGGGCAGGAATCAGTTCGCCGTCAAAGCTCAGGGTGTGAATCTGCTCGTCACCAGCGTCGCCCCAGAAGAGTTGAAGGCGAAGCTTGAGCCGAACGTGATGACTGCGCCCGGTCGCCCCGGCTCGGTGGATAAGGGCGAACAACAGTCACGTGGGATGAAGTTGTCACTTTCAAACGGAACTCCGACCGCCAATACGCGCTTCGTCATGCTGCTGCAAATTGCGGATGCCTTACCTCAGTGAGGGCGTTCGTACACAATTCAGTTTCCAAGGCGGGTGACGCGCAGTTCAAGCTCTCGCGCGATACCTGCTGCGTCTGCGTCTGAAGTAAAACGTACCGGCTCGCCGAAAGTGACTGTCACGCTGCCCGGTCGCGCGAAATACTTCCGCCCCCGCTTGAGTTCAAACAACCCATCAATCCTGATCGGCACAATCGGCGCATCAACACTGGTCGGCAGCAATCCGACGCCTGACCTGAACGGGGCCATCCGTCCGTCTTCAGTGCGCCGGCCTTCGGGGAAGACCAGCACGCTGTAACCGCGATCCATCGTCTCGCCGAGGAACGCGAAGCTGCGCCGGAAGCCGCTCTGCTGCGGCAGCGGGAAGACGTTGAAGAGCGAGACGAGCAGCGCGTACTGAACCTTCAGCCGCAGCTTCGTAAACCAGCTCAGGTGCCCGGGCGGGTGACGGTAACCGCGCAGTTTCTCGCCCTCCATCGCAATCGCGAGCTTCCTGCCGAACCTGCCGGGCAGCGCCGCCTGAACGAGCGACTGATCCACCATCGCGACGTGATTTGAAATGAACAGCGCCGGGCCGCGCACGCCGCGCAGATGCTCGCGGCCACGCACCCGCACCCGACACATCAGGTTCGTCAACGGCAACAGCAGGAGGTAAAACACAATCAGTCTGATCCACGTGACCGGGAATCGCTGCGCCCAATGCGGGTACGGGAATCGCGCCGCGGCAGTCGCTTCGCGCGTGCCTTCGGCGATCAGCCTTTCCAGATCGCTGACCGTGGTTGCGGCGCTGACGGCGGCTTCATCAAGCTGAACCTGATAGCGGTCTTCCAGAGCGCTGAGCAATTCGACTCTGCCGAGCGAATCGAGCTTCAGATCGGTGGAAAGATTCGCCGACGATTTCAATTGTTCGGGCGCAACCCCGCTGACCCTGGCGATCACTGACCCGATGACAGACTCCCCCTCCCCCAGTCCCCCCCTCTCCTTGTCTCCCCCTCTCCCCTTCTCCCCATCCAGCTTTGCCTTCACCTCGCCCTTACGAATTTTTTGCGTGGGCGTGCGGGGGAAGTCGGCTTCGGGCCAGACGGCCCAGTGGCGAATCTGCTGGTGCGGCGCGAGGGTTTCGTTCGCCCGTCGGACTGCGGCCTCGGCGTCGGCCTGCGGGTCGCGCAGGATCAGCGCGGCGAATGGCTCGGTGCCCTGTGTGGTCTCGACGACGGCGCTCGCGCGGATTTCGGGCTGGCTGTCGAGCGCGGCTTCGAGGTCTTCGGGGTAGACGTTCAATCCGGCGGCAGTGACGATCACGTCCTTGCTGCGGCCTTTGAAATAGAGGTTGCCGGCTTCGTCGAGCGCGCCGACGTCGCCCGTGCGCAGCCAGCCTTCATCATCGGTCAGCGGTTTGATCCCGCCCTGCCAGTACCCGGCTGCGACGTTGTTGCCGCGCACGAGGATTTCGCCCTGCTCGCTGAGCTTCACTTCGTGGCCGGGCAGCGTTTTGCCGATTGAGCCGCGGCTCAGCCGGAACGGGTGATTGACCGAGATGAGCGAAGCCGTTTCGGTCATCCCGTACCCTTGGACGACGGCGAAACCGAGCCTCTGCCAGAAGCTCTCGGTTTCGGAGTTGAGCGTCGCGCCACCCGCGACGAAGGCCCAGAACTTCAGGCCGAAACGCCGGTGAATCCGGCGGAACTTCCACCAGCGTTTGAGCCAGTGAATGTTTTCGGCCTGCGCTATCGCTTCATGCAATCGTTCGCCTTCGCCGCGCGCTTCGTAGTCGCGCTCGATCTTGTCGCGCAGGGTTTCGAGTTGTCGCGGCACGGCGACGATGACCGAGATGTGGTGACGTTTGACCGTCTCAATAATCTCCGCCGGGTTGAGTGATTCCTGAAAGTGAACTTCGCCGCCGAGCAGTTGCGGCACGAAGATGCCCATGAACTGCCCGAAGACGTGGCTCAGGGGGACGAGGTTCAGGAAGCGGATCGGGTGGAAGAATCTTTCCCACTTCAGATATTTGTTGATCTCGCGTTCGAGCGGCGCGAGGTTGGCGAGCAGGTTGCGGTGCGTCAGGCAGACGCCTTTCGGCCCCGCCGTCGTGCCGGAAGTGAAGATGATTTCGGCCAGATCATCCGGCGCGATGGCGGAGGTCGGCTGATACCGCGCCGCCGAATGGCGCGCGAGCGTGGAGGCGAGGTCCGCGATTAAAAGTCGTGGCGGCAGTTGACCGTGGCGCTCTATCCCTTCGCCCGCCAGCAGCAGCTTCGCCGAAACCTGCCCGTGCACGCGCGCCGCGAAATCAGGCGCGCTCTGCACGTCGAGCGGCACAACGACTGCGCCGCGCAGCAGGCAGCCGAAGAATGAGGCGATCCATTCCGCCCTGTTTTCGGACCAGAACAGCACGCGGTCGCCGTGGCCTATCCCGCGCGCTTCGAGTTCGCGCGCGAACCGGAACGCTGTCTCCGCGAGGCTTCGGTACGACCAGCGGACGACACGCAGCCCGTGCTTCGACACGACGGCCGTGTCATCGCCGCGCGTCAGGCAGTCGTCCGGAAAACTGAGAATCGTTTCGCGCATCACGTGCGTCAATATTACTACCCGCTTCAACACGGATCAGCCCGATTATGACACTTTCCGTTTGCCTGAAGACTCCTCACCTCTTTGCAAACCGGTCAGTCTGATTCTTTTCGATCAATCCGACCTGATCAGCCACGGGCAGAATGAAGGATTCATCTGTCCGATAAATCCGCTCCGCACGAGGCCGGTCAGTAATCCGGCTGTTATTCCCTGAGTTACATCGTGTCGCTAATGATGGCACCACAATTGCTCAACAGGGCGCAGCCTCACTGCTTCCCGGGAAGCAACAAACCCGGGGATTTTCTGGAGCAATAATGATTCGAGTTGATAGCCTGAAGAGATTTTTTGACAGACCTCACCGCCGCCGGCTGGTGACACTCATCCTGACTGTGGCACTGGTGGGCGGACTGTTTCCCCTGCGTCCGACGCGGGCGCAAACGTCAACCAGCGCGATCAATAAACTGTCGCCCGCGTTGCAGCGGGCGCTTCAAAGCGACGAGTTGTTGTTGTGGGCCAACCCGAAGAAGCAGACGGTTCGGATCCTGGTGCAGACGTTCGGGCCGGTCTCGGCCGCACTGCTGGCCGATATCAAGCTGCGAGGCGGGACGGTGGTCCGTCAGTTCAAGGCAGTTGACGGGCTGCTCGTCGAACTGCCGAAGTCCGCCGTCCTCCCACTCGCCGGTCGGACGGATGTCGAGCGCATGACGCCCGACCACCTGGCCATGCAGAGCGCCAGCCACCTGGAAGCGGCAACCGGCACTAACAATGTACGGCAGCTGGCTTCCCTGACCGGACTTTACTCGGGGCTCGACGGCAGCGGGATCGGCATAGCCTTTCTCGATTCCGGGATCATGGCGGGCCATCAGAGCTTCTGGAATTCGCTCGGCGTGTCGCGGGTGATTGCTGCCACCGACACCGTTGCGGCGAATACCAACCTGACACAGTTCGAAGGGCTGCTCGGGCTGCCGCCCATCAAATTGAATGTGAGCCTGCTCGGCGTTGACCTCAGCGTGAACCTCAGCCTGGGTTCCACCAGCCTGCCCAACACCGACCTTTACGGCCACGGCACGCACGTGGCGGCGACTGCCGCCGGGCGGATGGACAAGCCGACGCCCGGCTACAGCGGCATCGCACCGAACGCCAATCTGATTGACGTCCGCGTGCTGGATGGGTACGGCATCGGGCAGATGAGCGACGTGCTGGCGGGCATTGACTGGGTGATCGCCAATCGCCAGGCGAACAACATCAGGGTTATGAACCTCAGCCTTGGTTCATTCTCGACCGAATCGTGGGTGACCGATCCGCTGTGTCGTGCGGTGCGGCGCGCCACCGCGGCCGGGATCACGGTCGTCGTCTCGGCGGGCAACTGGGGTTCGACTCCCGACCGGCGGCTGGAGCTTTACGGCAGCATCACCTCGCCCGGCAATGATCCGTCGGTGATCACCGTCGGCGCGGCGAATACTCATCAGACCGGCGCGCGCAGCGATGACACCATCACTTATTACAGCTCGCGCGGCCCGACGCGGGGATTCGTCATCGGCGCGGACGGCCGAAAGAGGTATGACAACCTGCTGAAACCCGATCTGGTCGCGCCGGGCAATCGCATCATTGCCGCCGAGTCGGGTGGCTGTAATCTGATTACAAAATACCCCGAGTGGCATAACAGCGGGCAGGGGGCGTCGGCCCTCATGCAATTGAGCGGGACTTCAATCGCCGCCCCGGTCGTTTCCGGCGCGGTGGCATTGATCCTGCAAAGGAATCCCGGGCTGACGCCGCCGCTCATCAAAGCCATCCTGCAATACACGGCGCAGCAGATCCCCAACGCCAACATCGTCCAGCAGGGGGCGGGCCTGCTGAATGTTGACGGCGCGACTCGTCTGGCCGGCGTGTTGCGGCGCGATATTTCGACGGCGGTGGCCTCCGGCCTGATCAAACAGGGCGATAGTCTGCTGCAATCCGGCGCGTCAATGCCCACACCGGTTTCTTCCATCAACGGCGAGAATATCAAATGGGGCGGCTATATCTTCGCCGGCGGCTCACACGTTCTGGCAGGCGCCGAACTCTTCAGGCGCTTTCAGGCGATCTACAACCCCGCACTGGTCTGGGTGCGCAACAGCGTGACGGTCAACGGCTCGCCGGTCGCGAATTATGCGCTGATCACGAAGGGCGTCATCAATGCCGATGTGATCGCGGGTACGAGCAGCGTGTTCGTGCCGGGAACAACCGTCAGCAACGGAGTATACGGCGGCCAGGGCATCGCGCTGGCCGAAGGCATCGCGCTGGCTGAAGGCATCGCGCTGGCCGAAGGTATCGCGCTGGCCGAAGGTATCGCGCTGGCTGAGGGGACACCGGTGGCCGAAGGTATTGCGCTGGCCGAAGGTATTGCGCTGGCTGAAGGTATTGCGCTGGCTGAATAGGACGCACGGCCGCAGCGATATCAACGGTTCCTGACTTCGGCAGAGCTTCTCCCCGGTAACTCGCCGACTGACAACTTAATCAGAAAGCGGACTTCTGCTGACTTCCGGCGCAACCAGTCGGAAGTCAGCTTTACCTTTGTTACGGGAATCCGGTCGGGAGAATAGAAAATGCGGTTCATCGAAATGGCAGATTACAATCGCAGCGCACGCCTCTGGTGGTGGACGACCGCACTGGCGGGGGCGCTCGTGCTGGTCTGTGCAATTGCCGATATGCGGCGCCTGAGCAACGCCGAATTGCTGGGGATCGCCCTCCTGACCGGGGTGACTCTGCTGGCCGGGATGTACCCGATTCGCATCCCCGGAACGCCGGCCGTTATTACCCCGAGTGACATCTTCATTTTTCTCAGCGCGCTTTTGTTCGGGACGGCGACGGCGACGGTGGTGGCGGCCGCCGATGTTTTTGCTGCCTCCTGCCGCGGGTCAAAACGCTGGACCAGCCGGCTGGGCAGCCCCGCGACGACGGCCATTGCGATGCTGCTCTCCGCGCAGGTGTTCCGGCTGACGCTCGATTCACTCAATCAGTGGCGACAGGACAACACTTCCGCGCTGCTCGCCTCCATGCTGGTTTTCGCGCTGACCCACTTTCTGCTGACCTCTCTGCTGCTCGCGACGACTCTCGCTTTGAAGCAGCAGACCTCGGTGTTCAGGCTGTGGTGGGCGAACTATTCCTGGGCGGTTCTGACCTACGTTGCCAGCGCTTCCGCGGCCGGACTGATTTACCTCTCGATCAGGCAGTACGGATGGGGCGCTCTGCTCGCCGCCGGGCCGCTGGTGGCGGTGATCTTCGCGACCTGTCATTTTTACTCCCGGCAGGCCGACGAACGTGAGAAGGCCAATCGCCAGCGGATTGAAGCCGCGGAGGAACAGGCCCGGCAGGCTGAGCGCCACCTGCAGGAGATGAAACTGAGTGAGCAGCGATTCCACAGCGCCTTTGACCACGCGGCCATCGGCATGGCGCTGGTCACGCCGGAAGGGCAATGGGCGCAGGTTAACCGCTCGCTGTGTGAGATTTTCGGCTACGCCGAGGCCGAACTGCTGGCCACGAATTTCCAGGCGCTGATTCACCCGGAAGACCTGGAGCCGGTCAAGCGCAGCCTCAGACACCTGCTCGCCGGTCTGGAGACGGCCATCCAGGCCGAGCATCGTTACGTTCATAAACTGGGTCACGAAATCCTGGTGTCGCTGAGCGCGTCGGTGATCACCGATGTCGAGACACAGCAGCAGCGCCTGATCTTCCAGATCCAGGATGTCACCGCCAGAAAACAGGCCGAAGCGCGCCTGCTGCACGACGCCTTTCACGACGGGCTGACCGGGCTGCCGAATCGCGTGCTGTTCCTCGACCACCTGAAACTGGCCATGGCGCGGGCGAAGCGGTATCAGACCAGAACCTATGCCGTGCTGTTTATGGACTGTGACCGCTTCAAGATCGTCAACGACAGTCTGGGTCATCTGGCCGGCGACGAACTGCTCGTTGAAATCGCGCGCCGACTCGAACAGACGCTCCGCCCCGGCGATACCGTTGCCCGGCTCGGCGGCGATGAATTCACGATGCTGCTCGAAGACATCACGGACCCTGAGGAGGCACTCGTCGTGGCCGAACGGGTTCAGCAGGGTCTGAAGAAGCCGATCCGCCTGAACGGCACTGACATCATCGTCACGGCCAGCATCGGCATCGCCGCCGGTCTGGCCAGCTACCAGCGGCCGGAAGAGGTGCTGCGGGACGCGGACACGGCGATGTTCCAGGCCAAATCGCTGGGCCGGGCGCGCACGGCGCTCTTCGACCAGAGCATGCACGCGCGCGCGCTGACTCAGTTGCAGGTCGAGACCGATCTGCACCGGGCGATTGAGCGCGGCGAACTATTCGTCGTCTACCAGCCCATCGTTTCACTTGAGACCGCGCGGCTGGCGGGATTTGAAGCGCTCGTGCGCTGGCGGCACCCGGAGCGCGGTCTGGTCAGCCCGGCGGAATTCATCCCGGTGGCCGAAGAGACCGGCCTGATCCTGCCGGTCGGCGAATTCGTCCTGAACGAGTCCTGCCGCCAGATGAAACAGTGGCTCGCCGGACTCGATCAGGATTCGTCGCTCAAGGTCAGCGTCAATCTTTCGGGCAGACAGCTCGCGCAGGATGACGTGGTCGGGATGGTCACCCGGGTGCTGCAGCGGACGGGCCTTGACCCGCGGCACCTGAAACTGGAGATCACGGAAAGCGTCGTGATGGAAAACATCGAGCAGACCATCCGCACGCTCGAACAGTTGCGCGCGCTGGGCATCAGCCTGAGCATTGATGATTTCGGCACGGGCTATTCCTCACTGAGCTATCTGCACCGGCTGCCGACCGACACTCTCAAGGTGGATCGCTCATTCGTCATCCGCATGGTGGAGAACAACGAGAACGCCGAAATCGTGCGAACCATCATCACGCTGGCCAGGACGCTGAAAATGGACGTCATCGCGGAAGGCGTGGAGACCGAGGCGCAATTGCGCCAGCTGCAGGCGCTCGGCTGCCAGTGCGGTCAGGGCTGGCTTTTCTCCAAACCGCTGGAGGCTGATGCGGCAGGGAAACTCGTCAGGCGCGGCGAAGAGTGGACGGCTTTTGCCGTATCTTCTGACCAGGCGGCCCTGTTGCAGGCGCTCACTGCGCAGGCGGGCAATTACACGATGTGATGACGAATCCGGGCGACTGAACTTTTTCAGGCCCACTCCGAATGGATTTAATCACAGCCTCATCACAGGTTAGCAAAAAGTTTTAGTAGATAATCGGGGTGGATGACCTTAGAATGTCCGCCCCGGACCCCGAACGGCTGCCTGCCCGCTCCGACCATTGCAGCCGAAGACATTACGGCGAACGACTCAACTCAACAGTCCATTGTTTTTCACGAGGTTGTGATGTCGGCGAAGTTCTGCTTAACCCGGCTGCGGTGTGTGCTGATGACGGTGCTTGTGCTGCTGCCGGTCGTCAATGTTTTCCCTCGGCAGGATGAAACGCCGTCGCGCAACGCGCGCCCGCGGACGGCCTCTTACCAGCTCCACAAAGGCGACAAGGTCAGCGTCAAATTCCTCTACCAGCCCGAACTCAACGAGCCTTCCGTGGTCGTCAGGCCGGACGGTTACATCAGCCTGCAGATGGTCAGCGACATCAAAGCCGAGGGCCTCACTATTCCCGAACTCAAAAAGGCCATCGAGGAAGCTTACAGCGAGCAGCTGCTCAAGCCTGAAATCTCGGTCAGCCTGGTGGAGTTCGTCGCGCCGCACGTGTTCGTCGGCGGGCAGGTGCAGAAGCCGGGCAGCTACGAACTGCGGTCCGCGCAAACAGTATTGCAGGCGGTGATCGTGGCCGGAGGGTTCACGAAAGAGGCCCACCGCAAAATGGTCCTGCACGCGCGCCCCACTGGCGTGAAGGAATTGAAGGTCACCGTAGTTGACCTCCAGCAACTGCTGGCCGGCAGGGGGACGGGCGAAGAGAGTCAGTTGCAGGACGGCGATTACGTCTTCGTGCCGGATTCAAAGCTTTCGAAATTCAATCAGGTGGTCGAAGCCTTCCGCTTCGCCGTCCCCGGGTTCACGTTGCGGTAAACCGAAGCCGGGGGAAATCGTGGGAGAGTATTGATGGAGAACGCTAAGCGCAATCTGAAGGCGGCGAGCGGCGTGGAGAGCCTGGCTCGTGAGATGCTGGCGATTCTGCTGGCGCGCAAGTGGGTGGCGCTGGCGATCTTTCTGGCCGTCGTGACTTCCGGGATGGCGGTGACGGTACTCGTGACGCCGGTCTACGAATCCTCGATGAAGATTCTGGTCTCGCGCGAGCGCGCTGACCAGCGCGTCACGCCGGGCGACGCGAAGAGCGAACTCAACCAGCCCGACATCAGCGACGAGGAGTTCAACTCGGAGATCGAAATCATTCAGAGCCGCCAAGTCCTTGAGGCCGTCGTCAACGAGCTGGCCAAAGCCCGCCGGCCCGTGCCCGCCGAAGCAGAAGGGTTAATTGCCGGCCTGCGTTCACGCGCGGCTGCCTTCTACCGCTCGCTGCACAAGCAGACTGAGCCGACCGAAACCGACCGCGTCATCCGCAGCATCAGCGAAAGGCTCGAAGTCGTCTCGGTCAAAAAGTCGCGGATCATCAAAGTCACCTACCGCGACACCGACCCCGACCGCGCGCCCCTGGTCCTCAACACGCTCTATCAGAAGTATTCGGATCATCACCTCAGGCTCCGTCAGAGTTCGCCCGCCGCGCAGGTCTTCCGCCAGCAGGCCGAGTCGTTCAAGGACAAGCTTGAAAATGCGACCGAGGTACTCAAACGCTTCGACGAGCAGAATGGGCTGGCCTCGGTCGCCGCGCAGAAGGAGCTGCTCATGCAGCAGTTCTATCAGACCCAGAGCCAGGCGAACGCGACGCGCACCGAGATCCGCGAGACCGAGCAGCGCGTCACCACCCTGAACGCCCAGCTCGCCACGCAGCCCGAGCGGATCGAGACCGGCACGACGACGAAATACGTGCAGGCGCTCGACAAGATGAAGGACGAGTTGTTGCAGATGGAATTGCAGCGCACGCAGCTGCTGCAGAAGTACAAGCCCGACCACCGCCTGATCAAGGACATCGAGCAGCGCATCACGCAGGCCCGGGAAGTCATCACGCGCGAGGAGCAGTCGCCGCCGCAGGAAAAATCGGTCGCGCTCAATGACGTCCACCGCCGGCTGATGAACGACCTGTTGAGCGCGCAGGCCAACCTGATGGCGCTCAGGGAGCGCGAAAAGAGCCTCAGCACGCTCGCCGCGCAATACCAGGCGCGGATGATCGAGATTGATCAGAAGAGTTACGAGAAGACCGATCTGGAGCGCAACAAGACCGTCAACGAGGAAGCCTACCTGCTCTACCACAAGAAGTCGCAGGAGGCCGAGATCGCCAACGCGCTCACCCAGGAGAAGGTCGCCAACATCAGCCTGGCCGATGCCGCCAGCCCGAATTACAAACCGATCAGCCCGAAACCGGCGCTGAATTTCCTGGTTTTTGCCGCCGTCGGATTCATCGCCGCCATCGCCGGGGCGATGATGATTGAAAGAATCAACCCGGCGGTGCGTAACGAAGACAGCGTCCGGCGCCATCTGGGGATGGATGTCCTCGCGTCAATTTCCGACGCCGGGTAATACGTCCGGCGCGAGCTTCAGGCGAGCCCCAGCAGACCGCAAGTCGGCGGCTGCAAGAGGAGACAAGCGAGAATGGCAAGAGTGTTTGAGGCAATGCAGAAATTGAGTCAGGCGGGGGCCGCGGGCCCTCAGCCCGCCGATTTCCTGCAGTATTACAACTTCACCAACGACCACGGCTCAACCTGCGCCGAGGAAATTCAGCCGCCGACGCCGGTGGAAACGTTCGGCAGCGGTGAGAATTTCGTCAGTGAGTTCAGCCCCAGTGATGGGGTTGAAGATGGCCGGGTGCTGGATCTCGATCTGGATTATGACTACACCGCGGCACCCACACAGGTCACTGTTGATTCGGTAGTGGTTGACGAAGACCCGCTGCGTCTGGTGGGAGATGATGCCTGGACACGGTCGCAGCAGGCAGAGGAGCAATGGAAGTCGCCCGCTCCACCAGCGGAACGGCCGTCGGCGGAGGTGCCGGAGACCATCGAGGCCCGCGCCGTGCCGGAGGGTTTGAAACCTGAGACCGCGCTGGTGCCGGCGCAGCTGCCTTCGCTCGTGGTCAGCACGCTGCCGGAAGGCGTGCGCGAAGAGTTTCGTCGCCTGCGCAGCACGCTGCTGCTGGCGGCCGAATCACAGCAGTTGCAGGTGCTGCTCGTGTGCGGGATCGAGTCGGGCGACGGGGCCAGTTTCGTGGCGCGCAACCTGAGCCTGCTGCTGGCTGAGTTCGACAAGATCAACGTGGCGCGGTTCGAACTGAGCGGGCTCGTGGCGGAAGGCCGTGAGCCGGCAAGTCCGGCGGCGGAGAGTTTCAAGCTGACGCTGCGCCGCACCGCACTGCCGAACCTGCGGGACATTTCGACATCGCAGGGGACTGTCACGCTCGGCGAACTCTTGCGCACCTGTGACGTTCGCGCGATGATCGGGCTGCTCAAATCGCGCTTCGATTTCGTGCTGATTGACGCGCCGGCCGTGACCGCCAGCGCCGACACCGCGCTGCTGGCCTCGCAGGTTGACGGCGTGATCCTGGTCGCGCAGCAGGACGAGACGAAGTGCAACTCGCTGGCCGCCGCGCGCGCCGAGTTGCAGAACGCCCGCGCCAACGTCCTCGGCGTCGTGCTGAACAAAAAGAGGAAGTAAAGAAAGGCAAAAGTGAAAAGGCGAAAGTCCACCGCGCCCGCCAGAGGCCTGGGTTGATCAGGGCATCTCTTCTTTCTTACTTTTGCCTTCTGCCTTCTGCCTTCTGCCTTAGTCTTTTCTGGAGAGGCCATGACATCAACTCGCTGGTCCGCGCTTTCGCGCACGCAGAAGCTGCTGGATCTCGTACTGCTCGCCGCCGCCCTCGCCCTGTCGTTGGTCTGGGCTTCGGGAAAAATTCCGACACGACTCTCTGACGCGCTGCCGTCTTTCAGCCTGAAAGACGCGATCTTTTTTGCGCTGCTGCTGGCCGGCTGGTATGCCTGTTTGTCGAGCCTCTGGCTGTACCGCTCCCGGCGCTTGTCGGAGTGGCACGACGAACTGACGGATGTGGCCAAAGCCGTCAGCTACAGCGCTCTGTGTCTGTCGGCGGTGACGGTGCTGGCGCACTGGCAGGCCATCAGCGGCATGGTACTCGTCGGGTTCTGGCTGACGGCCATTGACCTGCTGTTTGCGGTCCGGCTCGTGAAACGCGTCGTGCTGCGCCACTTCCGCCGCCGCGGCCTCAACCAGCGGCGCGTGCTGATCGCCGGGGTCGGGCCGCGCGGCGAGCAGATGGCCGAGCTGTTCGAGAAATACCCGGAGCTTGGTTACAAGCTGATCGGATTCATTGACAACGTCAGAAGGCCGGACGTGCTGGGGCCGCTCGACCGGGCCGCCGAAATCCTGGCCGCCAACGTGGTTGACGAACTGATCATCACGTTGCCGGTCAAATCCTTTTACGAAGAGATTTCCGACATCGTCAGCCTCGCCGAAGATCAGGGCATCATGGTGCGCATCCACTCCGACCTCTTCAACAAGCGCGTAGCGCACGCGGTGGCCGAACAGTTCGACGGGATTCCGGTGCTGACGCTCTCGACCGGGCCGCGCATCACGTGGATGATCTCGATCAAGCGGGTGATCGATGTCATCGGCTCGGCAATGCTGATCGTGCTGCTCTCGCCGATGCTGGCCGCGATTGCACTTGCCATCAGGCTGACTTCTGCGGGGCCGGCGCTTTTTGTCCAGGAGCGGGTCGGGTACAACAAGCGCCGCTTCAGGATGTACAAGTTCCGCACGATGGTCGTTGACGCGGAACGTCGCCTGGCCGAAATCGAACACCTCAACGAGGCGCAGGGGCCGGTCTTCAAAATCAGAAAGGACCCGCGCATCACGCGCATCGGCGGGTTCCTGCGCAAGACGAGCCTCGACGAGCTGCCGCAGTTATTCAACGTGCTGAAAGGCGACCTCTCGCTCGTCGGCCCGCGCCCGATGTCGGTGCGCGATTTCGAGCGGTTCGATGAGTTCTGGTTCAACCGCCGCTTCAGCGTCCGCCCCGGCATCACCTGCATCTGGCAGGTTTCGGGCCGCAGCAATACGACCTTCGAGCAGTGGATTCAGCAGGACCTCGATTACATTGACAACTGGTCGCTCGCCCTCGACCTCCGGATTCTTTTCAAAACCATCCCCGCCGTGATTCGCGGCGACGGGGCGATGTAAGCCATGCAGTGGAGTTGTACCGGGTGAGCAGCATCGGGCAATCAATCAAAGAAGGTCATCAGCCCCTGCTGACTCGGAAAAAAGAGCGCCGCCCGCTCTCTCCCGGTCGCCGCTTGGCCCCGGTCGTCGGCGTCCTGCTGGCGGTCGCACTTGGCGCGGTGCTGGCGCTCGTCGCTTCGCTGCCGACTTCGTGGCTGGCGCTCGCGTGCCTGTCGGTCTGCGGCGCTTTCGGCGCCGTCGTCTGGCATTGGACGGGACTGCCGCTCGTCCCGGCGCTGCGGTTCGCGCTCGTCTTCAGTTTCTCCTTTCGACTCGAAATCAACTTCCTGACTGTCGAGAAATATCACGAGGCCCCGCCGGGCCTGAATCTCTCGCTGACGATGATCCTGGCGCTGCTCCTGCTGGTGATCCGGCATGCCGAAACCCGGGCTGCGGGGCGCCACGAAAGAGTCTTTCCGCGGGGCTTCGTCGTGGCTTTCTGGGCGCTCTTCGCCTGGTGCGCGATCTCGGTGGTCTATGCGCCGGAAGTAACGCTGGGCGTGTACGCGCTCGTGGGGCTGCTCACATCGGCGATGGTCGGTTACGCGGCCGCGGCCTGCTATGACGACCCGCAGGCGCTGCGCGAAGTGGTGCTGGCCGTGGCCGTCTCAATCGCCTGCAGCGGACTCATCGGGGTGCTGCAATACTCGCTCGGCTTCGCCACCGACTGGAAAATCCTCGGCGCGGTGGCCGAGGACGGGGTGCAGCGGATCTCGGACGGCGAAGTCTCGCGCGTCGGCGGGCTGCTGACGATGGCCAACGCGTTCGCCTGGTTCCTGGTGACTTTTCTGCCGGTGATCATTGCGCCGCTGCTCCTGCGGTGCCGGAGCTTTCGCGGGTGGGAAAGGCTGCTGCTTTTCGGAGCAACGGGGCTCGGGACGGTCGCGCTGATCCTGACTTTCGCGCGCGGGAGCTGGATCTCGTTCGTGCTGGCGATGGTGCTGCTCGCGGGCCTGAGCTATCGCGCCACGCTGCAATCGGACCGGGCGCGTTACCTCTGGCGCGTGACGGGCGTCACGGCCCTCATGATTTTTCTGGTACTCCCCTTCGCGCCGATGATCTACACCCGCCTGACCGAGGACGACCGGGGCGCGGCGGAAACCCGCATTCCGCTCATGCAGATCGCCTTCAATATGATCAAAGACAATCCGCTGCTGGGCGTCGGCCTGAGCGGTTACGAGAGCGAACACCGGCGCTACGACGACACGAAGGAAAAAGTCCTCGACGACTTCGACTGGCCGGTGCATAACATCTTCCTCCATTTCACCGCCGAGGCCGGCATCCCCTCGCTGATCTTCTTCCTGCTGATGACCGGGATCGTCATTCGACAGGCGTGGCCGGTGCTGCAAAGCCCCGACCAGCTCGGGCGCGCGCTCGCGGCCGGATTGCTCGCCGGCCTCTTCGCCTTCATGTTCACGGGCCTCAAGGAACTCGGCTCACTCGGATCGGCGCTCTACCGCATCTACTTCTTCTACCTCGGCCTGCTCGTGGCAACACGGAGGATTGCGGAGTGCGGAATGGGGAATGGGGAACCGCGGGAGGCGAAGTAGATGCACGAACGCGAAAAGATCGAGAGGGAAGATAATTCTGCACTCCGCACTCCGCATTCCGCACTCCTCCGCAGCGCCGCGTGGATGGCGTGGTCGGGCGCGGTCAGCATTGCCAACGGCGTCGTGGTCTGGATGGCGTATGCGCGCTGGCGCGAGACGGCAGAGCTGGGGAAGTTCACAATCGTCATGGGCCTGTACACGATCTTCGTGACCGTCTGCACGCTCGGGCTCGGCCCGTACATTGCGAGCGAAGTCGCGCGCCGGAAAGAGCAGAATTCAGGGTTCACCAGTGAATTCATTTCCAGCGCGGCGGTCTTTCTGTCCGCGTGGTCGCTGGTCTCGGCCGCCGCGATGAGCCTGACGGGGCTGCTCGTCAGCGATTCGCGCGAGGTGCGGGCGGCCGTGGCGATCCTCAGCCTGGCGATGCTGCCGACCGGGCTGCTCGGCGTCGCCGAGCCCGTCTGCACGGCGCTGGGCCGCGCGCGTCTGATCGCGCTCGCGACGACCGTCGAGAACGTGCTGCGCACGGTTGTGCCGCTCGCACTCCTGTATCTGGATTGCAACCTTTCCGTCATCTGCATTTCATTTGTCGGGGTGAGGATCGTCGCGTGCCTGATTTACGCGGGCGCGGCGCGCCGCCAGCTGGCCGGCCTCGTGAGGGCGCGCGGGTCATTGATTCGCTCGATTGCCGCGCGCGCGCCGGCTTTCGCGGGCATCACGGTTCTCGCGTCCCTGCACCTTCAGGCCGCCGCAGTCTTCATCGGCAGGCTGGGCGGCGAAACGGATACCGCGCAGTTCGGCGCCGCCTCGCGTCTTCTGATTCCGGTCGCG
The DNA here is from genome assembly GCA_035652435.1 of Blastocatellia bacterium. Taxonomy (GTDB): domain Bacteria; phylum Acidobacteriota; class Blastocatellia; order RBC074; family RBC074; genus DASRDU01. The sequence goes on from DASRDU010000015.1 coordinate 17,484, forward strand.
GTGCTGATGGCCGGCTATGTCAGCGTCGTGCAGCCGGCGGCGTCGCGGCTGGCGGACGTCTCACTGCCGGGCCTCGGAGAGTTTCTGTCACGCAGTCTGCGGCTGGTGATGGCGCTCGTTCTGCCGTGTGCGGTCGGGATGGCGCTGCTCGCGCGCGACCTGCTGGCGGTGCTGTTCGGCGGGCGGCTGGTCGCGGCGGCCCCGGCACTCAGCCTGCTGGCACTCAGTATTGTGCCCTTCGGTGCCGTGATGATCGTTTCGCGAGGGCTGATTGCGACGGGCAATCAGCGGATTGATCTGGCGGGCAACGCGGCGGCAGTGGCCGTCAACCTCGGCTTGAACCTGCTGCTGATTCCGCGCTATGGCGCGACGGGCGCGGCGGGGGCGCAACTGGTTTCGATGATGACGCTGCTGGTGATCGAAGCCGCTTACTCGGCGCGGCGTCTTTACCGGCTCGAATTCGGGACGGCCGTGATTGCCTGCGCCGTGCCGCTCGGGCTGATGGCCCTGGTGGTGTGGCAGGCGCGCGCGCTGGGATTCTGGAGCGCGGCCACGTCAGGCGCGGTCGTTTACCTGGGGTGTGCGATGCTCGTGCGGCGCGACCTGCGGCTGGCTTTCAGTCGCCAGTGATTTGTCATTTGAGATATTTGAGATGTGGATCCGGAGCGCTCATCAACGGATTGGCAGTTCTCGTAATCCTTCATAACCATGCGCGTTGAAGTTCTGAGAGATTTCCCGGTCAGCGGGAAGTGGGCCGACGAGTGGGACGCCCTAGCGGCCCGTTCGGCGGCCGGGGATGCCTTTGTCACTTACGAGTGGACGCGCGCCGCCGCCGAATTTGATCGGAATGGCAGGCCGCTCGTCATCTGCGGCTATGTCAAAGCTGGCGGCGCCGAAGGAAATGAAGAAAGGCTGGTCGGCATTGCCCCGCTGGCATTGCGCACGGGCCGGAACCTGTGGGGCAGAAGCACCGTCATCGAACTGGTGGCGGGCCCCTGGGGCGATTACTGCGACGTGATCGCCGAGCCTGAATACCACACTGAATTTGTCGAACGAGTGGTGGAGAATGTCGCCGCGCTCACACGGCAAGGCACCTGCGCGAAGGTTTCGCTGAATAACCTGCCTGATGATTCGCCGACGCTGAACGTTTTCATCAACAAGGCGCGCGCGCTGAATCTCTATGTTGATGTCCGCCCGGCCAGTGTCGGGCCGGTGCTGCAGATTGCCGACGCTGATCAGGCGGCGCTCGATGAGCTGCTTGAGAAGAAAGGCGTGGTGCGGAAGGCGAAAGCGCTGGCGAAGAAAGGGAAGCTCGAATTCAGAATCGTCCGCGAGCCCGCGGAGGTTCGTGAGTGCCTGCAAAAATTCTACCGCCTTCACACCGCGCGCTACCTGATCAACGGCCGGCCGAGCATCTACGACCCTGAAAAACAATCGAGCCTCTGTCGCCTGCTCGACCCGCTGGCCGAGAGGCTCTCGCGGCGTGGCGGCGTCTGTCTGCCGGCTCTGTTTTTTGACGGGGAGCCGATTGCGCTGACGCTCGGGTTCGAACACCGCGGCGCGCTCGCGCTCTACGCGATGACTTTCGACGTCGGCGTGATGGGGACGTCGCCCGGCGAGATTCTGGTGCTGGAGGTCGCGCGCCATTGCCGCGCCGCCGGAATGCGGAAGCTCGATTTCGGCATCGGCGACGAAGGTTACAAGGCCAGATTCACCAACGCGCAGCGGCAGAATTGCGAAGTCGCCGTTTACCGCTCCGGTCCTGCCGGACGCGCCGGCTCAGTGCTGGTAAAAGCAAAGGCGTGGGCAAAGCGGCAGCCGTCCCTTTGTCAGTTGATCCGCCGGGCGAAAAGTTTCTGTCAGCTCGCGCGGCTGGAAATTGAGCGCGCGGGTCTGGTCGGCGCAATCACTGAATTGCTGCGGGCAAAGCCTGACATCAGCCTCAGTGAGAACACGTCAGAAATCGAACTGGCCGAACTGCGTCCGCGCCATCTGGTGGACACGATCCTGACCTGGCGGCGCGACCTGCCGTCGTGGGAATTCAGACGGGCTTATGAGCTGCTGCGTCAGGGCGAGCGCTGCTTCATCGCCAGGCAAAATAACCGGGCCATACGGATTGTGTGTCAGAGCAAAACCGTGCCTCAAAAGAAAGAAGCTGTCGGCAATCTGACTGCCGCGCCAGTGCCCAATCTCGTCCCGGAGGGGCGCCGGACATTAGCCGGTGATGCAATTACCGTGACCGTGGCGACCACCAATCCCGAGCCCTGAAAGGGCGTCCGATCCATCTCATTCCCGATTCCCGCCAGAGAAATGTCATGGCTCAGCAACCGATTAGAAACGGTCGTGGCTGAGAATCCGGTTGCCCCAGTGAACCGCAGGCCTGCCGTTCGCCCCTTCAGGAGCTTCACAGGGTCGGTCATCAGATGGAACAGATCACCAGCACATCCTCACAATCCGAATTGTCCACGCGTCCGCGCGTGCTGATCGTCAGCCCGCACCTCACCAAAACACTCGGCGGAATTACCGCCATGGTGCGCGAGATTCTGGCGTCGAATCTCGCCCTCGAATACGAATTCCATTACGTCGCGTCGCAGGCCGATGAATACAGCAAATTCGGCAAGCTGCTGCTGGCCACGGTCGCCCTCATTCAATACGTGTGGGACGTCATCTGGCTCAGGCCACAGCTGGTCTTCATCCACGTCGGCGGCAACGCGAGTCTCTATCGCAAGCTCCCTTTCATCGCCTTCGGTCGCCTGACTCGCCGGCGCGTGCTGGCGCACTTTCACGCCGGGGATTTTGAACCCTACTTCGCCCGCCAGAGCAGGCTGGGGCAGTGGCTCATCCTGCGCGGCCTGGGCCTCAGCCACCGCGTGATTGCCTGCTCGAATGAACTGGGACGGCGATTGAAGGAACACCTGCCGGAAGCTGATGTGGTGGTCGTTCCGAACGGGGTTGAGACGGAAATGTTCGCCACCGAACGTCGGCCGAAAGGGGAAGATCAGCGCCACGCCCCCGTGCGGCTGCTCTTTGCCGGGGCGATGGGCAGGCTCAAGGGCGAGCGCGATCTGGTGCGGGCAATCGAACGCGCCCGTGTGAAGGCGCCGAACCTGCGCGTCATGATGCTCGGACACGGTTCGGAAACGGTGCTGGATCTGTGCGGGGAAACCGGCGTGCTGCGCCTGCTCGATTACCTTGGGCCCGTCCCGATGAGTCGGCGGGCGGTGTTTTTCAAGCAGGCAGATTTCTTCGTGCTGCCGACCTATGCCGAAGGCCTGCCGGTCTCGGTGATCGAAGCGATGGCCGCCGGGTTGCCGGTGATTACGACCCCCGTGGGCGGCACCCCGGAACTGATCACTCAGGGCGTCGAAGGCTGGATGGTTGAGCCGGGTGACGTGGACGCGCTGGCCGAAAAGATCGTGCTGCTCGCCAGTGACGAGCAGATGCGCCTGGAGATGGGCGAGCGGGCGCAAATGAAGGCCCGCCACTTTGACCGCAGCGTCGTGCTGGCCCGGCTCGATGCGGTGATGCGCCAGACGCTGCCGAAGAATTTTGAATCCCTCGCCGAAACCGCCGGCCCTGACGCCGCGCTCAGCCGGAGAGCCGCCGCAGTGAATTCAGCGGGGAAGGAGTAGAGACCTGATGTCTGACAGGCTGCGGAAATTCGGCCGGCGTTCGATCAAATCTGCCGCTGCCCCGCTGCTGCGTCTGGCGCAGGAGATGAAAGTAAACTTCGGCCGCAACAACCGGAGCGCGGGCGGCGTGATGATCCTTGGCTATCACCGCGTCGTCGCCGACATTGACGCCGCCGAACGCGAAGCCATTTTCGGCCTGCTGACTTCGACGGAAACATTCCGCCGCCACCTGGAAATAGTGCGCGAACAGTGCGAGGTGCTGACTCTGGAAGAAGCCCTTGGCGTATTGAAAGGCGAGAAGAGAGTCGCGCGCCCGGCGGCGGTGATTACGTTCGATGACGGTTACCGCGATAACTACGACCACGCCCTGCCGGTGCTGCGCGCGATGGGCCTGCCCGCCACAATTTTCGTCTCGACCGGCCTCATCGGGACGAAACAGCCGCTCCATCACGACCGCATCTACTGGCTCGTCACGAGGGCGAGAGAGCGTCGTTTCGATCTCGGTGAAGTCTTCGAGGGCTGCGGCCTGAGGGCGGAAAGAATTGCAAACCTGGTGGCCGAGAAAGACGCGTTCCGGCTGGTGCAGCAGATCGTCTACCTGCCGTTCATCGTGCGCGAGCGGATTCTCGACCGGCTCGAAGCCGCGACGGGTGATGAGTACCCGCCGGGTTTTGAGTTGTTGAGCTGGGAGATGATCGCGGAGATGGAGCAGTCCGGAATCAGCTTCGGCGGGCATTCCGACCAGCACCCGGTGCTGACGCTCGAAGACTCCGACACGATCGAGCGCGAAATCCGCCGGAGCAAACGGGCGCTGGAAGACCGGCTCGGCCGCCGGGCGCGCCACTTCGCTTACCCGAACGGCAGGTATAACGCGGCGATCAAAAGTCTGGTCGCGCGCATTGGCTTTGACGCGGCCCTGACGACCGAGCGGCGCATCGCGAATCAGGGCGACGACCTGCACGCGCTGGCGCGTGTCGGCCTGTGTGAAGAGTCAACGCGCGGAATGCTGGGCAGATATTCCGAAGCGGTCGCGCAGATGCGGCTGCTGACCTGATCAGCGGGGATTTATGAAGAACGGATTTTTTGACGTACTGGGCGTACGCATTGCCGCCCTCGATTACCGGCGGGCGATCAGGTCACTTGAGGAATTCATCCGCGACGGGCGCACCCATTACGTGACGCTGACCAACGTTCATGCGGTCACGGAGAGCCGGTATGACGCGGCTCTCCGGACGGCACTCGATTCCGCCGACCTGGTTCTGCCTGACGGAATGCCCATTGCGTGGGCCGGCAATATCGCCGGGCATGATCTGAAGGATCGCGTCTGCGGCCCCGACCTGATGCTCAAATTCATCAACTCAACAGCGCATCGCGGCTACCGACACTTCTTCTTCGGCGGGGCCGAAGGCGTGGCCGAAGAGCTGGCCGCGCGGCTGAAAAAAATATGTCCTGAAATGGTTGTCGCCGGGGCATACTCTCCGCCGTTCCGCCCGCTGACTGAGTCGGAAGAGGCGGAACTGGCCCACAGGGTCAACGGCAAAGTTGACGTGCTGTGGGTGGGCCTGGGGTGCCCGAAGCAGGAGAAATGGATGCTCGCGCACCAGCACCTGCGCGTCGGGGTGATGCTCGGCGTGGGCGCGGCCTTCGATTTTCACACGGAGCGCATCGCGCGCGCGCCGCGCTGGATGCAGCGCTGCGGGCTCGAATGGGCGTTCCGGCTCGCGCAGGATCCGAAGCGGCTGTGGCGGCGCTACCTGGTTTACAACTCGCTGTTTCTGTTTTTCTACCTGAGCCAGCAGGTTCGCCTGCGGCGCTTTGACGCGGCGGCGAGATAGTTCGGAGAAGTTCGGAGTACCGGCTTGCGGACGGAAGACTGCGATTACAGGCGTTTTCGGCCGCAAGCCGGTACTCCGAACTGAGAAATCATCAAACCGATGAGTAAAAGTCTGATAAAGCGCAGGGAGTTTCTGGCCGCCGCAATGCTCGGCGGCGCGGGGCTCGCGTCCGCCTGCAGCCAGGCTTCATCCGCCGGCAGAAGGAATGTCGAAGTCGAAAAACTCCTGGCGCGCCGTGACGCTTTTGAGAACGCAATGAAGGGCATTGGCCGGCACCGTCAGGGCGAAGCCATCGTCAGGGTGGCTGATCGCGGCGGCGCGCCGGTGAAAGACGCGCGGGTGACGATCAACCAGCTCAGCCACGATTTCAGGTTCGGCTGCGAACTCTCTTTCAGGGGCCTCCGGCCGGAAAATCTAGCGATCTATCAGGAGCGCTTCCCGCAGCTCTTCAATTACGGCACGGTCGGCGTCTACTGGAGCCTGATCCAGTCTGTGCCCTCCGTCGCCGACTGGGATCAGGTCAGAGCAGAAACCGAATGGGGCCTCAGCCAGGGCCTGCGGTTGAAAGGCCACCCGCTCGTGTGGGGGGCGCAGAAGGCCGGGACACCGCGCTGGCTGCCGCAGTCAAAGGCCGGACTGGAAGCCGCGATGAGGCAGCGCATCCGCGATGCCGTCACGCGCTTTCGCGGGCGGATGACGACGTGGGATGTCGTCAATGAGCCGCTCGACGGCGGGCTGTTCGAGGAAGTCATCGGCAGCAGTTATCTGAAACAGGCGTTCCAGCTGGCGCGCGAAGCCGACCCGCAGGCGCAACTGGTCATGAACGAATACGGCATCCTTGGCGCGGATTCAAAGCGACGGCAACCGTACTTCGACTTGCTGCAGAAGCTGGGGGCCGAAGAAGTGCCGTTTGACGTCGTCGGCATCCAGGCGCACGAACCGCGCGGCGAATGGTTCGACCCGGCGGTCGTGACCTCCGCGCTCGACCAGTTCGCCAGGCTGGGCAAAAAGATTCACATCACGGAATTCACCGCCCAGTCGGACCCGACGGCTGCGGTCACCGGGGGCTACCGTCAGGGCAGGTGGGAGCGGAAAAAACAGGAAGAATACTTCCGCGAGTTTTACACGATCTGTTTCGGCCACCCGCAGGTCGAGGCGATCACGGTCTGGGGGCTCGATGACGAGCGCGCGTGGGTCAGGAACTGCGGGCTGCTCGATGACAACTGGCAGCCCAAACCCGCCTGGCAGGCGCTCAGGGAACTGATCAGCCACGACTGGCACACCATGCACGAAGTGCGGGTCAGGGCCGGCTCATACCGGCTGCGCGGTTTTTACGGCAATTACGAAGTGAAGGTGACCCTGGAGGATGAGACCGAAGTGAAGCGCCAGTTCGCGCTGCGCCAGTGCGAGCGGAACGAGTGGCTGATCGAGGTGTAGCGGCAGAGTTTCATGATGGGCAGCAGGGCAGGCGACAATAAAACTGATCTGTCCGTCGTGGTGATCACGCGGAACGAAGAGGCCCACATCGAAGGGTGCCTTGGCGCGATCCTCAGCGCGGTCAAAGAGGTCGGCGGCGCGGAAGTCGTCGTGGTTGATTCGGCCTCGACCGACCGCACGGTCGAAATCGCGCTCTCGCTCGGCGTGCGCGCGGTCTCGCTCAAACCCGAATGGGAACTGTCGCCTTCCGCCGGGCGTTACGTCGGGTTCCATCACACGGGCGGCGAACTGATTATGTTCGTGGATGCCGACACGAGGATTGATCGCGACTGGTTCCCGCGGGCCATCGCGGCTTTTGAGCGGCCCGATGTCGCCGCCGTCACCGGCTGGCTCGACGACGTTGATGAGCAGGGGAAGGTGCTGCCCTACGTCGGCCGGCGCAGTCCGGAGGTCTGCGAGATCAGGAGGCTGCGCGGCATCGGCCTGTATCGGCGCGCCGCGATGCGGCAGGCCGGCACCTTCAATCCATACCTGGTGACTGAGGAAGAGGCCGAACTGGCGCTCAGGCTGCGCTCGCGCGGCTGGAAACTGCTGCAACTGCCGCAGCAGATGGGCTGTCACATGCGCGGCGCCGAGATGCAGGCCGAAGTCATCCGCGCGTGGCGGCTCGGCCGCATCAGGAGCATCGGCAGGACGCTGCTCTATGCCGTGTGCGCGGGCAACGGGCTGCGCTTTTGTCTTGAGCGGCTGCTGCCGACGATCCTCTTTACACTGGCGCTGCTCGCGCTGCTGATCATCGGCAAGGGGCTGACTCTGGCCGGCGTGCAGGGCGGCTGGGGGATCGCAGCCGGGTTGGCCGGCGCCTGGATGCTCGCGGTAGCCGTCAGAAAGCGGAGCCTGTCAGGCCCGCTCGCTTACGTTTTCAGACACCTGCTGCTCTGTTTCGGCGTCATCGCCGGACTCGTCACGACCAGAATCAAATGGCCCGAAAATTACCCTCTCGACGTGGTCCAGGAACTCCTGCTGGTGCATCACGCGGCCCGATGATTCATTCAGACGCAACAAATCAGGGCGGCCGGTTACCCGCCGCTGAAAACGCACTGTTAAGTGGCGGCCGTCGCCTCACCGCGCTCGACGGCATCCGCGGCATCGCGGCGCTCGCGGTACTCGTCTATCACGGCTTTCACGTGCCGCTGGCGCAGGTTGAGGTCTCGGGGCTGACGAAGCTGATTTACGAAGCAGCGAAGCCAGGGTGGCTCGGGGTTGACCTGTTCTTCGTCCTCTCGGGTTTCCTGATCACCGGGATTCTGCTCGACAGCCGCGCGGACAAACATTACTTCCGCAACTTCTACGCGCGCCGCGTGCTGCGCATCGTGCCGCTCTATTACGCCGCGCTGCTCGTCCTGTTCGTGTGCTACCGCGACTCGGGCCCGTTCGCGCTGCTCGGCTGTTTTTACCTGACCAATTTCGCTTCGCTCTTCGGCGTGCCGATGCTCTTCGGGCCGCTCTGGTCGCTCTCGGTCGAAGAGCATTTCTACCTGCTCTGGCCCTGGGCCGTGCGCTTCGTGAATCGGCGCGCGCTCGCCGGGATCGCCGTGGCCGTCTGCCTCATTTCTCCGGTCGCGAGGGCCGCGGCTTACGGGAACGTCCACTTCATGGACATCTATTACTTCTCGTGCTTCAGGTTCGACGGGCTCGCGTGGGGGGCACTGCTCGCGCTGTTTGTGCGGAGCCGAAGCTGCACCGCGCGCAATCTGAAGTGGTTCGCACGGGCCGCGGCGTGCGGCGGGCTGTTGATCCTGATCGGAGGAATCCGCCACGGGATTCTCAGCCGCGAGCAGTTCCTCGGCTCAGTGTTGCTCTATTCCGCGGCGCAACTGGTTTTTATCGGATTGATTGCCGCCGCGCTCAACCCCGGCCGGACGCGGCTCAAACAATTGCTCGGCTGGCGACCGTTGCGCTGGTGCGGGGACGTGAGTTACTGCTTCTACCTGTTTCACGTCTTCTGCTTTCACGCGTGGGACTGGTCAGTCGAACATTTCGGAATTCAGACCGAAGCCGCCGTCGGGAAACTGGGCAACGTGGCGCTCAGGTTCGCTTTCGGCACGGCAGCCGCTTTCCTGATCGCGGCGCTCTCTTACCGTTACTTTGAGGCGCCCATTCTGCGCTTGAAACGCCACTTCTCGCACGACACCGCAGCGGATCGCCGAACGGAAATCACAGGCGCGCTCAAGGCCGAAAGGGCCGCCTGATCGTCTGAACCCCTTGCCGGGCTGCGGCGCTGTGTTTTTAATATAACATTCCCCTGAAACTCGGAAGGCCTCGACGCGACTCGCGCCCATGAACATGAACCGGGGCCGGGTCAGCCGGGAAGATCATGGGCGTCACTGCGTAAACCTGCGGGGGTGCCTGATGTCCGACTCCTGACGCTCCGGGCCTCGGATAGCGTGAACTGCCGCGCGTGTCCCAGCGTATCTTTTCTGACTGCCTGTCGGTCAATAAAGTCACGCCGCCCGCCTCGCCACCGCGCGAGAGGTGGTCGAAAAACAGCCAGGCGGCGAGTCCGAAACCGGCGAGCGACTGCACGGCTTCGACCGTGACGACCGCGCGCAGCAGGCCGAAACTCGCGCGCACCCACTCGACCAGCAGGCCCTCGTACTCGCGCCGCACCGCCGTGAGCCCGAGCATCGCGTCCAGGTAAAAACGCCCGAGCGCGCCGTTGTGATTGCGAATCCGCAGGTCACGCTCAGTCAGCCGCGATTGCGTCACGAGCGGCAGCGCGAGCGCCGCGACGACGACCGCCACCATTGCGCCCGCCGGGTCGAGCCAGACGAGGCCCGCCGCCGTCAGCGCGAGTTCAAAACACAGGCGCAGCAGTCTCGCGCCCAGCTCAGGCAGTTGCCTGAGCGATTGCGCGCTGTGGCTGTGCTCGGCCATGTCCGAAATCAGGCGGCTCTGGAAATAGCGGTCACCGAGGCGCGGGATCTTTTCGAGGAAGGCGAGCCGCAGCCGGGCTTCGAGCCGCCGCCTTGTCCGCAGCGCGCCCGCCGCGAGCGGCCATTCCAGACCGAGCAGCGCGATGCTGAACAGGATCAGCGCCGCCATCGCCCCCAGCCGCTGCTCGACCGGCCCCCAGCTTGCGGCTCAGGTCGAAGAGCCCCTGAAAGAGCAGCGCCTCAACCATCACGCCCGACGCCGCCAGCCCGAGCGCCGATTCAAAGACCGCGAGCGCCCGCCGGTAGGGCGCTTCGGCTTCGTCATATTTTCCCTGCCCGTCGAGCAGCGCGGCTAACGCGGCAACATCCGCCGCCACATCCGGATGATCCGGCCCGTAAGCGCGCTCACGAATTTCCACCGGGCGCCGCGCGAAAGATTCCCCTTCGGCGTATCTGCCGCGCGCGTGTTCCGGCCCGCCCAGGTTGTGATAAAGAGAAGCCAGGCCGGGATGGTCGGGGCCGAAGGCCTGTTCCATGATCGCGAGTGACCGATGATAGCAACGCGATGCTTCTTCAAAGCGGCCCTCATACTTTCCGAACATGCCAGGTTGATTGAGTACATCTGCGACCTCCGCGGAATCAGGCCGAAGCTCTCTTCCACATCTGAGAATGCCTGGCGGAAGAGTTCTCCGGCCCGGGTGTACTGCCCTCGGGCACTCACGCCGGAAAAATAATTCCGGGGCACTTAACACCCCGACTTCAAAGGCTCAATCCTGAGCCCCGCACTCAGGGCCGGGTGATTGAAGGCATGGCTCATCCCTCCGGCCCTGAGTGCGGGGCTCAACTTCAGGCGACTGCTCTTACAGCATGCCGATCAGCCCGGCCTTCACGTTCATTTTGATTTTTATGATTACCTTCTCCTTTGCGGCTGGTTGTTATTCAGTTCGAGGGTGGAAACTTTTTCCGCCCTCACCCGGTAACGTGCGATTCGCGCCCGGATTCCCTCAGCCCACAAAGATATTTTTTCCACCCTTGTGAACGTCACTCAGGGGCCTGTCACCTGCACAGATGCAGACGGCAGCGCCGGGCGCTCGCCTCAGAAAAATAGTTCGGGGCTGTCGAAAATGATCTCGTCAGCCCCGGACTGAAAGCGATTGTGTGTTGAGGCTTGCCCTGCCCCCGGCTGTGGGCAGCCGCCATTACAGTACAGCGATGATCCCCGCTTTGACGCTGGTCCTGACTTTCATGGTCTCCTCCTTTCTGCTCTTATCAGAGTGCGGGTCAGCCCTGCAGTTGTTCCAGGAAAGCCGCCAGGTCCCAGAATTCTCTGACCGACTGAAGTTTCCCCTCCGCGTTGAAGCTGAACACGCCCATGCCGTCAATGGTGATGTGCTTTCCCGTCTTCGTCGTCAGCTTGAGCTTCCAGTTGACGGCGGCCTCATTGCCGCACACGATGACCTCCTGGATTGTGGGTTTGATCTCGCTGAAGGGGGCCGTGATGTTTGCAATGAAGGCGGCGATGGCCTGGGTGCCCTGAATGGGCGGGGTGCCGACCGGATCTTCCAGCACGCCATCCGGGGCAAAGTTATTAACAAAGCGCTGGGGGTCGAACGAAGCGGCGGAAGCGAAATATTCTTCAACGGCGGCTTCAATCTGCGGGGCCATCAGGCCCTGTGCGGGCAGGGAACTGATGACGACCGGCGCCGATCCGGTCGGGCGGTACGCGCTCGGTTGAGTGTGTGAAAGTGGCGCGACGGCCAGCCCCGCCCTGGAATCCGTTGCCCGGACGGGGGCGGTCTTCATGACGGCCAGTGTGGTGAGCGCTGCGATCAGTGCCAGCGCTTTCAAAAATGGTGTCTTCATGATTTTTTTCCTTCCGATCTGATCCACGTTCGTGGTTTGCATAGAGTGATCCTTTCTGACCTCTCCGGAGGTCATGATTGCGAAGTGAAATCTCGTCACCCGACGAATTGTGTTTGTGGCTGTAATGGCTGCGCGGCCAACCCTTCCCATCTGGCTGGAAGGCAGGTTTTTCGGCCGCGGGCCTGATGACTAGACCGCAGGCAGGAGACCGGCCCTGACGCTGGTCCTGACCTTGAGGCCACGCACCAGCGTCTGGTTGTGGTTGTGTGGGCAATCGCCAGCTTTCACGTTCGTTTTGATCTTCATCTTTACCATCTCCCTTGTGGTTGATTGTTACTCGGTTCGGGGAAGGAAGCATTTCCCGCCCTCGGCAGGTAACGTGCTGTTCGCGCCCGGATTCCCTCAGGCCACGAAGAAATATTTCTGTTGCTGGAAATGAATCGAAGCGGCCGTCTCCCTGGGAGCGCGAGCGGGACGCTCGCCGAGCATGCTGACAATGCTTCATGGAGTTCGGTCGGGCTGTGATTACAAGTTTGGCGAGCGGGACGCTCGCGCTCCCAGGGAGACGGCCGCCCCGACTGGTTTTCAGGAAGCGATGATTTCGCGATCCGCTGATTCAGCGTGGCTGGCGCAGGTGGGCAATCAGATTTGTCACGTTGGGGACACCGAGGCCCGTCGCCGGGTTCCAGCCCGGTTTGCATTCGTAACCGGGCAGGTCGTAGGTGACCGCCTGGCCGTGGCGGTTGACGACGGTCATCGCCACGTCGGCGGCGCCGATGGTGATCTGGCGGAATGGCGCGGGCGCGGCGTCGCGCAGTTGATAGAGCAGGGGATTGACGAACCCGACGCGGGACAGGCCCGCCGCGCGTCGCGCCTGATTGGCGCGGGCGATGATCGCCGCCCAGACGGGCGCCGCGATGCTCGTGCCGCCCGCGTAATCAATCCACTGCCCGCTGACGACCGCCTGATACCCCTGTGAGGATAATCCTTCGCCCGCCCGGCGCTCTACGCCCGCGCCCGCCGCCGCCAGCGCGACGTCGGGGAAGCCGCGGCCGTATGGCACGACCGCGGGCCGCCCGGCCCCGCGCGGGTAATGGCTGCGCAGCGCCGGCTCCTGCCACGCCGGGGCGGGTACGTTTTCGCTGAAGCCGCCCGAGCCCGCGATGCGGTCGAAGTGGATGGCCCGCTGCGTGCCCGGCGGCGGGGGGCCGCTCCACGCCGCTTCGGTCAGCGGGCGGCGACTCGTGATCATCGTCCCGCCGACCGCGAGAACGCGCTCCTCGACCGCCGGGAAGACGCCGTGTGGCCAGGGGGCATCGCTGACATAACGACCGTCCCTGATCGTCCGCGGGATGCCGTCGAAAGCGCCCCAGTCGCCGGCGGCGGAAATGACCGTAATGCCCAGCGCCGCGCATTGATTCAACAAGCCGGTGATGACGCCGTGCCCGTGCGCGCCGTAATACCGGCGCTCGGGCGTGATCCACGTCGTGCAGGCGACGGTCGGCGCGTGTTCCGTATCGCCAATCGCGGCGAGCAGAAAGGCCGCCCATGGGTCGCTCACGAGCGCCGGGTCAACGTGATAGATGACGATCTTCGCGCCCGGCGCCATCGCGCCGAGCCACTGGACCGTCATCGCCGCTTCGAGCGCGTGCAGCGGGTCAGACTGGCCCGTCTTCGCCGCGCCGACCTCGGCGATGCCCCCGCGGCTGCGACTGATGCCGTGCGCACGCCAGAACGTCTGCAGGTCGTCTTCGCGCAGTCTGCTGCCGAGCAGCATGAGCGCAATCGTCTCGCCACTGCCGTCCCACTCGTTGGGGAACTGATAGATTTCGCGAATGTCGGCGGGCGTGAATCCGCCCGAATCCTCGGGCGGCGCGGGGTCATCGCCGATTCCGGCCACGGGGCGCAGCCTGCCGGTTTCGCGCACCATCGCCGCCGCGGTCTCAAGCGCGGCGGAACCGGAGATCAGATCCTCGCCCTCCTCGCGCTGGTCGAAGAGGCCGCTCACCTGCTGTACAAAACCGGCCAGCCGGCGTGGCAGCCCGGAAGCGATGCGGGCGCTGCGGTGATCGGCGCTCCTGTTCACCCGGCAGAAAATCTCTTCGCCGAACGCCGCCCGGATTTGTTCAGTCGTAGCGCGGGCGAAGAGCCACTGCCTCGTCCCGTCGGGCGGGGCGATCACTTTCATCCCGAAGCCCGCGAGCCACTCGACGACGCTGCGCCGCTCTTCTTCGGGCAGCGCGACGAGCGCCGCCAGCTCTTCGCGCCGCAGATGCCGGCCGTAGTGCTGATGCTTCGGGTCTGAAGCCGCCTCGGCCAGACATTGAATCCGCGCCGGGTGCTGCTCGGAGAAGATGATCCTGAGTGTGATCAGTTCAGACATTGCACTCACGCGCCGATGCTCACGAAACCTTTCATCGCCGCGGCCCGCAGAATTTCGAGCGTCGAATGGCGAACCTTCTCAACCCCGTAAGCCGGCGGCACGAGCAGCGGGGCTTCGTCGAGCAGCGCCGGCACCCGCGAATGCCGGGCCATCGCCTCGACCACCGGCGACATGACCGGATTGATGCGGCAGGGGGCCGCGGCCAGCCGGTGCGCCAGGTTGTTGCTGTCGGTCACGAGGTCGTAATAAACGTCGAGTACACCTCGCGCCCCGCCCGTCATCACCGGCTCGGTGCGCACGTCCAGGCGGAACGGGGCCAGCACGCGGTAACCCGAGCGCGCCAGCGTGTCGAATTCCGGCACGCCCGTCTCGCGTTGAATGTTGAGCAGATCGGCCTTCGTGCCCGAGAGGTGTTTGAGCAGCGAGCCGACCACGTCCGATGTATTAGTCCGCGGCACGGGGAAGAAACCGGCAGTCGCCATCGTGAACGCCTGATGGTCGTCGAGCTGCAACCGCCCGGCGCGGTTGACGACGCTCTGCGATTCCCACCACCAGGAGCGGGCCGCCTTGTTGTTGCCGTAAAAGTGGCGGGCCATCGTCAGGAACGCGCCGTATTCGCCGCGGATGTAATCGGCGTAAGCCTGCCAGAGCGACAGCTCAGACAAATCCCGGCGCGCCCGCGCGGTGTTGAAGGTGTAAGCCGCGCGGTGCCCGCTCTGCATCGCGAGCGTCACGCCCGAAGAGAGGATCGGGTCAACGAAGATCGCCGCGTCGCCCGCCGCCGCCCAACCCTGGCCAATCGGCGAACGCGCCCACGAGGACCAGTCCTGGCTCGCCGCCACGCGCTTGCCGTCGGGCAGCATGTCTGTGCGGACTTTCGCGTTCTTCACCAGTTCGCGAATTTCGGGACACGAATTGAGCATGCGCCACCAGAAGCCCTCCAGATCGCCATCCTTCACCGAACGCCGGAAGGTCTCAGTCCGCGTCACCGCGCCGACCGACATAATGTCGGGCCCGATGGGGAAATACCAGATCCAGCCCTCATCAACCGCGGCGATGAAGACCGTCGAACGGTCGCGTTTGCCGTTGAAAGTGACTTTCCATTCCGCATTCGAGAGATAACCATAGACCGCGAAGTTGTTCATGTCGGGATCGAATTCGCGCTCGCCTTTGGTCATAAAAGTCATGAGGCCGCTCGCGTCGAGCAGGAAGGGCGTCATAATCGTGCCCGAGCGCCCGGCGTCGTCTTCCCACTTCACGCCTTCGACGCGGCCCGAAGTGTCGCGCAGGATGGCCGTAGCGCGCGTGCCTTCGCGCACGTCGGCTCCGAAATCGCGGGACTTGTCGAGCAGCATCTTGTCGAATTCGGCGCGGCGCACGTTGAAGGCCGTGACCGGCGTGTCCAGGTAGCCGAGCCTGTCCACGACGCCGCGGAAATCCTGCCCCGTCACGTCAATGATGTCGGCGCCAGAGTCGGGCAGTTTGACTTCGCGCAGGCGCAGGTAATCGGCGCTCCACGGCTGGCGGTTTTCGCCCCAGACGAAAACGATCCCCATCTTCTTGACGAAAGTTGACCGCCCCAGATCTTCATAAACTCCCAGGTCGCGCAGCACGCCGTTGGCCGCCGGGATCGTTGATTCGCCGATGTGGTAGCGCGGGAAGCGCTCCTTCTCCAGCACGGTGATTGAAAGCGACGGGTCGTATTTCCTCGCGATTGCCGAAAAAGTGCTGCCCGCCGGGCCGCCGCCGATGACTACGCAGTCTCGATATTCAATGCTCATGAATCACTCCGGAAGTTTTGAATCGGATGAAACCGCGAAGAGACGAAGTGAACGAGAATCGCCTTTGTTTTGATTCGTGGTCTTCGTTTCTTCGCGGTCGTTGACAAGTGCAGGATCAGTACCGCGAGCGGCAGCGAGCGTGGCTCTCACAACGAGCCAGTTACGAGAGCTGCACTCACTACCGCTCGCGATACTGATCAGAAGTGATTAGAAGCCTGGATCGTAATCGCTCTCGAGGTGCGTCATCTCCTTCACCGCCAGATCATTCGCGGGGCAGGTCGGCAGGACGAGGTAAACGCGCTCCGGCTCGTTCTCGACGACCACGAAGTTGACGCCCGCCGGGATCGAGAGGCCGGCTTCGGCGAGCGTCCGGTTCGGGTTGTCCATCAGGCGCGACTTGAACTGCTCATCGGCCCAGGCTTTGGCGATGATGCCGCGCCAGGCGGTCTGTGATTCAGGTGTGAATGCGACTTGTGCTGCTGCCATGATTTTTGTTTTCTCCTTTGGTTGTTCTTCAGTTTGAGTGTTGCAGTCTGAACGCCGCGACGCGTTGCCGCAGCGCCGTTTCCGACAAATGACCGCCCGGAGGCGGCGAGCAGGCGATCAAAGCCGTCTCGTAACAGGCCAGCGCCACCAGCCGCCGGTCTGCCGCCGGGAGCGAGGCTGTTACGATGAGCGCGTCCTCGACGTGCCTGGCGTCCGCGCTCTCTGCGCTGTGAACGCGCAGGCAGCGCGTCGCGCGCATGCCTGAGGGCAGCGCCGCTTCGACCTGCCCGAGGTAATCCCGCCCGTTCGTCACCGCCAGCCGTTCGAGCGCGTAGGCGTAGCCCACACACCCGACCGGATTCGCGGCGCGGACGCTGCGGGTGAAGTAATCCACGAGCGCCGCGGCCGTGGGCGGGACCATCTCCGCCACGACCTCTTCGGCGCGAATTCCGAGGGCGCGCAGATCCCTGAGCGCCAGTTCATCGTGCCCGCCCTCGTCACGAACTTTTTCCATCGCGTAATCCGCGAGCGCCTCTCGCCCCGCCGCCCGGAACCGCTCCGCCGCTTCGGCCATCAGCCGCGGCGTGGCGTGCGTGGTGTGGTAATAACCGGCGAGGCGCCACACCCACCGCGCCTCGCTCAGGCGTGGCCGCCCGCCCGTCGGCATGACCGTCTGTTGCGCGGCGCTGATGGCTCCGTCGAGCAGGTTGCGAGTCGTCACGAGACTCCCGGCGCACCGCATCGGCTGCGCGAACGGGTCATCGGCGTCGAAAGCGTCGAGCCGGTGCAGCCAGGCGCGCTCACGTGTGGCGACGACCACCGCCTCCGGTGTCACCTGCGCCCATTCGATCCCGCCCGGTTTTTCAGAGTCGCTGTTTCGCATTCCGTATCTGCTCCTGATCCATTCACGCTTCCTCTCATCGGGTTGCGGATTCGAGTTCAGTTGCCCGCCGCCACACGCCAGGCCCGCGGCAGTGCGGGCGTCGGGCGGCCCCGCCAGATCAGTTCAAAGAGCGGCGAGGTCATGAGCGTCGTGACGACCGCCATAATCACCAGGATCGTGAAGAGCGTCGGCGTGATGATCCCGCGTTCGAGCCCGATGTTGAGCATGATCAGCTCCATCATCCCGCGCGCATTCATCAGCGCGCCGATGGCCATCGCCTGCTGATTCGTTTCGCCGCTCGCCCGCGCCGCCAGCCAGCACCCCACCCCTTTGCCCACGCACGCCACCAGCACGACCACCGCCGTCAGCCACCCGCAGGCCGGCGTCACCACCAGCCCCAGCTCGGTGTTGAGGCCCGAATAGACGAAGAAGAGCGGCAGCAGGAAACTGGTCGTCACGGGTTCGAGCAGGCGCTGCAAGTCGCGCGTCACGACCCCGCGCGGCATCGCCGTGCCGAGCAGGAAGGCGCCGAAGACCGCGTGAATGCCGATGTAGTCGGTGTACCACGCGGCCAGCATCAGGAGCATCAGCACGAAGCCGAGCATCGGCCCCGTCACGCGGTCCTCGCGCCGCGCGCCCGCTTCGAGCCGCGCGAGCAGGGGCCGGCCGATCTGCAGGACGACCACGGCGTAGAGCGCCGCGCCGCCAATCGCCACCCAGACCATCGCGCCGTCGCCGCCGAAACTCGCCAGCACGATGGCCAGCAGCGACCAGGCCGCGGCGTCGTCCATCGCCCCGGCGGCCAGCGTCAGCGTGCCGAGCGAAGTGCCCGCGAGACCGCGCTCGTGGATGATCCGGGCGAGCATCGGGAAAGCCGTGATCGCCATCGCCGCGCCGAGAAAGAGCGCCGCTTCGCGCAATCCGACGCCGCGCGCAAAGAACTGGTAATCACGCATCAGGAACCAGGCCAGCAGCCCGCCCAGCGCGAAGGGCACGACGATGCCCGAGGCCGAGACCGCCAGCGCGCTGCGCATCCGCGAACGGATCAGGTCAACCTGAAGCTCGGTGCCGACGACGAACATATAAAGCACCACGCCGATCTGGCTGACCGCGTAAATGATCGGCTTCGAGGCCGGTGGCACGAGCCCCGCGTGCAATTCCGGCAGCAGCCAGCCGAACAGCGACGGCCCGAGCAGCACGCCCGCGATCATTTCGCCCACCACCTGCGGCTGCCCGACCAGTCGCGCCGCCCGGCCGACCAGCCGGATCGCCCCCAGGATCACCGCCAGTTGCAGAAAGAATTGAATCGAGAGTTCGTGGTTCGACATCGGCTACCTCTCCCGGCGACCAGAGCAAATTGATGTTTGCCTGCTCGAATACATAAAAACCCACGCTGTCAGCCGCCCATTCGTGCGGCACTGTCAACGTGGCCGCAGTATAGGCAGAGCGCTCACCCCGGACATGAGGTTTTGGTGAGGTTTTGGTGAGGTTTTGGTCACGCCCCGCTCACCCGGGCGAAAACTATAAACAGAGCCGGGCGACTAACGCTGGGAGCGCGAGCGTCCCGCTCGCCGAGCATGCAATTAAAGCCCGAGCGAATTTCATGGGGCCTTGGGTTTAAGCCATAGCGAGCGGGACGCTCGCGCTCCCAGCATTAGTCGCCCAGCCCTATTCACAGTGCCGATAATTCAGGGGATGGTGAGGCAGGATGGAAATCAAAACGCAGGGACAGACACCTGAGATCTGCCCCTGCGTTGGTGAAAAAGGTTGAGCCGGTGACTGAGTGGTTGCCTGCCCCGGCTTACCTCCGGCGTGGCGAGGGCCTGAGCGAGCGTTCGAGCCGCGCGATGCGGTTCTCGGGATTCGGATGGTCGCTCAGAAACTCGACCGAGCGACGCCCCGAGTGCCGCTGAATCGTCTGGAGGAATGAGATCATCCCGCGCGGGTCGTAACCGGCGCGCTGCATAATCTGTGTGCCGAGCAGGTCGGCCTGCGACTCGGCCGAGCGGCTGTACTTCAGGAACAGCGTATTCAACCCGAAGCCACCGACGGCGCCGATGATCTGCCCGACGTTGCCGCCGCGACCCCCAAGCACCCCGCCGATGAGCCCCAGACCGGCCTGCGCAAGGTATGCTTTCGACGCCTGATTCGTGCCGTGCCTTAAAGACACATGCGCGATCTCGTGCGCCAGGACGGCGGCGACTTCATTCTCGCTGCGCGCCGCGTCGAGCGCGCCGCGGTTGACGTAGACGAAGCCGCCCGGCAGCGCGAAGGCGTTGATGGCGGAGTCATTCACCACGCGGAACTCGTAAGGGAACCGCGCGCCCGGCGCCGCCGCCGCGAGCCTCCGCCCGATGCGGTTGACCATTGCGGCACGAGAATCATTAACGAGCGGGAGCCGGCGATTGACATTCTGTGCCGATTGCCGCCCGATCTCATAATCCTGCTGCGGCGAGAATAGATTGAACCCCGGTCTGACGCCGGCAGCGACGGCTGAGAACGGGGCGATGACCAGAGCGAGCGCGAGCAGTGCCGCCTGCATCCGCGCGCGCGCGTAAATTTTCGTCATTGAAATTTTCATAATTACCTCCCTGTATGGCTGACCCTCAATTGCAAATCACCTGCCAGACGCGCTGATTAAAGAGCAACCCGGTAAGTTGAAAGGAGGGAGGCAGTTTTTCTCCTGCGGGATGTGGAATGACCAAGGCGGTCCGGCATTGCGCTAATGCGTTCGAGCGATATAGTGCGATTGCCACCCGATATGGTTCAGGCTGAATTGTTGCGTGGGAGATTCATCCCCGTGTCCGACAAGCTGCCAGCTTGTCGAGTATTTCCGACAGAGCCATCTGTCGAAGCCTGCGACAAGCTGGCAGCTTGTCGGACACGGATTAATACTATCGAGCTGACAGGGAATCGTGCCTTCACATCTCGCCCGGATGGTCCGGCATCCAGCCGTCGGGCGTGTGGCGAAAGACTTCGCTGGCGGAGAGGGCGAAGCGCGCCCGCTCAGGCTGCCAGTCCCAGCGCTCGACGGTAATGTGTGGCCGCTCGATTCGCAGCACGTTGAATGAATTCGGCTCGCCCCGGCCCCGCGTGGAAGTCGCCGTGCCCGCCTGCACGACGAGCGCCGCGTGCCCGGCGATCCCGTAACGCGCGGCGGTGCTGCCCGTATGCCCCGTGTGAAGATGGCCGGCGAGCAGGACATCAGCACCGCAGTCCGCGAGCGTCTCCATCGCCAGGCGCGCGCGGCCTACCAGATCCCTCTCGCCGCGGTCTTCCGGCAGGTCGAAAGGGTGATGGGTCACGACGATCCTGACGACCTGATCACCCAGGTTGCATAGCCGCTCGCGGATATGCGCGACCTGATCACGGTTGATGCGACCGCCTTTGACCGTGAGCGAGCGCGCGGTGTTGACGCCCAGCACGGCGATCTCTTCGTCCACGTAAAATGGCTGAAGGTCGTCAGTAATGTAGCGCCGGTATTTATCGAGCGGTCGCCGGAATCGCGTGTAGACGTTGTGAAGCGGCACGTCGTGATTGCCCGGGACGACGATCTGCGGCGAAGGCAGGGCGTCCAGAAACGCCCGCGCTTCCTCGAACTCTGTGGCCCGGGCGCGCTGCGTCAGGTCGCCCGAGACGGCGACGAGATCCGGCCTGACGCCCCTGACCGCCTCGACGAGAGGGTTGATCGTCGAATAATCAACCCGACCGAAATGAATGTCGGAGAGATGGACGAGAGTCCGCATGATCACCTCATTACTTCATTTCCTGCCCGGGGGCTTCCGGGACGATCACGCGCAGCGCGCCCGGTCGCACACGGTAGTGCAGTGGCGGGGGCAGGATGATGACCTCGCCATCTATGGAGACGCGGACGTACCGGCGCCGGGTCTCCACCCAGATCTCCTCAGAACACAGGGCGACAAAATCTTTCGCCCCGCGCAGGCGCCCGCAGAGCGCCCGCAGTGCGAGCCGCACGAGCCCCAGCCGTCCGATGCGGTGTGTCATATACAGACTCAGCTGTCCGGCATCCAGACACGCCCGCGCGCCGAGATTCAGGCTTTCGATCTCATATTCGTTATTGCCGATGAAGACAAACGGCGTGCGGCCCACGAACGCCTGACCGTTAGCGCTCAGACGGACGGCGAGGAACGGGTAACGCCGCAGCACCGTCAGCACTGCCCGGAAGAATGCCGGCCACTTGCCATACCCCAGCCGCTGCCCCTTCTCGCGCTGATCCACGATGCTGGGGTAGAGGCCCAGACCTGAGTTGTTGAGAAAAATGTGGCCGTTTACTTCGCCGACATCAATCCTGATTGAGTGGCCCGCGACGATGGTGCGGACGGCCGCTTCAAGGTCAAGCGGGATGTGCAAGTCTTTGGCGAGATGATTGAGCGTCCCGAGCGGCAGGATGCCGAGCATTTTATCAGTGCCGACGAGCGTCGAGGCGACGGCATTGATCGTGCCGTCGCCGCCTCCGGCAATGACTGTGGCCCCGGGGCCGCCCGCCGCCCGCCGCGCGAGTTCGACAATCTCTGCCCCGCTCGCGGCCAGCGAGATGCGTGCATGGATTCCGTTTGATCTGAAAAATTCAGAGAGTCGGAGGCAGACGGCTTCCTTGTCATCCGCGCCGGAACCGGCGTTGATGACGATTTCAATGGATGGAAATATCTCCTTCTCCTGAATCATCGCCTTTTTTAATGCGATGATCAGGATGCAAACTCAGGGCCACGCCGTTCTCAGCTTTCTCAATAAGGCCTTCCGACTCAGGTGCCGCCGGTCAGATCAAGCCGCCGATTCCGGATCATCCCGCCGCTCCTCATTGTAAGCAGGGATGATAAAGGAGATCACGGCCCAATCCCTCCGGTAGGAGGCCGCGCCATTTTAGTCGGTCGTTACGACTCTGTCACCAGAAGATGACTGACCCCGGTGTCAGTTCCTCGTGTGATTACGTCACACTGGCTGTGAGAGAGGTCGCCTTCATCTGATGGCCGATCAGCCGCAGCAGCCGGGTGTAATGTTCGAGGCTGGCGATTTCCTGCCAGTCCTGCTGGCCGAGCGTGTTATCAAAAATCACCTGGGCGCGACGCAGGAGCCTGGCGGCCTCATCCTCTCTGCCCTGTGCGTGACAGAGCGCAGCCAGGTTGGTCAGGGTCAGCGCAACTTCGAGCGTGCCGGCCCCGAAAGCCTTCTCCCTGATCGCCAGCGCGCGCTCGAAGCATTGCTCGGCTTCGGCCATCCGATTCTGCGCCCGGAAGACTTCCGCCAGGTGACAGAGGTCGTCCGCGATCTCGTCGTGTTCCCGCCCGAAGGCGCACTCGCAGACGGCAATCGCCTGCTGGTAATAATGCGCCGCCTCTTCTTCCTTGTGCTGCCCGTCGAGCAGCGCCGCCAGCAGAGAGCAGGCTTCGGCCACGTCGGCCTGATTCAGCACGAACGTCTCCTCGCGAATCGCGAGCGCGCGCCGGGCATATTGCTCGCCCGAGGCGTAATCGCCGCGCGCCAGCTCGAGCGTCGCGAGGTTATAGTAGATGACCGCCGCCCGCCGATGGTCGGAACCGAAGAGCGCGACGATTGTGCTGAGCGCCATCCGGTAGGCGACTTCCGCGCCTTTGAAATCCCCCTGCTCCTGCGAGATCATCGCGAGGTGATTGAGCGCCTGAGCCGCTTCCAGACTCCGCGTGCCGCAGGTCTGGCGTGCGAGCGTGAGCGCTTGGCGGAAGAGCGCCTCGGCACTCTCATAACGCCCCTGCTTGCGGTGGCGGTTGCCCCAGTGGAACCACGCCTGAATCCGCGACCTGTCCATCCGGGCATTCCCGTTCTCCGCCAGACTCGTGGTTGATGGCCTCATCATCAAATTGACCGTAGACGTACTCATTGGTTCCTCCCTTTGTCCGGTTGTTTCGCCCCATCGCTCCGACACCATCATCAGCCCGGGTGGATATTACGGAGAAGGACGGATCCATTCATGAGGTTTTGGTGATGGATTGGTGATGTCGTGGTGATGGGGCAGCCGTTCGGTTTTCAGCTGCCCCCGATTGAGGAAGGCGGGAAGTGGATTCCCCGGGGGAATGGTCAGCCCCGGGTTCGCAGGTTCTGCCGGACTCACCTGCGCCTGATCCACCAGGAGTTGTTTACGTCTTCAATCTGCACGAGTGGGCTGGCCGGATCGCGCAGCTGGCGGCCCTGATACTGAATCTGGCCGCCTTTGACCGTGAATTGATACTCGCCATAAAGTTTGCCGTCGAGCGAGAGGCGCACCAGGTAGTTGCCATCCGTTTTGAGAACCTCGCTCGCGTGAAATTCGCCCGAAGCGGCAGGCTCGCCCGTGTCTGACACCGGATTGAAACTGAGCTTGAAAAGGTTCCACGACGGTTTGAGCCGCACCGCGTCGTCGGGCCGGCTCGTGGCCAGCACTTTGTTGTCTTTCACGCGAATCAGCTTCAGATCAACGGGCGTGCCCTGCCGATTCGGTTTGCCGGTGTCCCGCAGGAAGACGAGGAATTGCGTGTAACGCTCGGGCTTCAGGTACCAGAACGCGCCGTAATCATTCCACGCGCCGTTGAGCAGATAAATCGTTCCCGGGTTGTAGATGTCCTCGTTCTTTGTCGTCGCGACGGAGAAGGGAAGCCGCAGAAAAGGTTTGTCTTCGACGGCGAATTCCAGCACGTAATCGCCCGGCGTGAGTGGTTTGATTGCCGCCTCGCCGCCCACCACTTTGTAGTGATTCATCACCCAGAGGCTGCTGATCTTTTCCACGTACCAGACGTAAGTGGTCAGCGCCTCACCACTGGCTCTTTTGACGACGGTCGAAAACTTCCCGCCGTCGTCGGGGTCGTAAGGATAGTTCGAACTGCTTTGCCGCGCCGGTTCGGGCAGACAGGTCGCGATCATTTCGCCGAACACGAGCCTGCCCTGCCCGCTGATCTGCACGCCGTCAAGCAGACTCCCGAACCTCATATTGGGCGCGCAGGCCGTGTTGTTATTTTGCGCCGCGGCGGTGTGCGCGATGCAGAGCAGGAGGCTCGAACAGCCGAACAGAACGCGAAGGTTACGAAGCATTGGATTCTCCCGTCATTGCCAAGGGCTGTTCCTCTGTTCCGGCCGGACAGCCCCGGCCCCTTTTGATGATCATTAGGCTTGTTGCGATGTGTAAAATCAATATGTCAGATAGAAGTTCCAGAGACCTGCGCACACGCCTAAGATCACGTTGTATAGCTCGATGTCGTGTACGCGCAGGCGGTCTGACAAGATACGATAGCGTTTCATCCCGC